>NZ_JARICI010000036.1 GCF_029257255.1 Sporosarcina sp. | reverse complement strand
GAACGCTGCGGCCGTCCACATTAGGTATATCGCAAATTTAAACTTTGCCGTATTTGTTTCCGCGAACTTGCATACAAGGGACAACTTCCTGGCGTCAAAAAAGCCAGCTGGTAAACCCCTAATTAGGGAAGGAGGTTAATTCTAATGACAATGAGTGATCCGATTGCAGATATGCTTACACGCATCCGTAACGCGAACATGGTTCGCCACGAGAAGCTTGAGGTACCTGCTTCAAACGTAAAGAAAGAAATCGCAGAAATCTTAAAACGAGAAGGTTTCGTACGTGATGTGGAATACGTGGAAGATAACAAACAAGGAATCATCCGCATTTTCCTAAAATACGGTCAGGATAACGAACGTGTTATCAATGGCTTGAAACGTATTTCTAAACCAGGACTTCGTGTGTATGCAAAGTCAACTGAAGTACCTAAAGTACTTAACGGCTTAGGTATCGCACTAGTATCAACATCAAATGGTGTTGTAACTGATAAAGAAGCCCGTGCTAAACAAATAGGTGGAGAAGTCGTCGCTTACGTTTGGTAATTAGCGACAATTGAATGGAGGTGCAATAGAATGTCCCGTATTGGTAATCGTCAGATCGAAGTGCCTGAAAACGTTACGGTAACAATTTCAGATGATAACTTCGCAACTGTTAAAGGTCCGAAAGGTGAACTTTCAAGACAATTAGATCAAGAAATCACTATCAAACAAGAAGGTAACGTCATCACATTGACTCGCCCTTCTGATTCTAAAGATCATCGTTCTATCCACGGTACAACTCGCTCTGTGCTTAACAACATGGTAGTAGGAGTATCTACAGGATTCGAACGCACACTAGAATTGATTGGTGTCGGATATCGTGCACAAATGCAAGGTAAGAAACTTGTATTGAACGTAGGGTATTCACATCCAGTTGAATTCACACCAGAAGAAGGTGTAGAAGTTGAAGTACCGGCGAACACGAAAATTATCGTCCGCGGCTACAACAAAGAACACGTAGGTGCTCTTGCTTCTAACATCCGTCAAGTACGTCCGCCAGAGCCTTATAAAGGCAAAGGTATTCGTTATGAAGGCGAAATTGTTCGTCGTAAAGAAGGTAAAACAGGTAAATAATACCGCTTGAGGTATTTGGAAGGAGTGACCACGATGATCACGAAACAAGATAAAAACGCTGTCCGTAAAAAGCGTCACGCACGCGTGCGTACGAAAATCAGCGGAACTGCAGAGCGTCCACGTCTAAACGTTTACCGTTCAAACAAACATATCTATGCACAATTGATTGACGACACAAATGGTGTAACAATCGTTAGTGCTTCAACAATGGATAAAGATGTTGATGCTGGATCTACAGGTAACACTGAATCTGCAGCTAAAGTCGGCGAGCTAATTGCAAAAAAAGCTGTTGAAAAGGACGTCAAGTCGGTTGTTTTCGACCGTGGCGGATATCTTTTCCATGGTCGTGTTAAAGCTCTTGCTGACGCAGCACGCGAAAATGGACTTGAATTTTAATTAAGAAGGAGGGACATATTTCATGCGTCGTAATGAACAGAACAAAAGCGAGTTTGAAGAACGCGTAGTAACGATCAACCGTGTTGCGAAAGTTGTGAAAGGCGGACGTCGTTTCCGTTTTACAGCACTTGTCGTTGTCGGTGATAAAAACGGTCGTGTCGGTTTTGGAACTGGTAAAGCACAAGAAGTTCCAGATGCAATCCGCAAAGCAATTGAAGATGCGAAGAAAAACTTAGTTACAGTGCCAATGGTTAAAGGTACAACACCTCACGAAGTAATTGGTCGTTTTGGTGCAGGACAAATCCTCATCAAACCAGCAGCACCAGGTACTGGAGTAATTGCAGGTGGACCTGTCCGTGCGGTACTTGAACTTGCAGGCATAACGGATATCCTTTCAAAATCTCTTGGATCAAGCACACCAATCAATATGGTTCGTGCAACAATCGAAGGATTACAGAATTTGAAACGCGCAGAAGATGTTGCAAAATTGCGTGGTAAATCCGTAAAAGAACTGTTAGGTTAAGGGGGGAAATACAATGGCGAACAAACTTGAAGTCACCCTTACGAAAAGTGTTATTGGTTCTAAGCCAACACAACGTAAAACAATTGAAGCACTTGGTCTTCGAAAGTTAAATCAAACAGTTGAACATCAAAATAACGATGCAATCCGTGGTATGATTACAAAGGTCAACCACTTGGTAACCGTTAAAGAAATCTAAGGATTATTTTAGAATAAGGAGGTGCCGATAAGATGAAATTACACGAGTTAAAACCAGCTGAAGGTTCTCGTAGAAACCGTAAGCGTATTGGTCGCGGGATTGGTTCTGGATTTGGTAAGACTTCCGGTAAAGGTCACAAAGGTCAAAACGCACGTTCAGGCGGCGGTGTACGTCTTGGTTTCGAAGGTGGACAAATCCCCCTTTTCCAACGACTTCCTAAGCGCGGATTCACGAACATTAATCGTAAAGATTATGCGATCGTTAACCTCGATACATTGAATCGTTTCGAAGAAGGCACGGAAGTAACGCCGGAACTGCTAATTGAAACTGGAGTTGTTAGCAACGCTAAATCTGGAATCAAGATTCTTGGTAACGGGACTCTTGAGAAGAAGATTACAGTAAAAGCTAACAAATTCTCCGCTTCTGCAAAAGAGGCAATCGAAAAAGCGGGCGGGCAAACAGAGGTGGTATAATGTTTCAGACAATCTCTAACTTCATGCGTGTGAAAGAGATCCGGTCTAAAATAATTTTTACCCTCCTAGTGCTCATCGTGTTCAGACTAGGGACATTTGTTCCGGTTCCAAACGTTGATGCAACTGCTTTACAGCAATCAGATAACCAATTCATTGGCTTTTTGAATACGTTCGGTGGGGGAGCACTCTCCAACTTCTCGATCTTCGCAATGGGAATTATGCCGTACATCACGGCTTCCATCATTGTGCAGCTCTTGCAGATGGATGTAGTGCCGAAGTTCACTGAGTGGTCTAAACAAGGAGACGTCGGAAGACGAAAGCTTGCACAGTTCACAAGGTACTTCACGATTGTTCTTGCGTTTATCCAGGCCATTGCCATGTCGTTTGGTTTCAACCAGACGTTCGGTGGTAAACTGATCGCGGATAACAGTGTGTCTACATATGTCGTGATTGCGATTGTGTTGACTGCGGGAACTGCTTTCCTATTATGGCTCGGCGAACAAATCACTGCTAAAGGTGTCGGAAATGGTATTTCCATAATCATCTTTGCAGGGATCGTCGCAGGTATTCCGAATGCTGTGAACCAATTGTATGTAACGCAGATCCAAGACGCTGGAGATGCACTATTTATTCGAATCGCAACGATGGCATTACTTCTGCTCGTGATAGTAGCGATTGTAATTGGAGTTATCTACTTCCAGGAAGCATTGCGGAAGATTCCAATTCAATATGCGAAGCGCGTATCAGGCCGTAATCAATCAGTTGCAAGCCAACAAACACACTTACCTTTGAAACTGAATGCTGCGGGTGTTATTCCAGTAATCTTTGCAGTGGCATTCTTCATTACGCCACAGCAGATCGCTCCGTTTTTCGGTGAGAACAGTGTCACGAAAACAATCATTCGGATTTTTGATTACACGAATCCAGTTGGAATGATTCTCTATGTCACACTTATTATCGCGTTCACCTACTTCTATGCATTCATTCAAGTGAATCCAGAGAATATGGCTGAAAACCTGAAAAAGCAAGGTGCGTATATTCCAGGAATACGTCCAGGTGCAAACACTCAAAAGTATTTAACTAGCACTCTGTACAGACTAACGTTCGTCGGCTCGATCTTTCTTGCCGTCGTGGCTGTTATGCCTATTTTCTTCATCAATCTGGCGAATCTGCCTCAATCCGCTCAAATCGGCGGAACGAGTCTGCTCATCGTAGTAGGGGTAGCCCTTGAAACAATGAAGCAGTTAGAATCACAGTTAGTGAAGAGACATTACAGAGGATTCATGAAATAAAAAGCAATAGCCTGACCTATTGTGTAATTAAATGGAGGGCAACGACGTATGAATATCGTATTAATGGGTCTGCCGGGTGCTGGTAAAGGTACACAAGCAGACAAAATTGTCGAAAAGTACGGAATCCCCCATATTTCTACAGGCGATATGTTCCGTGCTGCCATCAAAGAAGGCACGGAACTTGGAGTCAAAGCAAAATCGTTCATGGATCAAGGAGCATTAGTTCCTGATGAAGTTACCATTGGTATCGTACGCGAGCGATTGAGCAAAACAGATTGCGATAACGGCTTTCTTCTTGATGGCTTTCCTAGAACAGTTCCTCAGGCGCAAGCATTAGATGCTTTGCTTGATGACTTAGGTAAAAAAATCGAGTCCGTAATTGACATTGAAGTCGATACGGAAGAATTAGTCGCACGTTTATCTGGACGTCGGATCTGTAAAGTATGCGGAACATCTTATCACTTAATTTTCAACCCTCCAAAAGTTGAAGATGTTTGTGATAAAGACGGAGGCGAACTTTACCAGCGTGCAGATGACAATCCCGAGACTGTCATGAATCGTTTGGAAGTAAATATGAACCAGACAGCTCCTTTACTCGACTTTTATGGCGAAAAAGGTGTGCTGACTAAAATAGATGGTCAACAAGACATCAACGTTGTATTCAAAGATTTGGATGCAGTATTGCAACAAAGCACGAAGTAATCAATCCTTTTCGGGCACAGCTGCATCACTGTTCGGAAAGTAATGGTTGAAAACGAGCTGCAAAAGCATAGGGTGCCCGGTATAGGACAAATGGAGTTTTGTATGGTTGCTTCTTCAGTACTTCTAGCATGCATTATGGAGCGGAAAGCGATATAATGTGTAATTGGAAATGCTGTGCGAACAATAAAGGAACTCAATCGCGAAAGATGCGATACAGCGAAATGTGGCAGACGTCTTTCGAACATCACTCATGCAAACTGGACATATGTTGAAGGAAGCTTTTTTGAAGGCGACTGATGCCGCTCGATGGTGAAAGCCTTTATTGGATATAGAAGGGAGACAGGATTGATGGCGAAGGACGACGTAATTGAGGTTGAAGGAACTGTTCTTGAAACGTTGCCGAATGCGATGTTTAAAGTGGAGTTAGAAAACGGACATACGGTGCTTGCACACGTATCTGGTAAAATTCGTATGCACTTTATTCGTATTCTGCCTGGCGACAAAGTGACAATGGAACTTTCGCCTTATGATTTGACACGTGGTCGTATCACATACCGTTTTAAATAAACTTTTGCACTCCGGAATATTGAAGGAGGTTGGGCAGGATGAAAGTAAGACCATCTGTAAAACCGATCTGCGAAAAATGTAAAGTTATTCGTAGACGCGGCCGAGTAATGGTAATCTGTGAAAATCCAAAGCATAAACAAAGACAAGGCTAAAACACAAGGAGGTGCACAACTTATATGGCACGTATTGCTGGTGTAGACGTTCCGCGCGATAAGCGCGTTGTCATTTCATTGACATACATTTATGGAATCGGTAAAACAACTGCGCAAAGTATTTTGACTGCAGCTGATATTTCTGAAGAAACTCGCGTTCGTGATTTAACTGACGCAGAACTTGATAAGATTCGTGAACAAATTGACGGCTTGAAAGTAGAAGGAGATCTACGTCGTGAGACTTCTCTAAACATCAAGCGTTTGATGGAGATCGGTAGTAACCGTGGAATCCGTCACCGTCGTGGATTGCCTGTTCGCGGTCAGAACACGAAAAACAACGCACGTACTCGTAAAGGTCCTAAACGTACAATCGCTAACAAGAAAAAATAATAGGTAAAGGAGGGCTCTTTCCAACATGGCACGTAAACAACAAACTCGTAAACGTCGTGTGAAAAAGAATATTGAAACCGGTATTGCACATATCCGTTCGACGTTCAATAATACTATCGTTACAATTACAGATAGCCACGGTAATGCACTTTCATGGTCTAGTGCTGGTGCACTTGGCTTCAGAGGTTCTCGTAAATCCACTCCATTTGCTGCACAAATGGCTGCTGAAACAGCAGCAAAAACAGCTATGGAACACGGTTTAAAATCATTGGAAGTAACAGTTAAAGGCCCAGGTGCTGGTCGTGAAGCGGCTATCCGTTCATTACAAGCTGCTGGTCTTGAAGTTACTGCAATCAGAGACGTAACTCCGGTTCCGCACAACGGTTGCCGCCCGCCAAAACGTCGTCGCGTATAATAGGTTTGAATCTATTGGATTAAGAAAGACATTTTTTGTTAATACTGTTGAAATAGGTTATCTATTATCAGTGAATTCAATATGGTTTAACCAATACAGAAGACGTTTTGAGGAGGGTAAATAATGATCGAGATTGAGAAACCAAAGATTGAAACAGTTACGATCGGTGAAGATTCACAGTTTGGTAAATTTATTATCGAACCGCTTGAGCGTGGATATGGAAATACCTTAGGGAATTCCTTACGTCGCATTCTCTTGTCTTCATTACCAGGAGCTGCTGTGACATCTATTCAGATCGATGGAGTACTTCATGAATTCTCAACAATTGAAGGTGTCGTAGAAGACGTATCGACAGTTATTTTGAATGTGAAGAAACTTGCTCTCAAAATTTACTCAGATGATGAGAAAGTTATTGAGATCGATGTGAAAGGTGAAGGCGTCGTGACGGCTGCGGATATCACACATGATAGTGATGTCGAAGTATTGAATCCAGATCTCCCGATTGCTACTCTCGGCAAGAATGGACATTTACGTATGCGTATGTATGCTGTACGTGGTCGTGGATATGTTCCTTCCGATCAAAACAAACGTGAGGATCTAGCGATTGGTGTAATTCCGATCGACTCAATTTACACTCCAGTATCACGCGTCAACTTCCAAGTGGAGAACACTCGCGTCGGTCAAAGTACAAACTTTGACAAGTTAACACTTGATGTTTGGACAGATGGCAGCATAGGTCCTAAAGAGGCAGTATCTCTTGGTGCTAAAATTCTTACAGAACACCTTAATATATTCGTTGGTATGACTGACGAAGCACAGACTGCAGAAATCATGGTAGAGAAAGAAGAAGACCAAAAAGAAAAAGTTCTTGAGATGACTATCGAAGAGCTAGACCTTTCTGTTCGTTCTTACAACTGCCTGAAACGTGCGGGAATCAATACAGTCTTAGAACTTGCTAATAAGTCCGAAGATGAAATGATGAAAGTGCGCAACCTTGGCCGTAAATCACTTGAAGAAGTGAAGGCTAAACTTGATGAGCTGAATCTTGAGTTACGCTCTGAAGAATAACTGACATATACTTGAAGGAGGGAAACTTCAAATGGGATACAGAAAACTTGGACGCACAAGTTCACAACGTAAAGCAATGCTTCGCGACTTGACAACAGATTTAATCGTCCACGAGCGCATCCAGACAACTGAAGCACGCGCGAAAGAATTGCGTTCAGTAGTTGAAAAGATGATCACTCTTGGTAAACGTGGAGATCTTCATGCACGTCGTCAGGCTGCTGAATATATCCGTCGTGAAACGGTTACTGTTGAAAACGAAGAAGGAGAAGAAGCAACAGTGTTTGCACTTCAAAAACTTTTCGATACAGTGGCACCACGCTATGCAGATCGCCAAGGCGGTTATACACGTATAATGAAGATGGGTCCTCGCCGCGGCGATGGCGCACCAGTAGTTATCATCGAACTAGTGTAATTCCATACACTTCGAGGGTGTGTCTGTCATGCACAGCCACACCCTCTTTTACAAACATATATGATTTATACGACTGAAAAGCTGAGTGTTATGATCAGCGAGCAATCGACTGGTCTAGCTCTACGTACCTCATCTGAGATGTCGGCATGAGCACCCGGCATTTCGTTTTCAAAGGCGCATTCCTTAGATGAGGTACGCGCTTTTTTTTTATACATAAGAATGGCATACATAAATAAAGGAGTGTCCTAAATGAAGGAAATCGCGTCTATGCATCATGTGACGTTTTCATACGAACTTGCGGAAGAAGAACCGCCGGATGTTCAGTCCAAAGCGTTGGATGATGTATCTTTTACTTTATATGAAGGTGAGTGGCTGGCTGTTGTCGGTCATAATGGTTCAGGTAAATCGACGCTGGCAAAACTGCTGATAGGATTGCTGTTTCCTTCGTCAGGCGAAGTAAATCTCTTTTTAGAACATTTAACGGAAGATAACTTATGGGAGACGCGTTCACGAATGGGGATCGTCTTTCAAAATCCGGATAATCAATTTGTAGGCTCCACTGTTCAGGATGACGTCGCGTTCGCACTAGAAAATAATGGTGTTCCGCATGAAGTCATGGTCAAGCGTGTGCATGAAGCGCTGGAACAGGTGAAGATGACCGACTATATCAATCATGAGCCACATCACTTATCAGGCGGTCAAAAGCAGCGGGTGGGGATTGCGGGCGCATTGGCGTTGCAGCCTGAGCTTCTAATATTGGATGAAGCAACATCAATGCTTGACCCTCAGGGTAGAGAAGAAGTTATTGAGATTGTCAAAAAACTTCGGTCCGAAATTGGGCTGACTGTGCTTTCTATTACACATGATCTGGAAGAAGTATTGTTGGCAGATCGGGTACTTGTGATGAATGAAGGAAAAGTCCTGATGACCGGGACACCTGAAGAGATATTTCAGAAAGGGGCCGAATTGGAATCAATTGGTCTTGATCTGCCGTTTGCTTTACGTGTATCAGAATTTCTGCGTGAAGCAGATGTGGACATTCAAGGTAATCATATGACAGAAGAAGAGTTGGTGAATGAATTGTGGACATTTCACTTCAGCAAGTAGGATATTTATATGCGAAAGATTCACCGTTTGAAAAGAGGGCATTACAAGATGTGACGGCTACAATTCCTTCGGGGTCCTATACGTCTATTATCGGCCATACAGGGTCAGGCAAGTCGACTCTTCTCCTTCATTTGAATGGTCTGTTGAAACCTTCGGAAGGTATTGTGAAGGTTGGTGATACAACCATCACTGCACAGACCAAAGGAAAGCAATTGAAGAATGTGCGTCACAAAGTAGGCATCGTTTTCCAATTTCCCGAACATCAATTGTTTGAAGAAACGGTAGAAAAGGATATTATGTTTGGCCCCATAAATTTCGGTGTGCCAAAAGAGATTGCACGTGATCGGGCGCATGAACTGGTGAAGCTGCTTGGCTTACCGGAGGAAGTGTTGCAGAAATCACCTTTCGAACTGTCAGGCGGCCAAATGCGGCGTGTGGCGATTGCGGGTGTACTTGCATTCAAACCGTCTGTATTAGTGCTGGATGAACCGACAGCAGGTCTTGATCCCAGAGGACGTAAAGAAATAATGGAGCTGTTCCACCGTCTTCATGAAGAAGAGAACCTGACGACCATTTTAGTCACCCATAGTATGGAAGATGCCGCACGCTACAGTGATCGAATTGTTGTGATGCATGAGGGAACATCTGTCATGGAGGGGACTCCCGAAGAAATTTTCAGTCAGGAAGAGCAGCTGCATTCCTATCGATTAGGAATTCCCCGTTCGGTACGCTTTCAGCATAGGATGGAGAAACTAACTGGTCGAAAACTCGGACGGCTGGCAGTAACGGAAGAATTACTGGCACAGGAATTGGCTGCTGTTATTCAAGGAAAGGGAGAAAGGCCATGTTAGAAAAAATGATCATCGGCCGTTATATCCCCGGGAATACGATTGTGCATCGATTAGATCCGCGCTCGAAACTGCTTTTTGTTTTCCTGTTTGTCATTGCCGTGTTCTTGGCGAATAATGTTGCATCCTACGCTGTACTGCTTGGATTCACAGCGTTTGTAATTGCATTGGCGCGAATCAAGCCGTACTTTTTAGTGAATGGGCTAAAGCCAGTTCTGTTCTTGATTATCTTCACGCTTTTACTGCACATCTTTTTCACACGTGAAGGTCCGATTATATTTGAATGGAAATTCATCAAGATCTACGAAGAAGGTTTACGGATGGGTATATTCATATCCATCAGGTTCTTGGTATTAGTGCTGATTACGACAGTACTGACACTTACCACTTCACCGATTTCCATTACAGATGGACTCGAGACGCTTCTTAATCCATTCAAAAAACTGAAACTGCCGGTACACGAGCTGGCGCTGATGATGTCGATCGCACTTCGTTTCATTCCGACACTGATGGATGAGACGGATAAAATCCTGAAAGCACAGCTGGCCAGAGGATCGGATTTGAGTTCAGGTTCGATGAAAGAGCGGATACAGGCTGTGATTCCGCTGCTTGTTCCGCTGTTCGTCAGTGCGTTTAAACGAGCAGAAGATTTGGCCGTTGCGATGGAAGTACGCGGCTATCGTGGAGGAGAGGGACGGACACGATTCCGTCAGCTGTCTTGGCAAATGAAAGATACCGCGGTCCTAATTGCATTTGTTGTACTAGTGGCCGTGCTGGCTTATGTAAGGAAGTGAACATAATGAAACGAATGAAGGCGACGGTTTCCTATGATGGAACCGATTTTGCGGGTTATCAGTCGCAGCCTAATATGCGCACCGTTCAATCGGAAATCGATAAAGCGCTCGTCAAACTGCATAAGGATGCTTCAATACACTCAGTAGCGAGCGGACGCACAGATTCCGGCGTCCACGCGCTCGGACAAGTCATTCATTTTGATACGTCGCTTGATTTAGGCAATCGTTGGCGGATGGCTCTGAATGTACTGCTACCGAAAGATATTCGTGTAGTTAAGGTGGAAGAAGCGGCAGAGGATTTTCATGCACGCTACAGCGCAGCAGGGAAGACGTATCTATATAAATGGACCTACAATGAAGTGCAAAGTCCATTTGAAAGAAATTTTGCGGTTCATTTGGGAAGATGGGATCCGGATATTGAACGGATGCAAGAAGCTGCGCAGTATTTAATCGGCACACATGATTTCACAAGTTTTTGTTCAGCAAAAACTGCGACGTCGAATAAAGTCCGAACGATCCGCAAGCTGACACTTGAACGGCAAGGTGATCATCTGCTGCTGGAAGTGGAAGGTGACGGTTTTCTTTACAATATGGTCCGCACGATTGCAGGTGTTTTATTGGCGGTCGGAATCGGCTGGGACGAGCCGGAAGACGTCAAGAGGATTCTGGATACAAAAGATCGAAAAAGTGCAGGCAAAACAGCGCCCGCACACGGTTTGTACTTGATGGAAGTGACGTATGAAGGTCATGGCAACTAATCCTGGCGTTTTCATTAAAATGCTTGACTTAAATTGGGTTATCAGGTAAGATGATAAATGGTATTTCAATAACCCCACAAACAAGCCCCGGAAAGTTTATTTGTGTTTAGGGATAGAGAAAACAACGGAACAGATTGATATTTTTAGGAGGATTACACTATGCGCACAACATTCATGGCTAAAGGTCACGAAGTAGAACGTAAATGGCTTGTTGTCGACGCTGAAGGACAAACGCTTGGACGTCTTGCTTCAGAAGTTGCATCCATTTTACGTGGTAAACATAAACCAACGTTCACACCACATGTTGATACAGGTGATCACGTGATCATCATCAACGCTGAAAAAATTCAATTAACAGGTAACAAATTGAAAGATAAAATTTATTACCGTCATTCAGGGTACACTGGCAGCATCAAGTCACGTACAGCGCTTGAAATGCGTACAAACTACCCTGTTAAAATGCTTGAACTTGCGATCAAAGGAATGCTTCCAAAAGGTCCTCTAGGTCGTCAGACAATCAAGAAATTGCACGTTTATGCTGGAGCAGAACATCAGCATGCAGCACAAAAACCTGAAGCTTATGAGCTTCGCGGATAATTAAGAGGAGGAAACACACTTGGCACAAGTACAATATATCGGCACTGGCCGTCGTAAAAGTTCTGTAGCTCGTGTACGTCTAGTTCCTGGCGAAGGTAAAATTACCGTCAATAACCGTGACGTAGAAGACTACGTACCATTCGAAACACTACGCGAAATCATCAAACAACCACTAGTTGCAACTGAAACACTTGGAAGCTACGATATCCACGTTAACGTTAACGGTGGAGGTTACACTGGTCAAGCTGGCGCAATCCGTCACGGCGTTGCTCGTGCTTTGCTTACAGTAGATCCTGATTTCCGTCCAGCACTTAAATCTGCAGGACTTCTAACTCGTGACCCACGTATGAAAGAACGTAAGAAGCCAGGTCTTCGCGGCGCTCGTCGTGCACCTCAGTTCTCAAAACGTTAATTTTATATGCATACAAAACTCCCGGCGATATGGCCGGGAGTTTTTTGTATGCAGATTAATCTTATTGTTCCCTCGTTTCATGATTTCGCTTAATATTATCCATGTTTCGCAGCGTAATGGCATGCAGAATTTCCAATACAGGCCGTATAAAAAGCTGGGCATTTCCCACAATAAACAGTATGATTCCTGCAGTCTTTAAAGAATCAAAGAGGAAGAAGATGCTCCCAACTACAAATATAATGCCCGGTACGGATTCATTAATAATAAAAATGTACTGATGATTTTTATTAAGGAAAACCGTATACTTTCCCATTTTGACCTCATAATCGTTATCAGTATCGATAAACTTCGGCATACACGTCCCTTCCTCACTATTCCATTTCCCATGTAGTACTGTTGTAAACAGTAATGAAAAAGGAATAAACCGCCTGCGTTGTATAACACGCAGGCGGTTTACAAAAATCTACTTCAGCGGTATCTTCACGTTTAACTCATTAAGCACATCCAGATAAGGCATTTCAAAAGTCACAAGCGTCAGTTGCTCACCCTTAGAAACTTTTTTAAATTCCTGTACGTACGTGTTACCTTCCACACGCTCAGGATATCCTGTAATCGCCAGGTTGTTGCCTTTCTCGTCTTCAAGCCAAAGGGTATTGAACTGGAAATGTCCATCGTAAGTAAAATCACTGTCTACTTCGAAGTACAGAAGCATCTTTTCATCATCGTATTGCAGATCCTGAACAATAATATTTCCCATTTTTCCTTGATCGATAGTCAGCGGCAATTGATCAGACTGCAACGAATGTTCAATTCGCGCAGATTGGCCTGTATTCACCGGAACTAAATACGGGCTCACTGTGAGCGTTTCAGAAGCGTATTCAAGCGGTTCATATCGATATTCCATATTCATGACGTGTTGGCCGTTTACTATGCTTCCTGAGCCATAGACATCCAGTTGAGTCAGTGCAAAACCTTGATCATTCAGCAAATTAAGATTCAGCATATCATCACCGACCATGTTTGGATCGATTTCATCAGGGGACGTAACGGATACAGAAAGTTTAATACCTGCTTCCCCAATCTTCATTTCTTTCACTGTCATTTTCATGTCCTGATAGACAAGCTTTTTATTGACTTCAATCGTTTTTACGTCTTCATCGGATAATGTAACTGGAACTTCAAAATCCCATGATCCTGCAACATCTCCTACTTCCTTCAATGACATACTCAGCTCAAATGAATCAGGAAGCTCTTCAACGGGCGCTATATTCATTACACCTGCAAATTGTGTCTCGGTTAAAAGTTTGCCTGTGCGACTGTCTGAAAAGTTGATTACCTGACCGTCTGCCTTCAGCTGAAATTCACCTAAATGATCTTTTGGATGAGGAGACTCTTGTATATAGCTGATCGACAGCCGTGTTCCGTCATAATACACATCTTTAATGGTCAAACTAATCCCCTGGTCTGTGACCGTTTGTTCAACCTCATTGGATAACCCTTTTTGGCTGGCGATGACCAATCCTTTATCGCCTGCGAATTCAAAAACTGAATCCAATACTGGAACGGAAGATAAAACTCTTGCCATTGTTGGAGAAACGAAAGCAGATCCGAGCAACATACAGGCTGCAAATGATGCAGCAGTGGCAGAAGGCCAAATCTTCCGGCGCGGCTTTTTATTCTTTGTTTTTGCAGCTTTCATTGCACTTGTTATCGACTGGTCTAATTTATCATGCGGCACGTCAATTTGATCGATGGCTTTTTTTATATCGTGCTTTTCATTATTCATTGATACACGACTCCTTAAAACGTATTTTTAATCGGTTAATAGCTCGATGTAAATTTGTTTTCACCGTTCCCTCTGGACATTCCAAAAGCTCGGCTATTTGTTTTACCGTTAAATCCTGATAAAACCGCAAAACGATCACAGTCTTATATTTCTCCTCTAACTCTTCGATGGCTTCCAATAAGTCCAATTTGTCTTCGGAAAACGGATTCTGTGGAGATTCCACTCTTTCCAATGAATCCTGTTCAATCGGAACTACCTTACTTTTTTTCTTAATGAAATCTAAAGCTGTATTAATCAAAATTCTGGTCAGCCATGTGGAAAAATAGGCTGTCTCTTTCACATTTTTTATGGATGTATAAGCTTTATAAATGGTTTCCTGAACTACATCAAGCGCGTCACTTTCATTTTTCACATAAGTAAAAGCGATTCTGTATAATTTCTCTTTGTCGTGGTCAATCAGTTCGAGGAACACCAGATCATTCCCTTTTTGCGCTTTCTTCAATAAGTTTGAGTGAAACATATGAGAACTCCTTTCGTCCGGACATTCATTAGACTTCAGCTCGGACCGTTTCGTTTCAAATTCTTTTCATCATGTAAGAATACGCGTATTTTACTCTGATGACTTGTACCATGAATACAAATTCGAAATCAGATGAGTATATCGTCCAATCTACAATGAATGATGTACTTGCAGAAGAGGATGGAGAAGCGAGCGCTGGGCATCCTATCAGTAAGAATGACGAGCTTGCCATTGATGACGATGAATCGAAAAGAAAAGAATATTCCTATTGAGTATTTTTAAAAAATTGCGTTTGTCTTACTTTTTATTAAATGGCTGATTGGCTATGTATCGAATAACTACATATAGAATGGTTACTTGTATTTCCAAACTCACCGTATAGAATGAATCAACTGGAATGACGCATCCTATAGCTAGAGGAGGTGTGCGTCATCATTCGACATCTATGCATGGCATTTGGGATCATCTTGGCGAGTACTTCTACGATCGCTTCTATACCGATGGAAGCTGCTGCACAATCGGAGGTTCCTACCTATGCAAAATGGTCCAGGCTCGCAATTAAGGAGACGCAAGTGAAATATCCTCATGCGAATGTTGTGGATTACTTGCATATCGGAAGCGAATCAGAGAAGGGAGCTACTGTTGAAAAGTTTAGATTGTGGCTGAAAGATGGAGGCAGGGAATTCGGAGTGCTTGTAAATGTGAGGTATGCACCGGAAACCGACAAGCTGATCAACATTGAATTTCAAGAATTGCATATTGGCGAATAAACCAATGAACCCGCGCCTAAGATAGGTGCGGGTTCATTGGTTTATTCGGGATCTTTCTGAGTAAAGAAGTTGGGTGTAACGATATCGTTTTTATAAGGCTTATGATAGATATGAGTAGCAGCCGGAGACAGCGGTGGAATAAGCCATGTCCAGTTGCCTGTGACTTGGCGGCCACACTCGCGCTCTTTTTTCTCGAAAACTTTAAATTGCTTTGCAGCGGTGTGATGATCGACTAGCGTGACGCCTGCTTCCTGATAAGAATGTAAGACTGCAATATTTAGTTCAACCAGTGCTTTATCGATCCATAGCGACCTGCTGGACTTCGTATTCAGTCCCATCAGCTTTGCGACGGACGGTAACATATTATAGCGGTCAGGATCTGCGAGATTGCGTGCCCCGATTTCTGTGCCCATATACCAGCCGTTAAAGGGCGCCATCGGATATTCGATCCCGCCAATATCAAGAAGCATATTGGAGATGATTGGAACTGCATACCATTTCATTTCGAGATCCGCGATATCTTTCAGTTCAGGGTGAATGATCGGAACTTCCTTGATCAATTCTTTTGGCACGTCAAATAGCTTTGGCAGCTTTCCGTCTTCCTGGATAACAAGAGGCAGTACATCAAATGCAGACCTTTCGCCTTTCCAGCCTAGACGTTCGCACATTTTCGTTAATTCAATGGAAGTAGAATCGCCGATGACAGAGGAGTCTTGTTCATAGCCCGCATACCGAATCAATTGGTGATTCCAGAGACGCAAAGGATCTACACCGTGCTTTCTTGGAGCAAAGACCGTAATCGTCGAACGGATGTCGCCTTCATTCGTAGCATAGCGGATATGATGCGCCAGCTTATCAAAGGCTTCTTCAACAGTGGTAACTTGCCGTTCATCAAATACTTCAAGCGATTCCCACAGCAGTCGTCCAATACAACGGTTACTGTTGCGCCAAGCCATTTTCGCCCCGTGTTTTACTTCAAATTCTTTATGTGTATAGGTCCCGCTCTGCATAATTTCTTCTTCAATTTCTTTAACACGCATTATCTGTTCTTCGTAAGACAGTTCCAGTTCCACGTAACAGCTATAGATAAATTTTGCTGCTTCATGAAAAAGCTCATTGCGATTTGCAGACAGCACCATATTCATCAACTCCATACCTCGAGTCTAGCACGGAGATATCGAATGAATGCGGAAGGATTTTGCCAAATTGCTGACTTTTCATTAGAGGCATTACGAATCCAGCAAATGACTTAGCAAACTCATTCCATCCTTTTTAGAGTAAGCCCTATAAAGCTGACTGGCCAGACGAATGGGATCACCAAAAAAGTACCGTTCGTACTGGGTCTGGCGCGAACCGAATGAACTCATCGTCAGATCCCAGGCGATACGGAAAATCTTCACACGCTCTTCTGCTGTTTTCGTGGCGCCTTGCAAGTATTTTGCGAGATCCGGCTCAATAGCGGATTGGAAGTCATTTTCTGTAGGCAGTGCCACCATGCCGCTTGCGCCGATCAGCTGAATGATTTCGCTGAAACGCGGGAAAATCTTCGGTGAAAGATTGCTGGCGACCTGCAAAGGAGTGAGACTTGGGCGCATGAATCCCCATTGATCAAGCGAAGCGTCCTGTACAGACTTATCCAGCAGTGCTTTCAATGTTTCGAGACCGATGATAATTTCAGATAGCTTCCCCTGTATATGCTGATACTCTGCGACATTGATTGTTTCTACAAGCTGTTCGGCTAATCCAAGCATAAATTCCGCTTTGACAACCTGTCTCGTAATCACTTGATGAATCGCAAATGGATGAAAGGAACTGATCGAAAAAAAATCTGCTGCCACTTCGGAGTTTTCATAAAAGAATACGCACTCCCACGGAACGACTACATTATCGAATACCACAATCGAGTCCATCTCTTCAAATCGGGAACTGAGCGGGTAAGTAAAACCCGACTCTCCGCCGACAAAGGATTCACGGCAAATGAAACGCAATCCCTTCGTGTCTGAAGGAATCGAGAAAGCAAAGGCTTCATCAGGATCTCCCAGAAACATGGGTGCGGAAAAGACGAGTACTTCATCTGTTAGGCCGCCTTGTGTAGCAAGTAATCTGGCGCCTTTAATGACAAGTCCCTCAGCAGTTTTGCCGACAATCTTGGCGGAAATCGGTTCGTCTGTCATTTCAAAATAACTTTGGGAGCGATTGACCTGCGGCGTAATGAATGTATGAGTAAAGGATAAATCCCTGTCCCTTGCGCGTTCGTAAAGCGCTTGAATATGTTCTGGAAAACACTTCTCTTTACCGTGTAAGTAAGCGGAAGAACATGCAAAACTCATAATTACTGAATTGAGATAGTCAGGACTTCTTCCGAGTAGGCCGCAAGATACACGCGCCCACTGTGTCATCATCTGCTGGCGGCTACGCAAATCCTCTTTCGTTTTAGGCTGTAAGTAAGACAGACCCACGCGTTCTTTGGTGGTCGGTGATTCGTATGTCATGGTTGATAAATTAGAAGGAAGAATCTGCAAATCATAAAGAGCCGCCTTCGTTTTAAGAAGTCCTTTGAACGCTTGATGTTGAGAAATTGGTCCCTCTATCCGTTGACCATCCAGCCAAATTTCTGTTTTCAGCTGATCAATCCTCTGAATGAATTCTTCTCCTGTAATAGCTCCCATAGAATTCCCCCTGATAGTTATATGTTTCTATAGGATATTCAGTTATTGCTGCATATGACAAAGTTCTGGGAAATGTTTTGGGTTCCTGTACTCTGTAAACAAATTTGTTACAATTGACGGATAAAGAATTTCTACTAATTGAATGAGGTGACCTGAATGAAAGTTGCTAACGAAGATTTGTTGCTCGATTATATAGCGGCCTGCACAAACATCTATGGTGTGACGCCGTTCGAAAAAGCGATAGAAATCTATAACCTTTATACAGAGGACGGAATTTCATTGGAGAGGATGGTTTCCTTTGTCAATGAACAATCTGTAAAGGAAAAGCTGGAGGAACGATTTGTTCATGTCTATGCGGATGCGTTTGTTGCGGAAGTGCTCCACGTATTCAATGAAAAGGAAGCACTGGAAGAAGTGACAGACGGAAAACCGTATTATGTGCCGGAGAAAGAAGAATTGCTGTCCTATACGGATCAGTTTTATTTCGAGAGGACACCGCAGCAGGAACGTCTGATAGAAATGATGAAGGAAGAACTTGATGCTTCTGTTGATATCGAAGAAGAAGTAGAAGAACTCGTACAGGATTTGCAGATGAGCGGTGGGGAATTTACGAAAGAGCTTTCGGAATTCCTTGGCCGTCTTGGTCTGCCTGTTGAAAAAGCCGAGCGCTATATTCCGACGGTCATAGAGGTTGCCAACACCACAAGACTGTGGGAAAACCGTGGGCATACGCCAAGTGAATTGGTGTAGCAAAGTATCGGTTCGTTTCAATAGACAATCATTCAACAGGCGGGATAGAATGAAGATATATTAGATATTTTGGAGGGTACAACTCATGGCTTTGAAAGAATTGACAGCAAAAGAAGTTCAAGAGCAATTAGAAAGCGGCAAGGAACTGCATCTGATCGATGTACGGGAGGACGATGAAGTGGCAGCAGGAATGATCCCAGGGGCAACGCATATTGCACTTGGTAATCTACCTATTGAAATGCACGATCTAGATCAGGACACACCGTACATTCTCGTATGCCGTTCAGGCGGCCGAAGCGGAAGAGCACAGGAAATAATGGCGGATGAAGGCTTTGACGTGACGAACATGACAGGCGGCATGCTTGCTTGGGAAGGTAAAACAGAATAAAAAAGAAGTGTCAGAGAGAGAATGTTCTCCTTCTGACGCTTTTTTTATGGCGTCTATGCTGCAGATGGCTAATTGCTTAAAACGAATACTCGTTCTATACTGGAGCGATATAAAAAACTTGAATAGTACTCTTCAGATGTCAAAATATACTGCAGGATTTTGAATCCGTTCTCCGGTTCCGGAACTTCCGCTTTAGTCGAGGCACATTATGGAGTAGGGCTCGGAATTGAGCTATCCAGCGAGTACGCTCAGCTGTCTGTCAAACGCTGTGAAGACGCTGGTATGAAGGCTGATCTCTTTTACAGCGATGAAGCAAAAGAATAATATGTGAATAAAGCCACAGGAGCGGATCGATGCTCTTGTGGCTTTATTTGATCGCGCCTATTCATAACGTAAAAGGTCCAAGCGTATAGTGAAAGAAAAAGGCGGTGTATGGATGAAGAAATGGCTTGCGGCAGGTTTGCTGTTGTTTTTTTCATTGGGCGGGCTATGGTATGGCGTAAAGGCATCGGATCGGGGATTTTTTACGCCGGCTGAATTGGGTGGGGTGAGTGTTCTGATTGATCCTGGACATGGAGGAGAGGATGGAGGAGCGTCAGCGGAAGATGTCATAGAAAAAGACATCACACTGAGTATTTCCCACGAAGTAAGGAAATTACTTGAAAGAAAAGGTGCGACTGTCAAAATGACACGTGAAAAGGAAGGGGACGCAATTGCTGAACACGCACCGTCTGAAACATTTAATTCAACTAGAAACCGAAAATTTGCAGATCTTAAATTACGTGAAAGTATGGCGGTTGAGTTGGAACCTGATATGTTCATTAGTGTACATGTAAATGCAATTCCGGAAGAACGTTGGCGCGGTTCGCAAGTGTTTTACCATCCAGATGGCAATCCGGCGGGCAAACAGCTGGCGACATCTATTCAGGGTGAATTACGGGATCAGTTGAAGAATACGGACCGTGAAGCCATGAAAATTACAGGCGTCTATTTGCTGAAGAAAGTACCTGTTCCTGCTGTTTTAGTGGAAACTGGATTTTTATCAAATCCGGAAGAAAGAAAGTTATTATCAGATCCGGCATACCAGAAAAAGGTAGCAGCTGCAATTGTTGATGGCATTGTAAAATATGAGCATGCAGAAGAACAGTGAGCAAATGAGAGTTTAGACAATAGGGAATATGATATACTGAGGGGGAGTGAATGAATTTAGTTAGGAGTGTTGAATGTGATTAATGAACAACAAGTCCGTGAATTGATTGGCGCATTGGAAGATCCGTTTTTACATAAAACACTGGCAGAAACAAATGGTATTGTTGGCGTAACCATCAAGCCTGAAAAGCAACACGTCAGTGTCAAAGTAGCAATTGCGAAAGTGAATACCGGTGAGCAATTAGCGCTTCAATCGAAAGTAGTGGACGTTTTGAAAGAGGCAGGAGCAGACTCTGTTGGAATTCGTTTTGAAGAGCTGCCCAAAGAAGTGCTTGAGCAATTTCGCGGGACGGTAACAGAGGCTGAGCCACAGGATATTTTATCTCCTTTATCTAATATCGAATTTATCTCCATTGCCTCTGGAAAAGGCGGAGTTGGTAAATCTACTGTATCTGTAAACTTAGCAGTAGCTTTGGCAAGACGCGGCAAAAAAGTCGGCTTGATCGATGCTGACATTTACGGTTTCAGTGTGCCTGATATGATGGGGATTACGGCTATGCCGGAAGTGAGAGAAGACCGCATTATGCCGGTTGAGCGCTTTGGCGTCAAAGTAATTTCCATGGGCTTCTTCGTAGAGGACAACGCACCAGTTGTGTGGCGCGGACCTATGCTGGGTAAAGTACTGGATCAATTCTTCCGCGATGTTGAATGGGGCGAGCTGGATTATCTATTGCTGGACTTGCCACCAGGAACGGGTGATGTGGCACTAGATATCCACCAAATGATTCCAGCGTCAAAAGAAATCGTTGTAACAACACCGCACCCGACTGCAGCATTCGTAGCAGCGCGTGCAGGAGCAATGGCTTTACAGACGGATCATGAATTGCTCGGCGTAATCGAGAATATGTCGTGGTTCGAATCAAAATCATCCGGCGAAAAAGAGTACGTCTTTGGACAAGGCGGCGGTACGCGTCTGTCTGAAGAACTTCGCACGGAGCTTTTGGGACAGATTCCACTGGGTCAGCCAGACTGGAATGAAACAGAATTTGCGCCATCTGTCTATGCAGAGGATCATCCAATCGGGAAGATCTACTTGCAGGTAGCCGATACGGTAATTGGAAAAAGCACTAAATAAATAATTGACGGCAGGCGCTGAGGAATTTATTTTCCTCCGCCTGTTTTTTCCTCACCGCCGCTTGATTCATCTTTATCGTCCTTGTTTGCCTCTTCCGTCCCTTTGCCCGCTTTCATAATGAGCTGCTGCCATTTCGCCTGCATTAGAGGACTATTAATCGTATCTTCCACCGCTTTCTCCATCTCTTTTTTTAATGTGCTGGAATTAACAACCTTTTCCATTTGCTTCATCATATCAGGCTGGCCGAAAAACTTTTCCATTTCTTTTTGAAATGACGCATCGCCCATTAAATCTTTCATAATATCGGCTTGCTGTTTTTTCATACTTTTGGCTATAGATTCCGTAAACTTTGGATCCTCAAACGCAGTTTTCCAAAACTTTTCGCCCTCTTTGGAAAGCAGTACGTTTTCGATACTTTGTTTTACTTCAGGCTGTTCCAGCACGAGTAACTCTCGGAATTCTGGATCTGTCATTAACTTACGCAGCGCTTTTTTTCCTTCTTCCGTCTGGATCGCATCTGTCATCATCTTTTTCATTTCGTCATAGCTTGGACCTGCCTGCTGTCCTCCGCTGCAACCCGCCAGGAATACAAGGAATAGGAGAAGACCTAAAATTTTTTTCATTCCAATCAACCTTCCGCTTGTATTTTCATTTATTGTTCACAATATCAGCAGGAATATGCATGATTCGTTCAATGAAATAGATTTTTTGGAGAATCGTTGATACACTGTTAGGGACATGAAAAAAAGGGGAACAGTGTTGTGACAATACGAAATTGGGTTAAATTTTTCTTGCGCGCTATGGCAATCGGCGGTGGGATTACAGCCATTGTCGGCTTAATCGTACGTTGGAACTTCTTTTTTGGATATATACAGGCAGGCGAAATATGGCAGTTTACCGGTGCTTTCTTATGGATGATCTTTTTAGGTTTCACCATGAGTGTTGTGGCACAAATGGGCTTTTTTGCGTATCTGACTGTTCACCAATTTGGCGTGAATATGTTCCGTACGTTAACATTATGGAACTGGGTACAGATGCTGATTATCGCAGTTGTACTGTTTGATCTGGTTGTCTTCCGTTTTAAATTATCTGAAGCAAGTTCAGGACAGACATTCTTGTACATCTTCCTGCTCATCTCATTGGTTGTTGTATCTGCTGTAACCGCCTATTTCAAAGCACAGTGGACTAAGAAACACGCACTTATTTCCGCGCTGTTCTTTATGATCGTCATCACGACGCTCGAATGGCTGCCGGCTCTGATGGTCCAATCCGGAAACAGAGATGAATGGGTCGCTATTCTTCTATTCCCGTTACTTGCAGTAAATGCTTTTCAATTGCTAGTTTTACCGAAATATAACAGGCAATCAGATATAGATAAAGCAGAGCTGGATAAGCGACGCAGTGAACGAAAGAAAGTAAAACAACAAAAACCGGCCAAAGCCAAATGAAAACCGACGGGAGTCATCTCCCATCGGTTTTTATTTTGGCAGTTTTTTAGTTTTAACAGTAGACTGAAACAATAAATCTTCTACCGATTGAAACGGGCGGCTGGCTAATAAACGCTCGATATCTTTCAGGCGTACACGTTCTTCGCGATGATGAGGCACAGCGATAATCTCACCTGCAGTCTTTTTGGGCAGATTTCCACCAGTCCATTGTACAGTTGAACCGAGTGCATTAATTTCTGCTTCATTCACAGACTGAAGTAATGATTGCGGAAAGACTTCATCAGCAGTACGAAACCAAAGCGGACGGACTTCAAAGGCCTCTTCGAACTGGTTGAGATGCTGTTTGAACAAAGAAGGATTTTCTTCATATTTCTCGCCCACTTGTCCGAGTAATGCAACAGGAATAGAACGCTTCTTCATTTTTTCGACAATATGGGGGAAACGCAAAGCCCAGTCACTGTCTATAAAGAGCAGAGGATAAGGCTGTGACAGCTGGTCCACCAGTTCTTCAATTTCCTGCTCACCAAAAGAAATATCTATTGTTGCGGTTGAACCTTGAATACCTCTTACGATAACTGTAGGATGTTCCGCAAGGCGAAAAACTGCTGTTAAAGAAGAAGGCTGTGCAGTGATTTTAGGCAGATACAAAATGAATAGCAGACTAAGAATAGAAATTAGGATGATTTTCTTCAGCATACCGATCTCCTTATGACAGTAGAGTATCAATCACGCCTCGGTGTGATTGCGTCTGAATTTTGATTCGTTCCGGCACTAACTCCTGCAGAATCCATGACATCCGCCGGAGGCTTATCTGGATTCAGCGGCCGTTTGAATACCCGCTGTAAAGAAAAAATAACTTGAATACATACCTCCATTTATAAAAGTGGGAGGGATTTGCTGAATTCAGATAAAATACTATATGAAAAAGTCTTGACGCATATGCCCAGTCCGCTATATAATAAAAAAGGTTCGAGGCATTATATAAAAAAAGGTTGCACGTCTTTAATAAACGTGATACAATGATTTTTGTCGTTAGAGATAGCAATTAACAATTTAACTATTCCGCAGTAGCTCAGTGGTAGAGCAATCGGCTGTTAACCGATCGGTCGTAAGTTCGAATCTTACCTGCGGAGCCATTTTTTTATGCTTCCATAGCTCAGCAGGTAGAGTGCTTCCATGGTAAGGAAGAGGTCGCCGGTTCGAGCCCGGCTGGAAGCTCCATGAGAACGTTTTTATTTTGGCCCCTTGGTCAAGCGGTTAAGACACCGCCCTTTCACGGCGGTATCACGGGTTCGAATCCCGTAGGGGTCACCAACTTTTTTTAACTCCAAGGAAGCAACGTACTAAAGTACGTGACTGACTTAAAGGATCTTCGATTAAGAACGCCACGTCCTGTGGCAACATCGAAGTCAGCACATCCTGTGCAAGCGACGCAGTAATGCGAAGCTCATCGCAAATCCCGTTAAAATTGGGAGGAGCGAGCAGAACAAGGAAGCAATTGAGAGAATGAAGGAGCGTACCTAAGTACGTGACTGATTGAGCGAGTGCAGCTGACGCAGTAATGCGAAGCTCATCGCAATTTTAACACGGTGGGGTAGCGAAGTGGCTAAACGCGGCGGACTGTAAATCCGCTCCCTCCGGGTTCGGCGGTTCGAATCCGTCCCCCACCACCATGTTTGTTTTACTTATTACCTTTTTAACCATAACCAAGCATCACGTTGGGGTATAGCCAAGCGGTAAGGCAACGGACTTTGACTCCGTCACTCGTTGGTTCGAATCCAGCTACCCCAGCCATTTTACCTTCTAAAAAGGTACTTATAACAATTGAAAAGAAATGTGTCAAATCCTTATTATTTCACAATAATGAAGGGTTTTTTTGTTGTTTTATTTGCATAAGCATCTAGAAGAGAACGATTAATCGTGTATAATAATTAATATTACGTATAGGTATTTTCTCTTGTAGGTTGATAAGAAAATATATAAACATAGGGATTGTGATATAGATATGCAACATTTTATAGAAGGTGTGAAAAGATTTGCTGACTCAGATAGTGAATTAGATTTACAAAAAGTCCTTGGGGATATAGCTTACACTTTAGAACAGGCAGCAATCGTTTCTATTACTGATCCCCAAGGTACGATCCGATATGCAAATGAACATTTTGAAAAGCTTTCTCAGTATTCTTCGGAAGATTTGATTGGCGCTAATCAACGGATCGTCAATTCGGGTTATCATGACTCTTCCTTTTTTAAAGACATGTGGGCTACGATCGGAAGCGGGAAAACTTGGCGCGGCGATATACGAAACCGGAAACAAGACGGTTCATTTTATTGGGTAGATACAACTATTGTTCCGTTCTTAAATGAAAAAGGTAAACCATATCAGTATATATCTATTCGATACGATATTACGGCTAGGAAGTTAATGGAAGAAGAAATACGTAAAAGTGCAGAACTGTATGAAATTATTACGGCAAACGCATCTGACTTC
This sequence comes from Sporosarcina sp., assembly GCF_029257255.1. Classification (GTDB taxonomy): domain Bacteria; phylum Bacillota; class Bacilli; order Bacillales_A; family Planococcaceae; genus Sporosarcina. The sequence goes on along the minus strand of NZ_JARICI010000036.1, from coordinate 96,083 downwards.
ATTGCGGTTATTGATCGCGATGGGAAATTCAAATACGTATCTCCTTCATTTGGGACGTTACTGGGATATTCTTTGGACAGTCTGTATGCGGATTCATTATTCTCTCTCATTTATAAGAAAGACCGTCAGAAAGTCGAGAGAAAAGTGTCGCAGTTTCGTGGGTATAACAAGCATACGATCAGTTTAGAGTATTCATTGCTAGACGTGAAGGGCGGTATCCATATAATGGAGGCCAAGCTGAACGAAGTGCAGGGTTCGGTAGATTACGAGGATCAGCTGCTGATTGTTATGCGAGATGTAACCGAACGAGTGAAGTCCGAAGAAAAGATTCGTTATTTGGTTTACAATGATCAGCTTACTTCACTGATGAACCGCAACTCTTTTCGCGAGCAATTGGCTTTGGCGTTTGAGCGGGCGCGTACTCGTAATCAAGTTTTTGCGTTGGTGCACATCAATATTGACCGTTTGCGCTATGCCAACGATTTATTGGGACATGAAGCAGGGGATTACTTGCTGGCGATGGTTGGCGAGCGCCTGAAGAAAAAAACGGGTCCTGAAAGTTTGCTGGCGCGAACTGCGGGAGATGAATTTGCGTTCATCGTGACTGGCTTTACAGAAGAAACTGATATCTACAATTACGCGGAAGATATTCGTTTGTATTTGGAACAGCCGATTCAAGTCGGCCAGCAGTCTTACTCGCTGTCCATCAGCTGCGGTATTTCTATGTACCCTGAGCATGCGAATCAGCCATCTGAAATGGTCACCAAAGCTACTTTAGCTCTTGGAAAAGTGAAGCTTCGCGGCGGTGGTGACAGTGAGATGTATCAGCATGGAACTTCTAAAATGTCGTTAGAGCGAATATTATTGGAAAATGAATTACGGAAAAGTGTTCAGCACCAGCATTTTTATTTGGAGTATCAGCCTAAAGTGATTTTAGGTACAGGTGAACTCACAGGAGTGGAAGCTCTTGTTCGATGGAACCACCCGGATCTTGGAATTATACCGCCAATGAAGTTTATCCCCCTTGCAGAAGAAACCAAAATCATTGTTCCGCTTGGCGAGTGGATTTTGCGGGAAGTTTGCAAACGGGCAGCAGAAGAGCTTGCGGAGAATTCTTTTTGCAAGTTTGCGGTTAACGTTTCGACCATTCAAATGAAAGAAGACGGATTTGTGGATTCGGTGTTTCAGATCATGGAGGAATATGGTGTGCCTGCTAACATGTTGGAGCTGGAACTGACGGAAAGTTCTTTCATGGATATGGAAGGAATGAAAGACTCCATCCAAAAGCTGCGGGGAGCTGGTATTACTGTTGCAATCGATGACTTTGGAACAGGTTACAGCACGTTCAGTTATATTAAAGAGCTACCTGCAGATACATTGAAAATTGATATGGCGTTTGTGCGCGATATTTTAGAGAATGAAAACAGCCAGGCAATTGTTAAGGCGATTGTCACCCTTGCAGATACAGCGGGTTTAAACGTTGTAGCAGAAGGTATCGAGTTACAAGAACAGTCAGATATGCTGTACCGTTTAGGATGCAGAGAAGGGCAAGGTTATTATTTTGGACGGCCGACTACGTTAGTGGAAGCGAAGGGGACGCGGGAGAGTCAAAAAAGGTAGCAAAAGGGGGAATAGCTAATGCTGAAGCTGGATATTTCGATGATCGGTGTACCGGTGGATTTCGGTCAGAGCCGCAGGGGAGTGGATATGGGACCTAGTGCAATTCGGTATGCGGGTGCAGCAGAACGTCTGAGGGAACTTGGTCACCAGGTAACAGATGAAGGTAATATTGCTATTTCTGCGATACAGGAAAATCATTGTGAAGATTCGGGTCTAAAGAACTTAAAAGAAGTCACAGCAGCAACAGAAGAGCTGGCAGCCGCTATTTCAAACATCGTAAAAGATAAGAAGTTTCCTTTAGTTCTTGGCGGAGATCACAGTATTGCAATTGGTACGCTAGCCGGTTTGGCAGCACACTATGAACGGTTAGGCGTCATTTGGTATGACGCGCATGCAGACATGAACACTAGTGAAACATCTCCATCGGGCAATATTCACGGGATGCCGCTAGCCGTCAGTATGGGGCTTGGCCACGAAGATTTGATCAATGTACATCATGATGGAGCGAAAGTTGATCCGCAAAACATTGTCATTATTGGGGCGCGGGCATTAGATCCGGGTGAGCGAAAGTTGATCAAAGAAAAAGGCGTAAAAGTCTTCACTATGCATGAGGTCGATCGCTATGGTATGTCCGCCGTTATACAGAAAACGCTCGACTATTTAGCATCACGTCAAGTAGATGGTGTCCATCTTTCATTGGATTTAGATGGGCTTGATCCTCTTTATACTCCTGGAGTCGGGACGCCGGTGCCAGGTGGCATCACCTATCGGGAAAGTCATTTGGCGATGGAGCTGCTTGAAGATTCCGGCGTAATCACATCTGCTGAATTTGTCGAAGTGAATCCAATACTCGACACATACAATAAAACCGCAGATGTAGCAGTGGGACTGATGGGTTCATTATTCGGTGAAAAGTTATTGTAATTACATAAGTGATTGAAGCCAATTGGTTTCAGTCATTTTTTTGTGGAGATTTTCCTATCACCAACTGTCCGAAAAATGATATTGTAGTAGTGGACATAAAAAAGTGAAGAAAAAATGAAACCAAATGAAGTCTGTAACGTATACAAAGGGACAGCCGCATAGAGCGGAGGGTGAAGCCTATTGGATGAATTGATTACAAAGCGTGTCAAAGAAGTGCTGGATGGCAACCAAGAAGCTTTTGAAGAGATTGTCATTCATTTTCAGCATCGGCTGTATCAAGTATGTTATCGTATGCTGAATAACGCAGCGGAAGCAGAGGATATTGCACAGGAAGCATTTGTACGTGCGTATGTGAATTTGGAGACGTACGATCAAAAACGGAAATTTTCGACCTGGCTCTATCGAATAGCGACCAATCTGTGTATTGACCGTATTCGCAAGAAGAAGCCGGATTATCATTTAGATGCGGAAGTGCCGGGTACACAAGGGTTAGATATGTATTCGCAGATCGCAGCAGATCAGCGGCTTCCGGAAGAAGAAGTAGAAAAGATGCAAATGCAAGAACGTATCCAGTATGAAGTGAACAGGCTGCCCGATAAATACCGAACAATTATTATTTTGCGATATATGGAAGACCTACAGTTGCAGGAAATCGCTGATATCTTAGAAATGCCTTTAGGAACTGTCAAGACACGGGTACACCGAGGGCGAGAAGCGCTTCGGCAACAAATGGGGAGTATGTAGGAGGTTGGATTCATGGAAAAATGTCCTAAACATGTTGTCCATTATATGCATGCGTTGTTAGATGGTGAAATTACAAAAGAAGAAGAAAAAATCTTAACAGAACACATTAGCACATGTGAAGAATGCCGAACTATGATGGAAGAGTTGGAACAGACGGTGAACTTATTTGGCAATGTGGAAACTGTCCAGGCACCTACAGGCTTTGTAAGTGGAGTAACAGCCAGATTGCCTCAGCAAAATGTAAAAACGGGGCCGAAGAGATGGCTTCGACAGCATCCGATCATGGCTGCTGCGGCACTGTTTCTCATTCTTATGAGCGCTTCATTTTTCTCTAGTTTTGAAAATGAACAGCAATTTTCATTTACCAAACAGCCGAATGTGGTAGTGGAGGGTGAAACGGTTGTAGTGCCCGCTGGTGAAATCGTCAAAGGCGATCTTGTTGTGAAGAACGGTGATTTGCGTATTGAAGGAGAAGTTGACGGTGATGTAACCGTGATACGCGGTTCGAAATATATGGCTTCCACCGCTGTCATTACCGGTTCCAGTGAAGAAATCAATGAAGTGTTTGATTGGCTCTGGTACAAAATAAAGTCTGTTGCAAAAGATGTGATTCCTTCTTCAAAAGGGGATAAAGAGCAAACAGAATAGGGATAGTTGAACATTTATGAAGTGATGCGGGCATAGAGTTTCCCGCATCACTTTTTTGTCGTCCAAGAAATAGAAGTACCCCCTTTATGTAGGCATGTCATCTGGAAAATATGCTATACTGTATGAATAAGAACTTTTGTAAAAGGTAGGGGAAGCACATGCCGGTTTTGGAGCAGGTAACAACATTAGCACCAATGGAAATTTTGAAAAACATTGTGGATGTGCTTCTAGTTTGGTTTGTACTATATAAATTAATTACCATTATTAAAGGAACAAAAGCTGTCCAATTACTGAAAGGGATTTTTGTCATCCTGATCGGACGTTATGTAACGGAATGGTTGGGCTTAAATACGCTTCAGTGGATAATGGAAGAAGTTCTTCGATGGGGTTTCTTAGCTGCGATTATCATATTCCAGCCGGAACTGCGCCGGGCACTTGAACAATTAGGAAGAGGCCGCCTGTTTGCACGCACTGCGATGCAGGAGGAGGAAGAGCGCGACCGTTTAGTAAGTGCGTTTAGCAAATCGGTGAGTTATATGGCGAAACGCCGAATCGGTGCTTTAATTACAATTGAAAAAGAAACGGGTTTAAGCGAATATATCGAAACGGGTATCCCGATGAATTCGCATATTTCATCCGAATTGCTGATCAATATTTTCATTCCTAACACACCACTGCATGATGGAGCAGTCATTGTAACCAAGAACCGTATTGCCGCTGCAGCCTGCTACTTGCCGTTGTCCGAAAGTCCATTCATTTCTAAGGAACTTGGAACGCGTCACCGGGCAGCACTTGGCATCAGTGAAGTGACAGATGCTGTAACGGTTATTGTGTCTGAGGAAACAGGTGCCGTCAGCTTAACGGTGGACGGGGATATCAACCGTCATTTAGATATGGATGAATTTGAAAAGTTATTGAGGATTTCATGGTTTGGCAGCGAAACCGGACAAGCGGATACTTCTCTATGGAAGTGGGGGAAGAGAAAAAATGGATAAATTTATAGACAGCCCATGGTTTCTCCGTGTGATTGCTCTGTTCTTGGCGGTTACGCTGTTTTTCTCAGTGAGAGCCGAAGATCAATCGAACCGCAATACTGCCAATGATGTATTCGCACTAATTCAGGATGTGCCCGTAGAGGTGTACTACGATACAGACAATCTGGTCGTAACAGGCGTTCCTGATATGGTCAATATGACGATTGAAGGTCCTGCCAATATTGTGCAGACAACGAAGGTGCTGAAAGACTTTACGCTGAAATTAGATTTGAAGGATTTAACATTAGGTGAACATACGGTACGGATCCAGCCAGAAAATCTTTCCGATAAACTGGATGTCCGAATTGAACCGCCAACCGTTCAGGTCAATATCGAAGAAAAGGTCACTCAATCATTCCGCATAGATCCTGAAATGAACACGAGGTTGCTGGCGGAAGGTTATGAAGTGAAAGCTATGGACGTGCAGCCTGGTTTCATAAATGTCACTGGAGCGAAGAGTATTGTTGATTCTATCAGCTTCGTAAAAGTTTCGGTAACAGGAGAAAATAAAATTGACAAATCATTTGAGCAAAAAGCGCGTGTACGTGTGCTTGACCGTGATTTAAATAAACTGTCTGTCTCAGTTGAACCGGTAGAAGTAACGGTGAAGGTGGACGTACAGGAATACAGCCGCGATATCCCACTGAAGCTAATTCGTAAAGGAAAGCCTGCCGGTGACCTGACCGTCGAAAGTGTGACGCTGGAAGAGCAGTCAGTTCGTGTCTACGGCCCGAAAAGTGCGGTGGATGCAGTGAAAGAGATTCCGGCAGAAGTGGATCTATCGAAGGTCAGTAAGTCGGGTAAAGTGGAAGTGGAGATTAAAAAGCCAAGTGATGTCAGCAAAGTCACGCCGAATAAAGTAAAAGTGCAAGTGAAAATAGCCGGCGAGCCATCAGAGTCTGATGAACAAGATAAATCAGATGAATCTGCTGCAAAGCCGGAGGATGAGGAAGGATCTCCGCCGGCAGTTGATAGTAATGCAGAGAATGTTACAGTTGCCGGGAAAGTTACCCAGCAAATGAGCGATGTGCCCATCTCTATCCGCAATCTTGATTCTGCGTTTACAGCGTCCATTGCGGAGCCGGCCAACGGCAATGTTTCCTTACAAGTGACAGGCACACAAGCAGAACTTGAACAAATGAAACGTACAGATATCTCAGTCTATATAGATGCGTCGAATGTAAAAGTGGAAGGTCAGCAAGCAGCTTCCTTACTGGTGGAAGCGCCTAAAGGAATTACATGGAAGCTGGCAGTGCGCAATGCCACACTCGACATACGGGCTGCAGAAGCAAAGGCCTGACGGTAACAGATATAATCCAATGAGGATATGATCGAAAGGAAGAAGTTAAAATGACACAGTATTTTGGTACAGATGGAGTCCGCGGGGTTGCAAATACCGAACTGACACCTGAATTAGCGTTTAAATTAGGACGAATTGGTGGCTATTTATTCACAAGAGATATTGAAGGAAAAGCAGAAGTACTTGTTGGTAAAGACACACGTATTTCCGGTGAAATGCTTGAAAATGCGTTAATCGCAGGACTCCTGTCAGTAGGAGCAGAAGTTATGAGGCTCGGCGTTATTAGTACACCAGGCGTTGCGTATCTCACTAAAGTAATGAATGCACAGGCAGGCGTCATGATTTCCGCTTCTCATAATCCAGTGGCAGACAATGGAATCAAGTTTTTTGGCGCAGACGGATTTAAGTTGACAGATGATCAGGAAGCAGAATTTGAAAAACTTCTGAACGAAAAAGAAGATCAGTTACCACGCCCTGTCGGCGGACAGGTAGGAACGATTACAGAGTATTTCGAAGGCGGACAGAAATACATTCAATATCTGAAGCAAATAGTGGATGAAGATTTTGATGGAATTCATGTAGCGCTTGATTGTGCGAATGGTGCTACTTCTGTATTGGCTACGCATGTATTCGCTGATTTAGATGCAGACTTAACAACGATGGGTGCTTCGCCAAACGGTTTGAATATTAATGATGGTGTGGGCTCTACACATCCAGAAACGTTGGCTGCACTGGTGGTAGAGAAAAATGCAGATATCGGCTTAGCTTTTGACGGAGACGGAGATCGTCTCATTGCGGTAGATGAAAAAGGAAATATAGTAGACGGCGATCAAATAATGTTTATTGTAGGACGTTACTTACATAGTAAAGGACGTTTGAAAGCAGACACCATTGTTTCAACTGTGATGAGTAATTTAGGCTTCTATAAGGCACTTGAAGAATTTGGCATGAAAAGTATCCAAACAGCTGTCGGTGACCGGTATGTAGTAGAAGAAATGCGCAATGGTCAGTACAATCTGGGCGGCGAACAATCTGGCCATATTATATTCATGGATTATAATACAACAGGCGACGGCTTGCTCACTGCATTGCAATTAGTGAACATTATGCAGCAAACCGGCAGAAAACTATCTGATTTGGCCAATGAAATGACTAAATATCCTCAGAAACTCGTAAATATCCGGGTGGCTGATAAACATGCCGTCATGGAAAACTTGCGTATTGTCAGCATCATTAATGAAGTGGAAAAAGAAATGGCAGGGCAGGGCCGTATCTTAGTTCGTCCTTCTGGAACAGAACCGCTTGTCAGAGTCATGGTAGAAGCAACGACAAAGGAACTGTGCAAAGACTATGCTGAACGTATTTCACAAGTAGTGACTGAGGAAATGGGCTTAGAGTAAACGAATAGGGTCGCAGCTGGAAACAGGGGATAACCAATGTTTCCGGCTTTCTTCCATAAAAGATCATATAAAGCAGTGCTTGAAGTAGAGACCGTTGGGGAAATACTTCCTATGAACGGAGGGGAAATAGATAGAATGAGCCAAAAAAAATACCAGGATATGCTGGCACAGCGAACAGAGAATATCTTTGATGAGTGGGAAATGAGAGGCAGCTTAACTGAGCGTGAGCTGTACTACTTTCTGCATAAACTCAAAGGAACATCCGGAACCATCGGATTACAACAGTTGTCTCTTTTTTGTGCTTCTCAGCTGGAGATCCTATCCTCTTCCAATGATCAGAAAATACCCGTGACATCATTGGAAAATTTGAAGAATCGCATCCGTCTTCATTTTGATGACTCAATTGCTGTGAAAAAGGAAGAGTTTCAATTGCCGGATCAATACGTTAACCATCTTGATCAGGAAACCTTTATTTTAATTATTGATGATGATCTGGAATTTGTATCGTATTTAAAAGAGCTTCTCGAAAAACTTGGTGCACAGGTTATTATTTCCTTGAATGGAAAGCGCGGTATTGAGCAATTTTATTCCATGCGACCGAGCATCGTGATTATTGATCATAAGCTCCCTGACATGACTGGCTTTGAAGTTCTAGATCAAATAGCAGAGACTGCCAGGCAGAAAAATACGACATTGGCTATATCCAGTGAACATGCGACAAAGGATCTTAAAATTGAGAGTTTTCGCAGAGGGGCTATGGATTTTATCGAAAAACCCTTTGATATGGATATCTTTTTCCCTTATTTATTCAATCGGCAGCAGCGCCAGCGTGCCATTAGCAGTAGCATGATTACAGACAGTCTAACCGGGGTCGGCAATCGCCGATATTTTGATGAAACAATCAATAACCTGGCAAAAAATGCTGATCAATTGGATAAGATTTTCTCTTTAGTGATGGTAGATCTAGATCATTTCAAACAAGTGAATGACTTATATGGCCACCCGGCGGGAGATGAAGTACTTCGCAAGTTCGGTGAAATTATTAGGGAAGAAAAAAGAGAGGGCGACTATGTATTCCGCTATGGCGGGGAAGAATTTGCCCTGTTATTTGCAAATTTACCGGCAGAAGAGACTGTCAACGCAGTAAAACGTATTCGCTCAAAGTTTAATGCTATGTCTTTCGCTTCGGGAGAGGAAACGTTTCAAGCTACCTTTTCAGCTGGAAGCGCAACGTACGAAGGTGATACAGCAGAATTAGTATCTGCTGCAGATCAGGCTTTATATCAAGCTAAACGTGAGGGCAGAAATAAAACAGTCGTCTATGATCAGAGAAAGCTTGCTGTGAAACGAAAATTAATGGTGATTATAGTAGATGATGACTCCTTCATCCGTCAGATTCTTCAGCAAACTTTACTGGAATTAAAATCACCGGATATTGAATTTACAGTGAAAACTTATTCCGACGGCCCTGCTTTCTTGGAAGATGACTGGTATACACCGGATGACTACTTCATTGTACTGCTTGACGGTGTTATGCCGAAAATGGACGGCTTGGAAGTATTGAGCAGTTTGAAGAGCGATCATGCCAAAACAAACGTAACCGTATCTATGCTGACGGCCAGAAAGAGTGCCAATGATATAAAAGCAGCCCTGTGGTTAGGTGCTGACGACTATATCATCAAACCGTTTCAGCCTGCAGAGGTACTTGGACGTATTGATAAGCTGGCCAATCGTTTATTTGATAAGAGAGAATAAGAGGAAGGGGGGCGCTTCGGAAGTGACACATACAGGTAGGAAAGTACTAGTTGTAGATGATGAAGAAATACTACGCATGCTTCTTACGGATACACTAGAGTTTGAAGGTTTCATAGTGGAAGAAGCTGTGGATGGCTTACAAGGTTTGAAGAAAATTCAGGAGAATCACTACGATGTAGTCCTCCTTGATTATATGATGCCGCATATGACAGGTCTGGAAGTGCTGGAAAAAATCCAACCTATGAATCTTCAAATACCAGTAGTCATGCTGACAGCGAAAGCGCAACTGGCTGATCAAGAGGCCGCCATGGAAAAAGGTGCTACGTACTTTGTGCCAAAACCTTTTAGCCCCAATGAATTAATTGAATTGCTTAAAACGTTTTTCTGACGGTCAGAATGGAAAACGCTCTCTCCATTTCTTTGGAAAGAACGTTTTTTTATTTTTATTTTTTTACGGATTGATCACTTTGAGGATATAAAATTCTGCCGTCCAGACGATGCATATTTTGTAGGATCGTCGCGGACAGATTATGCAGCGGATAAGGCTTAGTCAAATAATGATCGATTTGGAATTCTGCCATTAACCGAGGTTCCTTTTCCACTGATGAAGAGATAATGATCGGAATCGATTCTGTATCTTTCCGTTCTTTCATTTGCCGGATTAATTCCCAGCCTGTTTCTCCCTCATGCAGAATTAAATCTACTACCACTGCAGCGGGTTGCATTTTTATTATACATTCAAGTGCTGTCATCACGGTTTCATGATGTACAACAGAAAATCCATTGCTTGCGAGCTCTTCACCCAATAACAAAGCGATGTTCACATCATCTTCCACTACGACCACAAGAGGTTTTTCTGAATTAACTGGTTCATTAGGTAACTGCTGTTTAAGCGGTAATGAGAAGAATACAGTAGTGCCTACGTCTTCTTTCGAGTCAATCCAAATTTGTCCATTATGATTATTAATAATTTCTTTACAAATGGATAGACCAAGACCTGTGCCTCCGATCTTCCTGCTGAAACTATTATCAAAACGATAGAATTTCTCAAATAAGTGACTGATATCCTCTTGAGGAATTCCAATCCCTTGATCAGAAATGGAAACGACAACTTTATCTTGCTGATTGAGCAGGGTGACTTTTATGTCCCCACCGTCTGGAGAGAATTTGATGGCATTGCCTAATAAATTATTAAATACTTGAAGCAGTCTTCCTCTGTCCCCGACCACAGTAGAAGTGCAAGTGACATCCTGGAATTTAATTGCATGTGAAGAGGTCTGTACGGATAGACTGCTAACTGTCCGCTCTGCCAGTTCGGCTATTGAAACGTCTTCTACGGCATATGTCTGACGCCCGGATTCCATTCGTTGAATATCTAAAAAGTCATTGATAAGAGAAGTCAGTCGATTGGCTTCGGTTTGAATTGTTTCTAAATATAGTTTCTTGCGCTTTTCATCCATCTCTTTATTCAGCAATAGTTCAGAGAATCCTAAAATACTGGACAGCGGCGTGCGCAACTCGTGACTCACCGTGGAAACTAATTCAGTTTTCATCTGATCGACTTCATGTTCGTGTGTAATATCCCGATGCACGAAAATGGTTCCTACCTTTTCTCCGTTGATCAGTATCGGCACGCTATAGACTTTCATAACGCGTGACTGATCTGTAGGAAGCGAGACAATATATGTGTAATGGTTCATCTCCTGATTATCCTTCTTCAGTGCTACTTCTGAAAATGTCCTATATTGCTCAGGCTCATTAATCTGCTGAAGGAAATGTTCTGTCCATTCCTCCCGCGGCCATGTTCCAGGTTCCATGCCCAACAATTCGAAGAGTGCAGCGTTGTATTTATCCTCATCGCTGTTAGTGGAAACGAAACGGATACCTTCATTGATATTGTCTAAAATATTTTGATTCAATTGCCGCTCATGACTGATTAGCTCATGCTGTTCGATTCGGTCGACAGCGGTTGCAATTCGCATGAACAAGCCGTATAAGTCGGTCTGATCTTCTTCAGTAAATGGCTTGCCTATTCGGGAGAGAACAGCAATGATGCTTAATTGATTTTCAGAATTATAAGCACCGGTGACAAAATCATAAACGAACGTCATATGATCTGCGACACCTTTCTCGTAATCGGCCTCACGCTTAATGACAAAATAAGATTCCGTTTCCAATCGGAGTTTGAAATAGTCCATCCGCTCTTGTTTCACTTCTTCAAATATATTTTCAGACATCCCTTTTAATGAATGGGTATCACTTTTAGGAAACCACAATAAACTGAGGTCTGATTGATAAATGGTATTTAGGTATTCAGATGTTTGATCACAGACTTCTTGTTTGTCCAATGAAAATGACAGCAAGTGACTAAGCCCGTTATAGCGTTCCAAACGAACTTTAGAGAATCGTGCTTCCGATAAAGCATACTCCATCTTTGTCTGACGATTGAACAGTTCGTCCTGCTGGGAAATCAGTTCTTCATTCTGAGCGAGTAATTCCTGTTCATTTGTTTGGATGCGCTGCATCATTTTGTGAAGCGCCTGCGATAAAGCACCAATTTCATCTTCTCTGTCTATTGGCTGGAATAAAATCTTGCCTTCCGTTTCATACTGATCTGCCACAAGTGTAATGGTTTCGACGGGGCGTACTACCCGGTTCATCACATTCCAAACCATAAAAATTGGAATCAATAAAAATGTGAACCCTAATACCGAGATAAGAAAAAAATATTGATTAGTCTGTTTTTTTATTTGATCATAATTTTCTTGGAGAGTTTTTTTTGCATCGCCATAGTATTCACTGGAAAACTGAATAAATTGGTTGACTGATAGATTGGTTCCGCTTTTGGCGAATTCACTCAATCCTTCATAGTCATTTTCCTGCACGAATTGAATGGCTTTTGGTAAGGTAACTTCTTCATAAGTGGCTAGAAAATTATCAATTTCCTCCACTATACGTTGCTCTTCTGCATTGAGATTAAGTGATTTATACTGTCTGGAGTATGTGTGAATATCTTTTATTGCCTGGTAGGCCGAATTCAGCTCATCTTCTATCTGAAAAGCATAATATCCTCGAATCCGAAAAAATAAATCTTGAACAGAGTTAGACATTTGTTCAACTAATTCAGATTTCTTAAAGATCTCCTGCTGCTGTTCTTCAAGTTCTGTCCAGGAATTTTTCACATATATATACATACTGCCCATGCCAATTACAGCCACTAACAATGATACGATAAAAATATTTATATATTGCTGGCGAATACCTTTTTTTCGCAACATTCGGTTGCCCCTTTCTGATGGTTCCTATACTTCTATTCTATCATCTGAAGCAGGATTAGGGCGTATGGAATATACGGATTATTTTTTACACTATTTGAATGGAGTTCAGTAGGGAGTTTCTCCTGACGGCCGATTTTCTTTATGCTATCTTCCAATAAAAAAGACACAGCGGGCTGTGTCCTGAAATGTTTATTCAAAAATATATTGCAGTGCCCGTACAGCCTGATCGACCGTTTCTACAGTGACATGCGCTTTACGTGATAGTTCTTTCAACGGATGATGATGACTTTCCCGGCGTATTAAAATGAGCGGTTTACCGTATGCAACAGCGGCGCTTGCATCCATTGCAGTATTCCATTGTTTATACTGCTCTCCAAACAGCGCTATGACGACGTCAGACTTTTTCATAAGTATTTCAGTGCGTAAGTTATTGAAGCTTGAAGCCGCAGCATCTTTAAAGATTGCATCAGGCTGTTCCCCCAGGATTTCTTCTCCAATGTTATCAGACCGGTCGTGATCCTCCATTGGTCCGACAAAGTCGACTGGCAGTTGCATCTTTTCTGCCTGTTGTTTGACTTCTTCCCGCCATGATGTGTGAATCTCCCCAGCTAAGTATACTGTTAATCGCATACTAATCCCTCCTATTTTGATAGCCTTCATTGTATCATGCTTGTCTGCTGTGTTCATTAGATGTACATGGAGGACGGAGTGAGCGAAAGTCTTTCGCTGCCGCACCAAACTGCGAAAGAAGTGCACCAATAGACAATACCGCCGAACGTAACGAACTCCTTGCCGCACGAAAAAATCTTTCCGCCGCACCAAGATGCAGTCTGAACGAACCAAAGCTATTCATGGTACACTAAATAAAAAAAGAGGAGCGATTATAGTATGAATGGACAGAATCGAGCAGATGTTAAACCCGGGCTGCGTGTAGCAGTTATCTTAAAGAAAGATCAGCGCAGCGGTGTGAAAACAGAAGGCATTGTCAAAGATCTTTTGACAAATTCAAGCTTTCATCCACATGGTATTAAAGTGCGGCTGGAGGATGGACAAGTCGGGCGAGTGGCGGAGATATTGGATTGACAGGAGCTGAAGTCATATGTATGAATTGAAGACAAAGCAAACTGATGACAGTGTCATTGAATTTATCGAGAGCGTGGAGAGTACAAAAAAGCGGGAGGACGCCTATCGTTTGCTTGATATTTTTTCTGAAACTACAGGATATGAGGCGAAGATGTGGGGACCAAGCATTATCGGGTTTGGCTCCTATCATTATGTTTATAAAACAGGTCATGAAGGGGACGCGCCGCTTGTGGGATTTTCACCGCGCAAGGCGAAGATCAGCTTATATTTTGCAACAGGTGATGCTGAACGGGAGCAGTTGCTGGAGAGATTCGGCAAGCACACGAGCGGAAAAGCATGCGTGTATATTAACAAAGTTGCGGATATTGAAGTGGACGTGCTGAAGGAGTTAATTGTACAATCCATTACGTTTTTACAAGGGTTATATCCAAAACAATAAAAACAAGAGAGGATAAAATTGTATCCTCTCTTCTTTGCATTATCTTGAAAAGTTACAAACCTTCTATGCACCTCAAGTCACCTCTAACAATGGCTATTCGAAGCTTATTCTCCGTCCCGATACGTTACAGCCGTACCCGTAGCGATACACATCATCATACCTTCACGTACCATTTCAAAATCCAGATCCACGCCGATTACAGCATTCGCGCCCATGCGTCGTGCTTTCTCTGACATTTCTTCGATTGCAGTCTCACGGGCCTCTGTCAGCTTACTTTCATATGCCGCACTTCTTCCGCCGACTATATCTGTGACGGATGCAAAGATATCGCGGACGATATTCGCTCCCATAATGGTCTCTCCTGATACAATTCCGTGATACGTTTCAATAGTTTTTCCCTGCAGAGTGTTCGTTGTCGTGTGTAACATTCAATCTCCTCCTTTTGTTTTCTTTTATACGAAATGGAATATGGATTGGTTTCAAAATGGGCAGCTCTTTCATTTTGTTGAATAAAAGACTGTCGCAAAAAAGTATTTCCCGGGGAATATTGTCGATACTAATAGTTTCAATATACACACTTTAGGATTATGGTTCAAAGAAGTCTGAGAATCATGTAAAATAGGACTGTTGTTTAAAAAGGAGGGAGATTGTATGACGGAACAAGCGTATCAACTCATCTCGATCATCTTGTACATGGCAGCTATGTTATTTATCGGATGGTACGCGTTCAAACGGACATCCAATCTGACGGATTATATGCTGGGCGGACGTTCACTTGGACCCGCAGTTACAGCGTTGAGTGCCGGGGCTTCTGATATGTCAGGATGGCTCTTGATGGGTCTACCGGGCGCCATATATCTGAACGGTCTTGTTGAAGCATGGGTTGCCATTGGATTGACAATAGGAGCCTATTTAAACTGGCTGCTGGTGGCACCGCGTTTGCGTATGTATACGCAAGTGTCGAATAACTCCATTACGATTCCAAGTTTCTTGGAAAATAGATTGAAGGATACATCTCGTTTGCTGCGTGTTGCTTCGGGTATCATCATATTAGTATTTTTCACTTTCTATGTCTCTTCGGGAATGGTGGCAGGCGGGAAATTCTTTCAAAGTTCATTCGGTTTAGATTATCATACAGGGCTGCTGATCGTATCCGCAGTGGTCATTGCCTATACGTTATTTGGAGGATTTTTAGCAGTCAGCTATACCGACTTCGTACAAGGATTGATCATGTTCCTTGCACTGATATTAGTGCCGGCCGTCGGCATATTCATTACAGGCGGATTTACAGAAACGGCGAACAGTATTCGTCAAGTGGATCCTGCGCTGTTTAATTTCGCATCGGGTATCGGCGTATTGGGCATCATATCCTCACTGGCATGGGGCCTGGGCTACTTTGGACAGCCGCATATTATTGTGCGTTTTATGGCAATAAAATCGGTTAAAGAGACGAAGAGTGCCAGACGTATCGGAATCGGCTGGATGCTGTTAAGTTTGATCGGCGCAATTGCCACGGCTTTAATCGGAATTGCTTATTTTCAGCAAAACGCTGCAGAGCTTGCGGATCCAGAGACCGTATTTATTGTCCTTGGCCAACTATTCTTCCATCCATTAATTGCGGGAATTATGCTGGCCGCAGTATTAGCGGCGGTCATGAGTACGATTTCATCTCAGTTGATCGTGACATCGTCTGCACTGATCGAAGACTTATATAAAGCAGTCTTTAAGTCAAACGCATCAGAACGGCAATATGTCTTTTTAGGACGTGCAGCGGTGATGATCGTTGCGATCGTTGCGGTAATTCTCGCATGGCCGAATAAGGAATCGGTGTTAAAATTGGTTTCTTTCGCCTGGGCAGGTTTCGGCGGGGCGTTTGGACCGATCATTTTACTGTCTCTTTACTGGAGAAAGATCACCGCACAGGGCGCATTGTGCGGAATGGTGGCGGGAGCCGTGACAGTGGGCATTTGGGGGAGTTTTAAAGTGCTTTCCAAAGCTCTGTATGAGATCGTTCCCGGATTTTTAGTTTGTCTAATTGTGGTGTACATCGTTAGTTTATTAACGTATAAAAAGAATGCTGAAATTGAACGAGAATACGATGAAACGATTAAGTTATTGGAACAAGAACGTTAATTGACAGAGAAGAGCCATCCTGCACACATGGTGAGGATGGCTCTTTCCTATGCTTAAATCAATTTTACGATGGTTCGTCCGCGGGCTTCACCTTTCAATAAAACGGGAAGTGCGTCAGGTAATTCTTCCAATGAAATTTCCTTTTGTACCAGCTGTTCCAGGTCCGGAAGCTTTAAGTCCGTTGCTAAACGGTCCCATACTTTTTTGCGTACATCCATCGGGCAGTAGACAGAATCGATGCCGAGCAGGTTCACTGCACGCAAAATGAAGGGGAATACGGTAGTTGGTAATTTAGTGCCGGCAGTCAATCCACTCACAGCGACTGATCCGCCATATTCAATCTGGCTTACTAACGATGCAAGAGGTTCACCGCCGACCGGATCCACCGCAGCTGCCCATTTCTGCTTGCCGAGAGCACGGATTTTACCATCATAAACTTCTTCACGAGATACAATAGACTTGGCACCGAGAGATTCCAAATATGCATGCTCGTCCTGTTTTCCAGTGCTTGCCTCCACATCGTAGCCGAGCTTTGATAAAAACGAAATTGCAAAACTTCCTACTCCACCAGTTGCACCTGTAACCAGCACATTTCCTTTATCAGGTGACACATGATTATCTTCTAAACGCTGAACAGACAGTGCTGCTGTAAAGCCCGCTGTTCCAATAATCATCGCTTCTTTCAATGAAAGTCCTGCTGGAAGTGGTACAACCCAGTCCGCCTTTACTCTTGCATATTCACTGTATCCGCCGAAGTGTGCCACACCGATTTCGTAGCTTGTCGCAATGACTTCGTCTCCTTCTTTAAATCGGTCATCTGTTGAAGAAACGACCACACCTGCTAAATCAATACCGGGAACCATCGGATAGTTTTGCACGATGTTGCCGTTTGGTATGGACGCCAGACTGTCTTTATAGTTGATACCCGAATAGTGCACGCGAATGACCGTGTCTCCTGCCGGCAGGTCTTCAAGTGAAAGTTTACGTACCTCTAATGTAAAGTCAACTTCTTGTTTATCGACTGTCAGTGCGTGGAATGTTTGTGTCATTTGAAATCTCCTTCCGCATAGTAAATTCTTGATTCTAGCATTATACTAACGCAGTTATCTGAAAGCTTCAAAGCTGAAGATCCAGTAAGAAGAAATGAAATTACAGTTTGACTCTTACGTAACGTTAGACCTTATAGTAAAGATAGAAAGACGGTGGATCAGATGAAAGTAAAAGAAGTGGCAGAAATGACAGGCGTCAGTATTCGCACATTGCATCATTACGACGATATCGGACTGCTCATTCCAGACGAAGTGACTGAAGCAGGCTACCGGCTATATTCCAATGAAAACCTGGCAGACCTGCAGCAAATATTATTTTTTCGGGAACTCGGTTTCTCATTAAAGCAAATAAAAGAATTGCTGCAAAGTCCGGCGTTTGAGCGCGTGGAAGCATTGGAACTGCAACGGAATATGCTGTTGCAGAAAAAAACGCAGCTGGAAGTTATGCTTCATACGATTGACCGCACGATCCAATCAGAGAAAGGGGAAGATATGATGACCAATGAAGAGAAGTTCAAGGGATTCGATTTTCGAAAGAATCCGTATGAAGAAGAAGCGAAGGCAAGATGGGGTGAGAAAAAAGTGGAGCAGACCAACCGAAAGTTTGGAGAGGAGATGCAGAATGAAATGAACCGGATTTATTTCAAGTTGGCAGAACTCCGGCACCAAAAGGCAGATTCTATTGAAGCGCAGGCTGCTATTGAAGAGTGGTTCATCCTGCTGAACCGAATGGGCAGCTATTCATTGGATGCATTTAGAGGGCTGGGTGACATGTATGTGGCGGATGAACGCTTCAAGCAAAATATCGATCAGTTCGGCGAGGGGCTGGCGGAATTCATGCGGGATGCAATGAGTGTTTATGCGGATCAGCAGAACAGAGGCTAAGCTATTTCGAATATGTAACGTATAGTAGTAAATTCAAATGAATGTATAAAAAAGACCGTTAATCTATATGTGAGTTAGCGGTCTTTGAGCTGTCTATAGATTGAACCTTACCATAAAGTACACTTATTGGAAATGGTCATCATCAAGCTCCTCTCGAATACTATTTCATCCTTCTGTACGTTGTCATAATCTTATAATGAACACTGAGAACATTCAGCCAACCAATACTTTGAAAATCAATCCAAACTTTTTACGTTTCTGGTCCGTCAAATAATTAGAACGTGATCGCGACGTGTTTAAAATGGGGAAAGGTGAATAGTGTGTCATGACAAAAACAGATAGTTTTAAAATTATAGAGAAATTTATAATAGAAAATCGAGAATCCCATTATCGCCTTGCATACAGCTATGTTAGAAATAAAGAAATGGCACTCGATATTGTACAAGAATCTATATTCAAAGCACTTAAATCAATCGATAGTCTCAAAGAAAACACCTATTTGAAAACGTGGTTCTACCGAATTGTTATCAACACATCAATTGATTATATTAGAAAAAATCAACGAGTTTCGGCAATGGATGATGATCATCTGCTTGAGCATTTGCCACAAATAGAGGATGAATTCACTGATATGGATTTGCAAGATGCCATTGAACAATTGCCTCCAAAATATAAGACACTAATCATTCTCCGTTTTTTCGAGGATTTAAAAATGGATGAAATTGCAACTGTAACTGGTCAAAATGTCAATACCGTTAAAACCAGGCTCTATAGCGCATTAAAAGTATTACGCATTGAAATAGGGGAGGATTTTAGATTATGAAAAAAATGAATAAGTTAAAAAAAGATTATGAGGCGATAGAAATTCCAGCGGAGTTGGAAGATGTTGTGAAAAGCTCCATTCGCCAGGCTAAAGAAGTGCGAAAGAAACGTCCGATTGTAAAACAATGGACGATTGGGGTTGCTTCAGCAGTGGTGATATTTATTGGGAGCATCAACATGAGTCCAGCTATGGCACAATCGATGGTGAATATCCCTGGACTAGGAGTTATTGTAGAAGTTTTGACTGTTCAAAAATTAACTGTAGATGAAAAGACATATCAAGCCAATCTTGATACACCTGAGATTACCGGTTTAGAAAATGAAGAGTTGCAGACTTCATTAAATGATAAATATATGGAGGAAAATAAGGCGCTCTTCGAACAATTTGAAGCAGAAGTAGCTGAAATGAAAAAAGCAGGAGACGGCCACCTTGGAATTGACACGGGCTACGAAGTATTGACCGATACCGGCCAACTCCTATCGATTGCTCGTTATGAGGTGAACACTGTCGGCTCGTCGTCAACAACAATGAAGTACGACACAATTGATAAACAGCAAAATATAGTCATTACACTTCCAAGTCTTTTTAAAGATAACAAATATATTGATGTGATTAGCTCGTATATCGCAGATGAGATGAAGCGACAAATGTCGATAGATGAAAAGGTCAATTACTTCCAGTATGACGGATCCGAATTGGAATTTGAAGCAGTTAAACCTAATCAAAACTTCTATATAACTACGAATAATAAACTCGTTATTTCATTTGACGATTATGAAGTAGCACCCGGCTATATGGGGGTTGTGACGTTCGAGATCCCATCGGATATACTTGAAAATTTATTGGTCAGTGACACATATATTAACTAATTTCTTTTCATTTAAAGCAGCAAACACAATGGGGTGTTTGCTGCTTCCACAATAAAAGTGTGTAGTGGTGAGTTTTTAGCAATGTATATTGCTCGTAAAAGTCAAGTAAAGGAGTATTCGTATGAAGAAACCACATAGAAAACGTCGTTCTTTCTGGATTGACGTTATATTTTTAATTGTTATTATCGTACTAACCATATCTGCCGCCAGTTTAATTACACTGACCACTAAAGGTGAAGCTGCCTTATTCTCTAAAACTAAACAAGCCGTTACTCCTGCTTCAGTTGTGATCGGTACTTCCGACTCTGATTATCCAGATATTAAAATTATTACTGAAACATCGAAAGACTTAAATACACCTTATATCATTCAATATCCGCAAAGTTTACATAATCCGATCAATCAAGCTATTTCCAGTTACATAGAAGATACAAAGCAGGATTATTTAACTAAACATAACGGCAGTAAATATAAAAGTGGATTGAATATTTCTTATGAAATTCTTTCTCATCGTTCAGGTAACTATTCTTTTGTTCTGGTTAACAACCGTAAAACTGGAAAGACTATTCGAGAGACGGAGATTCGATCCTTCCATTTGAATCTTAAAACAGGAGAAAACTTTACAATCTCAGATGTGCTCGATCACAATTCGAAACATCTTAACACTCTTTCTAATCTAGTACGTAAGGTACTAGATAATAATCCAGTAATCGAAGACTACCTCCCCCCAGGAAGTCTTCATACAAAGACAGAACCGACTTGGGACAATTTCGGGAATTTTGCAATTACAGATGAATCTCTAATCTTCTATTTTGATGAATATAAACTGATGGCAGGGACAATCGGCCCTCCGGCTGTGGTTATTCCGTTAAAGAATATAGATAACTTACTTTCCGATAAATTCAAGTCGGGAATGCAAGATACTGATGAAAATGCGATTACCAAAAAACCTGTGAAAGAAAGAGAGACTGCTGACCTTCTACATCAAGAGCATAGCAATGGAGATGCTGTTGTTAATGAAGAAACTAAAGAAGAGCATGGCAAAGGTGTTAAGAAAGTTGCCCTGACTTTCGACGATGGACCACATCCCAAAGTGACAATGCAAATACTTGAGACTTTGAGAAAATATGATGCAAAAGCAACTTTTTTCATGCTTGGTAACATGGTTGAAAAACATCCTGAAATGGCAAGGGAAGTACAAAAAGCAGGTCACGAGCTTGGAAATCATACGTGGGCTCACCTTGATTTGACCAAGTTAGGCGCAGAAAAGGCCCGGCATGAAATCGATAGAACTTCTGCGATTATTGAAAATGTGACCGGTCAGAAAGTAACCGAATTCAGACCGCCTTACGGGGCAGTCAACGACACTGTCCGCAACCAAACAAACTTGCCTGTCATCTTATGGGATGTCGATACCCTTGACTGGAAAAACCGTGATTCAAACCAGCTTCTTGCCAATGTTAAAAGTGCGACGAAAGACGGGAGTACCATTTTGATGCATGATATCCATCAATCGACAGCGGATGGTCTCGAAGCAGTTTTAGCCTATTTACAAAGTGAAGGGTATATCTTCGTCAAAATTTCAGATTTATAAAAGTCAGTTACTACACAGCCCCTGAGCTTACTGTTCAGGGGTTTAATTCTATAGTATTACTAATAGATATCTGACTCACAAACGCCAAAATTATGTTGTTTACGAATGCATTACAATCTTCTTCCTCTGGTAAATCGACTGTTAGGAAAAGCCGAACCAATCATTCAGGATCCGAATTTCTTTCTGAAGAGTACTCTCCTCATTTTATAATGCATCGGTCACCTCTTCACCTTTAGGAAGATACTTCGAAAGATCAATATGTTCCAAACCTTCTTTTATTTTCGTCGTATAGCCTAAATTTTCATTCGACAAGAAGGTCGCTTTGGAAATAATCAGCTCTTTCAGATAAGGGAGATAGACAGGATCTATCCTCTGCCAAAGCTGGTAAGCATTAATCAAGTCCTCGAGTGTCAGATGCTTATAATCATCGCCCTTAAATGACAGATCAGGTGAGATGCGGTACCAGATATCACCGTTGTCGCGAATCCAGTTTTCCTTCTGATAGGCGATAGCCTGCTGGATGCGGCGTGCAGTCTGCAAATAACGGGGATCTTTGAATTCCTCGTATGCCATCAGTAAAATATTCATCCCGCCAAGCACGTGATTCATGGAAGCGTGCGTTGTGACTTCCTGATTGATCGGGAAGTAATCCGCAATATAATACGCGTATTTTTTCACGGGTATAATATTGCCTTTGTCTTCCTGTGACACGAGCAAATCCGCGTAATTCCGCAACGGTTCATTGGCTTCCGGAATAGCGAATTCACTGCCGATATTATAATAAAACAGCGCAATTTGTTCATTGAAACGGGTGTCAATGAAAGGGGCATGTATCTTGTACAAGTCTTTCAGATAGGTGCTCGTTACTTCCGTTTCCCAGTAATCCTTATCTTTCTTGAAGTTTTTTAGATTAACGAACGCGTTATAGACCAGGTTTTCAAAATAGCGGTCACCCTGCTCATGGAAAAGCATCAGCGCACGGTCTTCTTTCATCATTAACAGCGTCCGGCCATAGTTCTGTCCTGACTTCGGCATCGGTTCCGTAGAGTCGGCCAGTTTATTATAGGCACCGTCCGCAGTATACCAATTATTGCGCTTCTTGTGATTCTGACCTGTCTCTCTCATCCAGGCATAAATCTTTTCCTTCGAATCAAACAGCTGATGGTCAGAATTTAAATACCAGTGATCCGCGATATCCTGTCCTTTGGAACGCAATGTATAAACAGACAGCAGCGAGTCGTCTGCCAAAGCATAGGACAGAGCTTCCTGTTCATCGATCAGTTCACGTGTGAAACTTTCCCCACCGTTATCGTATCGCTTGGAAAGCTGCTTTGAACTATAGGACTGCCCGATCATTCGCTCTCTAACAGTACCGTCATTTCGAATGAAACGCAGTACACCTGTCGGATAAGAAGTCATATCTGCATCAGCTGAATCAATGTTTTCTCTCATCAGCGGATACCGGTCATAGCGATATAAATCAAAATAGGAGACCTCATTTTCCTTTTGCAGAATATCCACTGTAATAGGCTCGTCCGATGGGTTATTCAGTTCAGAAAATACAAAGATATCTTGATTTGCTAGGTTTCTGAATGTCACTTTGATTTCCGCACCGGCTGCTCCCACTTGATATGTGTAGTTTTCATCGTGCGAGAAGCCATAATCGGTCTGGGACCGTGATTTCAAATGAATTTTTTCTTCGGCACGCAAAGAAATTCGATGCCGTGCGAATGGTATTTCTTCTATATAAAGAGAAGTGTTCATGGGTAAAAAATTCTCCGATGTTTCGATATCGGTCACCGTGTAGGATTTGGCTTCTTTAATATAGCCGCTGTTCAGTAATAAACGATGCAAAACTTTAGCGAAAGTAGCTTTTGTAACAACCGTTGATCCATTTTGCAGAAATTCTTTCGCAGTCAGGACTTTGAATAGTGCAATGTTATGTAAAGCAGTCTGTTCAAGTTGCGAAGACCACAGTGCAATCAATTGATCAGGTTCTATGTCAAATGCAACGGTCAATACCTGCAGCAACTGTTCAGGTTTTATTGGCTCATTCATATCAGAAATAGGGTACAGGCTTGGTGCTTTGGACGGTAAAGTCTGTGATAAAGCTCGTACGGCCTGTCCTTTTGTCAGCGGTGCATCTGGTCTGATCTGCAAATCAGCATCACCATGCAATACATTCATTTCGGTCAATTGAAGAATTTCATTTTTTGCCCAGTGAAAGTCGGGGATATCTGTATATAATGTTGCTTGTGCTGTTACGGAATGGGCAGAACAGAAGAAAATCAGTGCTGTCCAACTCAATGATCCCATCCATTTTCTCATGATAATTACCTCCAGCAAGTTGCCAAATCAATAGTTACACTATACCCCAAAAATATTGCGCTCAACACGAACAGGAAGCAAAAGTGCATATATGGTATAATCTGAGTAGACAGATAGGATTGAATAGTAAAATAAGGGAGGATGTACGTATGAATAAAGATCAGTTTTTGGAACGATATGCAATTGACCGACGAGGATCGAACTCATTGAAGTGGGATAAATTAGAGGAACGTTTCGGCGATGCAGATTTATTGGCTGCCTGGGTGGCGGATATGGAATTTAAAGTGCCTGAGCAGGTAGTGGAAGCACTGAGAGAGAAAGTAGATTATGGCGTATTCGGCTATACATATGTTCCGGATTCCTATTATGAAGCGTTCATCAACTGGGAACGCGAGCGTCATGGCTATGAAGTGAAGTCGGAATGGATGCGCTTTTCAACAGGTGTCGTGACGGCACTTTACTGGTTCGTCAATGCCTTTACTAAGCCGGAAGATGCGGTTATTATTCTGTCACCGGTCTATTATCCGTTCAGCAATGCGGTGAAAGACACAGGACGCACGCTTGTTAACAGTGAACTGATCAATACAGACGGCAAGTACACGATTGACTTTGAAGACTTTGAGAAGAAAATTGTCGACAATGATGTGAAGCTGTTTATTCATTGTACGCCGCATAACCCCGTTGGCCGCGTATGGACGGCTGGAGAGGCTGAGAAGCTGCTCGCAATCTGTGACAAACATGACGTCCTGATTGTATCGGATGAAATTCATCATGATATGACATTCGGCGATCATACGCATATTCCATCTGCCATTGTGGCGGACGGCAAATATTCTGAGCGTGTCATCACGGTGACAGCTGCTTCCAAAACATTTAATCTGGCAGGGCTGTTGACATCACAGATCATTATCGAGAAGGAAGAGCTGCGCAATCAGTTTGATCAATTTGTGAAATCAGTCAATCAGACAGAAGTTAATCTGCTCGGCATGACGGCTTCTGAAGCCGCATTCCGACATGGTGCAGACTGGCTGGACGGGCTGCGCGCCGTCATTAAATCCAATGAACGCTATGCAGTGGAACAATTTGCAGAGCATGCGCCGAAATTGGTAGTTAGCCCGCTCGAAGGCACCTATTTGCTGTGGATCGATCTGCGTGCGTATATCCAGCCTGATAATGTCAAGGAATTTGTGCAGGACACATGCAAGCTGGCAATCGATTACGGTGAATGGTTCGGCGAAAAATCCAAAGGCTTTATCCGCCTGAATTTAGGAACAGAGCCTAAGCATATCAAGCAGGCGGTTGATGCGATTATTGAACATTTACCGAGATGATTACAAAGAGGGTTGTCTAAAAGTCGAAATTGACTTTTGGACAGCTTTTTTTAAAAATGAAATTTTGCTGATTAAAGAGATTTAGCAGCGCGCCAAAAATGCACCGAACCGTACCAAAAACTCTAGATAACGAGCCAAAACCTGTGTCGACCGCACATTTACGCGTTTGAACCGCACCAATCCACTAACTGACCGAACCAAACAAACTATTCACCGCACTATTCTCATCTTCACAGTGCAAAAAAAGACGGTCGCAAAAGCCAGCTGACTTTTGGACCGTCCTACTTTCATTTATATCGTGTTGCTGCCCGGAAGAAATCCAAGCCGCGGCTGCAGTTCTTTTTCTAAAAATGGTTTCGCATTCAACATATCGCGGAATGCCGCATAGCGTGCGATTTGCGCCTGATCTGGCTGACGGTCATTACGATAGGCGCGAATCAGTATGTTTTTCGGCGTATGTTCCATATCAATGAATTCGACGAGTTGCGCTTCGTAGCCTACTAATGACAACAGTTCGGCGCGCAACGAATCCGTGGCGAGCGCTGCAAATCGTTCTTTTACCAAGCCATGCTGCAGCATGACATCAAGTGCAGGGGACTGCAGTTGTGAAAACAGCTCATGCTGGCAGCAAGGAACAGATAAAATAACCGAAGCTCCCCATGTAACGGCTTTTGCAAGTGCCATATCTGTTGCCACGTCACATGCATGCAGCGTTACGACCATATCGACTGCCGTGTCACCTTCGTATTCGTTGATATCACCTACGAGGAATTCCAGCTGATCATACTGTAAGTCTTGTGCGATCACTTGGCATTCTTCGATTACTTCTTTTTTTAGATCTAATCCAGTGACCCGGATATCCAGGCCTTTTTCGATTCGCAAATAATGGTACAGTGCAAACGTCAAATACGACTTGCCTGAACCGAAATCCAAAATGCGGATCGGGCGGTCTTGCGGAAGATGGCTCAGCGTATCGTCAATCAATTCGACGAAACGGTTAATCTGCCGAAATTTATCGTGCTTTTGATTTTTCACTTTGCCTTCAGGAGTTTGCACGCCTAAACGTACTAAAAACGGATAAGGTGTTCCTTCAGTCAGTGCATAGTGCTTTTTACGGTTATGTGCGTAATCCACAGTTTTCTCTGTGTCCAAAAAGATTCTTTTAATAGAAACCTTCATCTTTTTCGACAGCTGAATCTGAATCGTTTCATCTGTTAATTCGATATGGAATTGCTTGTAAGCTTCAAGAGCCTCCTGCAACGGCACTGCAATATCATCGAGCGCTATATTCTCATGCTTAAGAATCCGCTCATGCTGATATTCAAACTGAATGTAAAATTCTCCTTTCAGTTCTAGAGGCTTCATTTTTATGCGTTTTGTTTCGTTTGATTTCAAACGGGGCTGACTGATCGTCCCCCGAATGAAAGTACCGTCTGTCATGCGTCTTTGCAACAGTTCGAGTACTTCATCTACTGACATGGTTTGACACTCCTGTCTGTCTGCGTTCAGTTAAATAGAAAGCCTTGCTTCTCTAAAAATCCTTTAATATGAAGGCGGTGCGGTTTCTCTAGGAAATCCGCCATCTCTGCCGTCCATGTGGCTTCACGCTGGTTAGAATCGCGGCCTGCATAATATGCCATCATGATTTCATCGTAAGCCGGCAATAACTCATCGTATTTTTCTTCATTATACGTATTTTCGTGCAGGACTGCTTCAACTGGCAGTCTCGGTTTCACGCCGTTCGCTTCATTCGGTACACCGATGGACATGCCGAATAAAGGCACGACGCCTTTTGGCAGTTCAAGCACTTCTGCAATTTCTTCAATCGCATTACGTACACCACCTATATAGCAGATGCCATAACCTTTTGATTCAGCTGCGATGGCGACATTTTGAGCGAACAGACCGACATCGATTGCACCGACCAAGACGTTTTCAGCAACAGAATAGTCAATTTCTCTGCCGTGCAGGCGGGCTGCATGTGACAGGCGGTTGTAATCCATGCAGAAAACAAGTACTGCTCCGCCTGTATAAAACTGACGGCGGTTTTTGGAAAGCTCCGCCAGTTGTCCACGTTTTTCCGTATCTGTTACATAAAGCACGGAGCAGGCCTGCACAAAATGTGAGCTTGCCGCGTGCTGTCCTGCCCGAATCAGTTCAGTCACTGTCTCCCGTGTGATTGGCTCGTCTTTGTAGCGACGAACAGAAGAGTGAGACGTTAATAAATCGATAACCATACTATCCCTCCGCATTTGTTTTCTCAGCAGGAGATGTTATCCTCCTGAAACCCTTCTTTCATCCTACACTATTCAGAGCTTTCAGGAAATACCCAAGCTCATTTGAACTCGCGTTTTTGCCAAGCAATGAACGGTTTTAACGCTTCGGTAGTCTTATGCTGAATGAATGGAATTGACCTTCTTTCAGGTCGCAGTTCTTGATCAGGGAAGAAAGGTTGCACTGGATTTGTAAAACCGACCTCCTCATATGCGTCCTGCTTGCTGCACGCATAAACGATTCTGCCCACTTTTGCCCAATAAGAAGCACCAAGACACATTGGGCAAGGTTCACCACTGGCATAGAGTACACAGGCAGACAGATCCAGTGTCTGTAATTTCGCACAAGCTTCTTTGATTGCCAGAAGCTCTGCATGTGCGGATGGATCACATGTGGTTTCCACAAGGTTCGTCCCTGACCCAATAATTTCCCCGTCTTTCACAACGACCGCTGCAAACGGGCCACCGCCATTTGCTACATTCACTGTCGCCATTTCCACTGTATGCTCTAGCCACATTTCATCATTCATGTCATTACCTCCTGTCGAATAATCAAATTTCCCGGGAAATATTGTCCGGATTCCTGATCTCATCATACAAAACAATTGCAGTTCAGACAAAAAATCCAATCAGCGCTTGAAAACAATGAATAACTGTACGTTTTTGTTATGATGGGTGAATAAGAGTAGTAGAGGAGGCCGCAGCCATGAAGTTAGATCATATTGTCTATTTCACCAATGAAAAGCTGGAGGAAGTTATTAAAGCACAGCTAGCAGAAGGTTACGACGCCATTATGGGTGGCCGTCATGAGCATTGGGGAACTGCCAATGCATTGCTCTATACAGAAAATGCTTATATTGAATGGCTGACAGTAGAAAATCTGGACAAGGCGAAGCAAGCTGCATCGAGTCAGCCAC
Source organism: Sporosarcina sp. (assembly GCF_029257255.1). GTDB lineage: Bacteria > Bacillota > Bacilli > Bacillales_A > Planococcaceae > Sporosarcina. The sequence continues at coordinate 67,656 of NZ_JARICI010000036.1, read as the reverse complement.
TGATTGAACAATTGCTTCATGATCAGTCATACGGTAACGGTTGGGCAACTGTATGCTTTTCTGTAGAAAATATGGAAGAGTGGAAGGATGAGCTGGATAATAAGGGATTTCAGACGACAGATGTTTTATCTGCTTCACGAAGAACTAATGATGGAAAGCTGCTACGATGGAAAATGTTGTTTGTTGAACAACAAATTACGAGCGATCTGCCTTATCCTTTTTTCATTGAGTGGGAAGAGACAGAAGCTCAGCGGTTTAAAAGATTGCAAGAACAGGGGGCATACACCGCTGTACATCGAAACCACAAAATTACAGAATGTGTTTTTCATGTCGATGATCCGCTGAGAGATACGGCAGAATGGGCAATCCTGCTGTCACAGAAGGTTGGCGATCACAATGATATTCAAATAGAAGATACCCTATTTCAGTTTGTTGAAAAACCTGGAGAGCCTGAACGTTTAGCAGCTGTTCGTCTGGCGAATAACGGTTAGTTGGCGTTATGAAGGGTAAACTGTTTATAAAAGACGTTGGGGAGGATATTAGAATGGATGTATTAATAGAAGAAGCAGTCATAGTTGGTGTACATGAACAAAAAGATCTACACTTCGAATATGCGATGGAAGAGTTGCGCAACTTAGCGGAAGCAATCGATGTCACGATAGTTGGGCAAGTGTCACAGAATCTTGAGAGAAGAAACCCATCTCATTATTTAGGTAAGGGGAAAATTGATGAAATACGACAGGTATATGAGGAAACAGGCGCAAACTTGCTGATTTTCAATGATGAACTGTCGCCTTCTCAACTGCGTAATCTGGAAAAAGAGCTGGAATGTAAAATTATCGATCGGACCATGCTGATTTTGGATATTTTCGCAAGACGTGCACGTAACCGCGAAGCGCAGATGCAGGTGGAACTAGCTCAGCTTCAATATTCTTTGCCGCGTCTGGTAGGGCTCCGTGCTTCATTGAGCAGGCAGGGTGGAGGAACAGGCGGAGGTCTGCAGAACAAAGGGGCCGGGGAAACGAAACTGGAACTTGACCGCCGGAAAATTGAAGATCAGATTGCAAAACTGCGCAAAGAATTGGATCAAGTCAGTGAACAGCGGGAGACTCAGCGTAAACAGCGGGTGCGCAGCGGAATTCCGGTTGTATCTATTGTTGGCTATACGAATGCTGGAAAATCGACGCTGATGAATCGTCTGCTTCAATATGTAGAAGCTGATGAGTCAAAGCAAGTGAGCGAAAAAGATATGCTGTTCGCCACACTGGAGACGGCTGTTCGGAAAATCAAACTACAGAGCAAGAAAGAATTCATTTTGACGGATACGGTAGGATTTGTCTCCAAGTTGCCTCATCATCTTGTCAAAGCATTCCGCTCTACATTAGAAGAAGCGAGAAATGCAGATCTACTTCTTCATGTTGTCGATGTGTCTAACGAAGAGCACGGTTATATGATGGACATTACCAATGAAACTCTGCAGGATATCGGAGTGGAAAGCGTTCCGACAGTCAATGTGTACAATAAAGCAGACTTGGCAAAAATACCGTACCCTCGTGTGCAGGATCAGAATATCTGGATGTCTGCCGGTAAAAATGTAGGTGTACCTGAATTGCTGAAGCTAATTGAACAGAGTCTTTTCAAAGAATATGTAACATGCAAACTGCTCATCCCGTATGATCGGGGAGAAATCGTTTCCCATCTGAATGAGACAGCTGCGATTAAAGAGACTGCTTATGAAGAAGAAGGAACACTGCTGACGGTAGAAATGCCCGTAAGCGAATGCGAGCGACTGCAGGAGTTTGTATTGTAAACAGAAGATCAAACGCAAAAAAAGGGCTGCATGCGCAATGCATGCAGCCAAATCCTTTTATCTTTATAAGAAGAGAAAGGGGGTGGGATGTTTCTAGTATGCCCGCTTTAGCTTTAATTAAACCTTTCTGACAGAATGAGTTGGAATTACCTATCCTGCTCGTTTAAATTGCCTATGTAATTATTGGGTAGACTTGGTATAAAGGTTTCGTTTATGTCGGAATTTGAGGAAAATTGAACCTTTTTACTTCTTCGGCCGTACAACTAAGTGAAGCTAAAATAAGAGGAGAGATGTAGATATGAAAAAGTGGACATCAATTATAGGTGCGGGTGCACTGGCATTTGCTTTAAGTGCCTGCGGACAGACAGCAACGCCGAAAGAGGATACCAATACGGATCCTGGAAAAGAAGAAAAGGTAGTAGTGAAAAGCGACCTTACTGTGCAGGAAGTGATGGAGAAAGCAAATGCTGCGTCTGAAACACAACAAAGCATGCACGCTGACATGGTGATGGACCAGAACATCGAGATGGGTGAGGACATTCAAGAAGTTCATTCGACAATCGATATGGATATGATTGTTAAACCGCTTGCTATGCGTCAAACGATAAACATGCAAATGGGCGACGAAGAGATGGCTGTCGAAATGTTTATGACAGAAGACGGATTTTTTATGAAAGATCCAGAGTCGGGCGACTGGATGCAGCTGCCGAATGATATGTATGAAGAAGTTGCAGGACAGATGGCGGGTTCTATGAATACACAAGTAGACTTTTCTATTTATGAAGAGTTCGCTGATGATTTTACATTCGAACAGACCAATGATGAATACATTCTTCATTTGAAGGGGTCAGGCGATAAGTTCAGTGAATTGATGAAAGATATGATGGAACAAAACATGCCTGCAGGAATGGAAGAAGAGCAATTAGATCTCATTTCTCAAATGAAGATTGAAAGTATTGATGTGGAATTTACAATTGACAAGAAAACTTTCTTCACAAATCATTTTGACATGGATATGGTCATGACAATGGAAGAAGAAGGCCAGCAAGTGAAGATCTCACAAAAGATCAAAGGTGATATCTCGAAAATTAATGAAATTGATGAAATCAAAGTACCGAAAGAAGTTATTGATAATGCAGTTGATATGAACGAAGCCATGCAGCAACAGCAATAAAAGCAGTGTAAACTGTCTTCCGTATTTCAGGAAGGCAGTTTTTTTGCGCTGTAGAACGGCTGTCACAATACATAGACTGTGGAATACGATAAAAAATCAATTGTCACAAAGAGATGATAATCATTTTCAATTAGCTATTGACTTCGTACAGTAAAACACTTAAAGTAGTTCATGAGCGAATGATAATCATTTTCATTTAAGTGAGTAAAAGCTCAAATATTCGATATCGGAGTTCTTCATGAAGAAACGTTATTTGTTTACAGCTGTCATACTACTCTCACTCCTTTCATTATTCGTCGGTGCAAGCAGAATTACACCAATGGACTTATTGGATTGGAGATCAGAAGAAACAGAAATTTTCTTAATTAGCAGGGTTCCGCGGTTAGTTGCTATTTTGCTGGCGGGGGCAGGAATGAGTATTGCCGGGCTGATTATGCAGCAGCTAAGCCGCAATAAGTTTGTTTCTCCTACAACAGCAGGAACGCTTGACGCAACGAAGCTGGGGATTTTAGTCTCAATGATAATATTCACGAATGCAACACTATTAGAAAAAATGGCAGTGTCTTTTACATTCGCCCTACTCGGTACATTTTTGTTCATGCAAATCCTGGACCGAATTAAATTTAAGGATGCGATCTTCATTCCGCTTGTCGGCTTGATGTTCGGGAATATCCTGTCATCCATTTCCACATTTTTCGCTTATAAAGCAAATGTCATTCAGAACATGTCAGCTTGGCTGCAAGGTGACTTTTCGATGATCATGAAAGGCCGTTATGAACTTTTGTATATAAGCATACCGGTCCTGATCATTACCTATTTATATGCGAATCGTTTTACAGTGGCCGGAATGGGTGAAGATTTCTCCAAGAACTTAGGGCTGGCGTACAAACGGATTGTGAATATAGGCCTTGTCTTAGTTGCGTTAATTACGACAACCGTTGTATTAACGGTAGGTCTAATCCCGTTCTTAGGACTGATCATCCCGAATATCGTCTCGATTTTCAAAGGCGACCATCTTCAAAAGACGTTACCGCACACCGCTTTGCTCGGCGCAATCTTTCTTCTCATTTGCGACATTATAGGAAGAGTTATTATCTATCCATACGAGATCTCGATCAGTTTAATGGTTGGTGTGATCGGAAGCGGAATCTTCCTGTTCCTGTTGTTTAGGGGGAAAGCATATGCGTAATAGAACAAAACTAGTAATCTTAACAGCTGTTGCACTAGTGTTTTGCGGATTGTATTTATTTCAAGGACTGAACGGCAGCTATGACTACGCGCTCCCTCGAAGAGCGATCAAAGTGGTTGCGATGATTTTGACGGGCGTGGCGGTCGCGTATTCTACGGTCATTTTCCAGACGATTACACATAACCGAATTTTGACGCCTAGCATTATGGGGCTGGACTCCCTATACATCTTATTGCAAACTGTCCTTATTTTCTTCTTTGGTTCTACCCATTTTGTACTGATAAATCAGCAATTCAACTTTATGTTGTCGGTGGGAGCCATGGTACTGTTTGCTTTACTGCTCTATCACTTTTTATTCGGCAAGGGGAACCGGCCGATCTATTTCTTGCTGCTGGTCGGTATTATTGTCGGAACGTTCTTCGGCAGTATCTCGACATTCCTGCAAGTCTTGATCGATCCGAATGAATTCTTGCGCGTACAGGATAAAATGTTTGCGAGCTTCAACAATATCAACGGCGATCTCGTCTGGTGGGCATTTGCAATACTCGTGCTGACACTGATCATCGGCTGGCGCTATATCAATGAACTGGATGTTCTTTCATTAGGACGTGATACCGCAATCAACTTAGGGGTGAATTATCAGACGGTCGTCAAGATCATGCTGATATTATCCGCAGTTCTCATTGCTGTATCTACCGCGCTGGTCGGTCCCATTACTTTCTTTGGACTCATTGTCGCCAATCTGTCATATCAATTCTTTAACACATTCAAGCATTCCATCTTAATCACAGGAGCTGCGTTAATGAGTGTCGTTGCATTGGTCGGCGGACAATGGATTGTTGAGCGGGTCTTCTCGTTCTCCACGACATTGAGTGTTATCATCAACTTCGTCGGTGGCATTTACTTTATCTATTTACTATTAAAGGAGAGTCGATCTTCATGATTCAAGTTCGTGAGTTAACGAAGTTTTATGGAAAAAAGGCAGTCGTCGAAAAGGTCAATGTGAATATCCATCGCGGAAAAATCACATCTTTCATTGGACCGAACGGGGCTGGTAAATCTACTCTTCTTTCGATGGTTAGCAGGTTGATGGATGCTGATACAGGCGAAGTATTGCTCGACAAACACAAAGTGAAGGATATGAAATCCAATGAATTCGCTAAGCGTGTAGCCATTCTTAAGCAATCCAATTTCATGAATGTCAAATTGACCATTCGCGAACTTGTTGGATTCGGCCGTTTCCCGCACTGTAAGGGCCGTCTCCAGGAAGAAGATGAACGGATGGTGAATCAGGCGCTTGAATACATGGGCTTAATGGATATGCAGGAAGCTTATTTGGACGAATTATCCGGTGGTCAGCGTCAGCGCGCGTTTATTGCAATGACTATTGCGCAGGATACCGATTATATTTTACTGGATGAGCCGCTGAACAACTTGGACATGAAACATTCCGTACAGATTATGAAAATTTTACGTCAGCTCGTCAATGACCTGGGTAAAACGGTCGTTATCGTGTTGCACGATATCAACTTTGCATCCGTTTATTCAGACCGCATTGTTGCATTGAAAAACGGCAGGGTCATCAAGGACGGGCTGACAAACGATATTATCAATTCAGAATCACTGCGGGAAATCTACGATATGGATATCCCGATTCAACAAATGAAAAATTGTCGTATTTGTGTTTACTTTAACTCTTAAAAAAAGCGAGGAACTAATTCAAATGAAAAAACTTACACTATCCCTATTTGCATTGATTTTAATGCTTGCACTTGCTGCTTGCGGCAGCACGAAAGAAGAAGACAAGCCGGCTGACAACGCGGCACCAGAAGATAAGCCAGCTGTGGAAGAAAGCACAGAAATCACAATCAAGCATGAGCTTGGTGAAACAACACTTGAGAAGAACCCTGAAAAAGTAGTTGTCTTTGATAACGGTGTACTTGATACATTGGATGAATTAGGAATTGAAGTAGCAGGATTGCCACAGTCTCATGTACCTGCATACCTTTCTAAATACGATGATGCTGAAAAGTACGAAAACCTGGGAAGCCTGAAAGAGCCTGATTTCGAAGCAATTAATGCAATGAAGCCGGACGTAATTTTTATCTCTGGACGTCAGTCAGATTCATATGAAGAACTTTCAAAAATCGCACCGACGATCTTCATGGGTGTAGATACAACACGCTACATGGAATCATTCAAAGAAAACATGGATAAAATTGCAATGATTTTTGACAAAGAAGATGAAATGAAAGCTGAATTGGATAAAGTTGATGCAAGCATTGAAGATATCAAAGCGAAGACTGCTGAATCAGACGGCAAAGCATTGTTGATCCTGGCAACTGAAGGAAAAGTAAGTGCATACGGACCAAGCTCACGTTTTGGGTTGATTCACGACGTATTCGGTTTTGAGCCTGCGGATGAAAAGATTGAAGCTTCCACACACGGTCAGAACATTACGTTTGAATACATCTTGGACACAAATCCTGATATCCTGTTCGTCATCGACCGTGATGCAGCAATCGGTAACGGTGCATCAGCAAAAGATTCTGTTGAAAACGACTTGGTTAAGAAAACAAACGCGTTCCAAAATGAAAAAATTGTTTACCTGAACGGTGAATATTGGTACTTGTCAGGCGGCGGACTTCAATCATTGAAAGAAATGATCAAAGAAGTAGAAGCTGGACTATAATAAGCAATCAAATCCCGGGAGACTTAGTCTTTCGGGATTTTTATATGGAATTTAGGGTAGAATGCAGATGGATGCAGATGTAGTTGATCATGCATGTCCTATTAGCACCCATACTGCCGCTCATTCCGTTAAAATTTATGCTCATATCGAGCAGCCGCGTGACCATACCGCTTGATTCCAAGATCATACACGTCTGTTCCGTGCTCATAGCCTCTCCCATACTCATTCGCGATTCTCCTGCCTAAAACTAAACTAGTAAAAATACGTCATACAGTGGTATAATTACACGTGTAAAGACATTGAAAAACTCTACAAGAGAAAGGTAGAAGACTTGTGAAAAAGAAAGAAATCTCACGTAATAAATTGCTTGGTATCGCAGGTACTGGCTGGATGTTTGACGCGATGGATGTCGGGATCCTGTCTTTTGTCATCGCAGCACTTGCGGTAGAATGGAATTTAACTTCTTCAGAGATGGGCTGGATCGGCAGTGTCAACTCAATTGGAATGGCAGTCGGTGCATTCGGCTTTGGACTGTTGGCAGACCGTATTGGACGCAGGCAAGTATTTATGATGACATTGGTCATATTTTCTGTTGCGAGCGGTTTGTCTGCGTTGACCACAGCGTTATGGGCATTCCTGATTCTGCGCTTTTTAGTTGGTGCAGGTCTTGGCGGGGAGTTGCCTGTAGCTTCTACATTAGTTTCAGAAAGCGTATCTGCAAAAGAGCGTGGGCGCGTTGTCGTTCTGCTAGAAAGTTTCTGGGCTGCAGGATGGCTTATCGCTGCTTTGATCGCCTATTTTGTTATCCCAAGTTACGGCTGGCGTGTTGCGCTGATCATCACAGCATTACCTGCATTTTACGCCATTTATTTACGACGTAATCTGCCGGATTCAAAGAAGTTTGTTCAAGAAGGCAAGACGGAGCAATCCGCGGGGCAGAAGCTCAAGCAATTGCTCACTCCGGAATTTAGAAAGCGCACGATCATGCTGTGGATTGTCTGGTTTGCTGTAGTCTTTTCCTATTATGGTATGTTCCTGTGGCTGCCAAGTGTCATGGTGATTAAAGGCTTCAGTCTAATTAAAAGTTTTGGCTATGTGCTGATTATGACTTTGGCACAGCTGCCAGGCTATTTCAGTGCCGCCTGGCTAATTGAACGTGCAGGACGCAAATTTGTCCTTGCAACGTATTTATTCGGTACTGCACTTAGCGCGTTGGCGTTCGGAAATGCGGATACTTTGGTTACATTAATGATTGCAGGTGCATTTCTTTCATTCTTTAACTTAGGAGCATGGGGTGCATTGTACGCCTATTCACCAGAACAATATCCGACCGCAATACGTGCGACAGGTTCGGGCGTTGCGGCAGCAGTTGGCCGGGTCGGCGGTATATTCGGTCCTCTTCTTGTCGGATCGTTACTGACGGCAGGTTACGGATTCGGTATCATATTCGGTATTTTCTGTGCAGCGATTATGATTGGTGTATTATCGGTTGTACTGCTTGGAACAGAAACAAAACAAACAGAATTAGCATAGAATAAGATAAGTCGTTTCCATTTACCATAAATGGGGGCGGCTTTTTCAATGGCAAATGTTTTTGATTCGGCTATTTAAGCCTTATACTTACAGTAAGGGAGTTGATACGATGTTTCGGATTCCAGATGAAATTGCCCGTCTTGCACTGGAACGCAGCGAAGGGTTTCAAGTGGAAGGCTTCGTTCAGGGAGAGGGTCCTGAATCACCCGCGATTCTTTTAATCGGAGAGGCACCGGGCGAGCACGAAGGCGTACATGGCGTGCCGTTCATCGGACGTGCGGGAAACGAATTAATGAAATCACTCGCTTCGGTCGGTTTATCAAGGGAAGATGTCTACATGACCAGTGCATTTCGCAGTCGTCCATACAGATGGGGCACAAAGAAGGAACGGGACGGCACATTGACGGAACGTAAATATAATCGTCCACCCACACAAAAAGAACAGCTGGCTCATGCGCCTGTGTTGGATTATGAAGTAGCGAACTTAAAGCCAGGACTCATCGTCACACTTGGTAATGTAGGTTTGCAGCGACTGCTCGGCAAACATGCCAAAGTGACAGAGCTGCATGGCCAGCTGTTGACGCAGTCAGTCCAATATCTACAGAGGCTTGAAGACAAACAATATAGCTGGACAGAACAGTCCTATACTATTCTGCCGACGTTTCATCCCGCGTCCATTTTCTACCGGCCGTCACTCAGACCCAATTTGGAAGAGGACTGGATGAGGATTGGTGAATACCTGCAAGCGCTACACAGCAAACCATGGGAATAAGATAGAGAAGAGGACCGTTGCAAATGAAATCAGCCGGATCGTTACAAAACTTTTTTAGTCTAATCAAAACGCTGCATTGGCCTGTAGCCGTCACCGCAATTGCTTTACTTTTATCACTCGTCGAAACCGCAGCAGGCTTAGCTGTCCCTCTGATTACCAAAGACTTGGTGGATTCTTTTACAAGTGAGCTGATGAACTGGAAAACTGGTTTGTTCCTGCTCATCTTATTTGTCGTCCAGGCGATTACGGGCGGCTTTTCCTACTATATGCTTGCCTACATAGGAGAAACGGTAGTGGCAGATCTGCGAAATCAATTATGGCAGAAAGTTCTGCGTCTGCCCGTGCCGTATTTTGATCAGAATGAAACAGGAGAGACTATGAGCCGCATTACACAGGATACGACGGTATTAAAGTCTCTCGTGTCTGAGCATCTAGTATCGTTCATTTCCGGCATGATTTCCATCATCGGAGCCGTCATCATCCTGCTCGTGCTGGACTGGAAAATGACGATTATCATGCTCGTCAGCGTGCCGGTCAGCATGGCGATATTATATCCGCTCGGCCGTCTTATGCATAAAGTGGCGAAAGCAACACAGGCGGAGATGGCGAAGTTCTCAGGACACTTGGGTCGTGTACTCGGCGATATCCGATTAGTAAAAGCTTATCGTGCAGAACCGGCAGAAAGTGAAAAAGGAAAGACAGCGATACAATCATTGTTCCGTTATGGCTTAAAAGAAGCGAAAATTCAAGCCGTCATTTCACCAATCATGATGCTGACGATGATGGGCATCCTAGTGGTGATTCTTGGTTACGGTGGCGCGCAAGTTGCCAAAGGTACACTGTCTGCAGGGACATTAGTGGCTGTCATTTTCCTGTTATTCCAGATTATCATGCCATTTGCTCAGATGGCACAGTTCTTTACTTCTTTCCAAAAGGCAGTAGGAGCCACAGAGCGCATTCAAGGGATTCTACGAATGAAATCTGAACCATCTGAAGGAGAATTACCAGTACAGTCTGAGTCAGCGCTGACATTTTCAGATGTTCATTTTGCATATGATGAGGGGAAACAAGTAGTAAACGGTATTTCGTTTACAGCGGAAAGAGGCACTGTCACGGCATTTGTCGGTCCGAGTGGCGGCGGGAAAACAACCATTTTCTCGCTGGTTGAACGCTTTTACCAGCCGGTCGCGGGCGAGATTTTATTGGGTGACGCTCCGGTAAACGATATTCCTTTATCAAAATGGCGCCAGCGAATCGGCTATGTGTCGCAGGAAAGTCCGTTATTGAGCGGCACGATCCTCGATAATATTGCGTACGGGTTAGAACAGCGGCCGCCGATGGAAAAAGTCATAGAAGCGGCAAGTGCAGCCAATGCCTATTCATTTATAAAAGACATGCCGGACCAATTTGAAACATGGGTCGGAGAGCGGGGCATGAAGCTGTCAGGCGGTCAAAGGCAAAGGATTGCAATTGCACGCGCCCTGCTGCATGACCCGGAGATCTTACTGCTTGATGAAGCGACTTCTAACTTAGACAGCGGTTCTGAAACGCATGTTCAAGAAGCGCTGCATCACTTAATGAAGGGCCGCACCACATTAATTATTGCTCATCGGCTGGCCACCGTTTTACACGCCGATCAATTGCTGTTTTTAGAAGACGGCAAAATAACAGGCAGAGGAACGCATGAAGAGCTTGTGCAAACGCATATGCTTTATCGTGAATTTGCTGCAGGTCAAGGCCTCGCCTGAATGAGAAAAAGGAGAAGATACTATGTATGAACCAATCGATCCGTCTTTTTTTCAGGAACCGGTACTGCAACTTGCCCACAGTTTAGTCGGCAAATATATTGTTCATGAAAGTCCAGAGGGTTTGCTGGCGGTTCGTATTGTGGAAACGGAAGCATATCATGGACCGGAAGATCGCGCAGCTCACAGTTTCAGCAACCGCCCCACTAAACGAACAGAAGTGATGTTTGGAGAAGCTGGATCGGTATATACATACCAGATGCATACACATGTCCTGATGAACGTAGTCGCTGCCGCTGAAGGAACTCCTCATGCCGTACTTCTGCGGGCAGGAGAGCCGGTAGAAGGACTGGAACAGATGCAGGAAAACCGGGGAAGTCATATTAAGAAGATAGCTGATCTGACCAACGGCCCCGGCAAGCTGTCCAAAGCGCTTGGGGTCACTATGAAATATTATGGTCATAACTGGGCAGAAAAACCGTTGTATATCGCGGAAGGGCTAGCGATGAATGAAGTGGAGACCAGTCCCCGTGTCGGCATCGGAAACTCCGGTGAAGCCGTTCATTATCCGTGGCGATTTTATGAAAAAGATAACCCATTCGTCTCGAAATACAGGAAATAAATTATACAGGAAGACCAATTTAGAGAGGGATAGGAATACTATGAAAGACGTATTAAAGATGGCAAGCGCCTTTATTGGCATTATTGTCGGGGCAGGATTTGCTTCCGGAAATGAAATCATGACTTATTTTACGAGCTTTGGCCTGTGGGGAATAGCGGGTGCGATTGTCTGTACAGCGTTGTTCGCCTATTTGGGCATGACGCTGACACGCTTAGGGAGCCGCATGCATACCAATTCTCATAAAGATGTAATATATAAAATCAGCGGACGCTATTTAGGTGCAGTAGTAGATGCGATTATTATTTTCACACTGTTCGGTGTAGGTGTCGTCATGCTTGCAGGAGCAGGGGCCAATCTGCAGCAGCAATTCGAGTTGCCTTCATTTGTAGGCAGTTTATTGATGATAGTACTGGTGTTTTTAACGATGCTGCTTGATGTGGATAAAGTGGTGGCGGTGATTGGCAGCATTACACCATTTCTGATCATCACAGTGATCGGTGTATCTGTTTATTGTCTGGTGACGATGGATACGACATTCGCCGTGCTGGATCCTGTGGCGCAGGCAGTGCCGACTACATTGCCGAACTGGTTTCTGTCTGCCGCTAATTATGTATCGTTCAATATCGCACTCGGTGCTTCGATGGCGATTGTCATGGGCGGAGCAGAAAAAAATGAACGGATTGCGGGCTGGGGCGGTTTTGTCGGTGGCTTGGGTTTAGGTGTTTTAATTTTGCTGAGTCATCTGGCGATTTTTTCGAAGGTGGATACAGTGGCGGGGACGGAAATGCCGATGCTTGCCATCATTAATGATATTTCGCCGGTGTTTGCGATCTTCATGTCGCTTGTGTTGTACGGCATGATTTTCAACACGGCCGTCAGCATGTTCTACGCTTTTGGTGCACGGTTTATTGAGAGCGGAACAACAAAGTTCAGATGGTTCGTCGCATTCGCACTGCTCATCGGCTACGGCCTAAGCTTCTTCGGCTTCACAAATCTAGTAAGATACTTCTACCCGCTCGTCGGTTATCTAGGATTGTTCTTGGTGGGGGCATTGATTGTTGCTTCGTTTGGTATGGCAAAGAAAAGTTTGTAAGTGGTAGGATACCGTTTCCCTGCGTTTCAGACGGACGCTTTCCTGAGGGCGTGGCTTGAGCCTCCGGGAGTCGCCTCGGGAAAGCGTACCGGCTGAAGCGCAAATCCCAAACTGCAACCCAAAGTAATCTTTTAAACACTATACAAAAAAGCCCGCGAAATGAATCGCGGGCTTTTGCTTGTCTTATTAAACTGTTGCTAATTCAAGCTGTACTGCTGGTCCGAAGAACTCGTAGTGTACTTTGTCTTCCGGTACGCCGATTGCAAGAAGCTGCTGGATGACGAACTCCATGAAGCCTGTAGGTCCGCATATATACACGTCGCTGCCTGCGATGACATTCTCTTGAAGGAACTCACGCGTGAACATGCCGTCTCCCTCTTCTGAATAAAGAGCTTTATACGTTGAGTTAGGCAATTTCGCGTTCAACTGCTCCAGCTTCTTCGCAAATGCCTGCTGGTTGCGAGTGCGTGCAGAGTGCAAGAATGCAACTTCGCGCTCTGGAGACACGTCTGCAATTGTTGAATACATAGCTTTCATTGGCGTAATACCGACACCGCCACTGATTAATGTAACTGGTGTTGTGCCTGTAGCCTCCATATAGAAATCCCCTGCTGGTGCACTGACTTCAATAATATCGCCAACAGATGCTTCGTTGTGCAAGTAGCAAGACACAACGCCGTTTGGCTGCAATGTGTCTTCACGTTTTACAGAAATACGGAATGTCTCGTCATTTGATTTCTGAGACAGACTGTACTGACGGTTGACAATGTTTTTTGCGCCTGGAATGGATGTACGGATTGTGATGTACTGACCTGGCAAGTAGTATGGTAATTTCTTGCCGTCAACAGGCTTTAGATAGAAGGAAGTGATAATGTCGCTTTCCTCTACTTTGTCCACGATTTCAAAATCCTTGAACATTTTCCAGCCGCCGTCTGCATTTTCATTATTGTCGTACATTTCTGCTTCGACACCGATGAATGCATCTGCAATTATGCCGTAAGCCGCTGCCCATGCGTCGATGATTTCTGGAGTTGCCGCGTCACCAAGAACTTCTTTGATCGCGCCTAATAAATGCTCTCCTACGATAGGATAATGTTCAGGCTTGATTCCTAAAGATACGTGCTTGTGTGCAATTTGTACAACTGCCGGCAAAATCGCGCCGAGATTGTCGATATGCTGTGCTGCTGCGTATACTGTATTTGCAAGTGCCGTCTGCTGACGTCCCTGTGACTGATTTGCGTGATTGAATATATCTAGTAGTTCTGGGTGTGCCTCAAACATATTTCTATAGAAAACCGTTGTAATTGTTTTACCGTGCTGCTCAAGAACAGGTACTGTAGATTTGATAATATCGATAGTTTTTTGATCTAACATGGGTAATGCACAACCTTTCTGGATTTGATATCCTCATCATAAAACATTATTCGCTTTAAAGATATATAAAAAATACATCTTTAAATAAAGTACAAGATTTTGACACAGTTCATTCAATAATCTGTCATTTTATTCTTGAAGAAGGCCAGTTGTGGAATAAGGAATTTTCATTTCTAAATGTTATACTGAAAAGAGAAATGGAAGTGGTGATACTATGCGTTTAACAATGTATACTGATTACTCGCTGCGTGTACTGATTTTTCTAGCTTCCAAGCAACCCGACGAACTATCAACCGTTCAAGAAATCTCGGATGCTTATCGAATCTCTAAAAATCACCTCACCAAAATTGTTCATGAGTTAGGGAAGCTTCAATTGATTGAGACGACTCGTGGAAGAGGCGGAGGCATTCGTCTCAGCGTTGACCCGAAGGATATTAATGTCGGCAAGCTCGTACGTAAAACGGAAGACGATTTTCATCTGGTCGAATGTTTTGATCCAAATAAAAATCTTTGTGTCTTATCGTCAGCCTGTCGGTTGAAAAGTGTATTATATGAAGCGTTGCAAGCGTATTTTACTGTGCTTGATGGTTACACCATCGCGGATTTTCTTCATAATAAAGATGAAATCCATGCGTTATTATTTCCCACTAGTCAATCCTGAGTAATGTGGTAGAATATAGGTATTCGATTTAGAAGAACTGAATGTAATAGGAGGAATTTAGGCATGTCAAAAGTATTGGTCATCGGGCATAAAAACCCGGACACAGATTCAATTGCATCTGCTATTGCGTATGCATATCTGAAGCAGCAGATTGGCGTGGATGCAGAAGCGGTACGCTTAGGAAACATTTCAAAAGAAACGGCATATGCCCTAGAAACATTTGGTTTCGAAGCGCCGCGCCTGATTGAAAAAGCATCCCCGGAAGTATCACAAGTGATCCTAGTAGACCACAATGAAAAACAGCAAAGTGTAGATGATCTGGACGAGGTACAAGTTACGGAGGTTATTGATCACCACCGTATCGCAAACTTCCAGACGAATGATCCATTATATTACCGTGCCGAGCCTGTAGGCTGTACAGCAACTATCCTGAATAAATTATTTAAGGAACACGGAGTAGAGATTCCTAAGAATATTGCTGGTCTTATGCTTTCTGCTATTGTTTCCGATTCATTATTATTCAAATCGCCAACATTTACGGCGCAGGATCAAGCGGCAGCTGATGAATTGACTGCGATTGCTGAAGTCAATGCGGCTGAATACGGACTGGCTATGCTGAAAGCGGGAGCAGATCTTAGTGCGACGCCTATTAGCGAATTAGTTAGCCTGGATGCAAAAGAATTTTCATTCGGCGATATCAAAATGGAAATTGCACAAGTCAATGCGGTAGATCTGCAGGACATTCTGGGACGTCAGGCAGAACTCGAAGAATTGCTTTTACAAGTGATCGAACAGAAGAACCTGGATTTATTCCTATTCGTTGTGACGGATATCATTAATAGTGATTCGGTTATCATCGCATTAGGCGAAGAAGCGGAACGCGCAGGATCTGCGTTTAACGTATCGTTCCATAATAACTCCGCTTTGTTGAAAGGCATTGTGTCACGTAAAAAACAAATTGTGCCAGTATTAACTGAAGCACTTTCATAAAGAAAAGACTGCATGGGAGAACGGTAAAACTGTCCCCATGCAGTCTTTTTTATCCTAAATTAAGAGGTTGGGTAGCGGGGCCTTCTAGTACTGTTCCATCTGCTCGGAATCGAGAGCCGTGGCAAGGACAGTCCCAAGTCTGATCCCCTTTATTCCAGCGTGTGCGGCAGCCCATATGTGTGCAGATTGGTGAATCTGTTCGTGCAATATGACCGCCCGTGAACTCCTTGACTGTGCGTCCGGTGAGCATCAGGGCCCGGCTGAATAAAGCGCCAAAGTCCGTACGTCCCGGAGAATAAAGTGCAGCTGCCGGATTTTCTTTTCCTAAAATAGTATCTGTGATAATCTGTGCACTTGCTATGGAGTTGGTAAGCCCCCATTTCCTGTATCCTGTACTAATAAAGACATTGGACAGAGATTCTGAAATGGCACCTGCATAGGGTACAAGATCAGGTGTAGAAGGATCTTGCGCAGACCACTTATACATGATGTCAGGATGTTCGAACGTTGACTTCAAATCCTCAGCGATACGGTCATAATGGATCTGCGTATCTTTCTCCGTGCCTGCGGGATGGGATTCTGCACACAGCAGCAGATAGGGTTGTTTGTCAATGATTGCTGTGCGAATCGAACGCTTCGGGTTATCTGTGGAAATGTATTGGTGAGTGAAAGGGTTGTCTGTTTTTGCTGCTGCAATATAGGATCGTTCAACATCTAGCTTCAGAATCTGCATCCCTTTAAGTGCTTCAATGGGGTAATGCGAGCAGATAACCAGCTGTCGGTAGCGTACTTCTTTTTCAGATGACAGTTTGACGTAATGATGGTCTGTATTGAGAGCAGCAACTTGCGCGTGTTCAAAGATTCGGGCGCCAGCCTGCACTGCAAGCTGTGCCATTTTTTGTCCGAAACGTACTGGATGAATTTGAGCTTCATCTTCTACTATCAAGGTGTTTGCTGTGTCAAATGGCAAATCGGCTGCTTTGCCTCCCAGTTTGAAAGGTATTCCTATTTCCTCATACGCTTTTTTCTCGCGCATCAATTTCTCGGTTCCTTCTGCTGTCTGCGAATAAAGAACAGAATGAGCGGTCTGCAATTGTTCTGGATCGGCGAAGGACCGAGCGAGGTGTAATGCATGTTCATTGGCGTTGAAATACTGTTTTGCGCTTTCCAAATCAAATTGCTCAATCAAATCGGCGTAAACCAAGTCGTGTTGTGAGGTCAGTTTGCCGGTAGAGTTACCGGTCGCCCCATGTAAAATACTGTTCTTTTCCAGTAATACTACGTCTTTCCCTTGCTTCGCCAAGAAATACGCATTGGCAATTCCGCTTAAACCTCCGCCAATAATTAATACTTCGCACGAGAGATTGTCTTCTATGACAGGATACTTTTCTTGCGGATAAGCGGTAGCTAGCCATAATGATTCATTCATTCCGACACCTCATTCTATAAATTCTAGGTTTCCAAGCATTTATATTGTTGCCAAGTTTTCTTGAATCTAAAATAGAATATAGGAAGGTGGAGGAATAAATGAAAATTGAAGTGTGGTCAGATTATGTATGTCCGTTTTGCTACATCGGAAAAAGACGTTTGGAGGATGGCCTGAAACAATCAGGATTAAAAGGAAAAGCTGAGGTGGAGTATAAAGCTTACCAGCTCGATCCTAATACGCCGATCGCTTCTGATCTGTCTTTACTGGAAGGATTGGCTGCAAAATATAGCGTAAGCCTGGCAGAAGCAGAAAACATGATGAAGAATATTGAAGAACAGGCAAAAACAGTGGGACTTCATTATCAAGTCGATAAAATGAAGACATCTAACACGATGGATGCACATCGCTTGGCTAAATTTGCTAAGCTGCATGGCAAAGAGTCGCAGATAACAGAGCGTTTGCTGCACGGTTATTTTGTTGAAGGTGAGCGAATTGATACGGAAGAAGTACTGCTTGCGATTGCGAAAGAAGTTGGTTTGGATGCAGAACAGACTAAAGCGATGCTAAACAGCGATGACTTCGCAGAGCAGGTACAGGAAGATATTGATGAAGCGCGTGAAATAGGGGTACAGGGTGTGCCATTCTTCGTGATCAATAGAAAATATGCAATTTCCGGAGCTCAACCAACCGAGGCGTTTGTAGAGGCACTTGAGAAAATTGCAAAAGAAGAAGGGATTCAGCCTTCATTGCAAGTACTTGGTGGAGTCGGCGGAGGCCAGTGCGATGATGGATCTTGTAACGTCTAATAAATAAACAAAACAGCAGTCAACTTCACGTTGGCTGCTGTTTCGTGTGGCATAAAGTTAATCAGAACCGTTCATCTCTACGGAAATTTTCAGTTGAATGTCGATTGTTTCTCCAACCATGACACCGCCGGCCTCTATTGCTTGATTCCAAGTCAGTCCGAACTCCTTGCGCTTGATCCTGGCCACGACTTCATAACGAAATTCGAAGTTCTCGGAATCGATGGGGGTAACACAAAACATCACTCTTTTTGTCGTCTGCTTGAGGGTCAGGTCGCCGTTCATTCGGTACATCCCTTCTTGCTCCATCCAATAAATAGAGCGTGAGATGAATGTCATGAAAGGGAAAGCTTCTGTGTCAAAAAAATCTTTTGAGCATAGGTGAATATCTCGATCTCTATTGTCTGTATCAATCGACGCGACGGAAACTTGGAACTGAACCGAACTTTTCGCTAAATCTGCCGGATTGCCCTCTACTGTACCAGTAAACTCCTTAAAAATACCGGTGACGGTAGATACCATCATATGCGGAACTGAAAAACCGATAGTTGAGGTGGCATGATTGATTTTAGACGTATTCACTTACACTCCTCCTGTGGTCTTAAGTTATGTAAACTCTAATGGAAAATCGGTCAAAAGTCAAAATGAAATTCCTTGTCAAAAATCTCGATTGCAAGCATACTAATAGAGGGATAAGATTGTTTTCCTGTAAGGGGAAGCAGGTAAATTGAAAGGACTGGGTAAAGATGTCAAAACATCGCTGGTTTGAAGACCTTCAAATGAAAATTAAGGACGGCTGGTTATTGCTGGATGAACCACTGAATAAATACACTAAAACTCGTTTAGGCGGCAAGGCGGATGTAGTCGTGGCGCCTGCCACTATAGAAGAAGTGCAAGCAACTGTAACCTATGGATACGAAAACAATATACCTATTTTATTACTTGGCAATGGTTCGAATATGGTCGTTCGCGATGGTGGCGTACGCGGAATCGTTTTGTACATGGCCAATTTCAATAAGATTGAAATTAAGGGAAACACGATGATCGCAGAGGCAGGTGCGCATATTATTGATGCCTCAAAAGAAGCGGCCAAGGCGTGCCTGTCAGGTTTGGAGTTTGCCTGTGGAATCCCGGGATCAATTGGTGGTGCTATGGCTATGAATGCTGGTGCGTATGGAGGAGAAATTAAGGACATCATTACGCAAGCGACTGTGATGAACCATGCTGGCGAAATATTTGTGCTGTCGAAAGAAGAATTGGAGCTAGGGTATCGAAAGAGTATCATCACCGAAGAGGGCTATTATGTCCTGTCTGCTGAGTTCGAGTTAACACCGGGTGTCCAGCAGGATATTGATTCGACTGTGGCAGATTTGACGTTCCAGCGGGAATCAAAGCAGCCATTAGAATATCCCTCTGCAGGAAGTGTATTCAAACGACCACCGGGGTATTTTGCAGGGAAATTAATTCAGGATAGCGGTTTGCAGGGCAAAGGTTTTGGCGGCGCGGAAGTATCAACGAAACATGCCGGATTTATCGTCAATAAAAAAGATGCCACGGCAGCGGATTATATCCAGACTATTGAAATGGTGAAAGAAGAAGTGAAGAAGAATTTCGGGATAGATCTTGAGATGGAAGTAAAGATTGTCGGGGAAGAGCTTTCCGAATAAGTGAAGCTGACGGTGCAGGATGTCTGAGTTTGAGATATCCTGTGCCGTTTTTTATTTGGAGAAACTAAATGTTCGTTCATTCGGGGCTTTGGTTCGGTTAAAGAGACTTTTGGCTCGTTCAGCAAGTGTTAATGTGCGTTCCTTTGCTTGTTTGGTTCGCCGTTACTAGTTATTGGATCGTTAACTGCTGTTTTGGCGCGGCGGTACGGCGGTATCGCCACGGTATCGGCAAAAAAGCCTGCAGAAGCTTAGATGCTCCTGCAGGCTATTTGATATTAGTCGTGGGTTTTGCACTGTATTTTATTTGGCTCGACGACATGGTCATCTTCGATCTGGACTTGGCAGATTTTGTTGTTTTGCATGAATTTGAAAATGCCGTTGTTGAAGTCAGTACCGATTTCTTTGAAGAAGATCCCTTCATATTGTACATGTTTGGATAAGGTGAAATTGATGCGGTATCCGTCGCCATCTGAGGTCAGATAGGCGCGTACTCCTTTTTCAAATGACCCTTCGACTTCACTTTTGATGGCTCGCTCGACAGAAACGACATGGAAGTCGACGAAAGAAATTTCACGTAGCAAGACGTTCATAAAAGAACCTTTCGTGATTTCTTCCCAGCGGCTTTGCGCTGTCTGGCCAATGATAATTTGTGTGATTCCGTACTGGTGTGCAACTTCTTTGATGACTTTGGCGGTCGGCCGCTTTTCATCGTCGCGTATGATGAATGCTTCGACATCAAGTTCTTCCGCAAGCTCTTTCCAGCGATCAATATAATCTGATTTATCTGCGTTGAACTCGTCAAGAGGTGCAGCATCGACGGTTAAGATGTACAGCGGACAATCCATAATTGCCGCGATTTTATATCCTCTTTTAATGAGACGTTCACCATTTGGACCGTAATACACACAAACGAGAATACTCTCGTCCATACGGCTTTTCATTTTGCCCATAATGACTCTTCACCTCTTCATATTCAATAAGACTGTTGAGCATACATCATTGTACAGTTTAGTCCAGATGTCCACAGATGGCTCACCACGCATTGTATGCGATTTGTGAGAAAGTAGTGTATACTTTTTAGTAGTGAATGCACTCTCTTCTTAGAGTCTCATTATGCATAACGTATGATGTTCAGTCAAGAGGGTGCAGTGTCTTATATTGAATTTTTCTGGGAGGTGTAAGGTTGATTACCGTCTTGCTGGCAATTTTTCTGCCGTTTATCGCAGCATGCCTAGTACCATTGATACATAGGTTTTTGACGGGCCGACGAATTGGCTGGTTTGTGATGACGGTTCCACTGTTTCTTTTCATCTTACTTCTACGTTTAGTACCTTCACTTTCAGATGATGCTGTTTATCAATATACTTTCCCTTGGATACCTTCAGCAGGTGTCTATTTTTCAACTTATTTAGATGGATTAAGTATGATTTTTGCATTGCTCATAACAGGCATAGGAAGTCTTGTTGTCTTTTATTCGATATATTATCTGTCTGAACGGGAAGCGATCGGTCGCTTTTATACATATTTACTGCTATTTATGGGTGCGATGCTCGGTGTAGTATTATCCGATAACTTGATTGTACTGTATGTGTTTTGGGAATTGACGAGTATATCGTCATTCTTGCTGATTGCATTCTGGTATCACCGGAAGCAATCTAGATATGGTGCTAAGAAATCGATGCTGATCACCGTGACAGGCGGTCTTTTCATGCTGGCAGGATTTTTGATGCTGTATTCAATGACCGAAACATTCAGCCTGCGTGAAATAATTGCGATGAGGGAGATCGTTTCTGGGGATTCTTTGTTTATTCCGGCTATGCTCCTCGTATTGCTCGGAGCTTTCACGAAATCTGCGCAGTTTCCTTTTCATATATGGCTGCCGGATGCGATGGAAGCCCCGACGCCAGTCAGTGCTTATTTACATTCAGCAACAATGGTGAAAGCGGGGATTTATCTGGTTGCCCGTTTTACGCCGGTATTTGCAGGTGATGCAATATGGTTCTATGTGGTTTCGGGTGTCGGTCTGCTGACGATGCTGTGGGGATCAGTGAATGCCGTAAAGCAAACGGATCTTAAAGCGCTGCTCGCCTTCTCAACGGTGAGTCAGCTTGGGATGATCATGAGTTTGCTCGGTGTTGGATCGCTTGCATTTGCGTCTTCTGAAAGTGCACATACCGCATTGTTCACGGCCGCCACATTTGCCGCTTTGTTTCATTTAATAAATCACTCGACCTTTAAAGGTTCACTGTTTATGGTTGTCGGGATTTTAGACCATCAGCTCGGTACGCGGAATATTCGAAGATTAGGCGGGCTTGCGACTATTATGCCGATTACGTTCTCAATCGCATTGATCGGCAGTTTTTCTATGGCAGGTCTTCCACCGTTTAACGGTTTTTTGAGTAAGGAATTATTTTTTGAAGCGATGCTGTCTCTTCAAGATGCAAATTTACTGACGCTCGACTCTCTGGCTCTACTCTTCCCGATTGTCGCGTGGGTTGGCAGTATCTTTACGTTCATCTACTGTATGGTCATTGTCTTCCAATCATTTCTTGGGAAAGTACCGGAGCCGTTTCCAGGGCAACGTCCCGCACATGAAGCGCCAATTAAAATGCTTATTGCACCGCTTGTTCTTGCAAGTCTGGTCGTACTGATTTTCTTCTTCCCGAATATCCTTGGCACTTATATTTTAGGGCCGGCGATGTCTGCTGTGTATCCGCAGTTCAGAACGATTGAAGGACTGGTGCCTGAAATTCATGTCTGGCATGGATGGAATATGCCGGTATTCATGACGCTAGGTGTGATTATAGCGGGTATTTTACTCTATTATTTCCTCGACTACTGGAAAGGTGTCTATCGGTTAGGGATGCTGCAATGGACTCTCGACAGGCTCTATAATGCATTTCTGACTTTTGGAGAGAGAGTCGGTACACTTGTTACGAGAACCTATATGACAGGTTCTGTCCGTGATTATGTCGCCTATATTATGCTGATCTTCATTGCATTCATTGGGATTGGGCTGGTTGGATTTCAGCAGTTTATCTTTGACTTCTCAAACGACGCACCGGTTGAAATCAATGAAGGCTTGATTGTTTTTGTGATGATGTGCTCAAGTATCGCAATTTTATTTGCGCGTTCCCGGATTACAGCCATCATTTTGAATGGCGTGCTTGGATACTCAATTGCGATTTTATTTGTCGTGTTCCGTGCACCCGATCTGGCACTTACACAGATTATTGTGGAAACGGTGACGACTGTCTTGTTTTTGCTGTGTTTCTACTACTTGCCGGAATGGCGTACTGAATATAAATCTAACTCAATGAAATGGCGTAATGGATTGATCGCGGCAGCTTCAGGGATTGCTGTGACGGTAGTAGCGCTATTAGTGCAGGGGCATTCATTGTATCCGTCCATCTCAATTTACTATGAAACAGCATCACGTCTAGCTGGCGGAATGAATGTTGTCAACACGATACTAGGTGATTTCCGTGCGTTTGATACGATGCTTGAAGTCTTGGTTCTTTTTATCGCCGGACTTGGGGTCTTTTCATTAGTGAAGCTGCGTCGTAAGAAGGGAGCGGATCAGTCTGAAGAAAAATGATGTGATCTTGCAGACCGTGACCAAAATTGTATTCTTTATTATTTTGACGTTCGGTGTCGAGCTGTTTATATCTGGACATAATAATCCAGGCGGCGGCTTTATCGGCGGTTTAGTACTTTCTTCGGCATTCGTGCTGCTGTATTTGGTGTACGATATCGAAACGGTTCACCGTGGGACGCCTTTTGACTTTAAACGTGTAGCGGCGCTAGGTGTTTTATTGGCTGTCGGCACTGGTGTTTTGTCTATCGTGTTTCATGTACCTTTTTTATCGCAGGCGACACGGGTAGTGGATTTGCCTGTTTTTGGTGCAACGGAAATCGGTACCATGACAATCTTCGAAGCAGGCGTCGCGCTGACGGTGCTAGGAACCGTTGTAACGATTATTTTAGGGATCAGTGAGGATGTGGAGTAATGGAGACATTAATTACCCTTCTGGTTGGTGTATTGGTGGCGGTGGGGGTCTATTTGCTCCTGTCGAAAGAAATGCTGCGGATAATTCTCGGCACGGCGATTCTATCCCATGCGATCCACCTGTTATTGCTGACAATGGGCGGCCTGAAAAAAGGTGATGTCCCGTTGCTTCAGGAAGGGGCAGCAGAGTATACAGATGCGCTGCCGCAAGCGTTAATATTGACGGCGATTGTTATCAGCTTTGCTGTAACGGCTTTTTTATTAGTACTATCCTATCGTGTCTATCAGGAATCGGGCCGTGGATCAGAATTGCGAGGGCAGCAGGATGAATAATTTAGTAGTGCTGCCAATGATCCTGCCTGTTTTGATGGGCGTGCTATTGGTGTTTTTACGACCGTATATCCGGCTTCAGCGTGGATTAAGTTTAGTTACGCTGCTCGCTTCTGCCGGAATCGCTGCCTATTGTTTGGAACATATTCGCCGTACAGGTATCATGCGGCTAGATTTTGGAAACTGGCTTCCGCCGCATGGGATTCTATTTGTCGGCGATTCGTTTGCCATGTTGTTGGTCCTGGCTGCCTGTGTAGTCTCGAGTATTATACTGATTTATGCGTTTGGCACAACAGGTTTACAAACAGAAGAAATGTTCTTCTATCCGTTTTTCTTGTTTTTAGTGGCTGGTGTCAACGGTTCGTTTCTGACAGGTGATTTATTTAACTTGTTCGTGTGCTTTGAAGTGATGCTACTTGCTTCGTACGTTTTGCTAACACTGGGTGGACGGAAGATGCAGTTAAAGGAAGGCATTACATATGTACTGATCAATGTGCTGGCTTCTTGGTTCTTTTTATTGGGCATTGCCTATTTGTATGGCGCGCTTGGCACGTTGAATATGGCACATATTGCTGTGCGTGTAACAGAAGCTGGCCAGGGTCCGTTGCTGACGCTGATCAGTATCATCTTTTTGCTAGTCTTCAGCTTGAAAGCGGGGCTGCTGTTATATTTCTGGCTTCCCGGTTCTTACTCTGCACCGCCTACAGCAGTAGCTGCTTTGTTCGGTGCTTTGCTGACGAAGGTCGGTATATATGCTCTGTACAGGATGTTTACATTGATTTTTGTTCATGATCCATTGGTTTTCCAGATCATTGGCGTGCTGGCAGTTATTACGATGCTTGGCGGCTGCTTAGGGGCGGTTGCGTATTCGGATATCCGGCAGATCGTCTCATACAATGTCATCATTTCTGTTGGCTTCGTGCTGACGGGGTTGGCGATTTCTACGACTGCTTCGTTCCAGGGAGCGAGCTACTATTTGATTCACGATATGGTCAGCAAAGCGCTGCTGTTTTTATTGGCGGGGACAGTTGTCTATTTAACAGGACGTGTGAAGTTCCATGAAATCAGCGGACTGATTCGAAATTACCCGCTTGTTGGCTGGTTGTTTTTCTTGACAATGCTTGCGGTTGCTGGAATTCCACCATTAAGCGGATTTATTGGGAAAGTCTATATTGGATTAGGGGCAATAGAGGCGAAGGAGTATGTGCTTCTTACCGCTGCGTTCCTGTCGGGTATAGGTGTGCTATATTCACTGCTTCGTATATTCCTCAATAGTTTTTGGGGTGAGACAACGATCAGTGAGGATGAACAGAAACATTTTGACAAGTCGCTCGGCCTGCCGCTTGTGTTGCTTGCGATGCTGGTAGTTGGAATGGGAGTCGGTGCGGAATTCCTTGCACCGTATATCCAGGATGCTGCACAAACGCTGGCAGATCCGGAACTTTATATCCGGGCAGTGCTAGGTGACGATTTAAAATAGAAAGGGGGGACGCCGCATGCCGGTGCAGCTTCTGCTGAACTTATTCATTGCGCTTTTATGGATGCTGCTGGTGGATGAAGACGAGCTGAAATTCACTACCTTCTTCATGGGGTTTTTAGTGGGCATCGGGATTATCTTTTTCATGAGCCGCTTTTTCGGCACACATTTTTATTTGCGAAGAATTTACGCAGCGTGTAAACTTTTACTCATTTTCAATCGCGAATTGACACAATCAAGTATTGTGGTGATATCTCAGATTATGAGGCCCAAATTAAAAATAAAACCGGGCATCTTTAAGTATGAAACAATTTTGACGAGTGACGTAGAAGTGACGATGCTGTCAATGCTGCTAACATTAACGCCGGGTTCAGTCGTAATGGAGGTCTCCCCAGAAGGTAATGAACTGTATATTCATGCGATGGATGTAGAAGAATCGCGGGATGGACTGATCAAGCAATTGAAAAACTTTGAAAAGGCAATTATGGAGGTGACACGATGATTGCAGGCATGCTGTCGGTATCTGTCATATTATTTGCTCTGACTATTTTAGTGGCGGTCATCCGTATAGTATTAGGTCCTTCATTGCCGGACCGTGTTGTTGCGCTGGATGTGATCGGTGTGAATTTGATTGCAACGATTGCCGTCGTGTCGGTAATGATGAAGACGAAAGCATTTTTGGAAGCCATTTTGATTCTGGGAATACTTTCATTTATTGGTACCATTGCGTTTTCGAAGTTTATCGAGAGGGGGAAAATCGTTGAACGTAAGCGAGATGGGTGAGTTTGCAGGTGCTCTGTTAATTTTGACTGGTGCAATCGCGAGTATTTTAAGTGTATTTGGTTTGATTCGGCTGCCGGACGTCTATACCCGTTCGCATGCAGCCACAAAGAGCTCGACTCTGGCTGTCCTGCTGACACTGTCGGGGGCGTTCGTCTATTTCCTTTTCGCTGAACATTTTATCAGTGTACGTCTGCTGCTTGGAATCGGCTTTGTATTTTTAACGGCGCCTGTTGCAGGTCACGTTATCATCCGGGCTGCTTATCGTTCGAAGGTGAAGCTTGCAGATATTTCCATAGAAGACGAGTTGTACGAAAAAATCCATGGTGAAAAACAGATGCCGACAAATAAAAACTGATGCAAAACACTGGGTCTGCTATTTTGCAAGACCTGGACGTAAGTGGTGCGGTCCGTTTCTCGACTTTGCAAGCGGTTTGAATGGTGTGTGTGCAGTATAAATCTGCTTCGGCGCTGGGGGATTGCCTTCCGCTGTGAGCCTACTGGCGAAAAGCGTGGCGATCTGCCAAAGAAGCTTCACGGATGATCATAGTACCCGTTCAAGCGCTCATAGCCCTGCCTCACTCGAGCATACTCACCGGCTGAGTGATCATTCGGCTCGGTCTAGTGATCATACAGCATCCCGACGTGATCATTGGACTGGTCTCTGCGCTCATAGCCGACCACGCAGCTGCGCCTTCGCTGTTTTGTGAAAAGTATGTCATGCGGATTATTTGCAAAGTGTGGATGGTGTTGGTTTTGTTTTACCGCTTACCATCCAATACTATGTTAAAAAACAACCAATCTGAATTGAAGACTGCAGTACGCAGATAGTTAGGTTTCAAAACCGCAGTCAATTCTCAAACTGCTCATATAATAAACTGGCAAGCACACGTTTGGTAAAGGAATGGAACACTGTTTGAGTAAATTGATTTTTCTCACTAGTATCTATATAATGACCGTAATATTAAGACTGTGAATGGGGTGGCAATGTGACAAATCAAGATGCTTGTGATGTGACAATTGTGCATGAAGATGTGGTGCGGAAAATACAGAAAGAGCTGCCTGATGTAAGTGAGATGGCGAAGATATTTAAAGCTTTGGCGGATGAAACACGACTGCGTATTGCCTATTCGCTTACTATGGAATCTGAAATGTGTGTCTGTGACGTAGCGGCAGTGATCCAATCTTCTTCGGCCACTGCTTCGCATCATCTGCGTTATTTGCGTGAACATTCATTGGCGAAATCAGAAAGACGCGGAAAAATGGTATACTATTCATTAGCGGACAAGCATGTAGCTGATTTAGTGAAAATTGCTCATGAACATGCTGTTGAAGTAGAACAGACCATTTGATGCCTGAGCAGCGAAACGCTCGCTGCAGAGCGAGTTGATGGAGGAATTTTGATGCGTTTACAAGAATGGACGATAGAGGAACAAGATTTACTGATTCAATTTATGACAACGAACTCCTGGCCGTACCATGATATCAGTCAGCCGGGCCAGGAATTGCTGGAAAAATCGATTGAAGAAGGCGGCTATGCATCAGATGATGTAAAGACCTTCTGGATTGAGAATAATGAAGATGAAAAAGTCGGGATCGTTAAGGTGTATGACATGCAGGAAGACGTACCGCTGTTTGACTTGCGGATTGCCGATCGATACAGAGGCTATGGCTATGGTTCACGCGCGTTGAAGAAACTGACGCAATATGTGTTCGAACTGCCAGAAGAAAAAATTCGCATTCAAGGACATACTCGCCATGATAACGCAGCTATGCGTAAAGCATTTGAACGTGCAGGCTTCGTGAAGGAAGCGCACTTGCGCCAAGCATGGTTCTTCCCTAAAGAAAACACGTATTATGATGCTGTGACATATGGCATGACGAGGGAAGATTATCTCGAAGGGACGACCACGCCGGTTCACTGGGAAGATCGGGAACTCTATGAAAAGCGGATTCCGGATTTCAATGAACAGTTTACGACAGAACGTCTATCGCTGCGTGCACCTGAATTACAGGATGCCAAAGGTGTCTGGGAAGCCGTTTCCCATTCTATTCCTGCTCTGCGACGTTGGACTGGTTGGGCACAGCCTGATCTGACGATAGAGACATCGGAAGAGCATGTCCGCCAGTGTGTTGCGGATTTTATCAGCAGAAAAAAACTGATTTTCCATATCTATCTGAAGGAAACGGGTGAATTGATCGGCAGCGTCGGGCTGCATCAAATTGACTGGCGCATCCGCAAGTTCGAATTGGAATATTGGATGGATACGAGATTTGAAGGACAAGGATATATGACAGAGGCTGTAAAAGGACTCACAGATTTCGCTATGGAAGAACTGCAGGCTCAGCGTGTGGAATTTCATTGTGATGAAAAGCACAGCAAAGGCAGAGCGGTGGCGAAGCGTGCGGGCTTTGAGTTAGAAGGCATCTTACGCAAAAATGCTCTCTCTGCCAACGGGAAAGACCTGCGAAATACATGTCTGTACGCAAGAATTTCCTGAAAGCAGAAAGAGCATTGATTGTCTTAAATCTGTTTGTTACTATACCGATCGTCTTCCGGTCAATAACTGAAGTACAAAGATGATTCCAGCAATGATCAGAAGAAGGTGAATAAATCCGCCGCCGATTTTTGCAACTAGACCGATAACCCATAATGCTATAAGAACTACAATAACAAGCCATAATAAACGAGCCATTTTATATCACTCCTTTTCTTTGTTGTAGTAGTTATTTACCCAAGCAACAGAATCCTAAACTTCTGAAAATGGATTCACGATGAAACGGCAGTCAAATAAGGAGGAGATGTCTTGGCTACACCAAGTATGGAAGATTATATTGAACAAATTTATTTACAGCTGGAAGCAAGAGGAGAAGCGCGTGTGTCAGATGTGGCAGAGGCGCTTTCCGTGCTTCCTTCTTCTGTTACAAAAATGGCACAGCGGCTAGATAAAGAGGGTTATGTACACTACGAACGTTATCGGGGACTTGTCCTGACAGACCGGGGACTTCGTTTTGGTAAGAAGCTTGTACACCGCCATGAATTATTGGAACAATTCCTGCGTATCATTGGGGTGGAAGAAGAAAATATCTATGGAGATGTCGAGGGAATTGAACATCACCTCAGCTGGAATGCCATGGACCGCATTACCGATCTGGTGGAAACGTTGGAGCAAGATCCTGAATTCATTAAGAAACTAAAAAGCAAAGCAAACTAGAAAGGATTATCCTAAATGACACAATTACAAGCAGGAAATCGCGCTACACTCGAGATTATTCGCCAAGAGGGCTCTCGCTGGGTGTTGGATGCAAACGGTGAAGAAATTTACCTAAATGTCTCAGAAGCACCTGATGCACAGGAAAACGAAACAGTTGAAGTGTTTCTTTATATGAATAGAAGAGGAGAACTGACAGCAAGCGGGCAGTTGCCTGATATTACGAACGATACGTTTGGCTGGGCAAAAGTTATTCGTCTGGAAAGAGAAGAAGGGGCTTACGTGGACATCGGTTCTTCATTCGAAGTGCTGGTGAACCGGGCGGACTTCCCGCGTCTGAAGAATCTTTGGCCACAGCCTGGAGATCAATTGTATATGACGCTGCGCAGCGATCCGGGAGGAAATTTATTCGGACGTTTAGTGACAGAAGAGCGTGTGCAGGATCATTTCACGATTGCTGAAGAAGATATGTACAATTTAAATATGAAAGCGAGAGCCTATCGATTATTACCGGTCGGATCTTTCTTTTTGACAGAAGATCTATACCGCATATTTGTTCACGAAACAGAACGCCTGCAGGAACCAAGACTTGGTGAAGAAGTGGAACTGCGAATTATCGGGGTGCGGGATGACGGGACTTTAAACGGTTCTCTGCTTCCTAGAAAGCAGGACCGTCTACAGACAGACGGCGGACAGATTTTATCCTATTTGGAGCAGTCCGGCGGCAAGATGCCATTCACAGATAAATCGTCACCTGAAGAAATCGAAGAGATGTTCCAAATGAGTAAAGGCGCTTTCAAACGTGCACTTGGCAAGCTGATGAAGGAAGGTCGGATCGAGCAACAGGACGGCTGGACGAATCTCAAATCGTAAATAAGACGGAACTTTTTGATTTGCCTCATCGTATCTATTGTATAGAACAAGGAGGAGAAACTGAATGAAAAAAGGATTTTCATTTTTATTGGCAGTCATTTTGATGGCGGGCATCCTGACTCCGTCTGCTTTAGCGGATGACGTAATCAATGAAAAGCTAGGTGTGCCAATCGTTGTATATGGTGCGAATCTATCTGAAAGTGAACTGGATATCGTTAAGAAAGACTTGAAAGTAGCGGAAGAAGCTGAAGTGGAAGAATTATCAGTAGACGGCAATGATCTGATTAAATATATACCTGGCGGCGACCGTAACGCCCGCATGTATTCGTCAGCGAAAATTACTCGCCAAGAAGAAGGTGAAGGCCTCGTCATCAACATCGTGACTCCTGATAATATTACACAAGTAACTGCGGATATGTATGCGACAGCTATGCTAACTGCAGGTATTGAAGATGCGATCGTAGAAGTGGCTGCTCCGAAGAAAGTAACAGGACATTCCGCGCTTGTAGGAATTTATAAAGCCTATGAGGTTTCCGGGGAAGTATTGGATACGGAACGTACCGATACAGCAAATGATGAGTTGAATCTTGCGACAAAACTGTCCGAAAAAGCCGGCGTTGATAAAGACGAAGTGGCAAAATTGCTTACAGATATCAAAAAGCAAATTGCAGAACAGAAACCCGCAACAAAAGAAGATGTCGAGAAGATTGTCAACGAACAATTAAGTAAATTGAATATCCAATTAAGCGATGCGGATCGTCAGTTATTGATCGACTTAATGGATCGTATATCGAAATTGGATATCGATTTTACCAAGCTCAATGAACAGCTTTCAGATATGGCTTCCAAAATTAAAGACAAACTGGGTGATATTGATCCAGGCTTCTGGGAAAAGGTGAAAGAGTTCTTCAGAAATATGGCTGATTCGCTTAAATCATTGTTTAGTTAAGCTGTAAATGTGGTAGGGTAAGAAGTATGATATGAAACTACAAAAGGAGAGATTTTGCATGAGTGAAAAAGACTTGAATTTGCCCCAGGATTTCGGATTTGATCTTGTTAACTTAGGTGGTCATAAATATGCGTACCAGCATAAAGAAAATGACAACGTAACGGCTGAAATCGAATGGACAGAAGACAATGGCATCATGACAATGACACACACCTTTGTAGATGATTCATTACGCGGCCAAGGTATTGCTAAAAAACTACTCGACCAGGCAGCAGAAAACGCACGTGATAAGGGTTTGAAAATGAAGGCGGTTTGCTCTTATGTAGTAAACGTATTCGACCGAAGTGATGATTACAACGATGTAAAAGCCTAAGGCTAATATACTGATTATTATTCAGTAAGTTTTCTGCATCACTTTTTTGAAACCTTTTCATTTACTTGGCGTATAAGTATAAGAGAAGTAAACCGGCAGAAAAGGATGATGTAGATATGATTAATCGCACAGCAGAAAGAGCACTGTCAATTACAGCTGCGATCTTTACAGGAATCGGTCTGGCGGGGTCTGTTCTTGTAGCATTGTTTATGAGCGCGGCAGTTTCAGAACCCGGTTTCCAGGATGAGATGAGGGGAGTTTTGTCCGGTGACGGAACGTTTACACCTTCTGAGGTGGATGTTATGATCAGCATGGTAGACTCGTTCTATGTACTCATCTGGATTGCTGTAATTGCAGCGTTCATCAGTCTGGTGCTGAATATTTTCGGCACTATTAAAATATGGAACAGTTCCAATCCGAAGGCGGCAGGTATCTTATTTATTGTCGCGGGGTTGTTTGGAGGAATAATCTCTCTGACTTCAATTCTGCTCTATATAGCAGGCATTCTTTGCCTGACAAAGAAGCCGCCGCTTGCACCTGAACCGGAACATGCAGCCGCTGAAACAACTTGGATGAGCTGATGACATACGTAAAAACCCATTCTCACAGGAGAATGGGTTTTTACGTATAGACAAGCTGGTTCACTGGAAGGGAGAAGTGGGCAGTCTCGACAGGAATACCTTCGAATATTTCCGGGAAAGACTCAACGAGCACGAATCCTTGTTCCAAATAGAAATTTTGCAGTTCATTTGCTTGTTCATCAATATATACATCAATACAATTTGCTTGATGGAGAAGCTCTAATGCTGCAGTCAGAAGCAGTTCTTCGTAGCCGCTTTCAAGATGCGAAGGGAGCACATGAAGAGCCGTCACCTCACACTCTCCGTCTTCATCGATTGGCGTGTAGCTCAGATAACCTACAGGAAGTCCTTGCGAATCGGTGGCAATCAGTATAGTCGTTTTTTCCAGCTGTTTGCGCAACATTAATTCGGAGTAGGAGCGGTCAATAAAAGCCTCGAGCACTTCCAGTGGGATATGTTCCTGAAACATGTGACGCCACGAGGTGAGGGCAATATATTGAACATCCTTAATATCTTCTAACGTCATGTGTCTAATCATGGCAATCTCACTCCTAACCTTCTTTCTATTTAGTATATCAAATTAGCTGTCTCAAAACTACGATGTCATGAAAATGAAATATACTATTCTGGCAATTCGTCTAGCGTATGGTTGTTCTGTTCAGACTCATCAAATAGCTATGTAGCCGGTATTTTCATGTAATGTCACAAGCTTGACCTAAATAGAAACACTAAGTAACTAACTCACTCGGATTACGTTTGAAACTACAGCCGTCGGGTATATTAAGCTTAAGACAATTAATTACGACGGAGGATGGTATACATGGCTAAAAAATCAAATGGATTATTAATGGCAACCCTGGCAGCTGGTGCGTATGCATATTTCAGCAAAAAGGAAAATCGCGACAAAGCAATGGAAACAGTCAGTACGTTAAAAGGTAAGCTGGATTCGTTTATGAATAACAATCAGCTGGTCGATCAATCGGCTGAAAAAGTGGGACATTCTGATCCCCGAGATCTCGACGATAACAATATGGTATCAGAAGGTGCTCAGACAAGTGTTCATTACTATAACCAAGAAGTTCAGGATCCTGATAAAAAGGCTTCAGAGAAAGACGGCCTCTACAAAAAGCAAAAAGACACCTCGGATAATGAACCACTTTACAGCAAAGATGAATCCACCAAAGAGGCAGAAAAGACCAATAAATAAAATAAGCAATTTCTTACTAAAAGCGCCTCTTTTTAAGGGGCGCTTTAATCTATATATGTCAGTAAATATAGAAACAGTAGATAAATCTGGGTAATCAGGTAAAATGATTTACATATAATGTTTCGTCATGACAAGTAGATATAGAGCAAATGAGTGGAGTGATACTCATGACTAGTAAAAAAACAGAAGTTGTAAGTCTCGAATTGATAAGTGCTGTAGAAAAAGAAAACAGTGCAAAAGAGGCGAAGACTTTCTTTCATTTAGAAGAGCAGCTTCTAAGGCAAATTTTTAATTTGGAAAGAGATGGGGCCCGCGATACACTCAGAGAGATCCAACAAATTTTATCCTTGCATACTCCTGA
Source organism: Sporosarcina sp. (assembly GCF_029257255.1). Taxonomy (GTDB): domain Bacteria; phylum Bacillota; class Bacilli; order Bacillales_A; family Planococcaceae; genus Sporosarcina. The sequence goes on along the minus strand of NZ_JARICI010000036.1, from coordinate 33,950 downwards.
ATTTTCCATTAAAGTGATTCAATATTATTTTATAGTACTCTCTTCATTGGTTACGAGACGATTGAAAGAAGAGGCTATATTAAATGAGAAGAATGCGTTTACCTTCAGTGGAAAGTGCGTTGAATTAGTAGAAGAAAATTTAACTGCAATGAATGCGAATGAAATTGGTGATGAGTTAATAGAATTTTATTGGTATGTATTGAAGGAAAAAGAAGCACCCTCACTATCGCATGGAACAGTAAATGGTGTAATTGAATACATAAATGAAAATTTAGAGGAGCAACTTGTAGTTGAGGAAATTGCCAAACTCTTTAATGTAAGTACTAGTCATCTCTCAAGGATTTTTCGTGAATGTACAGGCGTCACACTTGTAGAATTCATTACAATTCGAAAGATAGAAGAAGTACAATACTATTTGCGTTTCACTGATCAGAAGATTGCGGATATCGCAGAAAGATTTCATTTCTGTAATCAAAGTTATTTTACCCGCGTGTTTAAAAAGTATACGGGTTTGACGCCTCGGCGTTTCCGTAAATATTTGGACGGAAATTACTTTCAATTTGATGTAAAAAAAGATGATTCACTGTGAATTTTAAGCCATTTGCTGTATACTTTTCTTTAGTTTGAGATAGCGTAGGTGAAATCATTGAAGAAGAGAATAGGGTTTGTAAGTTTGTTGGCTATTACTGCTGTGTTTTTGAGCGGTTGTTCTGGGGTGGAAAATAAGACAGGGTTTTTCTACAGTACGTTTGTACGTCCGATGGAGTGGCTTCTTCATTATCTTGGAGAAATGTTTAACGGCAACTACGGTTTTGCGATTATCCTAATTACTGTGGCGATTCGTTTAATTCTAATGCCTCTAATGCTGAAGAACTATAAATCTCAGCAAGAAATGAAAATTAAGATGGATGCACTACGGCCGGAAATGGAAGATATCCAAAAGCGTATGAAGGCATCTAAAGAGTCGGATAATAAAGAAGAGCAAATGAAGTTGCAGCAAGAAATGATGGGACTTTACTCTAAACATGGAGTCAATCCTCTGAATATGGGGTGTTTACCGCTTGTAATTCAGATGCCAATTATTATGGGCCTGTATTTTGCAATCCTATATGCACCATCTGAAGTGAAAAACCATGTATTTTTATGGTTTAAATTAGGTGAGCCGGATATTATCATGATGCTTGTAGCAGGGGCTGTCTATTTTGTTCAGGCACGCGTGTCTTTATGGACAATGCCGGAGCAACAACAGAAGCAGATGAAACTGTTTATTTACATGTCACCGATTATGATTATGTTTATTTCTTATACGGTCATGGCCGCTCTCCCATTATACTGGGCAGTCGGTGGTTTGCTTCTAATATTCCAGACGTATCTTGGACGTAAATTTTACTATAAGCATGTTGATACGCCAGTGGCAGAAGAAAAATAAAGACATGAAAAGCCGGTGCAAACTGGCTTTTTTATCTATATCCAGCAGAAAACAGCCACTATTATTAGTTGGTGAGATGAATGCAGAGTTTTTTCTGCTCAGTAGGTGCTCAAACAACAGGTGAATTCAGATAAAAGCCTCCGACGGATGTCTGAAGCAGAAAGGAAGAGCGTATGAAAGCAAAATGGATCATGGGGGCAGCGATTGCAGCGTCTGCTGCTGTCTCGTTATATTTTATCATTAAGCTAAATCTGGAGTTTGCAATTCTTTCCATGCTGATCATGTTCACATTAACGAACGCAGCACGTGCCGTCATGTATAAAAACCAAGGGCTTGCTAAGGAGTCAAAATGGATGCTATGGCTGTCGATGTTTTTTGCTGCAGGATCAATCGGCACCTTGATGTACATATGGAAGTTTTAAAAAACAAAAAGGAAAGGCCGCTGGTTCGGCCTTTCCTTTTATTTGTCTGTCGGAGTAAGACGTTGTTTTGACAATAAAATAAGAAATAATGCGGCAATGGAACAGACCGCCATGCTCAAGAAAGCGTAGCGCGGCGACAGGTCGTACAGATAGCCGGCAGGGAATGTCAGGATGGCGACACTAAGACTCATTGCAACGGCTGCATACACACCTTGTGCAGAGGCAATCAGCGTGTGCGGTAAGGTTTTTGAAATATATTGTATAAAGGCAAAATGCGCCATGCCGAAAGAAACAGAATGCAGAACCTGCGTAGCAATAAAAACACTTGTTACAGGGAAAAGGAATATAGCAATCCAGCGTACAGTGGAACCTGCAGCGGCAATTAAAAAGATGGTAGATGTTCTGACATTTGCCAATAAACGATCCGCCTGTGTGAAAAATATAATTTCAAACAGCACAGCGATATTCAAAATAATACCGATATAAAAACCGTTAATTCCCATACCATCCAAGAAAATAAAACCATAATTGTAGTAGGAAGCATGTGCACCTTGCAACAGGATGGCGATGAGGAGCACTAAGACAAACGGTTTATTGGCGAAAAGGGCCCTTAGCTGTCCAGTATCTCTGGTAGGAGTCTTTACTGGGGGCTGCAGCAAAGCAACCGGTGCCTGCCGGTAGAAAAACCATAATGCAGCAGCCAAACCGACAATCATCATATATAGGATCGCCTGTTCATTCCAAATGGCAGTCGCCACACCGATCAGTAAGAGTGCGATGGTATAGCCGATTGAACCAAATGAACGGCTTTTGCCATAGTGAATTCGTTCGACCTGCATCAGCAGCGAAGCGCCACTTTCTACGCTCGGCAAAATGACAGGATACACCGCACTGAAAAGAACAGTCAATCCAAATAATACATAAAAAGGGCTTTCAGGCAAATAGGCAAGGGCGATGAGAAAAGATAGAAGCGTCGTCCAGCGCATGACCCTCAGGAGTGACAGATTCCGCATAGCGAGCGGGAATAAGAAAAACGTGGAGAATGAACGGGCAATCATGCCGGCTCCCATAATAATACTCGCGTCTGTTACAGATAGACCTTTTGCGGAAGTCAGCCAGCCTGTCCAATAAGGCAGAAAAATGCCCCACGTAAAGAAAAATACAAAAAAGCTCATAGAAAGCCAACGTTGATTGTTCAAATGTAATAACCTCACAATAGATTTCATTAAGTACTAGTTTAGAAAATACTAGCATAGACAGACGAAAAAGAGAAATGATGATACACTAGTGAAAAAGAGAAAGCACAAATCTATTTTGTGCGGATAAGGGGAATTGTAGTTTGACAGGGGATAAAGAAAGAAAGCAGGGTAACTGGTTATGAAAAAAAGAGGAAGATTTTCTACTCGAAAACGGAATAAAACAAATAAATGGACCAATATAATAGCAGGGCTCATTTTAGTAATTTTGGCGGGAAGCATCATATGGATTGCTGCAAACGGATGGAACGTAAAGCAGGCGATTGAAAGTCTGAAGGGAGATACAGACCGTCCTGACGAGTTCTTAGAAGTTGAGCCAAATCCAGAAGAACCGAAATCCGGAGGTATTGAAACGGACGAAGGGAATTCGGATGAAGCAACAGAAGCACCGTTAAAAGATATAGAAAAGGCTCCTGCTTTACCGGAAAAGGAAAAGCCAGCAGAAAAGCCGGGAAAACCGGTGGAAGCGGAGAAGAAACCGTCCAGTCCTACAGGTTATATTGAAGGACAGCAGCTGCCGAAGGAACCGAAATATGTAAAAGGTGTATTAATTGCGAATAAGCAATTTCCGATGCCGAAAGATTTTGCACCTGGAGAAAGCAAAGAAGCAAGAGCTGCCTTTGATGAATTGGCGGCAGCCGCGTTAACTTCAGGGATTAATCTGCAGGCGTTCAGTACGTACCGTTCTTACGACTATCAAGTGACGTTATATAACCGCTATGTAGAGAGAGATGGCGTGGAAGCAGCCGACAGCTATAGTGCTCGGCCGGGTTATTCAGAGCATCAGACGGGGTTGGCTTTTGATATTGGAGAAGTCAATCACGAGAAGCACTGGGCGTCTACTTCATTCGGAGATACAGAAGCAGCGAGATGGCTGGGGGCGAATGCCTATAAATACGGCTTTATCCTTCGCTATCCGGAAGGTAAAGAAAATATCACGGGCTACATGCACGAATCCTGGCACTATCGCTATGTAGGCAAGGATAAGGCAGAGCAAATTTTTAAACGAAATATTACATTGGAAGAGTTTTTGGGAATTCGATAAACAATTAAAAAGCTGTCCGACACGTCAAGACGACGTAACGGACAGCTTTTTTTATTATAAAATGGGTGACAATAATCGGGAAACAGATTCTTTTATCTTAATGAAACGCTCGCGGTTAAGATAGTCTTCATATGTCAGCTCGGTGCAGATCTGAATGTCCTTCTCGAAGATTTCCGCCAGTTCATGAGACTTTTCTCGATCATAGATAAAGGCATTCACTTCAAAATTCAAACGGAAGCTTCGTACGTCAAAGTTTGCTGTTCCTACAGTGGACACTTTATCGTCCACGACAATTTGCTTCGAATGAATGAAACCATTTTCGTAAATATATACGGTTGCACCAGCCTTTAGCAAAAGACCAATATTTGAATACGTTGCCCAATAAACAAACATGTGATCAGGCTTATTAGGAATCATAATGCGGACATCTACGCCTGATAAACAAGCAATCCGCAGGGCATCCAACACGCTGACGTCGGGAATGAAGTAAGGTGTTTGAATATAGATATACTCTTTCGCCAGGAAAATCATCTTCAGATAGCCGTCTTTAATATCTTCCCATTCAGAGTCTGGTCCACTCGAAACAATCTGTACTCCGACAGTCCCTTTACGCGGAATAGCCGGAAAAAAACGCTCATCATATTGAATATTTGTTTTTTCGGCAGCCTGATTCCAATCCAGAATAAAGCGCGTCTGCATCGGATGCACGGCGCTTCCTTCCATTCGCAGATGCGTGTCACGCCAGTAGCCGAACTTCTTGCTCAATCCAAGATATTCATCACCGACATTAAATCCTCCGATGTAGCCAATCCGTCCGTCGATAATGACGAGCTTGCGGTGATTTCGATAATTCAGCCGCGGATTGATTAAAGGTAAGATGGCGGGGAAGAAGGCGGCCACTTCTCCTCCGCTTTCTGTTAGTTTCTGAAGATGTTTGATGCGCAGTCCTCTGGAACCGATATCGTCATACAGCATGCGAACCTTGACACCCGCTTTCGCTTTGCGGCACAAAATATCTACGATTCGTGTTCCGATGCCATCGAGACGGAAGATATAGTACTGGATGTGGATATGATCTTTCGCATTCTCCAAATCTTCTATCAAAGCTTCGAACTTTTCTTTTCCGTCCGCAAAAATTTGCACATCATTATCCTGTGTAAGAACCGAATGGTTGTTTTTCAAATGAAGATAGATCATATCGTAATAATCTTCTGTGTCTGTCTTTAAAAATTCAAAGGACTCATCTTCTATCGCCACGAGCTGATAATCGATAAGTTTTTCAATTCCAATCTTATTCCTGCCTTCCCAGCGGAATAAATGCTTTTCCCTCAATTGCCGACCCAGCAATAAATAAATTAGGAATCCGAAGATCGGTATGAAAAATAAGACCAGGAGCCATGCCCATGTACTCGCCGGATCTCTGCGCTCGAGAAAGATTAAAGCAATTGCTAAAAATATGTTAATGATCAGCGTACTTGTGATCATTATACTAATCACTTGCGTCATAAGCTTCCTCCTATGAACGTTATGCTATTCCTATAGTATATCGGAGTTAGCAGGAAAAGAAAGGATAACTGAGCGTGTTACATGATAAAGCCTATGCGTATTTAGAAGCGTCAGCCTCTTTCAACGAGTGTTTAGATTTCTTGAAAAACCATACAAGAATGATGGATAAAAGGGCAATGACAGCGGAAACGAAATACATATTTCCTGCCTGCATCGTGAAGATCCACGTAAACAGCAACGGTCCGATGATCCGTCCCATATTATCCATTGAGTAGGAAAGACCTGCGGCCGTTCCATACATCCCGCCAGCTTCTTTCGTTGTCAACGAAACGAGTACGGTCCTGACAAGTGCGTTTCCTGCTGTGAATACACTCATCGCGAAGCCCGCCCAAATCAAGTTCATTGAAAATGGAATTAAACATAAGCCGATTGCCGTAACGATTTGGGCGACAATAATCCAAGTCGTTTCCTGCCCGTTCTTTACCCGCCGCACGACTCCGCCCTGAATCGCGGCATCAACTAAACCGCTAGCCATGAATAAATAGCCGAGCTGCAGAGGTGTGATATGAATTTTATCGATCTGGAACAGCTGGAAAGTCGACTCCACTCCCGCCAATAAAAAGGTAATGATAAATGAAGTGATAAATAGATAGCGAATACGATACGTCCAAAGTGTTGAAGCGCCTTTTGGCAGTATAGCCCGTTTATTTGCAGAACTGTGTCTTTCCGGCTCTTTCAAGATGACGAATGCATAAACTGTCAATAAAAGCGTCAGAGCCCCCGAAGCAATAAAGGGAACTTGCAGATGGATGTTCCCGAGAATTCCGCCGATTGCCGGACCGAAAATGAAACCGAGTCCAATTGACATACCGAGAAGCCCCATATACTTATTGCGATTATCTTCTGTGGTCAAATCAGCTACAAAGCCTGTAACTGCCGTGTACAGTGCACCAGAGAAAATACCCCCGACAATACGCGAAACATACAGCAGTAATAGATGATGCATGAATACAGCGAATAAAAAGAAGCTGACGCTGAATCCGAGCAATCCAATCATGATTAATTTCTTTCTGCCTGTGCGGTCAGACAGCGCCCCCCACAACGGCGCAGTGAAAAATGAGGACAGTGCATAAATAGTCAGCAATCCGCCAACGTGCACTTCCGAATAGCCTTCTGCTAAGATAACTTCCGGTAAAATAGGAATGATGATGCCGAACCCCAAATAAACAAAGAATTGCACAGACATCAGCAAGAGTATCGTTTTCTTCATAGCGAACCTGCTTTCTGTATATATATAGTGTCTTTCACATCGTACGATGAATGAGGGATGCGTTCAAGTATGGAGGGTATTACTACGATTTAAAAAACCTGCAGCAAAATGTCGCTAAAACGACTTTTGCTGCAGGCATTCTATTATTAGTGTTTTAATTTCACTCGCTGCAGCCTCAAAGCATTCAGTACAACGGAGACTGAACTGAAAGCCATCGCTGCGCCGGCTAGCCATGGTGCCAATAAACCGGCTGCGGCAATCGGGATTCCAACAGAGTTATAGGCGAGTGCCCAAAATAAGTTTTGTTTAATATTACGAACTGTCAGCTGACTCATCTGCACCGTATCGACAACGCGCAATAAATCACCGTGCATGAGCGTAACGTCCGCGGCTTCCATGGCAACCGCTGTTCCAGTGCCCATCGCCATGCCGATATCTGCGACAGCAAGTGCAGGAGCATCATTGATGCCGTCGCCCACCATGGCGACACGTTTGCCTTCTGCCTGCAGCGAACGGATCACTTCTGCTTTGCGGTCAGGCAGAACGCCGGCAATGACGTGGTCGATCCCGGCTGCAGAGGCGATTGCCTCTGCAGTTATTTTTTGATCGCCTGTCAGCATGATGACATCAAGCCCCATCGCGCGAAGCTCTGAAATCGCTTGCTTGGATGTATCTTTAATTGTATCCGCAACAGCAATGATTGCTTCATGGATACCATCCACAGCCATGAACATCACCGTTTTCCCCTGACCTTCCATCTGCTCCACAGCCGCAATCGTTGAATCAAACTCCACATCATAACGCGACAGAAGATTCTTCGTTCCGAGTAAGATAGTTTGGCCACCGATGACCGTGCGAATGCCGTATCCAGGAATTGCTTCAAACATATCAACGACCGGTAGAGTAGACAGATGTTCAATTCCATAAGTCGTTATCGCTTTGGCGACGGGGTGCTCCGAATCGCCTTCAGAAGCAGCTGCCAATGCAAGCAGCGTAACCCGTGACGTTTCATTGCGGGTGTGGAAATCCGTCAATTCTGGAAGTCCTTTTGTGATCGTACCTGTTTTATCAAAAACCACCGTATCGATCGATCGTGTTTGCTCCATTGCTTCGGCTGTCTTAAATAGAACGCCTTGCTCTGCAGCCCGTCCAGATCCCGCCATGATGGATGTCGGCGTAGCTAATCCAAGCGCGCAAGGACATGCGATCACGAGGACGGCAATCATACTTGTTAGTGACGCGGCAAAGTCACCTGGCGCGACTGCGAAATACCAAACCAGAAATGTCAGGACAGCGATCCCGACAACGATCGGGACAAAGACGCCGGAAATCTGATCTGCCAGACGCTGAATCGGTGCTTTGGAGCCCTGTGCCTCTTCCACAACCCGAATGATATTGGAAAGCACGGTATCATTACCAACACTTGAAGCTTCGATACGTAATGAACCATTGGCATTGACGGTGGCGGCGAATACCTCATCACCTGAGTGCTTATCGACAGGCAAGCTTTCACCTGTCAGCATGGATTCATCGACAGCTGAAGTACCTGAAAGGACGGTACCGTCGACAGGAATGGAAGCGCCCGGCCGAATGACTAGCACATCTCCAAGCACTACTTCATGAATCGAGATTTCTGCCGTTTCGCCATTACGTTCCACTGTGGCAACTTGCGGCTGCAATTTCATCAGCTTCTGAATTGCTTCAGATGAACGGCCTTTCGCACGAGCTTCAAATAATTTTCCTAATAAAATCAGCGTAATCAGCACGGCACTTGTTTCGAAATACAGTCCGTGAGCAGACCCTGTCAGCACTAAATAGATGGAATAGAAGTAGGCTGCGGATGTTCCAAGTGAAACCAGCACGTCCATATTGGCGCTGCCGTTACGCAGTGCTGAATAGGCGCCTTTATAGAAGGTACCGCCAATCCAAAATTGTACTGGTGTGGCAAGCGCCCACTGAAAGTAAGGATTCATAAAGATATTCGGTACATACATCCACGATGTAAATGAAAAATGGGCAAACATTGTCCACAGTAAAGGAAGAGACAGAATGGCTGAAATAATAAGTTTGCGCGTCTTCTCCTGAATCTCACGTTGACGATGGTCTGTATGCTCTGCAGTATCGTCTGTTCTCGGAGTCGCTTCATAGCCGATTTTTTTGACCTTCTGTAAAATATCCTCCAGTTCAACAGCGGCTGGATCATATGAAACATTTGCTGTCTCTAGCGCAAGATTGACATTGACTGTTTGGATGCCTGGCGTGCGGGACAACACTTTCTCAATCCGTGCTGAACAGGCTGCACACGTCATACCTGCGATATTTAAATGCGCGTCTTCCATCAGCACATCATAGCCGAGTTTGCGAATCTGCTGTTCCACTTCATCCAAATCGATGTGATCAGGATCGAATGTGACTGCCGCTTTTTCAGTTGCGAAGTTTACATTCGCTGAAGCTACACCGTCAAGCCGCTTCAATCCTTTTTCGATACGGTTCGCACATGCGGCACATGTCATGCCGGTAATGGCAATTTCTCTTTTCTGATCATCCATGATAATCAAGACACCTTTCTGTGCATTAAGCTTCTACGTCATATCCTTGTTCTTCAATTGCTTCTGTCACCTGGTCAACTGTCACAGCGGATTCATCATATTGCACAGTTACCTTATTTTCTTTCAGATCAACCAAGGCATGCTCCACACCTGATAATTCATTCAGTGCTCCTTCAACTGCCTGTACACAGTGATTGCATGACATACCTGATACTTTTAATGTTGTTTCTTTCATTTGAAATTCCTCCTCATAATTATTTTTTAACTAATTTTGTAATGGTCTTGAGCAGTTCGTCCAGCACTTCTTCATCGCCTTCAGCGAGTCGGTTTTTGACACAGCCTTTCAAGTGTCCGTCGAGTAAAACATTCGCCACACTATTTAAAGCAGATTGAGTTGCAGATAATTGGGTAATAATATCATCACAGTACACATCTCGTTCTACCATCCCTTTAATTCCACGAATCTGACCTTCGACCCGGTTCAGCCTGTGGATCAGATTAGTCTTTACGGATTCAGGATGATGACTCTTTCGGCAGGAAACCTCTGCTTCCTCTGCAGAAAAATCATCAGGAATCATTGTCAACAGTGTCTCACCTCCTTTGTATAAATTCATCCTAATATACGTATGGGGGGTATGTCAAAACATCTGTTTTACCGAATGAAAGCAATAAATTTGCAAAAAGTATACAATTGTAACACAAATGAAAGATTAAAACTCCTTTCAGAGTGGTATGATAGGGATAACAGAGTCAAAGACGAAAGAATCGATGTGTCTGAGAGTCTGCTGTCTAAAAATTGACACAAGTTTTATTCTTAGAACTAGAACTTCATGAACAGACAAAACGTCTATATGATTAACTCAGGAAGATTGAGGTGGAAGAAATGGCTAAAGAAATGGATATAAAGAAGATTATTTCCAACTTGGCAAAGCTTGGCGTTTCCGCAACACTCACAAAGTCTAGGAGTGACATGCTGCAAGCTCTGACTCCTGCCGTACACGTACCGCCCGTACAACCCAATTAAATAAAACTCGTAACAAAAAGATCGCCCCCGACATTTTTCGGAGGCGATCTTTTTGTGTTGAATATATATGGAGAATTATACTGCCAATCGAACTCTTCGAAGTTCAATTGGCTCAAGCCATTCACGCAGGAGGTGCCCGCTTAAAGTGCAATCAACGAAGTCTAAACTACTTCTACACTCTAAACAAACCCCTTAAATCTTCTTAACAAACTCCGATTTCAGCTGCATCGCCCCGAAGCCGTCGATCTTGCAGTCGATGTTGTGGTCGCCGTCGACTAAACGGATTCCTTTCACGCGCGTACCCATCTTCAGCGCATTCGAACTGCCTTTCACTTTCAAATCCTTAATCACGCTGACTGTATCGCCGTCCTGTAGAACATTTCCATTCGCATCCTTCACAACAGCTGCTTCTTCAGTTTCAACAACAGATTCCAGCGTCCACTCATGTGCACATTCGGGACAGACGAAAAGGTTTCCGTCTTCATAAGTATATTCCGATTGGCATTTTGGACAATTTGGCAGTGCTGACATAAAAAAACCCCCTTTCCTATACAGTTTACACAACTTGTACTTGTCAGGGAAGGAGGGGTCTTATTCATAATCTTTGGAAGCACGGAACATCGTGCTGCGATGGTGAAACTTCATACTGAAGATTAAACCGATTGCCAGCATGTTTCCCATCAGCGAACTGCCGCCGTAACTAATGAATGGAAGCGGTATTCCGGTGATTGGCAGTAGTTGTATCGTCATTCCGATATTTTCTAACACATGGAACGTGATCATCGCAATAATTCCTGCAGAAATATATGTGCTAAAAGGATCTTTCAGTTCCAGCGTAATTTTCGTTAAATGATAGATCAGAATGAAAAACAGGCAAATGATCAAACTCGTGCCGATGAAACCCCAGTCCTCACCGATTGTTGTGAAAATGAAATCGGTATGACTCTCTGCGACATAGACCTCTCTGCCTTTATAACCTTTTCCAAAAACCTCTCCCGATCCGATGGCGTTCAGAGAGGTAATCAAATGCATTCCTTCATTCGAAGCGTAGGAATAAGGATCAATCCAGGAATAGATCCGTTCAAACTGATACTTCTTAAATCCGAGCTTTAATAAGAAGTCCTGGGCGTACAGCGCCATCAGCAGCAGGGAAGCCCCGGCTGTAAATCCGCCGATGAAAATAGGTCCGATGATTTTCCATGAAATCCCCGAAATGATGATCAGTGCAGCTGTGATGGCCAAAAATACTAGGCCTGTCCCTAAATCAGGCTGGAGCATGATGAATAGCAGCGGCACTAGCAGCACGCCGATAATCTTGGCGAGTAGTACACCGTCCGTCTTCAGCGTTTTGACGACATACTTCTCATGATGCTGCGTGATCAAGCGGGCGAGCGCGATAATGAAGAAGGTTTTCATGAATTCAGCTGGCTGGATACTTCCGATCGGCAGATGAAACCAGCTTTTTGCGCCGTTACGTCGAGCTACTAGCTCCATGCTTTCCGGCAGGATGAACAATATCAACAAAATGAAGATTCCACCGCCGTAAATCCACCAGGCTGCTTTAAAATACTGCTCAGGTTCAAAATACATGGCAAAAGCGATAATAACTGCGCCTACGATATACCATTGGATTTGAGAAGGTACAAAATTGATTGTGTACTGTCCTGTGGTTTGTGCAGATGAGATCGCAATGACACTCACCGTGCAGAACAGTAATAAAATAAAAGCCAGCGTCCAATCAAAACGTTCAAGCGGTTTATTATAAGTTTTCATCAGGTTCACCTTTTGGGGTTAGAATGGACTTCGTTATTTTGCTGCTGGCATGACATTAATTGTCGTCATCTGAAGCGAACATATACGTTCGATGATGGAACTTCATACTGAAAATGAGTCCAATCGCCAGCATATTACTAAACAGCGAACTGCCTCCGTAACTAATAAACGGCAGCGGAATCCCTGTAATCGGCAGCAACTGGATATTCATGCCGATATTTTCAAAGACGTGGAACGTAATCATCGCAATGACGCCGGTACAGACGTAAACGCTGAATGTATCATGCAAAGAGAGAGCGACTTTCGTCAAATGATAAATAAGTATGAAATACAGGGTAATCACGACGCAGGCTCCAATGAAACCGTACTCTTCGCCAATTACGCTGAATATGAAGTCTGTGTGATTTTCCGGAATATAGACAATCCGGCCAAGAAAACCTTTTCCTGTCAACTCACCTGAACCGATTGCGGTCATCGCGTTAATTAGGTTATACCCTTCATCAGTAGGGTATGAATAAGGATCGAGCCATGAATAGACCCGCTTGAATTGATAAGGGGAAAATCCAATCTTATCCAGAAAGTCCTGTGCATAAATCGCCATCCACAGTATCGCTGCGGCTGTGGAGGCACCGATTGAGAAGATCGGCACTAGCAGTTTCCACGAAATTCCTGACACGATGACGACGGCTGCCGTAATCGAAATAAAGACGAGAGAAGTCCCTAAGTCAGGTTGCTTCATAATGAAAAACAGCGGCATAATGAGCATGAGTGCAATCTTTCCGAGCAACTTCAGGTCAGACTGAATGTCTCGTTGCAGAACCTTTTCATTATGCGTGCTGACCATCCGGGCTAGTCCTAAAATGAAAAAGGTTTTGATGAATTCAGCAGGTTGAATTGTGCCGATGACAGGCAGATGCAACCACCGTTTTGCGTTATAGCGCATTTCAGCAATCTGGCCTTCGCCCCCAGGCGCAAGCATAAGAAACAGCAAGAGGAAAATCCCAAAACCATAGAAATACCAAGCTGCTTTTTTATACTGATCCGGCTCGAAATACATCACCATGGCGACGATGAAGGAACCAAGTACATACCATCTGACTTGTTTGATGACGAAATTCTGTGTATATTGCTCTGATGTTTGAGCAGATCCAATGACAACTAAACTAATAATCCCGAATAACATAATAATAAAGGCTAATGTCCAGTCGAATCGGTCACCAAGCCTGTTTGATTGTCTCAATTACGAACTCACCTTTTCTGTAGCTGTCATTCTCCTAGCTAGTATAATCTGTTATTACAATCTCTTATTATATCGTAAATGATTTTAATAAGTACACTGATTATTGACGCGCGGTGAAATGTTTGGTTTCGGCATTCGGCGAAAAGAATGCCTGTCGCTAGTTTTTCATTCATGAATGGGCGGCTTTCATGGTAAACTGTATGAATGAAATCTACGGAATGCGAGGAGATTATATGAAAAAACGATTAGGGTTAGTATATGGCGGGAAGTCCGCAGAGCATGAAGTGTCTCTTTCTACAGCGCGCGCAGTGACGCAGGCGTTGGATTTAAATAAATATGAAGTACTGCCGATTTACATTACGATGCAGGGGGAATGGCTTAAGGGTGCGCCGCTTCAAGGACCGGTTGATGAAATTGAAACACTGCGCTTGAAAAAAGCAGGTGCGCCGGAGCCGGATCATATCGAAGGCTTTTTAGCGGGCGATATGCCGGACGTAATTTTGCCGCTGCTGCACGGAACAAATGGAGAAGACGGTACAGTACAAGGTTTATTTGAAGTGCTGAATATTCCATATGCAGGCAACGGGGTGCTGGCTTCCTCTGCTGGTATGGATAAAGTTGTCATGAAGCAATTATTTGCGCAGGCTGGTTTAGCACAAGTGGAATATGTCCATTTTATTCGCAGTGCTTGGCAGGATAATTCGGAAGTACTGCTCGATCAGGCGGAAAAAACACTGCCGTATCCGATGTTCGTTAAGCCTGCGAATCTTGGTTCAAGCGTCGGCATCAGCAAAGCGGACGACCGTGATTCGTTGAAGAAAGCCATCGAGCTTGCGTTGAAATTCGACCGGAAGATCATCGTAGAAAAAGGAATTACGGCACGTGAAATTGAAATGGCGGTTCTCGGCAACGATCATCCCGAAGTTTCAATAGCGGGCGAAATCCGTCCCGTCGCAGAATTTTATGATTATGAGGCAAAGTATCAGGATCAAAGCACGGAGCTGTCGATTCCAGCAGAAATTCCCGAATCTGTCGCAGAACATATGAAAGACATGGCGATCCGTGCGTTTAAAGTACTTGATTGTGCCGGACTCGTGCGCGCGGACTTCTTCGTTACAGCTGACAATGAAGTGCTGATCAATGAGGTGAATACGCTGCCGGGCTTCACTCCAACAAGCATGTTCCCGCTGCTTTGGCAGAAATCGGGATTGGCGTATCCGGACCTGATCAATCGTCTGATAGAACTTGCGATTGAACGTCATGCGGAAAAACAACAACTGCACTATACAATGGACTGAGCGGAGGATATAACGTGAAACGAAATATAACTATTATTCAGCAATGGCTGCAGGCTGACGGACAGAACATTAACGAGCAACTCATCACAGGTGTCTGCATTGATTCCCGCAATGTGCAGGAGGGGGATTTGTTCATCCCTTTCCGCGGCGAACAGGTCAACGGGCATCGATTTGTTGAAGGAGCGATCAATCGCGGTGCAGCCGCGGCTCTTTGGCTAAAGGACGAACCGAATCCGCCTGCACATCTGCCGCTTATATTTGTAGAAGATGCAGAACTGGCCTTGCAGCAGATGGCTCGAAGCTACCGGCAGGAACTCGATTGTAAAGTAATCGGGGTGACCGGATCGAATGGAAAGACGTCAACGAAAGATTTAATCGCCGGCGTCTTGTCTCCTTATTTCAGTGTTAAAAAAACAGAAGGAAATTTCAATAATGAACTCGGTTTGCCGCTGACATTGTTGTCAGTTGAAGATGAAACAGAAATTGCGATTTTAGAAATGGGTATGAGCGGTTTTGGAGAAATTTCTTTCTTGACGACTCTCGCTGCACCTGATTTCGCGGTCATTACAAATATCGGGGAAGCACATATGCAGGATCTCGGTTCCCGTGAAGGTATTGCGAAAGCGAAGTTTGAAATTATTGATGGTTTGTCCAATGAAGGAATCCTCTTATATGATGGCGATGAACCACTATTGCGTGAGTTAACGGCAAGCAAACCCGCTGTGCAAAGTGTTTCATTTGGCTATGGACAGACGGATTTGACGGTCCAAGAAATTCATTCAACGGATCAAGGGAGTTCGTTTGAGATAACAGGCATGCTACAGGGGCGATTCACAATCCCTGTGTACGGCGCGCATCAGGTAAAGAATGCGTTAGCTGCTATGCTGATTGCCAATAAACTCGGACTGACAGATAAGCAGATTAAAGATGGGCTGCAGCATACAGTGCTGACGGATATGCGAATGCAGCCGGTCGCCGGTTTGAACGGCTCACTGCTGATCAATGATGCCTACAATGCAGCACCGACTTCGATGCGTGCGGCATTCCGTTTTATGCAGGAAACGTCAGTGCGACAGGAAAAGTGGCTCGTCCTTGGCGACATGCTTGAGTTGGGCGAAGAGGAACAGGCATATCATGAAGGACTGGCAGAAGATTTACTGAAGATGAATTTGACAGGGGTTGCATTGCTCGGCAGTCGGATGAAATGGTTGGCAGATCAGTTGCAGGACTTTGCGGGTGAAGTCATGTGGACCGCGAACGACGCGGAGTTGATTGCGGAGGCATTGCGTCCCAAATTAACGGACCAGACAGTTGTGCTGTGCAAAGGTTCAAGAGGAATGAGAGTGGAGCGAATCATCAACGCGCTGAAAGAGGACACTTTGTGACAACAGGCGTTCTGTTTGTCCATGGTTTTACCGGCGGCCCGTTTGAAGTGGCTCCGTTTAGACAATATTTGAAACTTCATACCGATTGGAAAATAGTTGTTCCGGTTTTGCCGGGACATGAGCTAGACCGCGGTCTGCAGGAAGGTTCTGCTGCTTCATGGATTATGGCCGCGGAACTCGAATTGCAACGGTTGATGAAAGAAACAGACCGTGTCATCGTCATCGGCTTTTCGATGGGGGGATTAATTGCGATGTATCTGTCTCTGCGTTATCCGATTGATAAACTGGTTTTGCTGAGTGCCGCGGCTAAATATATTAGTCCACGGATTCTTCTAAAAGATGCCAGGATCATGATGAAATCTTCCAAGAGACACCGCTATCCTGCAGATTCGTTTTATCATCTCTACAATTACAAGCTGATGCATACACCAGTCCGTGCGACGCTTGAGTTCTTAAAAGTAGTCCGCTTAGTCCGGCCCTATCATCATGTTGTGCAAACGCCTGTCTGTATTGTACAGGGGAAACGTGACGGCATTGTGCCTGCTGCGACAGCGGATTTGCTGTTTGAACAGCTTGGCTCAGATGAAAAACATTTGATTTATTCGGAGCATGGAAAACATCACATTTGCTACAGTGACGACCGAAATGAGTGGTTTTCTAGAGTACTGTCATTCCTATCAAAAGACTGATTAATAGAACTTAAGCTGATTCATTGCAGTTTTACGCCGGCCGTGGTAAACTCATGAGAGGAATTGGATACATTTACACGGCGCTCTTCCGTTTATTTGCGGAGAGTACTTTTTTTTGAATAAAACGGTGGATAATTAGGCAAACTAGCAATGATTTGCCGATCTAACCGCTCGGCAAGGACCGGGCTTTCCTTGTATGTCACAGGTTTAACCATTGTGCTACTTAAATAAATCTGGACGCAATGACGCTGAGGCGTGATTGATATGACCCCTCTCCATCCGCAGAAATGCTCCCATGAGTTTTTAAATGCCAGAGATGGATCTATCGGAAATGCTCCCACTTTCAAAGTATATGGCTCGAAGTTGCCGCGCTTTCATTTGCAAATGTAACCAATTGTCAAATGAAGAAATAAAGGAGAATGAATATTTTGACGAAGTTTTCAGAATTGAATATTAGTGAAACAACACAGAACGCCTTGCTACGCATGGGGTTTGAAGAAGCAACACCGATCCAGGAAGGTACAATTACATTTGGTATGGAAGGCCGCGACGTAATCGGTCAGGCTCAGACGGGTACAGGTAAAACTGCAGCTTTTGGTATTCCGATCATTGAAAAATTGGATCCAAAAAGTAATGCAGTACAGGCACTGGTCATCGCACCGACTCGTGAATTGGCTATCCAAGTATCAGAAGAGATCTATAGAGTAGGTTTCGGAAGTCGTGCGAAAGTACTTTCCGTTTATGGCGGACAGGAAATTGGACGTCAAATCCGTGCGCTTCGCAACAATCCGAACATTGTAGTGGGTACACCAGGACGTATCCTGGATCATATCAACCGTAAAACATTGAAGCTGGATAACGTTCAGACGCTTGTCTTGGACGAAGCAGATGAAATGTTAAACATGGGCTTCATTGAAGATATCAACACAATTCTTGCAAGTGTACCGGCTGAGCGCCAGACATTGCTATTCTCAGCAACGATGCCTGCTCCGATCCGTAAAATTGCAGAAACATTCATGAAGAATCCTGAAATAGTGAAAATTAAATCAAAAGAAATGACTGTTGAAAATATTGAGCAGTTTTTCGTAAAATCACACGAACGTGAGAAGTTTGATATTCTTTCAAGATTGCTAAACGTTCACCAACCGGAACTTGCAATTGTCTTTGGCCGTACAAAGCGCCGGGTGGATGAGCTTGCACATGCACTTAGCATTCGCGGTTACTTAGCGGAAGGAATCCACGGTGATTTAACTCAATCGAAGCGTATGTCAGTATTGCGTCAGTTCAAAGAGAATAAAATCGATGTGCTTGTAGCGACAGACGTAGCAGCACGTGGTTTGGATATCACGGGTGTAACACATGTTTACAACTTCGATATCCCTCAAGATCCAGAAAGCTATGTTCACCGTATCGGGCGTACAGGCCGTGCAGGTAAGAGTGGAGTGGCAGTTACTTTTGTAACACCGCGTGAAATGGGCTACCTACGAATCGTTGAGGAAACGACTAAGAAGCGTATGACTCCTTTACGTCCACCAACATCTGATGAAGCGTTAATGGAACAAAAGAAATTAGCGGTAGAATCTTTAACTGAAGCAGTAGAACAAAAAAACTCAGAAGACTATGCAGGACTTGCAGGCCAGCTTCTTGAGAAATTTGATGCGAAAGATATCATCGCAGCAGCTCTTCGTTCATTGACGAAGGATGTGGATGAGACTCCTGTAAATATTACAGAAGAGCGCCCTCTTCCATCACGCAGAACTTCTTCCGGCGGTAATCGCGGCGGCTATAAAGGCAATCGCAGCAGCGGAGGCGGACGTTCTCAAGGTGGACGCAGCAGAAACTTTAGTGGCGGCGGTGCTGGCGGTTCAAGACGTAGCAGCGGCCCACGCGATGGCGGCAGAAGAGACGGCGGTTCACGTCGCAGCAGCAGTAGCAATCGTTCAGAGCGATAAGAAATAGAATAGATACAATCCGGGTTTGCTTCTGGCAGCCCGGATTTTTTTCGTTTAATTATGATATGATCGGGTAGAATGAAACGTTTTTTGAGTTTCACCGTATACATAATAGAACTTTATAAAGGAGCTGATGGAGTGAGACAGCAGCCTGCAAATCAAATTTCCAGAAAAGGTCTGACAGTCTGGAGGTTATATGGAGTTATACAAACTGTAATTGTGCTGGCCGTTGCGGCTGGTTTAG
Source organism: Sporosarcina sp. (assembly GCF_029257255.1). Classification (GTDB taxonomy): domain Bacteria; phylum Bacillota; class Bacilli; order Bacillales_A; family Planococcaceae; genus Sporosarcina. The sequence continues at coordinate 14,868 of NZ_JARICI010000036.1, read as the reverse complement.
GATTTCTAATTTATTATTTCGAATGGCCGAAATGGATTGGCATTATGATCGCAGCTGTTATCATTCTGCAAGCATTTTTCTCCATCTACTTATTCCCGAAAATCAGATGGGAACGTTGGCGCTATGAAGTGCGGGAAGCGGAAATTGAACTGCAGCACGGATTGTTCATCGTCAACCGCACATTGATCCCGATGGTCCGCGTACAGCATGTAGACACGGCGGAAGGTCCGATTTTACGTAAATACGGTCTAGCCTCCATCACAATCTCCACAGCAGCAACCAATCATTCAATACCTGCTTTGGTGACAGAGGAAGCAGATGAATTGCGCAACCGAATTTCCATGTTTGCAAGGGTGGCGAAGGACGATGTCTGAACAGCACTATAAATTGCATTGGGTGACGGCGGTAGTGGAAACTGCGAAAACCTTAAAAGAACTGATTGGGCCATTCATTATCTTGGTGCTTGTCAACGGCTTCAAAGGGGAACGTTCGGGACCATGGTTCCTTCAGTATTCATCATTTATCATCTTCGGATTACTCATACTCATTACGCTCGTTTCTGGCATTGTGAAATGGCGCCGATTTGATTATTGGTTTGAAGATCAGGAGTTGCGGATGGTCTCAGGGCTTTTCGTCCGAAAAAAACGCTACATCCCATATGACCGGATACAGAGCTTGGATTATACAGAAGGAATTTTTCATCGTATGTTTAATTTGGTGAAAGTGAAAGTGGAAACAGCGGGGTCTTCTTCCGGCAAGGATGCAGAGGCAGAGCTGACAGCAATTACGAAAGAGGCTGCCCGGCAGATCGAGGAAGAAATTCAGAAAGCGAAACAATTCCGGATTATCGGTCCTTCTTCAAGAAGCAATGAAGACGGTGAGCTGGTACTTCGTCAGGAACTTGAAACCGATGCTGTAAAACAAATTGTTAAGCCTGTGAATACAGTTTTCTCGATGACGACAGGCGACCTGCTGATGCTTGCTACCACTTCAGGTGGAATCGGTGTTATTTTATCAGGTGCCGTTGTGTTTTTGTCACAAATTGAAGAATTGATCCCGTTTGAATGGTTGTTCGGCGAACTTGAATCATTCGTGCGTTTTGGTGTACTGGTAATCACAATCATGATTTTGCTTGGTTTCCTTATTGTCTGGCTGCTGTCTGTAGCCATGACATTTCTCGCGAATTATGATTTCAAAGTAATATTGGAAAAAGATGATTTGATTATCACCAGAGGATTGCTCGAGAAGAAACGTGTAACGGTACCGCTTAATCGCGTACAAAATATTACGATCGCAGAGAATCCTGTGCGCCAATTATTCGGTTATGCAACGGTGATCGTCAACAGTGCAGGTGGTATGGGGGAGAGCGCGCGAATCAAACTGTTTCCGCTGGCCAAACGAAACCGCGTAATCGAACCGCTGCAGGAGCTGTTTCCTAATCTCGATTTCGATATGCCTGAAGAGAAGCTTAGTGGCCGCGGTAAACGTTTCTACTACCGTTTTAAATTGCTTCTGGTATTGGCCGCAGCAGGAGCTGTATCCTACTTTTTCTTCCCGTACGGCTTGTTTGCGCTGATCTTGCTCCCTGTCGTTTGGGCATTTGGACGATGGCAGTACAACACGGCAGCTTACTCCATTTTGCCGAAGCAGCTGACAATGCGGTTCCGGACCATCAGCCGACACACTGTGTTTACGGAAAAGAACAGAATACAGTCAATGGAGATGGACCAAAACTATTTCCACCGCAGAAATAAAGTAGCTACCCTAACAGTCAACGTAAAATCCGGCATGACAGCAGACTCCCCAGCAATCCGCCACATGCCCGAAGAAGCAGCAGAACAGTTTTTGGCGTGGTATGAACATCGGGTTGAAGGCGAAGAATATGTTGAATTAAATAAAGGTGAATAGGGTTGTGGGTTAGGAAGCCGTTTCCCTGCACGTCCGCCTGAAACGCAGGGAAACGGTATTGTAACTACTTACTAACTATTTGCAACGCAAAAAAGCCAGACAAGCAAACTTGTCTGGCTTTGTGTTCAGCTAGCGTTTCTTTCGCCAGCTCACAATATTCTTTGGATTGAAATAGCTTAGCCCGATAATGAAACCGGTAATCAGCCCTGCAATATGCGCTGTCACGTTGATATTTGTACCGACAAACGTCATCACCACACTGATCACAATAATCGGCAAAATTACTTGCTTCAGCTGCGGGAACACGTGCTTCGTATAATAAACAAGTGCACCGAATGCACCGAACACACCGAAAATTGCACCGCTAGCGCCCAAATGTCTGTAATCAGGTAACTGCAGGAAATACGTCGCGATATCGCCGAACAGGCCAGCCAGCATATAAATTGTAATAAACCGGGCCTTCCCTGCGATCTTTTCAAGCTCAGGTCCAAAAATAAATAAAGAGAACATATTAAACAGTAAGTGGGTAAATCCGCCGTGAAGGAACATTGGCGTAAGTAAACGCCAGTACTCGCCGTTTGCAATCAGGAAATTATCGCCGATTCCCCATACAAGAATCTGACCGCCAATGCCGGGAATCCACGCCAAAATAAAAATTCCGATATTCAGGGCCAGTAAAAACGTCACGACAGGGTAAGCGCGCACGTACTGTGAAAAGTTTTCCGTTCGTATAAACATGGTTTCACCTCAATCTTCTGTACTGATTATACCTATATTTGATGCTGATGTGAAAGGAGATGTTCATTTTGATTCAAGGAATTGGTCTAGATATTGTAGAACTCGATCGCGTGGCCCGTCTGAACGGCCGCAGCACAAAATTTCGGGAGCGCATTTTATCGGAAGCGGAACTGGAAATCTATCAACAATTAAAGGAACATCGCCAGACTGAGTACCTGGCGGGGCGGTTTGCCGCAAAAGAAGCCTTTTCTAAAGCGCGCGGCACAGGTATCGGTGCAGACTGCGGTTTTCTCGACATTGAAATCTTGTCGGAACCGAGCGGCCGCCCTGTTCTGTACTTCAAGCAGCAACGGATCAGCGGCTTCGTCAGCATCACGCATACCCAGACTGTAGCTGCTGCGCAAGTGATTCTTATGCAATCCTGAAGCAAACTCGTAAACTTTAACACAAGCTCGCATAATCCATTCATACCTTTCATAAGATAAGCTACCCGAATTGATTGGAGAAAGGATGAATTGAATGCGGAAACGATTTCTGTTGGTAATGGTCGCAGCAGTCTTGCTAGTATTAGGGGGATGTGGAAAGCCTTCTAAAGAAGATGTTATGAAGAAGCTCAGCAATAAATGGAACGAAACGAAAGGCTATGAATTGAATGCATCAATGGAAATTAAAACAGGTGCAGAACCTCGGGTATATGATGTGGAAGTTTGGCACACTAAGCCGGAATTTTACAAGGTCAACGTAACGCAGGCGGGAAATGAAGATTCCCAAATGATCGTGCGCAATGAAGAAGGCGTCTTTGTTATTACGCCATCACTCGGCAAGACGTACAAATTCCAAAGTGATTGGCCTGCACAAAACAGCCAAGGCTATTTAATCGGCACGCTGGCGGAAGATATCAAGGCGGATAAAGAAGTAGTGATGGAAGAAAAAGACAAAGAGTATGTGTTTAAAACGGCAACGCGCAATAATCATAAGAAACTATTGCCTACACAGAAAGTTCATATTGACAAGAAAACATTGCTACCGACAAAAGTAACGATTCATGATGAAACGGGCGAGGAAAAGATCGCCATTAAATTCTCAAAGATTTCATTGGGAGTGGAACATAAAGTAGCGGATTACGCAGTGAAGATGGATCCGCCGAAAGCAGAAAATGATCAGGCGGATGCAGAAAAAGATGAAGAAGCTACAGAAACCGACGACAAAACTGGATATCAAACGTATTACCCGGCAGTTAATTGGGAAGGCTCTACTTTATCAGATGAGCAAGTTATCACAACGGATAATGGTCAGCGCATCTTGATGACGTTCAGCGGAGAAAAGGAATTTTTGGTTATACAGGAGCCGGCAGAAAAGCCGTTAAACCAGTTGGCTGTATCAGTAGAAGGTGATCCTGTGGACTTAGGCTTTGCGGTAGCAGCGTTAACGGATCAGTCAATTCATTGGGAAGTGAACGGAGTTTCGTTCTTTGTTGCCTCTGAAACGCTGAGTAAGGAAGAGCTGATTACTGTCGCCAATTCGATGACTGTCACGGAAGCGAAATGATAAGCGATTCTAACAATTGACTTGCTTCTGGTTCAGGATAGATAATTAAGCAGAAAGTCTATCCCGACGAGGTGAATACGTATGTGTAACAACATGGATTTTCGGCCGACTAGAGCCGTAATCAATACAGCAGCAATAAAGCATAACGCACAACAAGTAGTGTCTTATCTCCCGAATGAAACGAAACTGATAGCCGTCGTGAAAGCGGATGGTTATGGACATGGGGTGGCAGAAGCTTCATCCGCGGCGCTCGCAGCAGGAGCAGAAATGTTCGCTGTTGCGACGCCGGATGAAGCACTGGCGCTCAGGAAGCACGATCCGCAGACTGATATTCTCGTGCTGGGGCCGTCTCCTGTATCGTTTGCAAAGTACGCGGCCCAGAAAAATATTACAGTTACTGTAACAAGTGTTGTGTGGGCGGAGAAAGTTGGCGACCTGCAGCGTTTCAATAAAAAGTGCAAAGTCCATGTGAAAATCGATAGCGGAATGGGTAGGATTGGCGTCAGGAATGAAACAGAGCTGGCAAGGCTTATCGAAGCGATTAATCAGTCTGAAAACCTATCGATTGACGGAACATTTACCCATTTTGCGCGGGCGGATGAAGAAGGACCAGAGCCGACTGACTTGCAGTTTCAAAAGTTTATGCAATTAGTGGATGTTTTCCCTGAGAAGCCGCGTCTCGTTCATGCATCTAACAGTGCCGGGACGCTGATTTTTCCTGAGTATTCATTGGACGCTGTCCGTTTTGGTATCAGTCTGTACGGTATCGCGCCTTCTGCAGTTGTGGCTAAAAAAATGCCATTTAAGCTGCAAAGAGCGATGACGCTTGAAACCGAACTGTCCTATGTGAAAAAGGTCCGGGCAGGTGAGGGGATCAGTTATGGAGGGAAATATATTACGTCAGAAAACGACTGGATCGGTACATTGCCGATCGGCTATGCAGATGGTTTGAAACGTGCGCTAACAGGGCAAGAAGTAATAGTGGGCGGTAGAAGGGTACCAATTGTGGGCACGATCTGCATGGATCAGTGCATGGTGAAGCTGCCGCACGAATTTCCGGAAGGTGAGAAAGTAACTTTGATTGGTAAACAGGGAGACGAAGAAATCACCATGGAAGAATGGGCAGAACGACTGTGTACCATCCCTTACGAAATAGCCGTAATGCTTTCAGAGCGTATTCCAAGAGTTTACAAATAAAAAGACTAAAAACTAATGAAAACATTCGAAGCAGCATCCTTCATTTCGACAAACTACTGAATAAACTTGCATTTCTTGTCAGAAGAGTTCAAACCATGTCTTTTCATATTAGCAGTTCAATGGTAAGATAGATTTGATATAGAAATAAAAGGGATGGGTTTGTCGGAGGTGCTCAAGTTGCGTACGAATAAAAACGAAAAAAGAATAGTAAGTATAGCCTCAAAGAGATTGCAACAGCAAAATGAAGACGCAATCTTTCAACGGGAACAGATGCAGGATGATTTCGTTTATATGACAACAGAGAGACATATGGAGAGTGGTGAGGCTTCTTTATTGCGGGAAGCTATGATCAGAGGCTATGTTGAAATGTCGCAGATCAACCTCAATATCGCGGCAGAATGTTTATATGCGGAATTTGAAGCACAGCATACCGTGGAACGTTGCGTCACCGGAGGATGAAAAGTTGGCAATTAAACGCGGAGACGTCTTTTTTGCAGATTTGTCACCTGTAGTCGGTTCTGAGCAGGGAGGGACACGGCCGGTTTTGATCATTCAGAATGATATAGGAAACCGGTTCAGTCCTACAGTAATCGTAGCAGCCATTACTGCGCAGATACAAAAAGCAAAATTGCCGACACATGTCGAAATTACAGCGGCACGGCATGGATTCGAGCGGGATTCAGTGATCCTGCTCGAGCAAGTCCGCACCATCGACAAGTCCAGGCTCACAGACAAAATTACACACTTAGATGAGACGTTAATGAAGCAGGTTGACGAAGCGCTGCAAGTAAGCTTCGGACTCATTAAATTTTAGCATACATATTCTACTTACAGTTTTTCACACACGCAGACAACAGCAAGATATATGGCTGCTTACTCGAAAACACTATAACCAATAGGTTATAGTGTTTTCTTTTTAGTATAGATGAATATAGCAACTTGAAATCGTTGTAAAAGTCATGGGACAGGCACTCGGAGCGGTTCTAGCATTTTCTTCGGGGGAGCTTTGTTGATAAAAAAACCGCAAAATACATGTAGTTTATACGAATTTTCGTTACAATAGAGATAACTGAAGATGTAGGGAGGAACAAATAGCCATGAACGAGGTTATGAGAAAAGGGATATCAGAAAATATAGATATCATTACGAGCCGATGGATAGAGCAAATGAAAGATAACTTTTCTGAACGCTTTTTAGATTTAATGCCAGCCAGTGTGGTGGATACGACGAGCAGAGAATTTACGGAATTAATGACTTCGAATTTATCTGACCGTGAAAAAGTAGATAAAGAACGTTTGGACGAGTTTACTGAGAAAATCATACATTTCGGCTGGTCAATTAAATTTATTAACCGGGCAATTGATACGTTTTCATCTGTGGTTTATGAATTGTTTTTCGAGCAGGGTATTTTATCAGATGCAAATTTGCGGCAAGGTGTTGGGATTTTCTCACGCTGGATTAATCCTTTGCGTGAAAGTATTATTGAAGAATACTCAACGAAATGGGAACGTACGGACAGCCTGCAGAAAATTGCGTTGCAGGAATTGTCGGCTTCTTTAATTCCAGTATTCGATAAAATATCTGTCATGCCATTAGTCGGAACAATCGATACAGAGCGTGCGAAATTAATTATGGAAAACTTGCTTGAAGGTGTCGTCAAGCAACGGGCGGAAGTTGTATTGCTCGATATCACAGGTGTCCCTGTAGTAGACACAATGGTTGCACACCATATTATTCAAGCCGCAGATGCAGTACGTCTGGTAGGCGCTAAATGTATGCTGGTCGGTATCCGTCCTGAAATCGCACAGACAATCGTGACACTAGGTATTAATCTGACAGACTTTTCAACAACGAGCACATTGCGGCGCGGTATGCAAAAGGCGCTGGAAATGACAGGTCGTACGATAGTGGAGGAGGAAGAGTAGTATGAAGATGCGAATACCGATTCTTAAACTAAAAGACACATTAATCGTATCCATTCAAGTGGAGCTGGATGATCAGACAGCTCTTCAATTCCAGGAAGATTTATTAGATCAATTGCATAAAACCTCTGCCCGCGGAGTTGTAATTGACTTAACGCCGATTGACTTCATTGATTCATTTATCGCCAAAGTACTGGGCGACGTAATTCATATGACAAGCTTGATGGGCGCAAAAGTAGTCATCACGGGTATTCAGCCCTCTGTAGCGATTACGCTGATTGAACTGGGCATCCGATTGGAGAACGTGACAACAGCTTTAGACTTAGAAAACGGGCTAGAGAAATTGACTAGAGAATTGGAGGCCTGACCATGAACCACAGGTCTTCTATAGAGATCAATACGGAATGGGACATTGTTGCAGCGAGACAGCTTGGCCGTAACGAAGCGAAAAGTACGGGGTTTGGAACGGTGGACCAAGCGAGGATCACTACTGCTATAAGTGAGTTAGCGAGAAACATATATCTTTATGCCGGGAAAGGCAAGATTGAGATTGAGCCGGTACGGGTAGGTACGCGGGCCGGATTGATCATTACCGCGTCAGATGAAGGACCGGGAATTGCAGATTTGCAGAAAGTCATGGAAGACGGCTTTACGACTTCCGGTGGGCTGGGAGCAGGTATGCCAGGAGTCAAAAGGCTAATGGATGATTTCCGTGTCGAAACTGAAGTGGGTGTTGGCACTACCATTACAGCGACGAAATGGTTGCACTAGGAGTTGAGGAACATTGCCGCAGGAGGCTGGGGAACAATATAAACAAATGCTAAAGAATTTTCTGCATTCCCAGGGAGAAAAAGATCTCTATCTGGGCCAGCAGTTCAGCCGCAGTTTTATCGATAAGAATATCGCGCCTGAAGATGTAATCAGTATTCACAAAAATTCTATTGAAGAATTAATAAAAGATTTACCTTCTGATGTCAGCGTTTCTTTTGATTTTTTGATAGAGATGATGATTCATTATGGACTGGCTTTGCAAGAGCATCAAAGTTTGATCCGCAAACAAGAAGCCATCCAAATGGAAATGGACATTGCGGTGAGAATGCAGAATACACTGTTGCAGACAGCGACCCCTGAGGCGAAGGGTCTGGATATTGGTTGGATATCCAAACCTGCAAAGCAAATGAACGGTGATTACGTTTACTTCCTTAATGAAACTTCCAATGAAGTCTGCATGGCAGTTGCAGACATTATAGGAAAAGGGATGTCTGCAGCCATGCATATGTCCATGGTCAAGTTCGGGATGGACAGCTTACGCTATGAAAAGAGAGATCCGTCAGAAGTTTTAAGTTTCATCAATAAAATGATTGAACAAAGTATATCGGATTCAATGTTTATCTCTATGTTTTACGGCAAGTATCATGCGGACACAGCAACGTTTCGCTATTCGTCGGCAGGGCATGAGCCGGCACTTTTTTATAGTGCCGCTGAAAAGAAGTTTAGTCTGCTAGAAAGTAAGGGCCTTCTGCTTGGAGTAAAAGAAGAGGCAGTGTACGAAGAACGTGGAGTTCAGCTTGAGGAAGACGACTTTATCGTCATCATGACAGATGGAGTAAGTGAAACGAGAACCGAAGAAGGCTTTATTGAAATGGATGTAATTGAAGATTTGCTGCTGGATGTAAAGACAGAAAATGCGCAGGCAATGGTCGATTATTTATTTAACGAACTTTCCAAAATGCAAGACTATAAGCTTCGTGATGATTTCACATTAGTTATCTTAAAAAAAACGAAGTAAAGGTTTAGAGATTTGGAAAGCGGGTATAAAACAAGAAGTGTGCAGCAAGTTACGTGGGATGCACATGAATTGAAAAAATAGAGAAACCGATCGGGGTGGCGAAATGAATTTACAAGTTGAGCAAGTTGACAAGGACTTAGTCCATAATTTTAAAATCATTGGAGAAATTGATATTTATACAGCACCAAAGTTGAAAGAACGTTTGGCGCAAATAGAGCAGGCTGAAGGTATGGATGTGGAACTGGATTTATCCGAAGTGAATTATATGGATAGTACCGGTTTAGGTGTATTTGTTGGTTTTTACAAAGAAATCACTGCGCATAACGGGAAATTAGTGATCAAAGGGCTTAATCAGCGCCTCTATCGCTTATTTGAAATTACAGGTCTGAGCGACATTATGCAGATAGAACAAGTTGAAGGTGGCGAACATGATGCAAGCATTTGATTACATCGAAGTAAAAGTCCCAGCAAAACCTCAATACGTCGGTGTAGCCCGGTTAGCGATCTCTGGTTTGGCGAGTCGCATCGGTTTTACATATGATGAAATTGAGGATTTGAAAATTGCTGCAAGTGAGGCTGTGACGAATGCGGTACAGCACGCCTATAATGACGAGAAAGCGGGTGAAGTGATTTTAGGCTGCGCCCTTTATGAAGATCGACTGGAAATCGTCGTGACCGATCACGGCAGAAGCTTTGATTTCGAGGAAACAAAGAAAAAAGTAGGACCCTACCAAGAATGGAATGAAGACTCCCCTTTGAGAGAAGGTGGATTAGGTCTGTACTTAATGGAAACATTAATGGATGAAGTGAGGATCGATCATGGGGAGGGTGTCATCGTATTCATGACCAAATATTTGGGCAGAGAGCGGGGAGAAGGACATGTCAAACCAACAGTCTTCTCGTGATAAGGAAACGAAAAAACAAGTCATTCAATGGATTCATGAATACCAAGAAACGAATGACGACCATGCACAGACAGAGCTAGTCCTTCATTATGAACGATTAGTTCATTCGATTGCGCGAAAATATTCACGTGGCCAATCCCACCATGAAGATATCGTTCAGGCAGGAATGCTTGGGTTATTAGGTGCAATTCGCCGTTACGATCCGGAGCAAGGCAGAAGTTTTGAGGCATTTGCGGTTCCTACAATTATTGGTGAAATCAAACGTTTTCTGCGCGATAAAACATGGGCTGTCCACGTGCCTAGACGTATTAAAGAACTAGGACCGAAAATTAAAGCGGCAGTTGAAGCCTTGACAACAGAATTCCAACGCTCGCCAATGGTATACGAAATAGCTGAGTACCTTGAAACAGATGAAGAACTAGTGTTAGAAGCAATGGAAATGGGTAGAAGCTATCAGGCATTGTCTATTGACCATACGCTCGATGCCGATTCAGAAGGTGGGACGATTACCCTGCTGGATATTATAGGCGAAACAGATGACGGATTTGAAAAAACAGATCAGCGGATGCTTGTAATGAATGCATTGAACGTTCTGAGTGAACGCGAACGACAGATTATCCAGTATACATATATTGACCAGATGAGTCAGAAAGAAGCTGGAGAATTGCTGGATATCTCTCAAATGCATGTATCGAGACTTCAGCGAAAAGCAATTAAGAAACTTCAGGAAGTAATATTAACAAGTGGTGGTGCAAAGTAGTGGAAACCTTTGAGAATGAATATGTAGAAGCGTATATCTATCAACAGTCAAAAAAGGGGAATAAAGATTCTGGGGATGCCTACTACATTCATTCAGAAGAAGACTATTTCATTTGTGCAATTGCAGACGGTCTGGGAAGTGGTACAGATGCCATGGAATCTGCTCAGGTAATTCCGGAAGTCTTGAAAAAGTATCATCATGAATCACCTGACGATTTGTTACTGCGCTGCAATAAGCTGATGTTCCATAAGCGTGGCGCGGCGGTCGGTATTGTAAAAGTTTATTTTGCTCAACAAACTTTGGAATATAGTTGTGTCGGCAATATCCGTATATATATTCTGCAATCAAATGGTCAGATGATTTATCCGTTACCAGTCATGGGTTACTTATCAGGACGTCCGCAATCACTTCGCACACAGCGTTATCCTTATAACAAGAACGATCGATTCTTTTTGCATTCGGATGGTGTCAGTCTGCGAAGCCCGAAGAAATACCTTCAGGAAAACTCTACGCCATATCAATTGTACAAGAAAATTGAAAAGACAATTGACGATAATGACGACGCGACATTCATCGCGGCCAGCCTGCTTCATTAAGTTGAGGCGGGTTTTTATGTGCGCATTTTGCCGAATAACCCCGACCGTTTTAACGGGAATATACGTTGAACCTATGCTATTATATGGAAAGAAGAAAGGGTGGTTGTATTGTCGATTGATCTTATGGAAGCAACTGCGAGCAGGGCGGGTATTGGCAAACGTCAAACTGCAAGCGTTATCGCACTATTAGAAGAAGGTAACACAGTACCTTTCATTGCCCGATATCGAAAAGAAGCAACGGGTTCATTAGATGAAGTCCAAATAAAAGACATAGAAGACTCTTATCATTACGTAAAATCGCTAGAGCAACGAAAAGAAGAAGTTATCCGCTTAATTGAAGAACAGGGCAAACTCAGTGATCAGCTCAAAGCTGATATTGAAAAAGCTACGGTTCTACAGCGAATCGAGGACCTCTATCGTCCGTATAAACAGAAACGCAGAACGAAAGCAATGATAGCCATTGAAAATGGTTTAGAGCCATTGGCGGATCAAATAATGATGCAAACTAATGAAGCAATTGAACAGACAGCGCAAAACTATATTAATCCTGAAAAAGAAGTAAATACAGCAGAAGATGCTCTGGAAGGTGCCAAGTTCATTCTGGCAGAACGAGTTTCAGAGGATGCATCGATGCGTGAAAAAATACGTAAAGTTTCTTGGGTTTCTGGGCATCTGACAGCGAATCTGAAAAAAGGTGCAGAAGATGAGCGTAATGTTTTTGAAAACTATTATGATTACTCAGAACCGTTGAATAAAATCGTTCCTCACAGAGTATTGGCGATCAATCGCGGAGAAAAAGAGGATGTATTGCGTGTCAGCGTGACTTTTCCCACTGAGCGTATTGTTGGGGATTTAGAGCGTACATATCTCAAACGGACAAGCTCGCCATCGGCCCCTTATATAAAAGAAGCGCTGGAAGATTCATTCAAACGATTAATCGCTCCTTCTATTGAGAGAGAAGTGCGTGCAGCGCTGACGGAAAAAGCAGAAACACAAGCCATCCATGTATTCTCGGAAAATCTTCGCAGTCTGCTATTGCAGCCGCCGCTAAAAGGCAGAACGGTTCTTGGCCTCGACCCTGCTTTCCGAACGGGATGCAAGCTGGCAGTCGTGGATGAGACAGGAAAGCTCCATGATATTTCCGTCATCTATCCTCATCCGCCGAAGCAGCAAAAGGAAGCATCTAAAAAAATAATTAATGATTTATTGGAGAAATATCCGATTTCCATCATCGCGATCGGCAACGGGACAGCTTCACGGGAATCCGAGAAGTTCATCGTTGACATCATTAAAGAATCTGATAAACCGGTTTCATACGTTATAGTCAATGAAGCGGGAGCCAGTGTCTACTCTGCATCACCGCAAGCTAGAGAAGAGTTTCCTGATTTACAAGTAGAGCAGCGAAGTGCGGTATCTATCGCCCGCCGCTTGCAAGATCCGCTATCTGAGCTGGTGAAAATTGATCCGGGTTCCATAGGGGTAGGTCAGTACCAGCATGACGTAGCTAAGAAAAACTTGTCGGAATCATTGTCGTTCGTAGTAGAGACAGCAGTGAACCGAGTGGGCGTCAATGTCAATACGGCTTCTTCCTCTTTATTACAGTATGTGTCAGGATTATCTAAAGCAGTGGCGGAAAATATCGTTAAAGCGAGAGAAGAAGCTGGCAAGTTCGAAAAACGCACAGATTTGAAGAAAGTGCCGCGACTCGGTTTGAAAACGTATGAGCAGGCAATCGGATTCCTGCGTATTCCTGAATCGAAAGAGCCGTTTGACACAACTGGAATTCACCCAGAGAGCTATAAGATTGCGGAAGCAGTTCTAAAAGAAGCGGGGCTGAATAAAAAACAACTGGGTACTGATGAGGCAACACAAGCATTAGCAAATATGAATCTATCCCAATTAGCCGCTCAGCTGGATGTAGGGGTAATCACTCTTCAGGATATTATCAATACATTACAGCGGCCTAACCGTGATCCTCGTGACGACTATCCTCAGCCGCTCTTAAAAGCGGATGTTTTGGATATTAAAGATCTGCACGAAGGAATGGAAATGCAAGGAACTGTACGCAATGTAGTGGATTTCGGCGCATTCGTAGACATAGGAGTATCGGAAGACGGCCTTGTCCATATTTCCAAATTGAAAAAAGGCTTCGTTAAGCATCCATTAGATGTCGTAGCTTCCGGCGATATCGTCACCGTTTGGATTGATTCAGTTGATCGTCAAAAAGGCCGAATTGCACTTTCCATGGTTCCTTTGAACAAATAAAGGGGTAAATGATTATGTCGGATGAACAATTACAGGAACTAGTCGAGCACATTTCACTCGACATCTTTCATAAACCATTTCGCCATCAGGCTATTTTCAATAAACGGTTGCGCACGACAGGCGGGCGCTATAAACTGGGTAACCATTTTATAGAAATTAATCCGCTTGTTGTGCAAATGCACGATGAACAAGAGCTTGTAGGGATCGTCAAACATGAACTCTGTCACTATCACCTGCATTTAGAAGGCAAAGGTTACAAGCACGGCGATGCAGATTTCAGAAATCTACTGAAAATAACAGATTCACCGCGCCACTGTAAACCTCTGGCTGAACCAAAGGTGAGAAGCGCAGCTGTTCATTTATATCGCTGTACATCTTGCGGCTGTGAATACCGTAGGAGAAGACGTATGGACTGCAAGAAATATCGCTGCGGTAAATGCGCAGGGGAAATTGTGAAAGAAGAATAAACAGAAAAGAGACAAGCATGGAAGTGAGATTTTTATGTTTGTCTCTTTATTTATGTAGAAAGGTCAGATGATGAAACCAGAAATAGAAAACCTTTTGCATAATACTCTTGCATGCCTGATAGGAAATGCCCCAAACGTATTTTAAAAAACACCTAAAGATTTAGCGCTATAAACCCTATAGAATCAATGTTTTTGCGAGATCATGAAAGTTTTATAAAAAAAGATTGATAAAAAAGGTTGACGAACAGGACAGGCCTGTCTATAATAGGAAAAGTCGACTGAGACAAGCGAAACAAATCGCACATCAGTTTGCTGGACAATAAAACTTAGGCCCCTTGGTCAAGCGGTTAAGACACCGCCCTTTCACGGCGGTATCACGGGTTCGAATCCCGTAGGGGTCACTTTAGTAAATAGAATGAATGCCTGGAGATCTGTTTAACAGATTATCAATGGGGTATAGCCAAGCGGTAAGGCAACGGACTTTGACTCCGTCATTCGTTGGTTCGAATCCAGCTACCCCAGCCATTTCCATTACATCGTTTTTATTTTAAAACGAGCCGTTAGCTCAGTTGGTAGAGCATCTGACTTTTAATCAGAGGGTCACAGGTTCGAATCCTGTACGGCTCACCATTTTTTAAAAAAAGTAGTTGACTTATTAAATCAGTCATGTATAATAGAGTTTGTCGCTAAAACAAAGCGGTAGTGGCGGAATGGCAGACGCGCTAGGTTGAGGGCCTAGTGGGTGAATAACCCGTGGAGGTTCAAGTCCTCTT
>NZ_JARICI010000003.1 GCF_029257255.1 Sporosarcina sp. | reverse complement strand
AATACACCGTTTTATTTTTCATCATACCATAGATAATTCTGACTAATCTTCTCATAATGCAGAGGAGGGCTTGTGACTTCGATTTCCCTTCTTTTAGCTTTTGTTGATAGTAAGAGTAAAACACAGGATTACGAGGGTTATCTCCATTCTCTAAATAAGAAGCGGTTTATTCGGCACTAGGTAGCCCCACACAAAAAAGTAACCTTGAAAGGCACTTTGCCTATCAAGGTTTCTAATAAATCACATCATATCTTAGGTATATCAATCTCTTTGCCTGGAGACTTACTAATTAAAACATCAGGAAGGTCTGGATTATTCTTTTTTAACTTATATTTTTGAATTTTTGTTAATTCAGGGTCAAAGGAAATGTCTTGTGATTTAAAGTCAAAGCTTAATAGTTTATTATAAATCTTTCTCAAAAAAACTTTCCATTCCTCTAATGAAGAACTTGAAATTTCATCTGAACTCTCTAACAAACGATAGCCGTCTGCATAATGGAACATTAGTAAACCTGTCCCTAAATCACAAGCCTCATTTTTAAAGATGACTGTTGGAACATCAAACCCACTATTCCAATTATAATTGGCAGCAAAGTAATGGAGTAATAAAGGTTCGTCTATATTCTTTAACTGGCTTACTACATAATCTTTATTTGTATTATAAAGTAACTGTTCAAGGAAAATAATATCTTTTTCATCCATAAATACTTACCCCCTTACCATATTTTTACATACAATTATTTTTCGAACTGTTTAAGCTTTCTTTCCCAAAGTTCTACTGTTGCACCTTGACTTGGGTACAAAGGTAAACCTTTCTCCTGTAATTTTCTTAGATTACTTTGTAACCCGTATACTTGTTTTTGTAAATTATCAACGTTTTGATTTATATCCATTCTGTTTAATGCTCTTTCAACTACTTCATTATAAACAGAATGATACCTCCTATGCCTAGACATGGTACTTATATCATTATCTAGCACTCTTAGAAAAATTCCGTTTGTTGAGTCATCAAAATTCATTCCAACTTTTTGTATAACAGAGTCTTTTGCCATTTCAGAAGGAATAATATGTTGTGCTTGATATCCACTCCATTTTGTAGAACGTTTAAGCCCCATATCTTCCAACATATTTTTTCCTAACTTATTAGAATCACCTCCTGTAACAACACCAGGTGTACCTGGAATAAGCCTATTAGCATTATCTATACCCTTAGCATCCAACTTCATTTTCACTTGGGAGATGAGTTGATCTCTCACGACAGGACCGTTCATCACATTATAAGGCACTCCGCCGGGCATGGCGACTTGCATTTGGAGGCCGTATGGAATTGGAATAGAAGCATTTGCATCCATCATAGTTGGGAAGCTGCCCATCGGCATTGCAATAAGGTACCTGCGAGAGAAACAAACACAAAAGCTCACTCATTCATGATTGTTTAAATTGTCACGAATGTTTAAACAAAAATAATAGTTTCTTGCACAGGTACCCTTAATTAAAAAAGAATCCTTGAGAGACATTAGCCAAACAAGGTTTCTGGATATAATACTTAAGCAACTTATCATCATTTCATTTTTTTAGATGCATTAGTTAGAAATGCATTTAACTTATTACTCATATTTAAATTAACATTTCCCAAATTATTTCCTTCGACATTTATCCTTTTAAAGTTCATTATAAAACTTTTGAAAGAGTCAGATACTAAATATATATTTTCTCCATCCATTTCGTGAAACCAAATATAGATTTTATTTTGTGTGTCATCTTTTATTCCAATACAAACTAAATCTCCTCCTGGTAAATCTGCAATAGGAATTAAATCAGCTGGTAATAAATCTTTATAAAAGTTTATCTTGTCCTCAATATTATTTTCATCATTATATAATCCATAAAATGAGTCTACTTCAAATTGCGTTAGCTTAATTTTATTTGACAAACCTTCTGGAGGAATAAAGTGATAATCTTCCTTGATATAATCATTACCATAATGTTGCAGATAAAATGAATAATCTTGAGGTAACTTCATATTATATTTTCCTTCTAGATTATTTATATGGTCTTCATTCCTACTAATTTCAATTTCTTTTACATCGAAATCAATTATTGTTTCTAGCTTTTTTTTAAATTGTTCCACTTTTTAGTACCCTCCCCGTAAATCTGATGCTGAACCAATATGCGGAATATTTCCATGCAAATCAGTTGGTATTAATTCTATTACTGCACTTGACTAAGTTGTGGTGTAACACCCGCTTGTTTTAATTACAGGAGTTACTCATTTTCTCTGCATAAAAATTGAACTATTCGTCACTGGGTATCTCCCACCAACAATAAAAAATACCTTGAAAGGCATTTAGCCAATCAAGGTGTTTGCTTGGAAACCAGGATGAATCTCTCTTGATACAAAATATCATTATTTGTACATACTATCTGGAAAAATCGTTCTTATCTCTCCATTTGTTTTGATTACGCCTACCCTAACACCATTGTATTCACCGAATACTGTTACACCATCAGCAATATTCTTGTGTCCAGGCATATTCGTTACATATTCTCCGGCTTTCCCTATATCTTCCTTATACCAATTTTCAGGAAACCATGCTTGACCAGTACCTGTTTGCTTCCCTTTACTCTTTTGAATATCTGTAAATTTTCTATTAGTAAACGTTAATTAACAATTAAAATACGCCTTCAAAAACTCACTAAACGAAGACCAACTTGCCTTTAACTCTCCTTTTAAAAGCAGTTCATCTCCACCCTCAAAATTAACTATATAAACGTTATCTGTTACAGTATCAAGCACTAATATAGCATTTGCTGACATTTCACTTAAAACCAGATACTGCTTCGGAAAACCGTGTTCTTTTCTAGAAATAAGTGTGTATGATTCAATATTATTTACTTCATCTACCATATCCAGTAATTCAAATGGTACAAATTCTTCCCAAAAGGGTCCTTCATACTGGTTATAAAATTCTTGGAAAGTATCTGATGCATCTACATCTAGCCTTATTAATGCATCCTTCACTAAATTTCTATCTTCCCGTATATATATTTCTTCTCCAAGAACTTCATCTAGTTTATCAGGCAAAATACTCATTTTATTTTCCTCCTAAAGCTTCTTTTCCTCGTATCTTCCAATAATTAATAGAATCTACTTTTTGAAACGCTCCTCTAGTTGTTTCATCCATTGGATAAGACGGGTTTAACTTTCCTTTATAAGGATGTAGTGGAGCTCTTTTAGCATTACTGATATTATGATACCTAGTTGAAGCTTCATATAATGGTCCAACACCTTTTTGTTGTGAATGATGCAATGTTGCAACACTACCTGCATCATCAAGAATAGGAGCAAGACCGTACTTCGCCGATGCTTCAGCATTTGTAAACCCACGACCTTTTTTCGCCCCTTTTGTTCGGACCATATCCCAATTAACATCTCCTCTTTGGTATACTTTATAAGTAAATCCTGTACCATCTTTACCTGCATTATATTCTACACTTCGAGTAAAATATTTATTGTTCTTATAGTCTTTTAGGTGTTGATAAGTTTCTTTACCCCCACCCTTAACACCCAACTCCATTTTCACTTGGGAGATGAGTTGATCTCTCACGACAGGACCGTTCATCACATTATAAGGCACTCCGCCGGGCATGGCGACTTGCATTTGGGGGCCGTATGGAAACAGGTTGGCTAATTTCGGCGAGTTGAGAGCATTTTGTGTAGCTATTGTCCCTTTTTGTACTGCGGCTTTCGTTGAAGTGAGGCCTGTTTTCGCAACAGCACCTGCCCCTTTTGTTCCGACAACTGAAGTAACGGTTGTACCGATAGCGTAGGAGAACCAATGGGAACGGGAATAGGCATCGCCGTTTGTGACATCCCGTTCATAAGATTCCACAATGGCCGTCTTTAGATAATCGAACGTCTCCACTGGATGTGAAACGGCATGGACCATCCCTCCGATTGTTTCTTTAGGTTTCGTGAAAAGATCCCAGATACCTGTCACAAGATCTTTTCCTACATCGTATAGTCCTGTTCCTACGCCCTGTGCGATTTCAACACCTGTGTTTACTGATCCGCTGACTTTTTCATCGGACATGTCACCGGACGGTGCGATGCAGATCAGATTTCCGTCAAATTGTTCCGGTCCGTATGGAATTGGAATAGAAGCATTTCCATTCATCATGGTTGGAAGGCTGCCCATCGGCATTGTCCTTGCGATGAGGTCTTTCCATAATGTATTTCCAGTCGTTAAGGCTGCCCATTGATCTGCCGGGAAATTGATATCTGTCAGTCCCGATGTAAACAGACCTTGAATATCTGAAAGCCATATCTCCATGGTTGCCAGATCCTGCTCAATTGTCGAAAGAGCATTCGTTTGGGATGCATCGAATTCATATAATCTGGTATTTGTGTCATCCCGCTTTATTTTCGCTTGGTGTACCCCTTCTGACACTTCGCGATCGTTTAGATGGGGCAAGGAAACGATATCCGCCACCTGATCCATAATACTGTTTGCCTCATCCGTCATACTTTCGGTCACCCTTGCGATGTCCGTTAAGCCGTATTCTATTTCCCCCTCCAGAAAACTCTCCCGGATAAATCCGAAAGAGACCGGCTCAAAGGAATACAGCGCTGCTTCCATAGAAGTCAAGGTTTGAATGAATGTTTCTTGAAAGGTCTTAAAGAAAAGAAGAAACGGCAAATGGCATTCCGCATAGAATTCACGGACTGCATCTCCGCCTTTTCCTTTCAATGACTCATCCATCGAAACGAATTCCTCAACTGAAAGGAAGATGGAATCTATTTCATTCTGTAACCGGTTCAACATGTTAACGTTCTGTTCTACCCCTTCTTGAAATAAATCAACATCCAGTACTTTCAATGATTTCACCCCAACATGCAATATAATATTGAATTTACCATCGTAACTAAAGGTTTCATTCCATTTTTGTGGATGGAATAAATTCAAGGTGGATGCAAATTTTATTATGGATACATCCAGTTTCTATTTCGTACACATGAATTGAAATGTCATTATCTTAATATCGGAAAAAAGTAATCCAGCGCCAAGACAATCACTACTATGACAATAATTTCAATTATCGTCCCTAACGCAGTCGATTTCTCTTCCCCTTTTTTCCAAATATGATTCTTCACGATAATAAAAATTGTGAAAAGAATAATGATTTGAATCGGTCCCATACCGTACCTCCTCTACTAAAGCATCCCTACTTGCCGATTAGTTCACTTCCCATTTATGTGGAGTGACTTCACCTTTCGGGCTAATTTCGAAACGGACCCTTTTTGACCATTTATCTCCATCTTCACTTATATATAGAATCACTGTTTTTGAACCTACGGCAGGAACTGAGGTGCCAATAAGTTCACCCCAAACAGGAATCTTTTTCTGAATTTCATATGAACCAATCGTTTTGGCTCCTGAACCTACTTTTGGGGCTTTCTTATTTATGATGTCCGCAGCTTTATTGGCGCCTGGAATTTTACCAAGTACCTTAAAAACCCCACCCGTTCCAATTAGATTGGCTGTCGTCTGGGCTGCTTTACCCGCGAAGTAGTTGAACTGCCCCTGCTCAGCTCCCTGTGTATAATAATGTAAATTCGGGTTATCTTTAAAAACCATAAAATTACCGTCTCTTACAGTGTAATGAACGTCATACCCGTATAAATCAATCTTATCCGTCTTCACACCCAAATCTTGATAATTAATCGAGCTGCCTGTACTGATAACATGATTGCCATCATTGCTTTGCCATGAAATATTTCCATTGGCCAGCTCTTCTAAAGGCTTGTCGACGGTACTGATTCTATCTTTAGCAGTTGTGGTACCCGCCATTTTTTTCATTCCTTTGAGATCATTCAGATTGAAATAGCCATTTCCGACTTCCTTTTTCTCACCGCTCGTCAACATACTGCCTACGGGTGATAAGCGATGCTCTGTAACAATCTGTAAGGGAGTCGTTGGAGCATATTTTGCCCACATGTCTGCCGGGAAAGATATATCTGTTAAATTTTCTTGCATTAAGGACTGGATATCCATTAGCCAAAGCTCCAATGTCATCAAATCTGATTCCACGCTGGTTAAAGCATTTGTTTGAGAAGAATCAAACATATTAACATCTGCAACAGTGTCATCTCGATTCTTTTTTGCAGATTTCACCCCTTTTTGTACATCTCCGTCATGTAGCAGAGGGAGGGAAATAATATCAGAAACTTTACCCATAATGACATTGGCTTCATCAGTCAGGCTTTCCGTCAACTTCGCAATCTCTGTAAGTCCGGCTTCTACTTCACCTTCCAAAAAGCTGACTTGGATATATCCATCCGAATTGGGTTCAAGTGCATCAAGTGCAGATTTCATTTGTGTAAGGGTACTATTGAAGTTGCTATTAAATAGAGACAGAAATTGAAGGAATGGTAAATGACATTCATTATAAAATGATCTGATTGCATTGCCTCCCTTTCCTTTCAGTGACTCTTCCATACCAACTAGTTTTTCTATAGAGGATTCGATCTTTTTAGTATCTGTTTGAAGACGGTCCAGTAAATCTATATTGGTTTTAATTCCTTCCGTAAATGTACTGACCTTCACTATTTTCATTTCATTGCACTCCCCCTGCCGGATGCTGCAGCGCTAACACCGGCAGCTACTTTCTCGTCTGATTCACGGATGAATTGAACGGATTTCTCAGTTGTTTGAATATTATTTATCAGCAGCTTTTGATAACTTGCCAAAAGTGATTCTAACTGCGTGGACAACTCTGTCAGTTTCGTAACAACATCCAACGCATTTCCTGTAATGGGGGGAGCCGCTTTTGGATCCAGCGCTTCGATAGCCCCCTGCATCTCACTTAATTGATTTTCTACATCCGCATAAACGATTTTCATTTCTGTTGACACGCCTATTCCTCCCATACATCAGATTATTGAGTTGCATTTTACTTCCGTGCTTCCATTTCGGCAAGTAATCTGTCAATCGTTTGCTGAATAGATGCAATTTCGGCGATTAATTCTGTAATCTTCGTCATAATTGCATTAAATACTTTTTCAAATTGTTCCCCTGTAATCTCCAGATAAGGCGAGTGAATACCCGAATTCCGTATATCCTCAAAATCATTAGCATGTTTCCCCTGCCAAGTCATCGTTGTCAATTCCGGATCCAAGCATTTCCACGCATTATCAGTAAACTCGCTTTGTATCGTTTGCAACTCGCCCTGACATGCATTTAACCGTTCTACATCCCTTTGTTTTTTTGCTTTCAAGGCATAGTAGTAAAAAAGCATTATCGCTTCCCCCATTTCCTTTCATCATTAGAAGATACTTGAACTAATTTAGGAACGAAAAAAATGAACATTATGACCAAACTAAGTGTAATTAAACCTAGAAAAATGAGTGTCCTAAGATTATTTCTATTCGGGGAACTATCAGGGATTTGAGTTATAGGTTTCTCTTGCAATCCGGATTTCCCTTTTGTAAATAATCCAATTTCAAGAGATTTCGCAGCAACAGTGCTTTTGCCCCCACGAACAACCTCTTGAAATAAATAGGATGTATCCCCCTTTTCAGGAAGCTTCCTGCTGCCATCAAACTGAATTTCAAATTGCCTATTGGTTATTGTGTTCTTCATTTCTATTTTCCCATCATCGTGCAAGTAATCCGTGTTCTTTTTAAATTTCAGCTTTTCGTAGATGACTGGCTCCAAATCATTTATTGTATCATTGGAATCGACAAGCCCCACCAAAGGTGCGGCTTGCCACATAAGCATGGACATTACAATTACCACAATCATTGTTTTCACTTTCATACGCTTATTCCACCATGGAAGTTTCAACTTCCCGATTCCTATTAAGGAAATAGGAGATTACTAACATAACGGCAGCCACCATTGCCGTAATGACAATTCCCCATATAAACTGGGTTTCGGGTTCATATTTAATAGAATTGAAAACTCCAGATAGAATATCTGGAATTTTTATATCTGGAACACCAAGAATTAATAATGGACTAATATACATGCACATTAGGACAATGCCCGCAAGCCATCCCGTGGTTTGGCTGAAGTCAAGTGCTGCACCTATAAGGGCGGCTCCAGCCAGTAATAATAGAATCGTAAAAATAGTCCATTCAATGGCACGGTCATCTCTTAAAATATACATATTTACGCTATATAGGCTGATGATCAGACCCACGAGTAAAGACAGGAAACCGATCAGCCCAAAATTCATCCAGGTGGTGCCCGTTTTATAACGATGACTAAAGAATCCTATCAAAAGACTGCTAATCAGCAAAATGATAAAAAGAATCACTGGCGGAACTTTTTTCACTTCCTCTGTCGTCGTCGCTTCGCCTTTTAACTCCAATGGGTTCACAAAATGGTTGAATGCATATCCATTTTCTTGACCATCTACATACGTATTCGCAAGAAATGACTGTATATCCCCTTTGAAAGTGGACATGGCACTAATATTCGTTTCCCATTTATCACTGAATACAGTGGATGTATCTTTTATATCATTCGCTTTTCCATATAAATCCACAGCGTAATTGACGAGTCCATTCTGTCTTTCGGATAAGGAAGTCATTACACTGCTCAATGAAACAAGTTGAGTGCCGACGTTTTGCTGTCCTGCGATTACTTGCCCCTCTCCAACGGTTTCAACAGGTTCCCCTTCAGTGGAGTTAATATGCGCGAGCAATGAAGTTGCTTGATTGTTCAAAGAATCCAAGTCATTTTGCAGTTCCACATGCTGTTCTTCCATTGTCGTTTCATAGCCGGACATAATGGCAGCGAAAGTAGAACTTAAATTGCTCATTCCTAGCTCAGCTTCAGGAATACCGTTCCCTACTGAATTCCATCCTTCCAGTTCCTCTTCCCTGATGTCAACGATACTTTCCAAAAGTGTTGTCAAAATCTCATCCTTTAATAGCTCGTCTCTTTGTGCACCCTGATGCCGTTCATCTAATGTGAATGCAAATTGTTGCAATTTCGAATAATAAGCCATAAGCGAGGATGTTTTACTGTTAGCAGGACCCTGGTTAAAAAGCTTCTCCAATTGCTTTTTCTTGTCTGCACTTAGGGCAGCATGGTTTAGCAAGGAAGATTCTTTCATCTTTATTTCATACAATAAACTGACTTGATCCGGCGAATTGTTTTTCAAAATAGATTGAACCGATTGGTATTTTCCATTTAATGCTTCATAGTTTTCATAGAGATCACCGAACTCTGAGGTGGCTGTTTTATAATCTGTGACATCCCCGGAACTTACACCGCTCCAACTTTTGTCTTTACTTGCAATAGAATCTTTTACATCCTGTAGCTTGGTTTCGAGCTGTGTGATTTCCGATGAAATTTGTGTACCTATTTCATCGTCTCCCACTATTGTTTTTAATGCTGCAAGCTCTGTTATGAGTTTAGTGATATTTTGTTGTTCACCTATCAGATCCGGCAATGCCCTGGCGTTTTTTTCCTGAGTCTTACTGGACAGACCATCCCTGATCGTTTGCCATTTTTTTTGATGCGGAAGTCCATCCACATCTCCCGGCACGGTTTGGTCCGATCCATTTTTCCCGTCAGCCATCGCCTTTTCTAACTTTCTTAATAAGGTCTCATTATAACGGTCGATTGCCGCTCCCTGAACAGCCAGGAGTTCGTTCACTTGCCTATCGACTTGTTGTTTGCGTAATTCCGATAGCGCATCGAATTTTGCTTTATTCTCATCGATGACGTTATTCACTTCATTGATTTTTGTATTCAGCTCTTTATTATTCGCTTTAAGGGCAAGAGCAGATTCATTAAAACGTTGCATTTGCGAAGCCGCAGTATTTTGTATTTTCTCAAGACTGTTATTTTGCATTTGAAGCAGAATTTCTTTTTGTTGTCCCTGAAAGCCTTTGTATTGCTCAACGTAGTTTACAAATTCATTCAATTGCTTTCCGAATGTATCTGTATCTCTAATTCTGGATTCATGGTCACCATTTGCATTACCTATACTTGAACGAAGCTCTTCCATCCCCTCTTTCTGTTGTTTCATCTTAGCGGCAAGTGTCTCTGAACCTGGTTTATAGTAAGTGGACATCACATCCAGGAACTCGGTTTCTTTATCTAAGATATTCGTAAATTCCTTTTTAATATGATCCATTTCAAGTGCTACATAACTCCAATATAAAGTAGAGATTTTTTCGTTCACCCTGTTGGTCGCCTTATCAATTTCACGTAAGGCTTTCTCTTTTTGGGCTCCATTCTTCTGCCGTTGCACTTGATAGGAGAATTCAGCTTTTTTCGGATTTTGTTGATCGTAGGACAAGATATTTTCCGAGAAATCGGATGGAATATAGACAATCGCCTCATACTGTCTGGACTTCAATCCATTGGTTGCTGTCCCCCGCCCCATCACTTTCCATTCATACGGCGAATCTTCGGATAGGATGGAAACAACTTCCTTCCCCATTTCAATCGATTCTCCCTCTTTTGCATCCCCAAGGTCTTCATTGACAATTGCAATGATCCGCTTCTGCTTTCCATCCTTGTGGAAGAGGCTGCCACCCAACAATTGAAAAAATAGTATTGGCACGGCAATAATTAATAGGATACCAGCTATTAGTCCAATCTGTTTTCTCTTACTGCTGTTCATTGCACAATCTTCCTCTCCAACTTACATAAAGGTGTTAATATTTTTTTGTCATGCCCATTCAAAATGTAATGAGCATAGCCCATCGGTAATTCCGGTTCTTTTCGTTCATATGCAACTGTAAACAGAGTTTGTTCGGACTTCTTCATGAAGAGAAAAGCTTGTCTAATTAATTTCAGCTCATTGGTAAATGAATCATACCCTTTTGTAATTTCTGCGTTACTAACGGATACAATCACGTTCAATCCTAAATGAGTGTATTTTTTCATCAGTTTAGACAACCGATCTTGTATACTACTATCCACCGTCTGTAAAAATCTTGTATAACCATCAATGATGAAATAAGAAGGTATGATTTTGACAGGTCCAGTCCCCTGTTGGAGATGTTCCACATATGCCACTTCCGCTTGTTCAAAGTATAGTTCTACTGCATTCAGCCATTCAGCCAGTTGCTCCTTTGTTTCCAAATAGTCAACGGCATCATCTTGTCTGAAAGTTGACAAGGCACGATCGAAGGAGTCAAAAATGCCAATAAAACCTTTTTCCTGTTCTGCTAATGCGTGCAGCATAACTTTTAATAGATTCGTTTTACCACGCTGCTGACCTATCAGTAAACAGTGATTATTTTTAATGAAATCGACCGTGACAGGCTCGACAATTTCTTCGTCCAGCCCAATAGGAATCTGTCCATTTTGTTGGGTGCTATCGATATACGCTTCAAAATTGTCCGTTGTCAATTCAAGAGGAAGCATCGGGATGGCTGTCGCTGATTTATATTCTTTATACTTCTCTTTGATTGATCGAACCTTTTCCTTCACTGATTCAAGAACCTCCCAATCCGACTCCCCTTCTGCCGGCAAGAACAGTTGAGCGAAAAACGCTTCTTCCTTTTTAATGACCACCCGTCCAGGGAATGGCTCCAAATCAAACGGGAAACGACCTGCGACAGTAAAGGCTTCAGAAGAATCCATTAAATAGTGAACAATCTTTGTTTTAAGATTGTTCATTAGTGATTGTCGAACGGACTGTGCACGTGTTGCGCTTACAAACAGATAAATGCCAAGCGCCTGTCCATCGCGACCAAATTGATTCATCAACATTTCAGTTTCTTCCATCTCTTCTCTGACAATATCGTAGTTATCAATGACGATATACCATAGTGGAAACGGGTTAGAATCTACATTATTGTACATTCTGATATTACTCACTTCGGCTTGTTGAAACGCACGTTTCCGCCGGGAAATTTCATTGGCTATGAGCTTAAGCAGTTTCTGGCGCTTTAAATCTTCGCCTAACGTAAGGTAGTCGGCAGTATGTGGAAGCTGACGCAGCGGCAACATGGAACCATTACCATAATCAAGAATATAAAAATTTGTTTCTTCAGGACTTTTGATGTCACTAATACGCAACATCAAATTAAGAAGTGTATTCGATTTTCCATACCCTGGAGAACCGAACACGCCGATATTTCCATCTTCCATTAAATGATAGGATATCTGAGTCTGGCTCTGTTTTTCCGGTTCATCAATTAATCCGATCGGAACTTGTAATGGAGAAGCATTCTGATGATCATCGCGCACAATTCTCATCGGTAGCGGCGGCAACCAAGGGCTGGGTAATTTCACAACTTCGAGCCTTTGCTGTGTCTGAACGATCAGATTTGCAACCGCCTCTATCTCCGTCATTTTGGATTTCTTCTTATTAGGGCTGGTTTCAATACCCGATAGTGGATACAACCCCAGATCTGTCACGATTGCGACTTCCTCTTCCCCTTCAAATGTTTCTTCCAAATAAGGTGCCCCACTCCAAGCAGATTGGAATAATTCATAAACTTCATTATTTCCGACTTGTAGATATCCTCTGCCCGTCACGGTAATGGAGGCTGCATCATTATTTTTCAATATTTCTTTACTATCCGATGTATCCTGCACTTTCAACGCGACACGGAACCTGGCGTTACTCCAGATTTGCTCATCGATGATCCCCCCTGGCTTTTGGGTAGCCAAAATGAGGTGTACACCGAGGCTACGTCCAATCCGTGCTGTACTGACAAGTTCTCGGATGAATTCAGGCTCTTCACTTTTCAACTCGGCAAACTCATCTGATATTAGGAATAGATGCGGTAAAGGTTCCGCTGCTATCTCTTCTTTGTATAATGTCGTGTACTGATCAATATGGGTCACCTCGTACTTATCAAAAAGGCGCTGTCTACGCTTCAGTTCACTATTGATCGATGCCAGTGCACGCATACTGAAGTTTTTGCTTCCTTCAATATTCGTAATGGTTCCTAAAAGGTGCGGAATATTTTTAAACGGTTGGGCCATTCCCCCGCCTTTGTAATCGATTAGCAGGAAGGCGACTTCATAAGGATGGAAATTCACCGCAAGTGACAAAATGAATGTCTGTAGAAATTCACTTTTCCCAGAACCCGTTGTTCCCGCAAGGAGCCCGTGTGGTCCATGCGCCTTTTCATGCAGGTTCAAGTGGACCAAGTCCGTTTTCCCTTTAAAACCTACGGGTACAGCTAATGATTTTGATGATTCGTTCGTCAACCAGTACTGCTCAACAGGTAATTCCTCTACCTCTTTCACACCATACATTTCAAGAAAACCGACAGAGTTCGGAATGGAATTCGTCATCCCGACTTGATGGTTCAACGTCTTTAACATTCTTGCAAACCGCTCATTTGTTCCTTCGTCATTATCATCCAACATGAACGGGGTATGGACCGCTTTCTTTGCATCAATGATAATCTCCCCTTCACGTTCATTGACATAACGAACAAGCGTATGTACGTTCTCGACCATCCGCTCCTGTGCAGTCGAAGTGAAAATTACTGATATCCCGAGTTCTTCATGGTTTTTCCCTTCCAGGTACTCCAAGATAATATGTTCAGCTATTAAATGATAATCAGAGACGATAAATATCAGATGGGGAGAGAAAATTACTTTCCCTTTGTCTTCATCCACATCCCGCTCGCGGATAATTTCGTAAATCGAAGATAGAAGCTGATCACGTGTTTGTTCGTTATGAATGAACCCTTTCGCATGCATATGCGGCAATGTGAAATGCGGCAGCCACTTCATCCAACTCACTTTCGGATAATCACTATTTTTAAAAACATAGATGAAACGAATATCATGATAACTGTGGAAAAACGCGAGTTGACCAACAATTTGATTAAGTTCTCTACGAACTATGGATTCCTTTCCAATCAACCCCAGGATCCCTTTGGATAACCCGGCACCAATCGGTGTATTGGTAATTTCTTTAAAAACTGATTCGATACGTTGTGACTGTTCCAGCAAATCATCAATCTCTCTATTTGCCAAATCACCCGAAGACAGCGAGATTGTATAACTGGATGGGACATCACCAGTACCCAGTCTAAACTCAAGTGAATCATGGCTATCCAATGTTTTCTCCCAAATTCTGCCCGATAATTGACTTGTCATATACTTCATCTGTTTAAAGGAAGGATAATGGAAATCAAGTACATCCTTCTGTTTTTTGGAAAGTCCATACAATTCTTCACGCATATTTTTAAGATACGCTGTATAGACACGTTTTCTTTTTTCTGCATTCAATTTTCTTCTTTTTTTATCCTTGAAATATTGGACTGTTGATGTGACCAAAGTCATCATAAACATCGATAAAGAAACGATGATAAAAACACCCCGTGGGATAAATACTGCCACGAGCCCTAACACAATGAGCATGACAAGGGGCGGGGTAATGATAAGCCATAGCCCTCTCCCCGTATCTTCGCTCTCCTGTAACGGGAAAGTAAGGGAAACCTTATCCGTGGGCAAGTCATAAATCATCCTTGGCGTCCTTTTGTATGCCGGGTACATTTTTGCCATTTCAGATCTCGGAATTTCGAATTCAGGTAACGTTGTGCTGAACTCCGTAACAGAATGAACCTCAAGAACATCTTCATCTACTAAATGCATTTCCATGAGTGCCCATTGAATGACATCGCCAAGGTGTACAATTGGATTGCCCTCCTTTAGCTCACCATTCACATACAGGCTGCATTCCTTCCCCTGCTCTATTCTCCATCCCTCAGACGTTTTAAGTAATGAAAAATGACTGTTTCTGATAGGAGGAATATCATCTCCAAAACGATTGATTGTTGCGGTATCATCTTTAATACCGAACGAGATATCCCTTTCGTAACCTATGTAGCAGGTCTTTTTACGACGAAGTGCCGAGGTAATATAAAGATCTAAAACCCGCCCTTTTCTTGGTATGGATACGACTTCATCCTTCGTTAAAAAACCCAGTCTCTTCCCATCCTCAAGAACAGCAAAGCCATCCTTTCCTTCCACAAGCACCATGGGACCATTTGGAAAGGGGAACGTCTGAATCGTTACATTATCCTCAATCGAATTACTAATACTTAAACTTTTAAATTCATATTCATTTATCTCGACACGTTGATAATGCCGATCACAATAGAGCCAAAGTTCCATCACAGCGTTCACCTGCTTTTTATAATTCTTCACTTTTTATTGCCACTCAAGATTCCGGCTGTTCTCCCTCTGGCTCCACCTTTTTTTGTTTGGATTGGCGTTGATCTGATTTTGTTTGATCCGGCTGGGGCCCTGGTTGAGTTACCTCGTTTTTCTGAGTTTCTTGCGGCGTCGACGATTGCTTTTCATCGGCCTGACGTTCAGTCTTAGTTTTCGTTTCATTTTCTAATTTCTCTTCTTGTTCCATCAGCTTTTCATATTCCTCTACTTCATCATCGATTTCTCTTAGGAGTTGTTGTTTTTCTTCGCCTGTCAAATCTTCTTCAGCTTGTATTTCTTCCCGTCTTTTTAATAAACCATAAGTGATGAGTTCACCATCTTCCATAGACCGGGCTATATCAATTGCCTCTTCAGCCTCTCCCCGTCCAATGTAGATCCAATACTTCAAATAATCCTCATCCGTTTGAAGTGTAATATTTGCCAAGACATTCTTTTTCTGCTCTTCATCCAATTTTTCATTTACGATATAGGAGTGGGCAGCTTCAAAAAGAATTACATACGGCATACTCTTGACACTTTGCGGTTCTAGAACGGTAACGACCTCGCTGTACTTTTGAGATAAAAACTGCTGATGACTTAACAAATAGACTTCATTTTTTGGTTTCTCATAAACAAAATAATAAATTGTAAATATAATGGCTGGAATCAACATGAGGCCAAGTCCTAATGAGGTATATCTCCAAGTCTTCCATTTCTTACTCGGTAGTTTTATAAAATTCTTCTCTTTTTTCTCAAGCAGCTCAATCTGTTCTTTTATATACAACTTCAGCATCTCTTCATCTAACATGGACATGATGGTTGCTTCTGTTTCGTTCAAATTCAACGCATCCGAGTATTTCAGATACTCATCAAACGTTTTAGAACCATCAATCGCCACCGCAACAGCTGCTCTCGTTTCAAGCCATACCCTATCCGAATCCTGTTCAATAGGCGGTAAACTATCCAATACACCGTAATGGATGAAAAATGGTTTCATTCCGCTGTCATATACAATATTTTCTGGACTGACGACGACTGTCAGACGGGAATACGGATGTGTTTTGACTTTCTCTACCAGCTGATGGGAAAAGATCCATTTCGTTTTTTCATCTTCTAATTGGATGGATTCAAACGGTTTATAGGACTCTGGAATTGTAGCATTGACGACCAATTGATCATCTGTCATCAGAATTTCTTTTTTTATCTCTGGTTCCATATCTTTTATAAATGTTAAAATGGCGATGTTTTTCAGACCAATCCGTTCTTTTTGAAAGACGAATGTAGCCTTATTCTCTTCTCTGGTTAATTCTGTTTCTAGTAATTTTCCCAAATAACCGCTTACTTTTTTTGACATTTAGATTTCCCCTTTAGACGATTTCAAGCCTGTCTCCTGTTGTGATACCACAATCTTCTAATGTCAGATGTCCAGGAAATGATTTATTTTTATTCATTATTCGAACCCAATGACCTTCACGCTGTCTTTCCGAAATAGACTGGGCTTGCCAAGCGATATCAATAAGTTTTTTCAATGTATGATAATTGGAAAGCCTTAGCTCAAATACCTTCCCATCGTATTTTTTTAGGTCAACTGTAACTTCTATGTACATTAAATTCACTCCATTGGGAAGAAGCGCCTTCTTCTTGTGAAAAAGACGCCCCTACATACATTTGTATTGATTGGATTAACCACGGATTTGACTGGCAACCTGCTGATCCGCATCCTGCAACGCTTCACCTGCACGATTTAACTGAATACCTACTTCGCTTAACAATTCTCTCATTTCATTGAAATGCGGTTTAAGACGTTCATATTGTTCAGCAAATGCTGCACTTGATGCACCTTCCCACATTGATTGCAACTCACCGATCATACCGTCAAGACGGCCGATCTGTGACGCCACTTCGCCTGATTCATGATTATAACGGTTTGCCATCGCTGAAAGTTCTGCGGGTGTTACGCGAATAATTCCTGACATCCAAAACATCTCCATTTCATTTATAGTATTTATAAAATAACTGATTGAAACGATACTGTTAGATCCACCATTCCAATACAGGTACTTCCAATAGAACGAAAGTTTTCCCAATGAGGCACTTTAATGAAATCATCTTTAGAATTCATTGTCAAAAGAACTTAATTTTCATCTATAAATGATTGGGTATATCGGCTCTATGCCTTTAGTCAAAAACCAGTATTATCCATAAGAGGTTTATCAAATCATATTCTATTCGCTTGGTGTTTGTAAGTAATTGATAATATAAATCTCATAAATAGAGGGATAATCGTAACTTTAGAATCATTTTTCATAACAATAAGAAATCTTAAGGCCATGATTCTGATAAAGATGCCTTTGTAAGGAACACTTGCATTGGTTTACACACTCGTGACAGTTAAAGCAAACATGATTTTCGTACTTCTCGCAAAGGCACTTTAAAATTATCAACATAGTACCAGTGCTAGTAAAGCTTGAATCACAAAAAGACTCCTAGTGTACTCACTAATCTTTACATGAGTGCATTACGAGTCTTCTTGTTTTCTTTTTTGTGTAATAAAATCCTCTGTCGGTAATACAAACAGGTCTCAATATGAGGCCTATTTATATTTTCTCATTACTTTTTCGGCGCCAGTTCGATTGCCTGCCGAAGAGCTTCCAGCATACTTCTTTCATCTACGATTCCTTTACCCGCTATATCAAATGCTGTACCGTGATCTACGCTAGTACGGATAATCGGTAAGCCGACTGTTATATTGACACCAGATTCTAATCCTAATACTTTAATAGGGCCATGTCCCTGATCATGATACATCGCAACCACTAAAATCACTTGTCTTAGAGTAAATAACTTACTACGTCATTAATTGATATCTAAGGAATACCATTCACCAGCGGCTTCAACTTCTTCCGCTGTTAGTTGATGACCTCTGTTTTCCCAATGAACTTCAACTTTTGCATTCGCATTTTCCAATAGCCTTTGTAATTCTTCAGTTTCTTCCGGGGCACAGATTGGATCATTTGTACCGGCAGCAATAAACACAGACTTTCCGGACAAGTCGGGTAGCTCAATTCCTCTTCTCGGAACCATCGGATGATGCAGAATCGCACCTTTTAGCGCGTTTTGATAGTGGAATAATAAACTGGCAGCTATATTGGCACCATTTGAATAACCAATAGCAATCACATTATTTCGGTCAAATCCATATTGTTCGGCCGCTTCATCAAGGAACTCATTTAATTCCTTCGTCCGAAAAATAAGATCTTCTTCATCAAAAACATCTTCTGCCAACCTTTTAAAGAAACGAGGCATGCCTGATTCCAAAACATTCCCGCGAACACTTAACACTGAAGCCGCTTCGTCAATTCTTCCAGCCAGAGGCAGAAGGTCTAATTCATTCCCTCCAGTTCCATGAAGAATTAGTAAAGTTGGTTTGCTGCTATCTTTTCCTTGTTGAAATATATGCTTCATCATATATCCTCCTTATGTAGCTGTACTCGCTCTCCACGCAATATGATGAACGGTTCTAACACCCATTTGACTGCTGAAAGTTATAACTCTTGGGCATAATACCCTAACTTTTTCAGCTGTTCAATCATTACTGTTTTCTCATTACTATCCAATCCTGCACATATTTCATTAATGGCTTGTTTATGTTTCGGAAACACTTCATTCATTAAATCAGTTCCGGCTTCCGTGATTGACACATAGGTAACACGCCGATCATCCGGACAAGGTTTTCTCTTTAACAAGTTTTTCTTCTCTAACTTATCCACCACATAAGTGATGCTGCTACTTGCTATCAAAACCTTTACGCCGATTTTTTGTATCGGTTGGTCCCCTTTGTTGTAAATTAGTTCGAGAACAGCAAATTCAGTTGGATTTAATCCCGTCTTTTTTATATCTTCCTCAGCACGTCTTTTTATTGACTCTAAAGCACGAGTAAGAACAACAAATAATTTCAGAGACAATGTCGCTTCCTCTTGTCTTTTATTTTCCATGTTTATCATACCTCTTTTTTGGGATTCTTAATCTCCGTTAATGGTTTACGTAAGTACTATAGATCTTTAAAAAGGGCGATCATCTTCTGCGTTACAGAGATGTCGCCAATTTTTTACTTATTGTGCTGGATTAACCTGAAGTTCTACCGTGATTTTAATATCGTCTCCTACTAATACGCCACCTGTTTCTAACACCTGGTTCCAAGTTAAACCAAATTCTTTTCTAGAAATTTTCGTTTCTGCTTCAAAACCCACTACCTCTACGCCCCATGGATTTTTTCCAGCTCCAGTACGGGTTACTTTAAATGTAATCTTCTTCGTCACGTTTTTGACAGTAAGATCTCCTAATACATCAT
Organism: Sporosarcina sp.; assembly: GCF_029257255.1. Taxonomy (GTDB): domain Bacteria; phylum Bacillota; class Bacilli; order Bacillales_A; family Planococcaceae; genus Sporosarcina. The sequence goes on along the minus strand of NZ_JARICI010000003.1, from coordinate 45,375 downwards.
AATCGTCCTCACCTGTTTTAACAATTTTAGTAGAAACAAATGTAATATTCGGATACGATTCAACAGCGAAAAAATCATCCGAACGAAGATGGTTATCTCGATCTTCATTATTTGTATTCAGCGTGTTCACATCAATATTAAAATTAATTTTTGCTTCCGTTAAATTTTCTAGATCCCCTTCAACAGAACCTTCAATCCCGGTGAAATTACCTCTCACATTTGAAACCATCATATGTCTAACTGAAAAACCTACGTTTGTATGAGCTGCATCTACATTCCATTTTGTCATTTTAAAACTCTCCTTTTACAAATATTCTTTTTCTATTTTAATCGTGCTGCGTACCGTGTCGATTGGTCTGACAGCTGCCTCAATTTCTTCTCTTTTTCCCTCCAGGAATGGTGGTAACGACAAAATTTCCCCTACGGTTTCATAAGGTTCGTCCCCCATAAAGCCAGGTCCATCTGTTGCCCATTCAAAAAGGATACCCGGTGCTACCCGTGCATATAAAGATTCAAAGAAGAAGCGATCCACATATCCTGATGTACCAAAACCAGCTCCTTGCATATGTTCAATCCATTCAAATAATACTTTTGTATCTTCCACGCGGAAAGCCGTGTGATGCACAGTACCATATCCTTGTCGGCCAGCCGGCAGGCTCTCATTATGTTCCACAATTACTTGTGCTCCATTTCCGCCTTCACCGACTTCAAATAAATAGAACGAACCTTCTCTTGCAATTTCACGCATGAACATAGCTTTTTCCAAAACCTCTTTAAAATTGTCAAATTGCGCAATGCGAATATGAACCGGCCCTAAACCTGTAATTGCAAATTCCAAAGGTACTGGACCATTCTGCCAAGGTGTTCCTGACTCAACACCTTTGTTACCTTCATCAGAAACTAACATATATTGTTGGTCGTCAAAGTCAACAAACGAAATAGTTTTCTTACCGAAAACTTCTTCAATGCCATTATTTTTCACTTTATACTTATCAAATCGTTTCACCCAGTATTCAAGCGCAGCATCTGTAGGCACACGGAAAGAAGTTTTATAAATCTCATTCGTTCCATGGGTACCTTTCGGAATACCCGGGAAGTCGAAGAATGTCATATCTGTGCCGGCAGATCCTTTATCGTCTGCGAAGAATAAGTGATACGTTTGAATGTCATCCTGATTAACTGTTTTCTTTACGAGACGCATTCCTAATACATATGTGAAAAATTTGTAATTCTTTTCTGCACTGCTTGTTATAGCTGTTACGTGGTGAATTCCTTTTAAATGATTCAATATAGTTCCTCCTATCTTTATTTCAAATTAATATAATACGAATTCGAGATATTTTTGTTCAAAAAAAATAATACTATCTTAACTGGAGGCGAGGAAGAATTGCACAATCGGCATTCTTCATTTTCGGGCACGTTTTGTTCGCACCGCCTGCAATATATCTCTAATTGATTTATCTCTAATTCGAACTAAATATATCATGGATTCATCTTATATGTCAACACTATCGAATAATATTGTAGCCAAGTCTGCATATTCTATATACAAAGCTACATTCAAATGAAAGAGCTAGTTACACTTATAGGGATAAGACTTCCATATATTGCAGAGGAAATAATCCCCGACACTTCCGAAAATACATTAGATAATGGAAGAATATTTGCTGCGGAATATAGTTATCCAAAACTGGATGGGATTCTAATAAACTAGAATCCCTCTATTATTCTTCCCTGGCTGCCAAAATTGCTTTTGTTCGTGAATTCACACCCAGTTTACTATAAATCTCTGATAAATAAATACGCACAGTTCCTTCCGTAAGCGTCAACTTGCTGGCAATTTCCCTATTTGAAGCACCATCTGCCAATAATCTCAAGATTTCCCGTTCGCGTGGTCTAAGCGTGTCCATCACTTGGTTATGTTGATTACTCACTATGACTTGTTCAATATAAACGAGCGGTATAAAGTCCCAATGATCATGGATGCCTTTCTGATGTACCTTCAAGTACTTCCTCATTAAAGGCTCGATACTTACTTCGTCGAGAAATGTCCTTTTATAATTATAAATTTCACCGTATTTTAATGCGCCGTGCAATGCTACCAATGCTGCATCTTCATTCGATAACCTCATTTGACAAACCGCCTCAAGTACCCCAGCCTCTATAATTGTCGATACTTGTCTTTCCTGCAGTGCTTTTTCTTTTATTCGTATAGTTGTTTTTAATGCTTCACCTGCTTGTCCTTTCGCTAATAAAAGTCTTACATGCACCAGTAACCAGAACTCATTTTCTGACTCAGCTTGTAGATAATCCAACCCTGTCGACTTCGAAAGTTCCCATTCTGCTTGCGAAACATTGCCTTCAAGTAAGTAACAATAGGCTTTCATTACACGCAACAAATCAATCCAGTGTTGTTCCTTTATAGTACTCATCGCATAATCCAGAATTGAATATGCATCTACAAACATTTTTCTCATTGCATAAATACGACTTTTTAGGATATACATCGGAATATACAATCCCGGATCTTGAAAACGATGGCCATATTGTAAAGCAGTTTCAAGTTCGATCAACGCCTCATCTATATCATCATGTTCATACAATGTTTCTGCTTGCACACCATAACCAAATCCCGTCATATTCTGTTCTTTAAATTCAGTCTGCCTAAATAAGTCGAGAAAGGGCATGACTACTTCCTTCGGCCAAAGCTTGCCTCTCCCCCCAATAGACGTCCTTAATGTCCGGGCTTCGAGTTGATTATATTGCATCGGGATATGATCCCACTTCGAACTTACTCGTCCAACCTTTAATTGGGTAGTAATTAGCGCTTTTGCTAGTTCAATAGCTCCACCACCAGCGAAAATAACAAATGCCTTAGCCGTCACAAAAATGCTAGCTATCCCTTCATACTCCTCTGTTTCCATCCATTGATCCACTTCATTTCTAAGCTCTAACTCATCAATAAGCCGCCTCGCTTTCTCGATTTCATAGATGTTAGATAATGCAATCATATACATGACGAGCGTTTCTATATTGACTAAATAATGATGATTTCGCAGAACTTGTACCCAACGAATGAAAGCTGATACTTGCCCCAATTCGAAGACCTCAATTAGATAAACAGATATCCACTTATCCGCTTCAGCCCACAGCTGCCCTCGCAGTAAAAGTTCAATCGCAGAAACAATATCGCCCCGTTCGAATAAAATCATTGTCACTTCTTCATAAAATGAAGCGACAGCCTTTTGTGAATAACGATGGTGCAGTTCAATTTTCAAGGCATCTTCAAATAAATGATGATAGCGAAAAACGGGTTCGTCCGAATGTAAACGAAAAATAAATAACCCCTTTTTTTCAAATTCCAACAACATATTGTGACTATCCGTCCGATTGGTGATTGCATCGCATATCGCGGGCTCTAACTGCTTCAAAATGGAAGTACGCACAAGGAAGTCCTGTTCTGATGAAGAAAGAGGTGCAAAGATTTCTTGCAATAAAAATTCTGTAATGAATGGATACTTACTATTCAATTGAGTACTAACTGAGTGAACCTCTGCAGATATCCCTCCCGAAAGAACTGCCAACTGAATACCCGCTGCCCAACCTTCAGTCATTTGCATTAAACGTTTAAGCGATTCAGTATCTTCATAGTCCAATCTTCGTTTCTTGTAAAAGAGCTCAGCTTCTTCATAGGTAAAGCGTAACTGATCCACACCGATTTCAGTTAACGATTCTTGAACACGCCACTCTGCAAATGGTAATGGTAAATCCGTTCGACTCGCTATTAATAAACGAATGTTACCAGGTAAATAGTCGATAAATCGCGCCATCATTGTATGAATAATAGGACTTTCAATTAAGTGATAATCATCCATAACGATAACAATTCTTTCTTGAACCAATGCAATTTCATTCAAAAAAGAGTCGATTAACCATTCTAGCGGAGACTGTACATTAAATTGAGTAATGACCTTTGAATCCTCGTCTTTTGTAACTATGTTAGAAACAGAACGGATAACATATGTCCAAAAACGAATGGGGTCATTATCATTGGCATCGATGGACAACCAGGCAACTGGTTCCTCAAGCTGACTAATCAACTGGCTTAAAAGCGTTGTTTTTCCATAACCTGCCGGCGCCCGAACAATCGTCAATTTTCTAAGTTCATTATATTGCAGCGAGTCAACTAAACGAGGTCGTCCAACTGCTTCCAGTGTTGTTCGTGGAGCAGTTATTTTCGAACGCAACCAAACGATATAAATCACTCTCCTTTCTGCTATTAGTATCTTAATACCCTTCGAACTATTCAGTATAGTTAATATACTATTATATCAATAATGGATATGTTTCCAATTATAAATTATGTTAACCAAAAAAATCTCGTTAGCTATTTTTAGGAAAGTTAGGGCCATTGAATTGAGTACACGAAAAAACGGTCTTATACTCAAATGGTAAGCATTAGACCGTTTTTCATCATTATTTACTAGTTACAGTTTCAAAAGAATTTGTCTTTTGTTTCTAATACGCTTCTCCTTTAGCCACCAATATCGCCTTTGTTCGTGAATTCACACCGAGTTTGCTGTAAACATTCGTCAAATAGACACGCACAGTTCCCTCAGACAATAACAACTCTTGTGCAATTTCACTATTCGTAGCGCCTGTTGCGACCAGGTCTAGTAAACTCCGCTCACGTGGTGTTAAACTAGCCAACATCGGGTTCTCAACCGGCTCTATTTGACTTTCCGCAATCAATTTTTCCACATAGGTTATGGGTACAGTATCCCACTTCGCACTTAAACCAAGTCGTCTCATTTTCAAATATTTACCCAACAATGACATGACAGTCATTTCATCTAGGAATATTCTGCTATAACCGTACGGCGCACCCTCTTTCAACGCATTGTGTAATGTGAGAAATGCCGCCTCTTCATTCCCTAAATCTACTTGACACACCGCTTCCAGTATCGTTGCTTCAATGATTGTTAGGACTTGCCTTTCCTTTAATGCGATTTCTTTCACTCTGATCGTCCTCTTTAATGCATCTGCCGCCTGCCCTTTAGCCAATAAAAGACGGGCAGTCATCAACAACCAAAATTCTTTTTCAGACTCTGCAGTTGGATTGTTGAGTCCGGTTGACGCAAAGAGTTTCTGTTCCGCCTGCAGTATATTCCCTTCGAGCAAGTAAACATATGCTTCCATAGTCCGCAATGAATCTAGCCAATGTCTTTCGGTTGTTGTCTCCAATGCATACTCTAAAACTGCATGCGCTTCAACAAATTGGTTTTTGGATACATAAACCCTTGCTTTCAAAATATACATCGGTATATATAATCCCGGATCTTTGAAGTGATGGCCGAACTGTAATGCAGCTTCCAATTCTAATAATGATTGGTCCAATGCATTTCTGTGAAAAGAAGTCTCCGCTGCAACACCATAAGCAAAACCAGTCATATTTTTCTCTTTCGTGTCTGCTTCTTGAAAAAACGCAAGTAAAGGCAGTATTTCATCAGGCCACAATAACTTACCTCTTCCGCCCACACTTGTCCGCAAAAGCGTCGGTTCAAGCCAGTTATATTGCATGGGAATGTCATCCCATCTCGAGCTTGTCCGTCCTTTATCCAATTGTTCACCTATAATCTTCATTGATTGGTCAATATCCTTACCGCCTGCCAACAACACGAACGCACGTATGGTATCTAAAATACTTCCCATGCCCCGATAGTCTTCTGAGTCCATCCATTGATCTACTTCATGTAGCTGGTCCAATTCCATGATTAATCGGCTCGCTTCTTCCATTTCGTAACTGGTAGCTAATGTGATGACATACATGACTAGTGTTTCAACATTGACCAAATAGTCATTATCGCGCAAGACTTGCATCCAACGATTGAATGTTGAAGTTTGCCCTATTGTAAAGATTTCTAATAGATGGGCTGTAATCAATGTATCCGCCACTTCATATAACTGCCCCTTCAAAGCGAGTTCAATCGCGGAATTAAAATCACCTTTCTTAAGTAAACTTGCTGCCGCATCTTGGTACAATAAAGAAACAACTTCATCCGAATAACGATGCATCAATTCCACTTGTAAAGCATCTGCAAATAAATGATGAAAGCGGAAAATCGGTTTACTGTCATGTAAACGAATAATAAAAAGACCTTTTTTCTCCAATTCCAACAATATCTGAAGACTATCATCCCGATTGGTTAACGCGTCACAAATCGTATGATCCAATTGATCCAGGATAGACGTACGCAAAAGAAAATCCTGTTCAATAGGAGGGAGTGATGCTAGAATTTCTTGCAACAAAAACTCCGTTGCGAATGGATGTGGATGATTAAATCCAGTAGTATCCATAATGTCTGTTGTGGAATACTTCCCCGCAAGACCAACTAATTGAAGACCTGCTGCCCATCCTTCTGTCTTGCGGAATACCTGTGAAAGCAATTCAGTATTATCATAAGGTATTTGATGTTCTACATAATAACGTTCTACTTCATCATAAGTAAATCGTAGCTGATCTACTCCAATTTCGGTAAGCCATCCTTTTACCCTCCATTTAGCAAAGGGAAGTGGAAGATCTGTACGACTTGTCAAATATACATACGTATTTGTAGGTAAATAATCTATAAACCGCGCCATTATATCGTGAATTACAGGATTTACGATTACATGATAATCATCCATGACGATATGAATATTCCCCTGAAACGATTCGATTTCATTCATAAAGGAATCAATTAATACTTCCAATGGCGACTGCTCATTGAATAGGGCGAGCATGTGTAACTTTGTCTCTCCCACAGCGATTTCAGAAACCGCACGTATGACATATTTCCAAAAACGGATGGGGTCATTGTCCGTTTCATCTATTGAAAGCCAAACAATGTGTTCGTGAAGTTGCGTCACCCATTGACTAATCAGCGTTGACTTTCCATATCCTGCAGGTGCACGTACAATCGTTAATCTTCTAGGACCACTAGTATGCAGTAAATCAATTAATCTATTTCGATCAACTGTTTGTAATGTGGCTTTTGGCACCGCTATTTTTGAATCCAACCAGACCATATTTATCACACCACTTCCAACTTTTTTCCTTCATTGTATAGGTTATTCTAGATGGTAAGTTCTATCTCCTTTATCTCCACCTATGTATTTTTAAAATTCAACACAAAAATACTCTACAGCCAGACTTTTGAGAGTCTGATTGTAGAGTATATTCTACTTTAGTTTGAAGAATTCATTTCGCAATAAATAATTTTCTAATTGGTTCCTTCTACCATCTGCGCTACTAGTATCTTCTACTGTCATATAATATAACTCGCCTTTTTATACGGAACGTCAGACGTGATGATTGGATAGGCTACACTAGATATTCTTCAAGTTCAAGGCACTCAACGGGTGATGCTTATTTTGCAGGTGCGAAAGTTGAACTTTTACTGAATGACTGCTGTATAGTTCACGAATATCTTTGTTGCTTGAGCACGTGTTGTTGCTTCACCAGGCATGAATTTACCATCCATTCCATTCGCAATGCCAAATGCATGTAACATAGAAATCGCATGTTGAGTTTCAATATTATACTTTGCGACGTCCGTATAAGGAGCCAGTTCATTCGCAATGTAAGGCTCTTGCTTCACTACTTCATAAGCACGCTTCACCATTAATGCAAGTTGGGCACGTGTTACAAAATCAGTGGGATTGAATTGTCCATCGTTGCCTTTCACAATTCCAACTTGATAGGCTGCCGCGATTTCTTCTTGTGTATCTTTCGCATAATGTGCGATGTCATTGAACGGAGCAGCCTTGTCTGCTTTAAGTCCAAGTGTACGTGCAAGAATGGATGTAGCTTGCGCACGTGTTAACTTGTTCTCGGGTTTAAATGTGCCGTCCGCATAACCTGAAACGGTCTTTGCACCCACCGCTTTTTCAATAAATTCTTTCGCCCAGTGATTTTCAATATCAGAGAAAATTGCCGGTGTTGGAACTTCAGGCGCTGGTTTCTCTGGAGACGGTACTTCCGGAGTAGTTGTATCTTTTACAATCCACTTATAACTTTTCTTGATTTGATTGTTAAATTGTGCGGCTACTACTTTATAACCCGCTTCGCTTAAGTGAATGTTTTGTGGATTTGGCAAGTGTGCGGCGAAATCAGCAGCGATCGCATCTGCTGTTGGAACAAAGATGGCACTTGTTCCTGACATCCCCGCTTCAATCGCACCATTCAACCCGACAAGTAACTGTGCTAGTTGTGGTTGAATTTTAGGTGAAAGGTGAGGGAACGGATTATAATAACCCATTACATAGACTTGGACATTAGGATTAACAGCGTAAATAGACGTTAAAATTGCATTATAATTTACGCCTACTTCTTGGATTGCAGCTGCCAGACCAGGTAAGTCAATATTCGGTAATCCCGTTGCAGGATCCACTTTAAAATAACTCAGTACATCATTCGCGCCAACGCTAATTGTGATTAAATCAGCTTCTGCAATAGATTTATGAAGCTCCGCACTTTTTACTTCATGTCCGATTCCTGAGACCGGCTTGGTAACATTCGCTTTCAAGTCTTTTATAACATTTGTAGCTGTGTAGCCTGGAAATGAAAAGCCCTTATTAGAAGACTTTAATACATTTGTTTCATGTAACGATTGTGCAAGAAAATCGGGATACCCTTTTCCCGGTAAACCATCGGAACCAATCCCGAAAGCAAGCGAATCACCCAGCGCCAAATAATTGATGGGCATGACCTGCGTAGTTGTATTCGCGTCAGTTTCTGCCGCTGACGATTGGAATGGAACTGCAACAAATTGAAGAAGAAGTACAAGTACAAAAATAATTTTAAATTTCATCATTGCTTTAATAATAATCTACCTCCGTATAGTTGTTTCACAGTTTTTGTTACTCTAAAAATTGTGCACATACCTAGTATAGTTGATATTTTTAGTTGTACTACTGAGGAATGTTAATGGTTTGCAAATAAATAAAGAGTGGAGTAAAAACTATGCCTGTGCAGCACCCAATAAAATCAAAAAACGCCAACCTCAAATTACGAGGTTGACGCTGTAATATCTATTTTGGAAAGTATACAATACTGTCATGGTTTTTCAAATTAGTGTCAGAGGATAGAAGAGCTTTTAGGTCTGCTGAATGTTCACTTTGCTCAAACCTACAATCAAATATAACCGAATTATGTGCAACGTGTATTTCAAGTCTTTTATCAAAAATACCATAGTTTGTACCAGTCTACCGTTATGGTTGTGATTGGTGGTGGAAAAAACTGTATTGAGCTAAGGCCCCGATTAAGGTGACACTCCTAGAGCTATTACTAAGGTAGTTTGAATTTATCACTGCTTTTAAGAGGTTGTTGAATAAGCACAAAAGATGTCAACTTCTCAGCCCACGGCCTTTTTCAATCAGATACCAATTGATTGCATAAAGCAAAATAACAAAGATAATCGAAATGAGAACAGAGAATAAAATGGGAACGTCGACTACGCCGAGAATCCCGAATCGGAATCCCGAAATCATATAAACAATCGGATTGAACTTTGATACAACCTGCCAAAACGGAGGCAACATCGAGATTGCAAAAAACACGCCGCCTAAATAGGTCAACGGCTGAAGAATAAACGTAGGAACAATAGACACATCGTCAAATGATTTTGCAAAAATACCGTTCAACAGTCCTGCCAATGAGAACAAAATAGACGTCATCAAAAGCGTCAAGACGACAATGCTCCAAGAGTAGACTTGCAACGGAACAAAAAACAGAGAGATAATCGTGACCAGTATCCCCACCAGAATACTTCTTCCTAGTCCTCCAATCACAAAGCCCCAGATAATGATATGAGTCGGTACAGGGGCAACCAATAGTTCTTCAATGTTCTTTTGAAACTTTTGTGAAAAAAATGATGAAGAGACATTTGAGTAGGAACTCGTGATGACTGACATCATGATCAATCCAGGGACTATAAACTCCATGTAGGAGAATCCTTCCATCTCGCCAATCCGTTTGCCAATCAAATTCCCGAAAATGATAAAGTACAAGAAAGTTGTGATGACCGGCGGTACCAATGTTTGGACCCAGATCCTAAGATAGCGGTTCGTTTCTTTGACTGCCAAACCTTTTAATGCTGTAAAATATAGTTTAAACATGTACATCCCCCACTGCCGTTTCTTCTGTAAGTTTTAAAAATAACTCTTCTAATCGATTGGACTTGTTGCGCATGGACAATACTTTAATTCCTTGTTCTGTCAATTGGTTAAATACTTCGTTGATCCCTTGATCACGCGCTACCTCCACAGAAAGGGTTCCTTCGTCCGTGAGTTCACTTTTATAGCCTTTGATCACCGGCACCCGTCCTGAAGCTTCGATATCTAAAATAATTGTTTCAAATTGGAGCTTAGCCAGCAATGATTTCATACTGGTATCTTCAATCAGCTGCCCATTTTGAATGATTCCAATGTTGCGACACAACATCTCCGCTTCTTCCAAGTAATGTGTTGTCAGAATAATCGTCGTGCCATTTGCATTCAACTCTTTCAAAAACGTCCACATTTCTCGTCTCAATTCAATGTCCACACCGGCCGTCGGCTCATCAAGAATGAGTAGACGCGGTTCATGCATCAAGGCGCGAGAGATCATCAGTCGGCGTTTCATCCCTCCAGAAAGCATCCGTGCCTGAACATTTCTTTTCTCCCATAAATCAGACTGCTTCAAGTACTTTTCGCTGCGCTTTAATGCCTCTTTCCTTGGCACGCCATAATAACCCGCCTGGTTCAACACAATCTGCTGGACCGTTTCAAAAGGACTAAAGTTGAACTCTTGAGGTACCAGACCGATCTGCAGCTTGACCTGCATTAAGTGTGTGTCCATATCATAGCCGAAGACATTAACTTTTCCTGATGTCTTATTGACGAGGGATGTCACAATCCCGATAGTCGTAGATTTGCCGGCACCGTTAGGACCCAAGAGAGCGTAGAAGTCTCCTTCTTCCACTTTCAAATCGATGCCACGCAAAGCCTTGACACCGCCCATATATACTTTTTTTAGATCTTTTATTTCTAATGCGTATGTCATACCTTTTATCTCCTAACCATCTTTTTAATCAGCTGCATGTAATTAGCTATTTGCTAGTATACCACTCCTCTCATTAGCAAAACTTTATGCATTTTTTAAAAAAGCACTCGGGATATTGCGTACGCAATATCCCGAGTGCTTTATTTATTTTTGGTTCGTTTCCCACTAATGATTGTTACAAATCACATAGCGTTTTTAATTATTTCCATTACTTCTTGTAATTTAGGCTTACGTGGGTTAGTTGCTGCAGTGGCATCTTTCATCGCGTTTGTAGCCAATGTTTCAATGTCTTCTTCTTTAGCACCCAGCTCTGCGAAACCGCTAGGAATGCCTAAATCTTTAGCCATTTGCTCGATTTTTGCAATTCCTTTTTCAGCTGCTTCACGAGTACTTAATCCATCGACGTTTTCACCTAAAGCCGCTGCAATGTCTGCAAAGCGTTCTTCTCTTGAAATCAAGTTGAACTTACATACATGTGGTAGTAAGATCGCATTACATACACCATGTGGGTAGTTATAGAATCCACCGAATTGATGGGCAATCGCATGTACGTATCCAAGCGAAGCATTGTTAAATGCCATTCCTGCTAATGATTGTGCATAAACCATTTGTTCGCGGGCTTCAATGTCTTGTCCATTCGCAACCGCTTTTGGTAAATATTTTGGAATGATTTTAATGGCTTGGATCGCAAGAGCGTCTGTAATTGGTGTTGCTGCTGTAGAAACATATGCTTCTACGGCATGAGTCAACGCATCTAAGCCTGTTGCTGCTGTTAATGCAGGTGGCATACCAATCATTAATTCCGGGTCATTGATAGATAATGTCGGTGTAACATGTTTATCTACAATCGCCATTTTGACTTTACGTGCAGTATCAGTAATAATCGTGAATTTGGTTACTTCACTACCAGTACCGGCAGTTGTATTAATCGCAATTAAAGGTACCATTGGTTTTTCAGATACATCTACACCTTCATAATCATGGATTCTGCCGCCATTTGCAGCGACGATTCCAATACCTTTACCTGCGTCGTGCGAGCTGCCGCCACCAAGTGTAACAACACTGTCGCAATTCTCAGCTTTATAAGCTTTGAGTCCTTCTTCTACGTTTTTATCCGTAGGGTTCGGTTCTGCTTTTGGGAAAATCGCAACTTCCACGCCAGCTTCGCGAATTATATTTGCAATACTTTCTGAAATTCCTAAACCATGTAATCCTGCATCTGTTACTAATAATGTTTTCTTGGCACCTAGGCCAGCTAATCTTGTTCCTACTTCATTTACAGATCCTTGACCGAATAAATTTACAGATGGCATGTGAAATGAACTTTGCTTGTTTGTCATGTAAAACACTCCATTCTTTTTTTCTGTAAACACCGTCTTACAAATATTATCGTACTCCAATAATATTTCGAATTCAAAGCATTGAACCTCTAACTAACAATGTTCATAAATTCCGAATTATGAAATTGCAAAGAAGCACTGTGGCTCTAAAATAAGGCATAAGAGGTACTTCACATCCGTTTATATAATTCCCCAAAATCTACAATTGATACCACGATTTCAACTTAACTTTTTTCGCATTGGAGAGAAGTTCTTGAAGTATCCGCATGACATATAACAAGCCGATTAGAAAAAAGGTCTTTCGCCAATTCAATGAATTGATGAAAGACCTTCTTAATTAAAAATGATTTCATGGTGCTTATGAAAAATAAATAGCCTTGCTTGATGTTCTATCCTCTACCTTACGTAATACAAGGGTTTTGAGAATTTCTTACATCATGCCGCTCATTCAAGCGGTTACATCATATAGTTATACAACTTTTCCAAACCATTGCTATGACAACGTTATATCTTTAGGACTGAAAAAACAATTGAATTCAATAAAGGTGCCAGGCACTCAAACAATCACATCAACCGAAACAAACATAAACATTTGAAATTTCATAAGTATATAAGTGCCAAGCACCATAGTTATTCCAATTTTTCATTCTATAAACTGAATTGATTGAAGCATCTTACACCAATTACACTTTCAACACCCCTTTTAGTGCCCATTCCATCCGACTCAACAACATGTTCCTAGTTAACTCACCTGTCATATTAAATACTTGCAAGCTAAATGCCGGTTGCTTCTGATCCGAAAATTCTTGCCAGTGATCAGCAACATATTTTAAATCAGTAGCTTTAATTAACGCAATGTCTGTATCTTCCTCAGAAAAAGCTTTTAATTTCTGAGCTTGAGCTACTGCCTCTTTCGTATAATCTTGCACAATAATTAAAAATAATGTTACGCGCATCTTTTCCGAACGAATATATCTTAAAAACTGGTTGAAGTGGTTCTCAGGGAATTGATAGGCTCCTTCTGTACTCTTGTTGTCCCATAAAACTACTTCTTGCTTACTAAATTGTAATTTCCCATCTGCATGCCTTGTTCCTTCCATCGCTAAAACATTCATTCCAAACTTACGTTCAAAAATATAACGCGTCGCTTCTTCAAAGTAATTATCCACCTCTATATCTTTATCTATCACTTTGTTTACACGAAGTGTTTTATAATCTCTTGCAGCCAACTCCTCGTAGAAGTCAAAGAGCCTTGACCTGTCATCTGTTGGGTCGGATGATGTTGGGGAAGATAACATTTCATAATAATCTATGATGTTTTGGATTTTCTCTTTTTTAGTACCACTGACTCTTGCCCCTTCTAACTTTCTTAGAATATCCGACAACTCCTTGGTACCAAAAACTTTCAATGCAGTAGAAGGTAAGATATTATGTTCAAGGATTCTTGCAATCACACTTTCTTTAACTCCACTCACGTTAAAGTCTAAATGCTGCAGAATCTCTCTTAGTTGGGTAACACTTAAATCATTCAAAAGTGTTTCATATACTTCATTCCTTAGTTCTCCACCCATTTCATAACGCAAGACACGAGCAATATCTTTAGGAATAATATAATATGATGCATCATCTTTGAACCTTAATATTAGGCCCCGGGTTTGCAAATTAATTAATGATCTACTGATTTGCTGGTGTGTATGTAAAACGTTGTTTTTCTGTGGGAATCTTCCGATTTTACTCTCTAATAAATAATGATCACGTATAGTTAAATCCAACTCTCGTCTTAGAACATTTAATATATTAATCTCATGTTCATTCAAAGACTCGTCCTTTTTCCATGCTTCATCTAGAACAGCACTGTAGATTCTACTAACATCTTGAGGGATAAATCGATTCATGTAGTTATCATCTTGACTTTGTTTTAAAATGGCTTTTTCCATATCCTCGACTTCTTTATATAGATTGGCCTCAGCCAATAGATATCCTTCCTTTTCCATCAAGGCCATTAAAATCAATTCATTCAATAATGCTAAATCACGAGCTTCTCTACTGAAATCCAAATAACTTTTCACGCGCTCTTTGTTCTGGAACTCATCAATATTCTTTAAGATTACTTCACGCATTTCTTCCTCTGTCTCCATACGAACATCTTTTAAGAAACTATCCACCGTTCTCCCCAAATACATCTTTGTCATCTTCGGTAAAATATCTTGTAAATACACTCCCATCCTCCTCCTCTTTCTTTTAAATGCAATCAGATAAAGGGACACCACAACTGAAGATAAATAATTCAGTAAACTCAAGATTAGTATATCATACATATATTGGAATAGATTTAATATCCACATAATTTTTTGTTTATTTAAAACTTTATATAAACTATGCATTGTAGTGTGTACCAAGTAATTTATAGTCGTACTGCTTAGTTATATTTTCGAATTATTATACTGTACTCATTTAGTTGAATGGATATTTAGGTTCAGAGACTTCCTGCGTGATGAGCGTACAGGTGAAATCCTGGACCATCGCTCGACGTAAGAAGCGGTATTCATCGGTTTCCGCCTCAAAGTAATAGAGTACAAACACAAAAAGGCCTCCCACCAATTCCTAAGAATCGATGAGAGACCTTTTCGTTGCTATAGATAATACTCACTCCACCCTTTCAAAAAAAGGATTAAAGGGTGATTACATCATGCCGCCCGTGAGTTGAAAGTGTGTAACATCGTTAACAAGAGGTGCAAAAAGTGCGGTAAATCAACGTTTTGGATATTACTTACTGTAACATCTTTAACGGGGGGTTACCGCCTTTTATGGGATTGCGTTAGCAAATTGTTAGCATTTTCTTTGTATCGTATTAAGATTGTTTCCACACTACATGCGAAGAGTGTATGTGGAAATACATAGGTGTTGGTAGGTTTACTCTAATTTCAAATGTAGTTATACACTTTTTCATCAGTTAGTTGGCTCAATTTTTAAACAACTGTCCAAATATGCTGTACTACAAAGAAGAGCTGAAACTTATGGAGCTTTAATTGCAATAATGCTTTGTATAGAAGTCAGATAAACACTTCTCACCTTTCCATCAGTTTTTGGCTCAAAGATCTAATTGGCCCAATTTGTTTTTCAAACATTAAATCCCATATATCAAGACATTCATTCGCAATACTTTTTATTTCAGGTAGCGGTGAATCAGAAGATTCATCATATAATCCAATTATCAACTTAGAAATTTCATCTTCCACTCCCCAAATACCTTCATCTGTATTGCATCTATTTTTTATTAAATGATTGCTCATCGAAAGAATAATATCTTTATAATCAACAACTGATTTTGATTCTTCTTCAAGATAACGAACAAAAGCATGCACTGTTCTCCGGCTTAAGCCGGAGCTCATTATTTCGATTAAAAAATCTTTGTCTCTCTCTAAATCAATAAGATTATCATAAAATAATCTTGAAATTGGGAACTCCAGATCTAATGTACTTGCATTGAACTTACATATTATTTCCTTTGCTAATTTATTATATTCATCAAACTTGAAATAATTAATAGTCATGTAGAGAACTGCTTCTGCTTGTGATCTACTCATTATATCCACACTAATAATTACATCGGAAAATTCCTTTTTTAAAATATACATCTCCGATAGACAATATGCTCCTATTTTAACTAGTTCTTTGTCATCGGAATCGTAACATTTTTTAATAACTTTTAATACTCGTTCACGATATTTTGGATACAGCAAAAAGAACATATTTTTTGTACCATGGAAGCCTGCTAGTCTGTAATCTTGCTCAAATTGGGTTAAAATTATTTCTGAAGCCCAATCTCTTTCAATGTTATACGAAGGACTTAATGCAAACAGACTCGCTAATTTTACTGCAGGGTTTTCATCCAATGCCAACTTTTCAATTGTATCTTTAAACTGTTCAAACAAAGAACTGTCGTTCCATATAAGCTGAGCTATTGCTTGAGCTGCGTTCCCCCTTACACAGTTTATTGCATTACTTTGTAGCATATCAAAGCTACGCATTTCTTTATCCTCATTATTAGTTACATTTGGTTTACCGATTTGCGGGTCTTTATGATTAATCGCAATATCCTTAAGGATATCAAATACCTTTTGAGACCACTTCACGTTTTTCCTGTTTTGAATAAGCGAGCAAATGTAGTTTGCCCGATATGACGTATAATCATATGGATATGTCCAAATCATCGTTTCTAATAACTCTACTGGCACATTATCCAAAGACTTACTATAAGCAACCCCACTAAATAATGAGTCGACGTATACATCCAAAACTTTATCCTTATATGAAAGAACTAGATTTATCATTCTTTCAGGTTCTTCCGAGACAGCACTGGTAAAGCTTATTGCAAACTGCTCAATAGAATTCTCAATGAAACCTCCTGGAACCTCTTTCCACCGATAATGACTTTTACGATTAATTTTTGATTTAGTTAAAATCTCTAGCCACTTTTTGTTATTTAATTTTTTCCCCGCAACGGGTGAACTTGCCCATCCACCATGTCCCTCTGAATATTTATATAAAGTTGTCCCTTTAGGGAATTTACGTATTAAAGTACGTATTAGATCTTTTGCTTGAACACTCAATCGATTATAAGGGAGAACTTCTAGAATCTCTTTTTGAAAATCACCCCAAAAACTCCAATAAACTTTATTGCCGTTTTTTTCTCTATTATAATTAACTCTACCTTGATATATATCCTTAGCTTGTGGTGATAGATAACTTAAAACTCGTTCTTCCAATGTATTAAAAGTATTCTCACTACAACATTTTGAATGTTTTCCTAATATTCGTTTGACAAGAAATAATTCATCACCAATACCACCTGTCTTATCGAATATGTTGCTATTAAAATCACTACATAAATAAGTTATTACGTCATCACTATATCTCTCTGGTAATCTATATAATCCATCTAATATAATTTCGTTATATATTTCATTACCATTACCCATGAATTCTATATATCGTTCAAAAAACATCTCTGGCTTTCGGACTATTATTGCTGCATTTGCTTTCTTTATAATTTGAATACAAGCCCTTTCAAGGCCTCTTTTATGAATATTTCTCCCAGACCAATCGCTATACTGCAAGCTCCCCTCACTTTTCCCCGGAACATATGGCAATAATAAATTTAAAACTTCTTCACCATTATTTATTAGAATTTCAGAGTCTTCATTCAAAAATTCTTCTTCATATTTATAAATTTGACTCCCTTTACTATTAATTTTATTTTCCAAGAAAAACGCAAATAACTTTAATGTCCTTAATTCACAGTTTTCAAGCATTGATTTGAAATCAAAATACGTATCTGCCAAATGAGGATACCTCTGATAAAATTTCATTCGCAATTCAAATAGCTCATCTGTATCTTGATTAATATCATGCAAAAAACATCTAGAAAGTTTATGATCATCATCCTGTGACCTAAATGCATACTTTTCAATGAATGCAATATCATCAGTCTCATAATTTGGGCTTATGCTAGCAAGCAAGTTTAAAACAATAACTTTTTTTGGTGGGATACTAAACCATTTATCTAATATTCCATATTGCCTAAGAATCCTAATATACTCAGCTCTCGAAAATATAACGTTATTTATAATATGATTACTGTAAATTTCATTTTCACAGTTATTTACAATGAAATTTTGTATAACCTGATTGGGTTTATCTATTTGGTTTAATACCTCAAGGAAAACAAATTTAACAAAATACCTGATATTCTTTGCTTCAAACATTTCCTGTCCTGCATTAATAAAATCCTGGCTGTCAAACTCAAATAAATTTTGCATAAACATTTGCACTTGATATCTTTTTCCGGGGGTTTGTTTTTCTTTAGTTCCAATAATATCTACAATATCTTCACCGTCATAATATCTCTTAAGCATTTTTTCAGCTAAAAAATAGTCTAATATTGATTGATGAGCAAAAGAAACTTTATTATCTTGAATTATTAAGAAAGCATTTGAAGATAAAAATTCTAATGTTGATTTATTTTCATTTAATATCATTTTAGGTATAAATATTCTTCCTGACCTTTCCAAGAAAGTTACCATTTTTTCTTTTAATTGATTTAGATTATCTTCTCCCAACCCTAATTCAGTACTTTTTTGGGACAACTGCCACCACCATTCAGATACCAAATGACTTGCGGTAGAACATTCCGCATATTCTTTATTCGAATCTAACTGTTCCCATATATATAAATTACTCGGAATTCTTAGTACATCTTTCAGTTTACTTGTAAGTTGCTCATAACGCTTCCCAACAAAGCCCTTAACAAATTCCTCATCTAATTCATTAACCTGAACCTTATTCCATTGAACAATTTCCTCTTTTGGATCGTCTTTTTTAAATAATGATCTAATATTATTATCATTTTCCAAGTCATAGGTTCGACAAACAAATACGATGGTTATTTTATTTTTTCTTCCTATATTCAATCTCTCTACTTGATTTATTATTTGAGTGCATACCAATAAAGCTTCTCTAGAATGTGCAAGTGTCCATCGTAGCGCATCCAACTGATCCAAAATAATTACTGCTCTTTCATTTTCAGAAACACTGTGAATACAATGAACAATCGATTCAGGTAATCCTAAATCTTCCCCCCACTTCTCTGCATTCATACTCGGAATCCTTTTATCTAATTTAATTGCCAAATACGGTATGGATTGTAGTTCACAATAATTAATAATATCTACTGTACATCCACTTTTCCCTCTTCCAGCCTTTCCATGTATTATCAAAGAGTTCCCTGAATCTATTGCATTTCTACATAGAGAAAATTCGTTTCTATTAATAAATTCATTGTCCAGCGGAAAAAACAATGATTTATATTCCTGATTCAATTCCTCTATCCTAGGCTTGATAAGCTCATCTGACTCATATTTTTTATATCTATCTAACAAATAATCCTCACGTAGCTTTTCCTCAATAGTTTTGATAATATTACCTTCTGATTTTCCAATTGACTCATCAACGATTGATAAAATCGCCTTTTCTTTAATACTCAATAACGATTCTCGAAAATCAACTAGTATTTTAAACAACTCAGAGAAGTAATCTTCAAAATCACTTAGGTTCTTGATGGGCGTATGCTCAAACTTATCTTTCTTAATATTTACAAACTCGACGGCTTCTAGAGCTAATTTCTTGGATATTACTTCGTAATCTTCCTTTGAAGTTTTGTAAACATTAAATACTCTTTGTATTATTGTGTCACTAATCTTATTCTGTTCTAAATAATCTACAAAATAATTACTATCAACCTCAGTATCATCAAAATTCCGATTAAATTCAGTAACTATATCTACTATTTCTTTAATTAATTTCTTTTCTTCTCTATCCGTTAGTCCCCTTGATAACAGATAACCCGCAAAGTTTGGTGCTATCAATGTTCCCGCTATATATGCTAAAGTACTCAGTTTTATTACCTCCTATCTGCTGCTATTTCGTCATCTAGGATACAATAACAGCTATTACAACTTCCCTTTTGTAACTAACTCCTAAATATCTATCAACAAAATCTAAAAAATATTCTTTCAATAGATGTCATTACACATTTCAATTACTCGTACCTACTCCAACATTTTTAAATAACAAGCACTTCATGTTACTATATAATCTAAAGGGGGATTTCAATTGCATTTAATAACATTCGGACAAACATTAATCCCCTATGAGATAGTCAGGAGCAATAAGAGGAAAACCGTTTCGATTACAGTTGATAAAGATGGGGTTAAGGTAATTGCCCCTATTGATGTAGAAATTGAAAAAATTCAAGATGTCGTGAAGAATAAAGTGACTTGGATTCGGAAACAGTTACTTCATTTTGAAGAAATTAATGATTATCGACATCAGCGATTATTTTTATCAGGTGAAAAGCTTCCGTATCTAGGGCGGCAATATCGTTTAAAGGTGATATCCAATACAGAAATAACAGTGCCAAACTTCAAATTTTCGCAAGGAACATTTTTTGCGGAAGTGCCAGCTACACTAAAAAAAGAACAATATCGTGATACGTTGTTTCCTTTATATGAAGATTGGATAAAGACTAAAGCGATGAAATATGTAAATAATCGAATTTCGCGTTATACAACTATTCTTCAAATAACCCCTTCAACTATTTCAATAAAAACTCAGGAACAACGATGGGGGAGTTGTACACCCGGGCTATCCTATTTTGATCAAACTAGTGGAGACAAGGATGGCTAGATTATTAAAAAAAGTAGATCTGAATCTTAAAGTTACTCCCCATTCCCTTCGTCACACACATACTTCGCTTCTTGCTGAGGCTGGGGTAGGACTAGAAGAAATTATGGATCGGTTAGGTCACCAGGACGATGAAGTGACTAGAAGGGTGTATCTTCATGTAACCACTGGAATGAAAAAAGAAGCTTCAAACAAGTTCAGTGAACTGATGAGAAGCATTGCATGATAAAATGAGTGACAGCAAAATGATATTATTTTGCTGTCTCTTTGTTTATCAACGCTATTTAGTTCCTTTTTAATTGCTCTGTAACTGGAGTTACCCATTCGGGAAGGGGTGATGTTTCAAAGCTAATAATGCCATTATTAGCCTCCAAAACTATTTCCCCGTCATCTTCACTATTATCAATCAAAACAAGGTTATCGATGATCTTTGTATATTCGTAAAGATGGTTGAACGAAGTAATGCTCCTTCTTACAATATCTTCAGTGGGGATATTGTGACCGCCATTTTTAACCCTCATTGCAACCCTTTCAATATTTTGTTCTACATTGCTAAGTGCAACGTAGAACATAGTCACTTCATAACCCATCTCCTTTGCTTTTTGTATTTGTCTGATTGCATTTTTACCAGCAAGTGTTGTCTCAATCGAAAAGCTCTTACCTTCTTCAATGTACCTTTTAACTGATTTAATAACCTCTTTCCCCGCAGCAATTCTTTTGCTTTCTGGGTTTTCGGGATCGATTCTTCGAGCGATAGCATCTGGATCAATATTGATATCTATACCTATTTTATCGATGATTAGATTTCGCAGGGTACTTTTTCCACTTCCATTGTTACCAGCGAATACAAAAAAGGTCGGTTGGTGTGTATGCATTAGGATTCACCATCTTTTTTAAAGGGAATAACATCTCCGTTCGGAAATTCCTTTACAAGCATTCCGTTTTTCTCATATACGATGTATGTGTTGTTGACCTTTGCGTCAATTCTTGCACGTTCCCCGGTCATCTTTGCCCACTTGTCAACCCATGCATATTTTCTTTTTGGTTCGTTGTTTTGTTCTTCCAACATAATAATCACCACATTTCTTCAAATTTTATGAAAGACAAACTGTTTATTTATTGTCACTGACATAGGGAGACTACTCCCTTTATGGGTCCACATATAGTTGAAAATCAATTTTTATTTATCAATTTAACCTTACCACCCGAATAAATAAAATGCCATTGCTATCTTAATTGTATCAATACGAATGAATCAATTCATGGCAGGGAATAGTGGATATTTGTAACAAAAACAAACAGAAAGGAAGGTTCTGAAAGAATGAAGGGACATTTTTACAAGAGGGGTTGCAAGTGCAAGAAGAAACAGTGTACTTGTGGTTCAAAATGGGCTTTCACCATTGATATTGGAACAGATCCGCTTACTGGTAAAAGGAAACAAAAAGTAAGGAGTGGTTTTAAAACTAAGGGGGAAGCTGAAGCAGCTGCTATCATGCTCATGTATGAGTTAAACCAAGAAATATATATGGAGGAAACAGACTTAACGTTTTGTGAATTTGCAAATCAGTGGCTCCCGATCTACAGTGAAGCAAAAGATGTTAAACCCGGAACAATTCGTGTCCGTATTCATGAAATCAATAAGTTATTGCCCTACTTTTCCCGGCTGAAATTAAAGGACATTTCAAGAATTAGATATCAAGACGCTTTGAACGATTTAAAGGACAGAGGATACTCTGACAGTACAAGGGAGGGAATAAATCGAACTGGACGAATGATTTTTCGGAAAGCATTGGAATTGGAGCTAATCAAGAAGGACCCTACTGAATTTGCCTATGTTAAGAAGAATAAAAAAACAATTGAACAGTTAGAGGAAGAGGAAATTCCGAAGTATTTGGAAAAGGAGGAGCTTGCACTTTTCTTAAGTACTGCCAAGAATCAAGGATTGGAATTAGACTACTTGATGTTTCTCGTCCTGTCCTATACAGGAATTAGGGTTGGTGAGCTCGTAGCGCTCAAGTGGAAAGATATTGATTTTGTAAATCAAACCATCAGTATTACCAAAACCTATTACAACCCCAATAATAATTCAGTCCAGTTTCAGTTGGTGACACCAAAAACAAAAAAATCTAGACGGAAAATTGTTGTGGATGAAGATGTGATCAAAGCTTTGAGCCTGCACAAAGAAATTCAAACGAAAATCATTCACCAGCTAGGTGATGCTTACGATAATCAAGACTTCATCTTTGCTAAAACAGAGCGTCATCTTGGATATCCTCTTGTCATTAAAATGGTGCAAATTAGGATGGCTAGACTGCTTGCATTCGCAAAATTAAACCCGGTCTTAACACCGCACTCATTGAGGCATACACACACTTCGCTTTTAGCTGAAGCAGGTGTCGCACTCGAACAAATCATGGATAGACTTGGCCATTCAAATGACCAAATCACCAAAAATGTCTACCTCCACGTTACACAGGAAATGAAAAAAGAAGCCTCTCAAAAGTTCGGTGAACTCATGAGAAGCCTCCGTTAATTTCCTCAATGTTAGCAAAATGTTAGCAAACCACTTTTATCTTACTCACAAACCCATACATATCAAGGGTTGGGAGCGGTTATTACATCATGCCGCCCATTCCACCCATACCGCCCATATCAGGCATACCGCCGCCTGCTGCTTCTGGTAGGTCTGCAACTACAGCTTCTGTAGTCAAGAACATTGCTGCTACAGATGCTGCGTTTTGTAATGCGTAACGAGTAATAGAGCCATTCATTCATAATTTATTATAGATATACCACTTCTCAGTATTTCTTACTATCTTCTATTATAAACCAGTTGTCGCTTATTGTGAAGTTATCTTAAAATATACATATTCAATTGAATAGTTTCATGTATCATATTCTTGTTTATTTACTTTTTTGATGGTAAATAAAAAATGATTCACCTTAATTCAAATCTCGTTTATCTCACAATAAAGCCCTTCTGGAAGCTCTCCCCAAAAGCTTTGAAGGGCATCCTTATACATAACGAAGTCCATATATTTAACATTCAAAACTTGTTCATTGAGAACGGTTCTATGCATTTTCATTAAATTGTTATCTAATACTCCTGATTTAAAGATGTCAGGTCTTAGTTTTTCTAAGTCGTTTGTGGAAACACCCTCACCATGTTTGATAACATTGGCTAGTAGTCTTAATTCATCTATCGTTTGCCAGCATGACAATTGCTCTATATCTTGACCAAATCTTAAAAATTGTTCCTTAATGTCTTTAATTCCTCTTGTGCAAAATCTTGAGAACTCGATTTCTTTCCCCTTCTTAGTGCATAATGTTATTCCTGAACTTTTGATTTCATCGAATAAGAACTTTCTTACTTGTTGCTCCCAAAATTGATATAGTGTAGAAATCCACATTAATTGATTGTTGTATCTAATCAATGAAATCGCCTCGTAATACTCTATCCCCTTCTCATAAGCCACGTCAGCAAAATCTTCATAATCATGTCTATCAGGGTCAAAGTATTGTCCTAACTCTTCGTAATGCCTTTGAGCTATCTTATCTGCTTCTTCTTCTAAGTTATCAAAAACTACAGTGATTTTGTTCAAGTAAACCTCATGATAATAATCATAAGGCTTTTGAAATTTTTCACGCAATTTTTGATATAAGTACAACTGTGCTTTCACCACTACCTTCACCTACTTTTAAAATAATCAAAAAAAGAGCCTGTTTCAGCTCCCTTAGTTTTTATTCATTAGTAACCCACCACCAAAGTTAACTATGGAGAGTTGACCCTAACTCAGAAGCTTCACTTGGCTAGCGTAACGGATACGAGCGGTAATGCTCTCGAACATACTCTAATCGTCCCTTGCGGAAACGCTTGTATGGTCTAACCTTTACAACTTTATGTACCATGCTAACACCTCCTAATTAGTTAAGGCGGTGGGTCCACTCAATTATAACGAATTCAGAATAGATTGTATACGCTATACGCTAAATGTTTTTTGAATAGTTCAAGTGGTGTGCATTTTTCATAACAACATTTTTCAGTTAATTCACTTTTCCACTTGAACCCTCTTTAATTCTCTGAGAAAAAACCTTTTGTAAAGAGTCTATATCATAGTTAGTTAGCTTAACGATAAAGGTTATCCCTTCAAGCCCATCTTCTATCAAAAGCGCTTTCTCAATTGCGAAATACATCAAATATCCTTCCAATAAAGCTACTTCGACATTTGCTGAAAGCTTAATTGTTTTACTTTCTTCATTGCAAACAATATCTAATATTGATTCTTTAAGAATGTTCACATGCAATGGGGGATTAGCAATCCATGTGCCATCAATTAAACTTTCAGCCATTTCATTAATTTTGGTTTCTTCAAAAAAATCTCTATATCTAAACCTTTCAATCTCATTAAGATTCAAATACTTTTCATATTGTTTTCCAAGCAACTTTTCAAGTTCTAAGCCATTTAAAGCTAATGTGTATGTACTATTGTTTAGATAAAATAAATAATCGAAACTAACTTCCTTCTCTATTTTATTTATCATTAACCCCATAGTCCCAATCCTCCTCTTCAATGTTTTCATCACAATAAATTTCATAAAGCTTCTGCAAGGTAATATTCAATCCAACAGACCGCAATTCTTCGAGCTTCAAATTGAACAATAGTTCTATGCTAAACTTCTTATCTGTAAACCTAGCTAGATGCAATTGCTTGTGACAGCTTACACATAAACAAACTATGTTTTCAATGCAATCTAATGAGTTTCTATAATTTCCTTGCTGTGAAAAAGGTATTAGATGATGAACTTCTACATAATTCTCATTAGTAGCTCTAGAAATAAAGTTTTTATGTTCTTTATTCACCGCACAAAGATAACCTGATTTTTCTAAAGCTTGTAATTTAACTTTTTCTGAACGAGGATAAACAAAAATGACTTGTTTCCTTTTCCCCAGTGTTTTCATTGGACTAAATTCTATTTGAGCTTCATTTGTTTGCTGTTGTTCTCTCTTTATCTCATTTAATCTTTGCTGTTGAATTTTCTTTTCATAATATATCATTGCTGAATTGTGTAGTCTTTCGCTTGATATATGTTCCGAAAAAGTGTTTTTGTAAAAGTTAATAGCTTCTTGCATATGTTTAACACTTGTAATTTCTTTCCACAATAATCTAATAGCAAAACTTCTTTCTATATTATAGCTTTCAACATCTTTTATCTGATTAAAGATTATTCTTGCTTGCTTATATGTTAATGCAAGGTCAAAAAGCAATATGTATTGTTTTATACTAAGTGGCTTGTTATCTATCATATATTTATGTATCTTCGGAAAAGTATCAGTGAAACCTTTTTCAATGATTTCTATTTTAACGTCCTTGAAAGTCATCATCTTCGTCTGCCCCCAATTCTATAAAATCTACTATCATGTTTTAATTAATGCTCATCTATAATCTCAATAAGGGACTTTGTTTCGCATACTAAATTGACCTTCTTGGTGTGTGTATGTTACAGGACACAGCTATCTATGTTGCGTTATGGATGGAATATCGGTAATAGATGGGGTGCTCATCAAACGCCCCTGTATCAAGCTACAACACACGTTTAACTCCACACACACATTGATTAACAGCTTGTCCTAAGAGGCTTGCAATGTCGCTATAGTGCCTCTCACAAGGCTCTGTGATTGACTTTAGCTCTGCTTCACTCACTACATAAAATACGTGTTTTACAGGTCTAATATAAAATAATTCAACATGACAAAACCTCATAAAACACATATTCTTTTGTCCAATTACCTGAACGTAACCTTCGGAAAACTCTCTTTTAGCCATACAGATTCGATACTTTTTCACATGTGTTTATACATTTATGTATCTACTTATTAAGTTTCACTGCTTCTTGCATCTTTCGCTTGTTCATCGCTCTGATTAGTGTGCTCTTGCTGATACCTGTCTTTTCCGCCACTTGATTATAAGAATGGCTCTCTAACATACTCAAGGCATGGTCAAGCTGTGCCTTTTTATAGGTAGGCTTTCGTCCTTCACGATAGTTAGGATTCAGTCTAGCTATAGCCTTGCCCTCCTGTGTACGCTCAATAATCATGTTGCGTTCCATTTCAGCAACCGCCAATAGTGTCGTTAAAAAGAACCGTCCCATGCTTGTGTCCTCTAGTAGACCAACGTTCAACACATGAACCTTTACTCCTTTTTCAAATAACGAATTTACTAAATCGATTCCTTCCATTGTATTCCTTGCTAGACGGTCTAATTTAGTTACAACTAATTTGTCACCATCTTGTAGGATGTCTAGTAGTTCTCTTAGCTGTGGTCTTTCAGTTGAAGCACCAGTGAACTTCTCTTGATAGATGTACTCCACGTTCTCTTTGTGCAGGTCTTTAATCTGTACCTGTAGGTCTTGCCCCTTAGTTGATACTCTCGCATATCCATATACCGTCATTTTATCCCCTCATTTCACGCTTACTTATGGCACTTAGTTGTGACACCTTTCGATACCTTGATACTACAGTGTCGAGCTTTCAGTGTCAATACTGTTAAGTTGAGACACCTATGCTATTATTATAACGGCTATCGTTGATACTCATTTTTCTCAATAGAGTTATCTACGCACAACCACATGATTCAATCTATGATACATTCCGTCCTGTTTACCGCTGCTATATGTCCCATTGATTTCACGGAACAATCTATATAGGTTTACCTACTGATATATGTAATTGATTAGATTAGTGGCGGTTCTGACCTTATCGCATCGTTTCGATGTAACAGAAAAAATTACTTATAGGTACTATTGCAATCTCCAGTAATATGGAATATGGTTGTATCATTACAAATTAGAAGGAGTGTTTTAATTGGATTCATCCGTGACTACTGATGTGAAAAATATAGATTATCGTCAAATTGAACATGACTACTTGGAGCGTGAAAATAATTACATACGCCTAAAGGAAGAGGGCGAACACATATTAAAATCTTGTCTTGAAACAACTAAAATTAAAATACATATGATTTCTTCTCGTATTAAGGAAAAAGATTCATTTTTAAAAAAGGTTGAATTGAAACAAACAGAAAAGCCATTTGAAGACATTACTGACATTGTAGGCTTACGAGTTGTTTGCTTATTTCTATCGGATATAAAAAAAATTAGTGACATTATCTTTGCTAATTTCGAAGTCATTTCCGAAGATGATAAGATTAATGATATTGAAAACTCAAATACTTTCGGATATATGTCAGCTCACTATATTGTAAAACTTAAATCTCATTTCGCAGGCTCTCGATACGATTCAATTAAAGAAACACCTTTCGAAATACAAGTAAGAACCATCTCTATGGATGCTTGGGCTAATATTTCACACTTCTTAGAATACAAAAGTGAAAATGATATACCTCCTGAGCTTAGACGAAGTTTCAATGCTTTGAGCGGTCTATTCTACGTTGCTGATACCAACTTCGAATCATTTTTTAAACAAAGTCAAAGTAATAAAGAATCATTACAAACCGACGTACTAAATATCATCCAAGAAACAAAGTCAGTTGAAAAGAAAACAGACCTAAATTTAGATAGTTTAACTCTATATATGCGCATTAAATTCCCTGATAGAAAACACTCGGATTCCAAAGTCATTTCAGATTTAGTAAATGAACTTTCAAATGCTAAGTTTAATTCAATTGAAGAATTAGACAAAGAGATAAAAAGAGGGTACAAATTATTTTTAAGATTTGAAGCCGAAACCCGTGATTATCCGTTTCATGACGTTGGTGCAGTACGCTTGACTTTAGGCATGATTAATGAAAATTTCAGAAAAACAAAAAACTATACGGACTTGGAATCATATATTGAAGATTTAGTAGAATAACAATAATATAATATTTATTAAAAACAAAAACACCTGTCTATTAGAAATTGCATTTTGCATTATCTCTAAAAGACGGGAGTTTTATTTATTTTTTAATACCTTTTAGGCAATAGAAAATCATAAATCTTATTCCTTTCATCCATATATAATCGTTCTATATCATCACGACTCGCCTTGAAATGCTTGCGGTATGTCCTCCATTGGTTATCAGTTAGACGCAACCTTGTATAATTCTCGTTGTTTACTTCCTTCGAACGCTTAATAAGGTCAGTATACTTCATCTGTCTTTTATTGGTCTTAACCTTCAGTTCATGAAAATTCGAGTACGTTAGGCAAGGAATAAACATTTCAGCTAGTAGACGATTAGCAATGAGTGAATGATTCAAGTCGATAAAATTCATTTTATCGCTCTCTAAGAAGTTTAACTTCACTTCAAAACGATTAGTAAAATGACTTTCCAGTGATTCATTCTCTACCTTTCGGTCATAATGCGAATCTGTCGCTGTGCGCTTATAGTTGCCCATCGAGCCTGCCCATGACGATGTATTGAAATTCTGTTACTTCTGCCCTCCATGCCTTCTCAGATAGGCGCTTGTGTTGAATGGTGTTGTATAGTCAAACGCTATATCCAAACGTGTGATAAACCACTTGTGGCGGTTCAAAGCCACCGTCTCGTCTTGAGCTACCTTTCTTGCTACAGATGCGCATAGAAAAAGGTAGAGTCGTTAACTCTACCTTTAGTTCAGTTAGTTAAAATATTAGATATAGAATTTGTTCTTTGAATCATTCATCTTCCAACTGACTTTTCTAACTTATTGATTTTTTGATTGTTTAAATCAATCAATTTTTGAATTATTTTATTTTCCTCATTTAAGGCATCACGATATTCTTGAGAATAAGTTGGATACTTTTTCTGTTTAGCCCGAATCTCAATTAAAGCATAATTAAGTTCATTTTCTGTCATTGCGCTTTGTGCTGGATTTTTTGTTGGGGAAGACGATTTAGTCACTAAATAAGAACCTTTTGTATAACCCCTATAGTTTCCTTGTTTAATATGTGACCAACCGTTTTTACCTGCTGAATAGACAAAAACTTTTGAGCCTCTCTTCAACATGGTTACTTTAGCACCTTTTGAGTTTGGTTCAGCTCTTAATATCAAGTCACCCTTAGAAGTCACGTACTTATTGCCCCCACCACTAGAAGCCTCTACTTGAGAAACCTCTCCTACAAAAAGAACAAAAAAAGATAAAACAACAACAAATCTTATAACTTTCATTTTCAATACATCTCTCTTTCATATATTCTAATTTATTAGCTTTTCATGTGCGTTATAAACAAGAATTAATGTGAATAGCGCTAAACCAATGAGCAATAAAGTTCCGCAGTCACCGCCAGTTTGATTGATTTCTTTTGGCAACTGCATTTCGTTAAACTTTTCTTCCATTGATTTATAGTCTGTTGCCCGCTCAGGCTATATTACTTTATTGCATTTTTCAATTTCCTAACTCCCCAATAATGTATGAATTTGACTAGGAGGATTTATTTATACAGATACAGTAGTTCATCCAAAGTTAAATTAATTCCACAGGACATCAATCTCTCTATTCTTACATCATATAGTCTTTCGAATTTCAGCAGTTGATGTTTGCTATTTAGTAATTAATAGTTTCCACACATAAAGTTCTTGGGGACGTGGCGGTTTTGGAATTGTTTTATCTTCCGCTCCGCTCTCGATAAATTCAATATCAAAAACACGCTTTCGTCCGTCCCCAAACCCCTCGACGATTTTCACATTTTTAAAATTTGGTCATTTTTGACCTTTCATTAATATATAGAGGCACCCTTTTTGACCAATACAACAATTTACATCAATAAATACGAACCATTCGGCTGTAAAACCAAAGCCTTAACTAACCAAGCTTTCTTATCACCAGCACCTTTCGTTCTGCTATCAATTTCAACTAAACGATAGGGAGTTTGTTTTTTTTCCAATTCACTATTAATCGTTTTAATTGTTTTAGCAAAATCCTTACCTCTTCTCAAATTCAAGCTAGCTGCAAATTCAAGTTTTGAAGCCTTTTTCTCTATACGTATCTCTTTGTTACAGTAATCAGACAGCAACTGGGATGCTTGAGAATCAAGATATCTATCATGTAATAATGTGTTACTTTTTCCAAACAACTCTTCTATATATTGCTGATAGCCATTTGGTGTTTCTTTAATGCTTTCAATAATATTTTGTTTATAAATCAACTGGCTGTAAGCCAATTCATTAACTTTAAGCTCGAAATAGCCTTCTTTATTTAACTCATAATAGACTACTTGTGATTCATCGGATTCTCTATAGAACTTTTTGGCATAATCCTGTAGACCCTGTTCCTTGAGATACGTAGCATGTTTCAATTTCTTTTTAACTTTTTTAGAATCTTCACCTAACATCGCCTTCGTTCGATTTCTAATTAAAAGCTTTACTTTATCTTCATCGTTCACTAAACGCTTCCTCCCAATGCATTGAATCAATGTATCTGTATCCGCTATGTCTGCCACAATACAATCTAACTCATCATCAACAATATTTAACCCTGCGTCTAATGTCTGAGTTGTAAACAAAAACAAATCATCGAATTTTTGGCTTTTAAGCAACATATCTCGCTTCACTTTATCCATTTTAGCACCATATGTGGTGTTACCTTCACTACAAACAAACATACTGTGTTCATTATATTTCTCATAGGCTTCATAACTTCTCTTAGCAGAATCCATAAATATAATAGTTTTAATTCCATTACTCAGTTGGTAATCCAACAGGTTATACAACTCAGATTCTTTGGTATAGAACTCTATGGACTTAACAAAGTCATAAGAAATCGGGATAGTATAATGTTTGGTTTGAACACTTAACTCTTCCTCTAAAAAAGAATTGATGAATCCATTCGTTGCACTCATTAAGATAAGAACAGATTTACTCTGATTTGCTAACAGAGCGTTAAGAGCTATGTCGGTAAACTTATTAAAGGTTGAATCACTCGAGAAATAGTGGTATTCATCACATACGATATACTTATATTCAGTTAAATCTAAAGGTTCTTCGCTTAGTAAGCTGGCTTGAAATGCTTGATAGGTCTTCAAAGTGATAAAATCAGTCTTTGTTGCTGCGGTCAACTCCAGCTCAAATTGATTTACTGTATTGCTACGATGAAGAAAGAACAGTATTTTTTCTTTTTCACTTTTAGCTTTTTCATACAACTCTTTTTTGATGAAATCACTTTTACCTTTACCCGTTCCTGCGGTAATAGTTATAATTTCACCTTTTTCCCATGACAAGTATCCCTGACCAATCAACTCTCTGACTTTCAAAAAAACATCTCCTATTACCGAATTGACACATAAGCCTATTGTATCATAAAGTTTATTATCATTCTCCTAACCTTCTAGCTTGCAATTTACTGACGCTCTCCAAATTCTTCTCCAACTCTCCCCTGTCTAAATCAAGATACTATGTTTTGACTGATAAATCCGAATGTTCAAGAGCCTCAATAACCAATGTCACACCTGCCCTTCTATAGTTCATATATCCAAGTTGTTCAATGGATTGTGTATATCATTTTGCTCTTTCAATTCATTCCCCCACATTGCTACATAACGCATGGTTACGTTTATATTCTTATGGCGCATCATCTTTTGTATTGCAAACGTAGACATTCCACTCATGGCAAGTCTATGACAAAAGGTATGTCTAAAAGTATGAGGACTCACTCGTACATCCTTAAAGTTCATATGCTTCTGGAGGTTCTTAAACACCAACATAATAGAGTTGTATGTCATGGGTGTGTTATTACGGTTCAGAAACACGTATTCATTCTCCTCACCAAAGAAGTTCTTACAAAACACCTTGTATACAGAAAGTTCCTTAACTAACTTTTCAGTTATGAATACTGTTTCATATTGACGATTCTTTCCGTGAACACTCATCGTTACATTGGGCATATCAATATCTGACCATTTGAGATTTATTGCTTCTTTCCGTCTCACTCCAGTTCCAAGTAGCAACATGATTAACAAATACCCTCGGTAACTGAAGTAACTCTTCTCCTTGCGTCTCAAGCTTCGATAGTAAGCTAACATTTGATATATCTGCTCATCCGTAAACACATCAATCTTTACATCTTCTGTTTGTAATTTAACTTTACGAGCTATGTTTTCACTTACTA
Source organism: Sporosarcina sp. (assembly GCF_029257255.1). Classification (GTDB taxonomy): domain Bacteria; phylum Bacillota; class Bacilli; order Bacillales_A; family Planococcaceae; genus Sporosarcina. The sequence goes on along the minus strand of NZ_JARICI010000003.1, from coordinate 12,627 downwards.
TCCTCTCTTCGATTAAGTAATTGAAAAATGCTCGAATTCTCATGATTTTTGTATTAATTGTACTTGGCTTATTTCCTCTCTCCTGACAATCAAGTAGGTAACTGCGTACATGACTATGTGCTACCTCCTCAATGTTAATGACACCACGGTCAAGGCAATAGTCGATAAACAGTCCTAGCGTCCTCTCATAGTTTCCAATGTTCACTTGCGTTGTGTTCTTAAACTTCCTGTCTGCTAAAAAGTCTTGATATGCAAATTTTAAAAGCATAAAAAATAACCACCTCTCCATTTTTCTGAGAAGTGGTTATTCCTATACTAATTAATTATGAACGAGACAGCTTCACAAAACAGCATGTGAACGACTTACATCATGCCGCCCATTCCACCCATACCGCCCATATCAGGCATACCGCCGCCTGCTTCTGGTAGGTCTGCAACGACAGCTTCAGTAGTCAAGAACATTGCTGCGACAGATGCTGCGTTTTGCAATGCAGAACGAGTTACTTTTGTTGGGTCCACGATTCCTGCTTCTACCATGTTCACCCATGAGCCGTCTGCTGCGTTAAAGCCAATGCCGACTTCTTCGCGCTTCAGGCGATCTACTACGATTGATCCTTCCAGACCAGCGTTTGTAGCGATTTGACGTACTGGCTCTTCAAGTGCACGAAGGACGATCTTGATACCTGTTGCTACGTCGCCTTCTGTATCTTCAAGCAATGCTTCTACTTGCTTGTAAACGTTCACTAATGCAGTACCGCCACCGGAAACGATTCCTTCTTCGACTGCTGCACGAGTTGAGTTCAATGCATCTTCAATACGAAGTTTGCGTTCTTTCAACTCCGTTTCAGTTGCTGCTCCGACTTTGATGACTGCTACACCGCCAGCTAATTTAGCCAAGCGTTCCTGCAATTTCTCTTTATCGAATTCAGAAGTTGTTTCTTCAAGCTGTGAACGGATTTGGCCTACGCGAGATTCAATTGCGTTCGCATCGCCGCTTCCTTCTACGATTGTTGTATTATCTTTTGTTACAACGATTTTCGCAGCGCGTCCAAGTGAAGTCAGATCAGCAGATTTCAGATCAAGTCCTAGATCTTCTGTGATTACCTGTCCGCCAGTTAGAATCGCAATGTCTTCGAGCATCGCTTTACGACGATCTCCGAATCCAGGTGCTTTTACCGCTACTGCGTTAAACGTTCCGCGCAATTTGTTAACTACTAATGTAGCCAATGCTTCGCCTTCTACGTCTTCAGCAATGATCAATAGAGGTTTACCCTGCTGAACAACCTGCTCAAGTACCGGAAGAATCTCTTGGATATTACCAATCTTCTTATCTGTAATTAAGACATATGGATTGTCCAAAACAGCTTCCATCTTATCTGTATCTGTTGCCATGTTTGCAGATGCATAGCCGCGGTCGAATTGCATACCTTCTACTACGTCAAGCTCTGTAACGAATCCTTTAGACTCTTCAATCGTGATAACACCGTCGTTTCCAACGCGCTCCATCGCCTGTGCGATCAATTCACCAACTTCTTCATCTCCTGAAGAAATAGCTGCAACCTGTGCGATTTCCTGCTTGCTTTCGATTTCATCCGAAACGCCCTGCAGGCCTTCTACTGCTGCGATTACCGCTTTTTCGATTCCTTTACGGATACCGACAGGGTTTGCTCCAGCTGTAACGTTTTTCAAGCCTTCACGGATCATTGCCTGTGCAAGAACCGTTGCAGTTGTTGTTCCGTCCCCTGCGATTTCATTCGTCTTGGAAGCGACTTCTGCTACAAGCTTTGCGCCCATGTTTTCGAATGCATCTTCAAGTTCGATTTCTTTAGCGATCGTTACGCCGTCATTTGTAATTAATGGAGATCCAAATTTGCGCTCTAATACTACGTTGCGTCCTTTTGGTCCGAGTGTTACTTTAACTGCGTCTGCCAATGTATCCACACCGCGTAGCATTGCTGAACGTGCTTCTTCGTTAAATTTAAGTTCTTTAGCCATTTATAAAGTTCCCTCCTGAATTTTCATATCGTTATTTTTTATAGTAAGTAATCAGCCAATGATTGCCAAAATGTCGCTTTCACGCAAGATCAAGTACTCAGTACCTTCATACTTCACTTCTGTACCTGCATATTTTGAGAAGATGATGCGGTCACCTTCCGATACTTCCAATTCCACGCGCTGTCCGTTCTCAAGAACACGGCCTGTACCAACAGCAATTACTTTTCCTTCTTGCGGCTTTTCTTTTGCAGAGTCTGGTAAGACAATGCCGCTTGATGTTTTTTCTTCTGCTTCGATTAATTCGATTACGATACGGTCACCTAGTGGTTTCAACAAATGAAACAACCTCCTCGAGATATTGGTTATTTTTTTATTATTTAGCACTCAGCATTAATGAGTGCTAACACAACTCTTATCTTAAAGAATTCCAATAAAAATTGCAAGCAAAAGCGTTCGACATTTTCTTCTTTTGCCAAACATCTTTTTTCGCGTTAAAATGGTCATCAGATATAGATGAAAGGTTGTGCACAGTGAAGAACTGGGTCGTTGCTCTGATTCTCTTTATTACGTATGTTGTTATGCAAATCGCCAGCATATTTCTGGCGCCGGTACTCCTCTTGTATTTCACGGAGCTTGGACTGCCAAAAGTTGAAGCCATTTCTCACGCTTTTGCCTGGACATTATTTACGGTTAATACGATTGCTGCAATCATCTTCGTGATAATCCTAGTCAAAAATAAAAAGTTCATTCCGGTATTCAAAGGAAAGCCTGCACATTTTGGCCAAGTACTTCTATGGGGAATCCTAGGGTTCTTCTTGGCGATGGCGGGTCAAATTCTAGGTGCTGCCATTGAATCGATGTTCGGTGTCACCGCAGGCTCTGAAAATACAGAACTGCTCTCGAATATCGCAAAAACAGCTCCAATCATCATCTTCCCGATGGTGCTTTTCGCACCGTTCCTTGAAGAAGTCGTATTCCGCCGCATTTTATTCGGAGGCTTGTACACGAAGACGAACTTCTGGATTGCAGCCATTGCAAGTGCTGTCGTATTTGCCGCCGTTCATAACGAATTGCAGCATCTGCTCATGTACTTGCTGCCGGGACTAGCGTTTGCATTTGTCTATTACAAAACCAAGCGTCTGCTGACACCGATGATTGCCCACTTTCTGATGAACGGATTCGTGACGGTCGTTCAATGGAATGCGGATAAATTGCAGCAACTACAGGATATGCAGCAAAGTATCATATCATTCCTTATATAAAAAAATTCTCTCCCTGCATATGCAAGGAGAGATTTTTTATTGTGCAGCCATCACCTGAACCATTTTATCGATATCTGGACGCGCCGTACTCTTCGCCCCTTCAGTCAGAATACTGAAGATCAGCTCTCTGCCATTCTTCGTTTTGACGTAACCGGACAGAGCATCTGTATGATTCAATGAACCTGTTTTCGCTAACACTTTTCCTCTGACGAGCGGGCTTGTCAGACGATTACGCAGTGTCCCGCCAAGCATGCGTTCATTCATACCGGCTACCGGCAATGAACGCTCAAACGCCGGGTACCAAGGCTTAGACTGTACTGCGAATAACACCTCAGAAATCTTCTCGGACGGAATCTTGTTTTTATGCGACATGCCGGATGCATCTTCTAAGTAGATTCCTTTTGTATTGATTCCTTCTTTTTCGATTGTTTCCTTCATTACACGGATACCGGCATCCCAGCTGCCTTGGTTATATACTTTACGGCCCATGGACTTTGCAAGTATTTCCGCATGTGAATTATTGCTGAGTTTCATGAATGGCACCATTAAGTAATACAAAGACATCGACCGGTTCGTTGCAAGCACTTGTGCGTTTGCTGGTGTCTTGCTGCGAGAGACTTTTGTCGACTTGCTCAGACTGATTCCTTCTTTAGACAATGCCCGCATAAAGACATCTGCAGTGTAGGCACTCGGATTCGAAACCGTCACCCACTGGCGCTTGCCGTTTGAATTAACGGGAATGTTACCTGAGACGATAATCGTATTCGTTCCATACTGTCGTGTCATCGATACCGTATTCGGCTTGTTTTTCGGAACTGTGCGTGTCCGGTTTACCACTTTGACGATATTGGTATGCGGTGTCAGTGTGACTGTTGCCGCTTTGCCGTTTCTTGTCGGTTTCGCTTCCACAATTGTTGTTCCTGAATCATAATCTTCATTCGGTGAGATCGTCAGTGCCGAAATCTGCGCTGCGTAGTAATGCGTTTCATCAGACTTATAGATCCCTGGAGAAAGGCGCTTTGTGTCGAACCATGTATCATCCGCCACGACGTTTCCTGTGATTGATTTAATGCCTGACTGACGAAGCTCTTTCGCCATACGCTTCAGATCGCGTTCCATCAATGTCGGATCGCCTGTTCCGCGCAAATACAAATGTCCATTCAGCACACCGTTTTTCACTGTGCCGTTCGTTAAGACATCTGTAACGAATGTATAATCTTCACCCAATACTTCAAGAGCCGTTGCCCCTGTCAATACTTTGACGTTCGAAGCAGGCGTCACGCCTTGATCTGGACGATATTGATAGACGACTTTATTCGTATCCGCATTTCTGACGACCACACTGCTTTTTGTGCCGCGCATGCGCTGACTTGTGATTACCTGATTAATTCCTACTTCTAATCCTTTATAAGACTGCTGTGCCGCAGCCGCTTGATCTCCTGTAAAAGGAGTATAAATACTCGCCGTGACTAAAACTGCACCCAATACCCATTTGCTCAGCCGCTGCCGAGTCTTTCTCGCGTTCATTGTAATACATTTCCTCCCAATCTCGTTGTCCTTGCTAGTTTACCATAGGCACAGCTCCAAAAATACCCAATTGTAACAATTGTATTTGAAACGTAAAAAATCCCCCTGCATATGCAGGAGGATTACGTTTTATTGTTTATCTGTCCGGTTCAGCACTTCATCAATTTGACGCTGCTGTTCCGCTTTTATTTCTTCAAGTATGTGCAGTCGTTCCGCTTTTTCGAATTTCCGGTAGCCCAGGCGCGAGATGATAATACTGATCTCGTACAGGACAAATAGCGGAAGTGTTACAAACAGATGCGATACGATGTCAGGAGGTGTAATGAAGGCGGCCAGTACGAACAGGCCGAAGTATGCGAATTTACGCACCTTCACCAATACTTTTGGTTCCAGCACTCCAAGACGGGACAGGAATAAGATGACGATCGGCAGCTGGAAAACGAAGCCGAACGGCAATAAAATAGAAAAAAGAAAAGAAAAGTATTCGTTGATGCCGATGGTCTGTTCAATATTTAATTGAGCGGACAGGTTAATCATGAATTTCATGATATACGGCAGCAGAACGAAATACGAGAAGCTGATCCCCGCAAGAAACAGGAGAAAAGCGAAAGGAATGTACGACAGTGTAACTTTTCGTTCCAAATCACGAAGGCCAGGTGAGATGAACGCCCAAAACTGATACATGATGACTGGTGAAATAATGACGATCGCCAGGAAAATGATGACCTTCAAATAAATCACGACCGGATCAATGACGTTGAACGCGTTCAGCACCACTTGTTCCGCCGGTGTATCATATTGTATGAAATTAATGAGCGGCTTCGCAAAGAAGAAACTGGCAATCACGCCAACAGTAAAGAAAACGACAATTACCATCAGCCGTTTTCGCACTTCATCTATATGTTCAATGATCGTTAAGTTTTTATCCGCCATCAGACTAACACCCTAACTTACCGCACTTCTTCTTTCTTGTTTTCGATCTTCTTTACCTCGTCATCGTCGTCGGCAAGACCTTTTGTTGCGTTCTTGAATTCACGCAGCGAAGAACCGAATGCTTTACCGATTTCAGGTAACTTCTTAGGACCAAATATAAGCAATGCGATAACCGCAATAATTAGCAAACTTCCAATGCCTGGAGCCATGATTGGTCACCTCCTCATAATATGTCTATTCTACACGAAAAGCCTTGTATTTGCTATTATCGTGTCACTTTATTTGTGAATCTTTTACGTCATTTTTGATAAGGTAAATCAATGTCTGTAGCTCACCGGAAAGATCGATGCTCTGGATGCGGATCGTGTCCGGCACCGCCAAGCGTTCAGGTGTGAAATTTAATATCCCTTTCACGCCCGTTTTTGCGAGGCGGTCTGTCAATTCTTGAGCCACTCTTTTTGGCACCGTCAAGATCACCATCTCGATACCGAGCTCTTGAATTTTCTCTTCCAGCCGATCTGGTGGAAATATCGGAATATGATTACGTTCTTCGCCTTCATATGGCGCTTTCGGGTCGAACGCCACAACAATTTTTGTGTTGTGGATCTTTTGGAAATTGTATTTCAAGAACGCATTACCAAGACTTCCTACGCCGATGAGTGCAACATTCGCACCTTCATCCTGGTCCAGTGTCTCGCGAAAAAACTGCAATAATGAATCGACATCATAGCCGTAGCCTTTACGCCCGAGTGCACCAAAATGAGAAAAGTCTCTGCGAATTGTCGCCGCATCAATTTTCATTGCTTCGCTTAATTCGCTCGATGAAATGCGCTGGACGCCTGCATCTGCATAATTTCGTAAAAATCTATAATATAAAGGCAATCGTTTCGTCGTTGCCTGCGGTATTCTAGGTTTACCCACTGCTTTCCTTACCCCCAGTGTTGCTCGTCGACACCTTGTTTAAAATAGGTTAGAGCACTTTTTATCGTACAGGAGAACGCTGTCATTGTAAAGCCGATTATTGCATGGTAACGCGGATTCCATTAAACTTAAATGAGAATAGAGGTGTGAGGCTTGATTATTTTACAAGTGAATGGACTGACCAAGTCTTTTTCAGGCACGGATTTGCTGGAAAACGTGCGTCTTGAGGTGCAGCATCGTGACCGCGTAGCACTGGTCGGACGAAATGGTGCCGGAAAATCGACATTATTAAAAATCATAGCAGGTGAACTAAGCGCTGATGAAGGCGATATAATCATTCCGAAAGATGTGCAGGTCGGATATTTGGAGCAACACAGCGGAATTAATTCGGAACTGACGATCTGGGATGAAGTGATGACCGTATTTATCCCATTACGTCAAATGGAAGCACGTTTGCGTTCCCTCGAGCAGCAAATGGCGGATCCTTCTGTCTATGAGAATACGGACAGCTATACACGTGTGATGACGGAGTATGATGAACTGCAGGTGTCTTTCAAGGAAGCGGGAGGCTATCAGTTTGAAGCCGATGCCCGTTCCGTGCTTCACGGCATGCGTTTTTATCCGGAGGACTTTGAAAAACCTGTCCATCTGCTGTCGGGCGGTCAGAAGACACGTCTCGCGCTGGCGAGAATGCTGTTGAGTAAGCCTGATTTGCTGATCCTCGATGAGCCGACAAACCATTTGGATATCGAGACACTGAACTGGTTGGAGCGTTATTTGTCAGCTTATGAGGGGGCTATACTGATCGTCTCTCACGATCGGTATTTCCTTGATAAAGTTGTGAACACAGTTTATGAAGTATCCCGGCGTAAAGTGACAAGATACAGCGGCAACTACAGTGCGTATCTGGATGAAAAAGCGAAGAATTATGAACGTGATCAGAAGATGTTCGAACAAGAGAAGGATGAACGGGCAAAGCTTGAGGAGTTCATTCAGAAGAATATTGCACGGGCTTCCACTTCTAAAATGGCAAAGAGCCGGCGCAAGCAATTGGAGCGACGGAACTGGATGGATTCTCCTGACGGTGATGAGAAGTCCGCTAATTTCTCATTTTCATTGGATCGGGAGAGCGGCAATGATGTACTGTCCCTTGACGATGTGAAGATTGGCTACGGTGTGGAACCTGTATCAAAGAACATTGCATTGCGTGTCTATAAAGGAGACCGGGTCGCTTTCGTCGGGCCGAACGGCGTCGGTAAATCGACACTCTTGAAGACGATCGTCAAGCGCAATGAGCTGCTTGGCGGAGAGATTCGCTACGGTACCAACGTGCAATTCGGTTATTATGATCAAAACCAGGCAACATTAATTGGTACAGGTACTGTGCTTCAGGAAATCTGGGACGACTGGCCGATGATGAATGAAAAGGATATCCGTTCCCTGCTCGGACGCTTCTTGTTTACAGGTGATGATATCGAGAAACTCGTGACTTCGCTCTCAGGTGGAGAGAAAGCGCGACTTTCATTGGCCCAGCTAATGCTTGAGAAATCCAATACGCTGATTTTGGACGAGCCGACGAACCACTTGGATCTCGACAGCAAGGAAATCCTTGAAAATGCACTGGACGACTTCCCTGGAACAATTCTTTTCGTTTCTCATGACCGCTACTTTATCAACCGATTGGCGACGAAAGTCATTGAGCTGAGCGAAGACGGCGCGGTCGAATACTTAGGTGACTACGACTACTATATCGAGAAGAAAATCGAAATGGCGGAAATTGCCGCTGCGACGATGGTAGAACAGCGTGCCAAGGAACCGTCTGTGAAGAAAGAAGTTGCCGGCAAGGAGTTTCAGCGACAGGAACGTAGACTGACGCGAGCAATTGCCGAAATTGAAAAGAAACTTGAGCAGTTTGATACTGAAATTAATGAGTTGCAGGAACAACTGCTTGATCCCGATCTCGCCAATGATCATGTGAAACTGATGGATTTACAGAAGCAAATCGATGAAATCCAGGCAAAGCATGATCAGCAGGAAGAAGAATGGCTGAATTTGCAGGAAGAACTTGAAAATTTATAAACATAGGGCTGTCTATGGAAATTCTTTTATGAAGTTCCTACGACAGCTTTTTATTTTCTTCAGCAAGGTATGTTATGCAATCATTTGTTCTAGTAGTTTTTTTGGTCATTATTCGCCAATCAACTCTATTCATCTGAAAATCTCCTACAAATCCTGATTTATTTCTCCACAATCTTTTCCACAGGTGAAATCCCGTTTTAAACACATATGAACATTGTTATGCACATTATCCACAGCTCTTCTATAAAAAGTCCACAAAGTTATCCAAAATTAAGAAGGATAATTATCACACCTTTCATAACTTACCCACAAACTATCCACAAATTGTGCATAAGTACGAATGTTCTCTATTGACAAAATAAAATTCCCGTCGAGAAAAAACACACATTTTGCTGAATGTTAGCAAAATGTGTGTATCTATCATTCATTCCAAGAATTCAGTTCCATTCCAGGTCGTCCATTCATAGTAGAATCGCTTCGCACTCCGCTTTTCCACATTTCATATCCCGCAGATGCGATCATCGCTGCATTGTCTGTGCATAACGCAATTGTAGGGACGTAAAAAGGGATATTTTCTATCTCGAGGGCTTCAGTCAGTGAGCTTCGCAAACCTTTATTGGCCGCTACTCCGCCTGCCGCGATCACTTGCTTCACTTCAAACTCCCTTGCCGCCCTCACTGTTTTCGCAGTCAATACCTCTACAACACTTTCCTGAAAACCTGCCGCTACATGCTGCGGATTGATTTCTCCGCCTTTTTGAACGACATTATGCTTATAGTTAATAACCGCAGACTTTAGGCCGCTGAAACTGAAATCATATGAATCCGATTCCAGCCAAGCGCGCGGAAACTCTACACTTCCGTCACTCTCTAATGCCAATCGATCCACATGCGGTCCACCCGGATATTGCAAGCCGAGGACACGCGCCACTTTATCATATGCCTCTCCAGCTGCGTCATCACGCGTTTCTCCGATTAATTCAAACGAACCATGTGATTTCATGACAACCAGCTCCGTATGACCGCCTGACACGATCAGTGCGAGCAGTGGAAACTCCATTGGATGCAATAATTGATTCGCATAAATATGGCCCGCAATATGATGCACGCCGATTAACGGCAACTGATTGGCAAATGCAAAAGCCTTTGCTGCATTGATCCCAATCAATAATGCACCAACAAGACCTGGGCCCTCTGTTACGGCTACTGCTTCCAAATCACTTGGTACCAGCTCAGCTTCCAACAGCGCCTCTTCAATCACTCGTGTAATCTGCTCAACATGCAGACGAGAAGCGATTTCCGGCACCACGCCACCATATTGCTTCTGCTGCTGGATTTGCGATAAGACAATATTCGACACGATTTCTGTGCCATTTTTCACAACAGATGCTGCGGTTTCATCACAGCTCGTTTCGATACCTAATATATAATGATCTTTCTTCATTCGAATTCCACCCACATCACGAGACCATCTTCATGGTCATCCGTATAATAGTTCTTCCTGATACCGCCTTCTTGAAAGCCCAGTTTGCGATAAAGCGTACGTGCCGGTTCGTTACTGACACGGACTTCAAGCGTCATGGTTTTCACTTCATTCAGGCGGCAGAGCTCCATTGCCTGACGCATCAGCTCTTCACCATAGCCTTTCCCACGCACTTTCGACCGGACAGCGACATTCGTAATATGGCACTCATCCAGCACAATCCACATACCACAGTGTCCAATGATTTCTCCATCTAATTCCGCTACGATATAATGAGAATAAGCGTTACCCGACAGTTCATGCTCAAAAATTTCTTCTGTCCACGGGGTGGCAAATGATTCACGTTCAATATCTGCTACTGCACGAATATCAGCCATGGTCATCTTACGAAATATGATATCTTCACTCATGTAAAGGCTCCTTCTTCACCAAGTTGGCCTCTGCTTCTGTAATCCGCTTATACTGCGGTGTAAAAGCATGCACCGAATCAGCCTCATCTTTACCCATAGCCAATAAAACAGCAGAAGAAGCACGCGGTACATTCATCGCAAATGAAGCAAAACGCGCATTCTCGCCAAGCCGTTGCTGGATCACTTCTTCATGAATCTTCACATCATCCCCAATGAAAAGGACAGGCTCACCTAACTTGTCTAAACGATCAAGAAGATCTGCAAGGGAACAATGCTGATCTTCATCAACAGCGGCTAATCCCTCTCCTTCTGCACGATAGACAGCTGAATAGACATTAGATCTTCTTGCATCAATCAACGGACAGATCAGCCCGTTAAACAACTGCCCATTCATCGCGAGCGTCTGCAGACTGGAGACACCGTAAAGCGGTTTATTCAAAGTCCAGGCTAGTGTCTTCGCAATCGTCACACCAATACGGACACCCGTATAAGATCCAGGACCTTCAGAAACAGCAATGGCATCTATGTCAGCCGGTACAATGGAAGCTTTCCTGCACGCTTCTTCTACAGCCGGCATCGCACGCAGCGAGTGATTCACTTTCATCATGCTTGACTCTTCTATAAGCAACACATTATCCTTGACGATTGCTACCGATAAAGGAGAATTCGCTGTATCAATACCTAACCATATCATCTAAAAATCTCCTCACATATATGTGTAAATCGATCACCTTTTGGCGTTAATTCAACCGTGCGGGTAGTAGAACCTGTTTGTCGGATCATCATTTCAAGGCGTTCTTCGGGCAATTCATCCTGAATAAACTGAGCCCATTCGACAATAGAAATGGCGTCTCCATAAAATAGCTCGTCCCAGCCTAAGTCTTCCTCACTGCCAGCCAGACGATACACATCCAAATGATTTAAGGGATAATTCCCCTCATACTGTTTAATAATCGTAAAGGTTGGACTGCTGACAGTTCGGTTCACACCGATAGATTTCGCCAGTGCTTTGGAAAATGTTGTTTTCCCTGCACCAAGATCTCCTTCCAATGTCAGGACATCCGGCGGTTTTAAATAGCTTCCAATTTCAGCTGCCAGTGCTTCCATCTCTTCAACAGATTCAATATCTTTCTTCCACACAGCCAACGCACCCTTCTTTTCAAATCATCTTAATACTAGTGTACAGAAAAACGCAAGAAAACTAAAGCGAAGATGATGCGTATCTATTTACCGTTTCAATCAACAAACGCGCCAAAACAGATTCCAGAGAACCAAATTCTCCTGCCAACGAGCCAAAGTAGAATTTCTCCGTGCAAATATGATTTTCAGTATACAAAAAACCACTCCCTATAAGGAATGGTATCATCTGACCTGAGATCATGTCCGGCGCACGAGCTTAACTTCCATGTTCGGGCTGCGAATGACGATGAGCAGCGGATTGACTACGTCAGTTTCTCCGCTTGCAAGTCTAGCGTATGTCATCCACTTCGAGTCGCAGCGGCTCGCTTCCTTGCACTCCACCACTCCTTGCCCTTCTCGCTACACAGTGTAGTTCTCTGTATAAGTAAGTGCTTCCAATGCCTTTCGGCTTTACGGAAGGAATGATATCTTAATAGATAAAAAACGATCTCACCATAGAGGCGAAATCGTTGGAAAGTTAAAATATGGCGGTCCCGACGGGAATCGAACCCGCGATCTCCTGCGTGACAGGCAGGCATGTTAACCGCTACACCACGGGACCATGAAATTTTGCAAAAAAAAAAATGAACAGCCTAGCAACGTCCTACTCTCACAGGGGGAAGCCCCCAACTACCATCGGCGCTGAAGAGCTTAACTTCCGTGTTCGGTATGGGAACGGGTGTGACCTCTTCGCTATCGTTACTAGACTATATTGAGTAAAGCTTGTTCACTCAAAACTGAATAAAAGACATTGGGTAGTTCAAGTAACTACTTTTTATAAAGGTTAAGTCCTCGATCGATTAGTATCTGTCAGCTACATGCGTCGCCGCACTTCCACC
>NZ_JARICI010000029.1 GCF_029257255.1 Sporosarcina sp. | reverse complement strand
CTTTTTGCTGAATTTGATGGAGCAAATACGTCAGGCCATTCGGGAAGATCGTCTCGGCGATTTCCGTGAAGAGTTTTTTGAGCAGTATGGTTTCAACAAACCGAATGCAAAAAACTTTTAAATCTTGTATAATAAAATTTGATGCTTTAGGAAGGGGGAAGATATAAAATGATGGAACAATACGGTGGTATTTTCACGTTAGTACTTATGGTAGCGATTATGTGGTTTTTACTCATTCGTCCTGCTCAGAAGAGACAGAAAGCAGCGAAAGAGATGCAAACTAGCTTAAAGCGCGGAGATGAAGTGGTGACAATCGGTGGTCTGCATGGAACAGTTGATGCAGTTGATGAAACTTCTATATTTTTACGTGTAGCAGACACTACAGTTTTGCGTTTTGATAAGCAGGCAGTAGGAAGAGTTATTACAAACTGATAAAAAGCGGTTATCTAGTGGGATGTCCATAGATTGCCGCTTTTTTGTATGCTTGCGTATAGATTAGCTGACACTAGGAACACTAGGATTGTCAGGAGGCAGATATGCAATGCATGAATTATGGATTATCGGTATTCGCACGATTTTTCTTTATATCTTTTTATTGATTACGTTGCGGCTCATGGGGAAGCGAGAAGTTGGCGAGATGGGTGTCATCGATATTGTCGTCTTTATCATTATGGCAGAAGTCGCTGCGATGATCGTGGAGTCACCAAAGAAGCCGATCATTGAAGGGGTTCTGCCTATTTTACTGCTACTTGCTATACAATATATTTCCTCATTGATTTCATTGAAAAATAAAAAATTCCGCGATTTAGTTGATGGAGATCCTTCATTAATTATTAAAAATGGACAGATTCAAGAATTGGAAATGCGGAAACAGCGCTATAATTTGGATGACCTGTTTCAGCAGCTTCGAGAGAATCAAGTTGGTTCTATCCATAATGTAACGTTTGCGTACTTAGAACCTTCCGGAAATTTGTCCGTTTTCACAAAAGACGGTGATTTGCCGATTGTCGGTTTAATTCTCGACGGAGAAATTCAGCCGGAACATCTCAAGCTCATCGATAAGACAGAGGAATGGCTGATGGAAAAATTGAAAGATGAAAAAATCACAGATATTAGCAACATTTTCTATTGCTCCTATGAACAAGGCCAAGTGAAAGTACAGATGAAAGAGAGTTAGTAGCGTTTCACTAAATTGCGCAGCATAATCCAGTCCCTTTTTTTGATTTGCCCTGTCAGCAATAGCAGCACTAATAAAACCACGGACGTGATGACGCATTCCGTAAACAGATGATACGATCCAACCGGTATGAAAATCGGGCGCATGATCGCGGTCATCAAAAATGCAGCATATGTCATCGCAAACATGGAGAAGCCTGTTGCTGTCGCTTTATTTTGTCTGATGGTCGCGATATGAAGAAATGATGTGACTAGTACGCCGAAACCAATGGCGAGCACGGCACCGGTTTCCTGCAGTCCGGGCTGTGAAGCGAGAATGAACATGACCGCAAGTTTTGCGATGCCTCCGTAAACCGAGTTCATCATGCCGGCCTTGGCGTCACCGGTTGCCTGTAAAATAGAATACAACGGGCTCTGAATATAATAAAAGAAGAAAATAGGAGCTAAGAGTGTCATATAGCCGGCTCCCGCTGTGACATGGAATAACTTAACAGCTAAGTCCTCCCCATGAATATAAAATACTGTAGCGGCAAAAGCGCCGGTTAAAGCGGATAAACGCAGCGCGAGATGGATGCGCTCCTGCAGTTTTTTGACGTTGCTCGAAGCAGCTGCTCCGCTTACTGCCGGTACGAGTACAACGGACAGTGCATAGGGAATAAACGCCGGAAACAGCAATAATGGAATGAGTACACCTGATATGACGCCGTAAAGGGAAGTGGCGGCCACTGTTCCGACACCGGCCAGACTGAGTGCGCGCAAGAAAATAATAGGCTCTAAAAACCACGTAAATGTGCCAAATAACCGGCTGCCAGAAGAGGGAAGCGCAACCCCTAAAATCGGCTTCATTGGATAGCTGGGCTGTTTTTCGCGTAACTTAGGCTGTGTACGCTGATACTGTTTGTATTTGTATAGCAAATACAATACAGAAACCACTTCCGCTAAAAATGTGACTCCCATTGCATAAGCTGCGTTAATCATCGGATCGTTCGGCGCCAATATGTAAGGAAGCATCCAAGTAATCAATAAAATCCGGAAGATTTGTTCGATGACTTGTGCCCAAGCCGTTTCTTCAATCCGTGATATTCCTTGGAAATATCCTCTTATTAATCCGCCGATTGCTGCAATGGGAACAATTGCGATTGCTACATACAATGCCGAAGAAGTCGCTTCATTTCCCAGCAAGTTTCCTGATAAAAATGGTATAAATAAAATACATAACGGCAAAAAGATAGCTCCGGCAATTATTGTAATGACTGAGGAAGTTTTCATTACCTGCCGCATCTGCAGGCTGCCCTGGGCTTTTAATTCGGCAATCACTTTCGCCATAGCAATCGGCACGCCGAGCTGGACCAGCGAAAGGAAAAACACAAATGCAGGATAAGCAGTCATGTAGATTCCGACGGTTTCTTCTCCAGCTACACGCATAAATTGAATTCGGTAGACAAAACCGAGCAGTTTTGACAGGAAAACAGCAGCCATTAAAAAGATTGTCCCGCGTATAAATGAAGACACTGAAAACAACTCCTTCTCAACTCCCACCTTTTCAGCTACACTATGGATAAGGGTTGGGAATCCCAAATATAGTTAAGTGTATGTGCTATAATCAGGATTATTCCGCAACAAACGGACGAGGGGTGAAGTGGCATGAATCAACAAATGAAAGACTTGTATACACATATGTTTCCGGCGCTGGAAAGTAAAAAGAATGAATTTCATTTTTACGGCTACTCAGTTGTGACAGAAAAAGGTTTGTGGGATTATCTCGTAGAAAAGAAGTGGAAAAGGAAAGATATAGCCGCTATGCGTCCTCATGAAATTGTTCAAGATTTATTCAAATTATCTCCCGCGCAATTCATGACGTACACCCAGACAGAGGCTCAGCGCAATAGCAGCGCCTTTCCAGAATTAAGTGAAGAAGAACGGGCAATTTTGTTTTCACCAAGGAAAGCCGATTGATTGTAAATTGTTATCGTGAAGTATTTGACACAGAGTTCCTACTGTTTCATAATTGGTATGTCGTACAATGAGAGAACGAAGTACATAACAAGTGCTGTGCCGCTCTAGTATATGAGGGGGAAAAGGAAATATGAAAAACAGAGGCAGGATTGTCGCGTTTTTGCTGCTGGTTGTAATATTGGCATCAACGGTGTTTTCAACGACAAATCCGATTTTAAAAGACGTCAAGCTAGGCCTTGACTTACAAGGCGGTTTCGAAGTTCTGTACCAGGTAAAACCGCTGAAGGACGACGGACAGAAGATTACGGAGTCAATGGTAGCAGATACCGCACGTGCATTGACGAACCGGATCGACGTGCTCGGGGTCAGTGAACCAAGCATTCAAATCGAATCGAACAACCGGATTCGAGTTCAGCTTGCCGGGGTAGAAGATCAAGAGTCTGCCCGTGAATTGCTGTCCACTCAGGCTAATCTTTCATTCCGTGATGCGGATGATAATCTGATGCTTGACGGAAATGATTTGAAAGAAGGCAAAGCAAAAGCCAATTTCGATGAAAACAACAATCCGGTTGTTACACTTGAAATGAAGGATCCGAATAAGTTTGGAGAAGTTACATCTAAAATTGTAGAAAAGAAGCCAGACAATATGTTGGTTATCTGGTTGGACTTTGCTGAAGGCAAAAGCTCATTCAAAGAAGAAGCAGCTAAGCCAGATCCTGCATTTATTTCCGCTCCGTACGTATCAAAAACAATCAATTCATCAAACGTTGAAATTTCCGGAAACTTCTCTATTGAAGAGACAAAGAATCTAGCCGGTATTTTGAACGCCGGTGCACTTCCAGTGGAACTTGAGGAGATCTATTCAACTTCTGTCGGAGCGCAATTTGGTGAACAGGCACTTGATAAGACTGTATTTGCCGGCATCGTTGGTGTCAGCTTAATCTTTATCTTTATGGCACTTTATTACCGTTTGCCAGGTATTATCGCAGTCGTTACACTATCTGTTTATATCTTCTTGATCTTGTTGGTATTTACGCTGATCAACGGGGTATTAACACTTCCGGGAATCGCGGCTCTGATGCTTGGGGTCGGTATGGCAGTCGATGCCAATATCATCACCTATGAGCGAATCAAAGAAGAACTGCGTGTCGGAAAATCCGTCAAATCGTCCTTTACGGCCGGAGCGAAATCTTCGTTCACTGCTATTTTGGATGCTAACGTTACTACTCTATTAGCAGCTATCGTATTGTTCGTTTTTGGGACAAGCTCTGTTAAAGGGTTCGCAACAATGCTTATTATCAGTATTCTGGTCAGCTTCATTACAGCTGTCTGGGGATCTCGCCTATTGCTCGGATTGCTTGTACACAGCGGCATCCTGGATCATAAAGTAGGCTGGTTCGGTCTGTCGAAGAAACGAGTTCATTCGGCAGATGAAGAACTAGAGACATTAGATCTATCTACGAAATTTGACCGTTTCGATTTTGTTCATTCCAGAAAACGCTTCTATACGATTTCTATCGTGCTTTTACTTGTCGGTGCTATCATGCTTGGTGTCTTCAAATTAAATCTGGGAATTGACTTCTCAGGTGGTACGCGTGTTGAAGTGCTGGCTGAACATCAGTTAGACGAAGCGAAAGTGACGAAGCAATTAGAAGAAATTGGACATCCGACAACAGATGTCGTCATTTCAGGCGATCAGAAAAATATTGCGGTTGCCCGTTACAAAGAAGATTTCTCACAAGAAGAAGTCAATAAAATCAAAAAAGCTTTAAGCGGGATTTATGGAGCAGAACCGAACGTCTCCACTGTTTCGGATACTGTTGGTAAAGAACTCGTGAAAAATGCTATCAAAGCCTTGGCTATCGCAGCTTTTGGAATTATCATTTACGTTGCACTGCGTTTCGAGTGGCGTATGGGTCTGTCGGCGATTATCGGACTGCTTCACGATGCTTTCTTCATGATTGCGGTATTTAGTATATTGCGACTTGAAGTAGATATCACTTTCATTGCTGCTGTCTTAACAATTATCGGTTATTCCATCAACGATACGATTGTTACGTTTGACCGGATTCGTGAAAACCTGAACCGTTCCAAACATATCGACAACGAAAATGAATTGGCGGATATCGTCAATAAATCCTTGCGACAAACACTTGGGCGTTCAGTCAATACAGTCTTAACCGTTATCTTTGTTGTGGTTGCATTAATGGCACTTGGTGCAGAATCCATTCGTCCGTTCTCGATTGCATTATTGATCGGTTTACTTGCAGGTACGTATTCTTCTATCTTCATTTCGACTCAGATCTGGTTTGATCTGAAGAAGAAACAAATCAAGAAGAGTGGCGGACTGAAAGTGGAAAAAGAGAAAAAACAATGGGGCTCAGACGAACCAGTTGTTTAAGACGTTTGAACTATATGACGAACAGGGTATACTTCGGTATACTCTGTTTTTTTGATAGGAGGAATGAGTCGGATGAAATTCCAATGGACTATTTTGCTCAGTTTGTTATTTGCTATTATCATCGCGTTGTTCGCAGTATTTAATGTGGATTCAGTACCTGTCAATTTCTTGTTCGGAACAGAAATGATTCCACTTGTACTGATTATTTTAGGTTCTGCTTTACTCGGGGCTTTAATCAGCGGCTTCGTTGCGATATTTAAATCGTATAAAAACGGTCGAAGACTGAAAGCGCTGGAGAAGCAGTTGCAGGATAAAGAAGAAGAGTTGACTATGCAGAGAAGACAGATTCAGGAAAAAGACGAACGAATCTTGGAGTTGCGGGACAGAATCCCCGCGGTAGAGGCAGAAATCCTTCCGCCAGACAGTTTATGAGTTTAGAACAGGTGAGCTAGAACAGTCGCCTGTTCTTTTATATGTATTTAGATAAAATTCAGGCGCAATCACACCGAGCGTGATTTAGGTAGTTTCCTTTCCGTCTACTGTCATATTCGATATAATACGAGAAGAGGATGTGAGAGTAATGATACGATCCAAAAAAAGATGGCAGATTGACCGTCCAGATGAACAACTTGTTGCACAACTTTCAGCAGATCTGAATGTGTCTGCAATGCTTGCGAAAATTTTGGTAGCCAGAAATGTAACAGACAGTGTGCAGGCGGCCGGTTATTTGCAGATGGATGAAACCAGTCTGCATGACCCCTATTTATTATTTGATATGGAAAAGTCAGTTGATCTTTTGAGAACAGCTATAAATGAACAGCAGCAAATTACGGTATATGGAGATTATGACGCGGGTGCGACACGTTTCTAACTGAAAAGGTTAGACACTAGGGAGTCGCTTAAAATCCCTAGGAGAACTGATTTCTTGATAGGTGGAATGATTGGGTAACGCCTTGAAACGCCTACTCTAATACTCCGACATGCCTTCTCAATGGTTAAATTGAAAGGTGTGAAGCTCGGTGAAGTCGGCAGAGAGATACCGTAAGTTAGGGAAAGCATAGCGAGTACCTGACACGAAAACTGTCCAGAGGTGGATGGTGTTTCCTATATGCCGGGAGTCCATAAAGTATCTATGGTTAGAATGTGCTGCATAAGCACTGACGAATCTCTGAATGTACGGGTCTAGACGTAGTTGTCACAGAAATGTGACAGGTGGCAGTGCCATCGTATGTGTGGGCGAGTAAAAATCTGGCGTTATGAAACCCCATAACTTGTTATAGGCAAGTTCAAGCATACAGGACCATAGGAGAAACCTAAGGATATATGTAAGGATAAAGAAATTGGAACGTGGAAAGCGAAGGATGTGGAGGTATTAACCTACCTACGAAGCAGTTCGGTATATAAAGGGGCGACCTATTAAAACTGATTTACCATTCGTGAGAGTGGAGCCATAGTACCTTTGAAACCATGATAATAAGTGGTGGAGGAATAGGCTCTAGTCGGAAATTTCAAAGACTTATAAATGCATAACAGACACAGATTCGAGTATGACTAAAAGAATCACCACTTGAGAGAGGGGTTGATGTCTGTGGCAAATTCACAAATCGTTAAACATGTTAAAAAGTCCAAGCTCAGAAACGCAGAGTATTATCACATGCAAGATACATTTGACATGTTGTATGAACAAAGCAAAAATGACAGTTCTTTTAAAAACTTAATGTCCATGATTAGTTCAGTTGAAAACATTAAGTTGGCGTATCGAAATATCAAGAAAAATACAGGCAGCAAAACGGCTGGCGTAGATGGTCGAACAATCGATCATATTTCCGAGCTGACCGAGGAGCAATTTGTTGGTTTTGTTAGAAACAAACTGCGAGATTATAAACCGAAAGCAGTTAGACGAGTAGAAATACCAAAGCCAAATGGAAAAATTAGACCTTTAGGAATTCCCGCTATTTGGGATAGGATAGTCCAACAATGTATATTGCAAATTCTTGAACCCATAGTGGAAGCAAAATTCTCGGGGAGAAGTCATGGATTTAGACCGAACCGCTCAGTAGAGAATGCGATAGCTCAAAGTTATCGTCTTATGCAGAATTCAAAAATGTCATATGTAATCGATATCGACATTAAAGGTTTTTTCGACAATGTGTCCCATGCCAAGTTGTTAAAACAAATGTGGGCAATGGGTATTCAAGATAAGAATTTACTCACTATTATTTCGAAAATGCTTAAAGCAAAAATCAAGTTGCCGGATGGTCGAATCATTGAGAATGAGAAAGGTACGCCACAAGGTGGCATCCTATCTCCATTATTATCTAATATTGTTCTTAATGAACTTGATCGTTGGATTGAAAGCCAGTGGGAGACAATCCCTATCTGCGAAGATAAAATAATCAGACGTGAAGATCGTGGGAATTCCACGGACAAAGGAAATCAATATAAATCGTTACGTAAAACTAACTTGAAAGAGTGTTATATTGTTCGATATGCAGATGATTTCAAAATCTTTTGCAGTAATCCTAATCACGCCAAAAGATTATTTATCGCAGTACAAAAATGGCTGAAAGAAAGACTTGGTTTAGAAATAAGCGAAGACAAATCAAAAATAGTGAATCTCAAAAATGACTACTCAGAATTCCTAGGGTTTAAGATGAAGTTAATTCCAAAAGGTGAGAAATGGGTTGTGAAAAGTCATATGTGCGACAAAGCAGTTCAACGCACAAAGAAAAACTTGAAGCAAATCATAAACGGTATTCGTTATGATAGCGGTGTTAACGACCAAGCAAAAAAAATAGCACTCTACAACTCGACTGTAATAGGACTTCATCAATATTTCCGTACCGCTACAATGATTTCCGAAGACATGGGGAACATTGCATACGAAGTGAATGCATGTATGAAAGACCATCGTATGAAAAGGCGAATTAAGAAAACAGGTGTGATAACATCTGATTTTATTAAGAAAGAATATGGGAAGAGCAAACAATTAAGATTTATATCACGAGATCCGCTACTTCCAATTGGATTTATTAAACATAAGAATCCGATGATGAAGCGTAACACAGTTAATGCATATACAAAAGAAGGCAGAGAAGAAATTCACAAAAATCTGGCGACTGTTGATATCAGTATACTTCGTTTTCTGATGGAGCATCCAATTCCACAGCGAAGTATAGAGTACAACGATAATCGTATTGCATTATACTGTGCACAAAGAGGGAAATGCCACGTAACAGGGCAAATGTTAAATCCGATGACGATTCATTGCCATCATAAAGTACCACGGTTGCAAGGTGGTACTGACCAATATAACAACCTCTGTCTCGTTGATAAAGACATTCACATCTTAATCCATGCAAAAGATGAAGAAATAATCTCAAAGTATAAAAAGTTAATACCCAACTCACAAAGCCTGAATAAAATAAATACGCTACGAAAGAAACTGGAACTACAGCAAGTAACACTCTAATTGGACGATTAGACATACCAACGAACAAGTGAATTCTGTTAAGTTATGTAGATTACCAAAGCTTTGAAATTTTTCGATGGAACGCCGTGTGAGGTGAAAGTCTCACGCACGGTGTGAAGTGGGGGAAAAGCCGGAGATAACTTTCAAAGGTTTACCTATCACTATACGGCGTAACTAGCGTGACGGTGCTGACGACCGCTCTCGAGCGTCTTGGCGCGAAGGTGAATTTCGCTATACCGAATCGATTTGAACACGGCTACGGGCCGAATAAGGACTATTTCGAACAACTACATATTGAAGGTACAGAAATATTGATTACGGTAGATAACGGGATATCAGGTATCGACGAAATCGCCTTCGCCAAATCACTGGGGATGACAGTCATAGTCACAGACCATCACGAAATGGGGGATGAGCTTCCGGCAGCAGATGCTGTCATTCATCCGCGCCATCCGGAAGGTAGTTATCCCTTTGGCGAGCTCGCAGGAGTAGGTGTGGCGTTTAAGCTGGCTTCGGCACTACTCGGAGAGCCGCCGTTAGATTTATTGGAATTTGTAGCAATTGGCACTGTGGCCGACCTGGTTCCTCTGCAGGATGAAAATCGATATGCTGTGAAAGAAGGAATCCGCAGATTGCGACGTTCGAAAAGGCCGGCAATTAAAGCGTTAATGCAGGTAAGCGGTCATGAGCAGGATGCCCTGTCTGAAGAAACTATTGGCTTTACAATTGGTCCTAGACTGAACGCTCCAGGCCGTCTTGGTGATGCAGACCCCGCGGTTCATTTGCTGAAATCTGAAGATGAAACGCAGGCACTCGGCATCGCGGAAGAACTCAATGAACTCAATAAAGAGCGTCAGCAACTGGTCAAGGAAATCGCTAAAGAAGCAGAAGAGCAAATTCAAGTGCGCTATGGCGATAATATTCCGTATGTATTTGTCATTGAAGGGGAAGACTGGAATCCAGGAGTTGTAGGAATTGTCGCTTCTAGACTAACGGAGAAATTTTACCGGCCTTCCATTGTGCTGTCGATCGATCCCGAAACAGGCACAGCCAAAGGTTCTGCCCGTAGTATTGAAGGATTTAATTTGTATAAAGAACTAAAGAAAAGCGCAGAGATTCTAGCGCATTTTGGCGGTCACGAAATGGCTGCAGGCATGTCGCTGAAAGTAGAAGACGTTGATCTGCTGCGCAGTAATCTGAACGAACAGGCGAAGGAAGTTCTGACTGAAGAATTATTGCAGCCTAAATTGTCTATTGATGTCCCGTTGAAGCTCGATGAAATAGATATCGCCTCCATCGAAGCGCTTGAAATGATCCGTCCCTTTGGCATGGGATTCCCAAAACCTGTTTTCCTGTTGGAGGATTTAGAGACCGTTTCTGCACGGAAAATCGGTGCGTCGAAAGATCATCTGAAACTTGAGATGGGAGACGGGGTTGAGCGCATAGACGCGATTCATTTCGGCGCAGGAGCTCTCGCTGACGAGATGGCTCCAAACAGCAAGCTGAGTTTGACAGGAGACTTGCAGATCAATGAATGGAACGGGCGTAAAAAGGCGCAATTATTGGTAGAGGATATTAAATGTGATGAATGGCAGCTATTTGATTACCGTGGTGTGCGTGAACCTGCAAGATGGCTTCCGTTGATACCTGAAAACGCTAATTATCTGGCGTTTTCAGAACAGGCGATCCATCATTTCACACCGTTTTTAAGCAATCGGCCAGTCCAGTTAGTTGGAAGGGATACGGTGACAACTGCAGATTCGATCGTGTTATTAGATATGCCACAGAATGAAGATCAATTGAAACAAGCAATGTCTTCTACACAGGCGAATCGTGTATATTTGCATTTATATGTAAAAGATCCGATGTACTTTGAAAAGATCCCGGACCGCGAGCAATTTGGCTGGTATTACAGCTTTTTGAAAAAGAGAGGGTCATTTCATCTAGAAAATCAAATTGAATTGCTTTCCAAACATAAAGGCTGGAAAAAAGATATGATAAAATTCATGACAAAAGTGTTTTATGAGCTGGAATTTGTTACACTAGTGAATGGTGAAGTCACTATGATGGACTCTGCTGGTAAACGTGATCTGGCAGAAGCGCCGTCTTATCAAAAACGCCAACAGCAAATTAAATTAGAAGAGCTACTTCTTTATGCACCTTATCAGGACCTGAAGAAGCTATTCAACACATTACGTGTGGAAGCTGTTGAGGAGGAAAAATTGTGGATTTAAAAAAGTTTGTAACAGTCGTAGATGACTATCCAAAACCGGGAGTCAGCTTTAAAGACATTACCACGATTATGGATAACGGAGAAGCCTATAAATATGCGACCGACCAAATCGTAGAATATGCGAAAGATCTTGACGTAGATATTATTGTCGGGCCTGAAGCGCGCGGATTCATCATTGGATGTCCGGTTGCTTATGCTTTGCAGGTGGGTTTTGCCCCGGTGCGTAAGCCTGGAAAGCTGCCTCGTGAAACCATTTCTGTGTTCTATGATTTGGAGTACGGGAAAGATGAATTGACGATTCACCATGATGCAATCAAACCGGGTCAGCGTGTACTGATCGTTGATGATTTGCTTGCAACAGGCGGAACAGTAGGTGCAACTGTTGAGTTAGTAGAGAAATTAGGCGGAGTCGTTGCTGGCTGTGCTTTCTTAATTGAGCTTTCATACTTAAACGGTCGTGCAAAATTGAACAATCATGACATTCGTGCGTTAATAACGTATTGAGCAGAGAATCCTCCGCATATGCGGGGGATTCTTACTATATACAAGCCGTGAGATTGATTCATTATACATTTAAGTGTTAAAATACATAGTATAGTAATAATTAATTAGAACTTCGGAACAGGTTGAAAGGGGTAAGAGAATGGCGAAAAATCAAGACATGACAGAACAAGATATATTTGAGCTTGTCGCCAAATACATGAACGAAGAACACGTTGACTTTATCAAGAAAGCATTCGACGTTGCAAAAACTTCTCATGAAGGACAGTTTAGAAGTTCAGGTGAGCCATACATCAACCATCCGATTCAAGTGGCTGGCATCTTAGCTGAGCTACAAATGGATCCTGAAACCGTCGCTGCCGGCTTCCTTCATGATGTAGTGGAAGATACAGAAGTTAGTCGGGAAGACATCATCCGCGACTTTGGAGACGAAGTAGCGATGCTAGTAGACGGCGTCACCAAGCTCGATAAATTAAAATTTAAGTCTAATGAAGAAAAACAAGCAGAAAACCATAGAAAAATGTTTATTGCGATGGCTCAGGATATCCGGGTTATTTTAATTAAACTGGCAGACCGTCTGCATAATATGCGTACTTTGAAGCATGTGTCGGCTGCGAAACAGCGCCGTGTATCAGAAGAGACTTTGGAAATCTTTTCTCCGCTCGCTCACCGTCTTGGTATTTCCACAATCAAATGGGAACTTGAAGATATTGCGCTGCGTTACTCCAACCCACAGCAATATTACCGCATTGTCAATCTGATGAAGCAAAAGCGGACTGAACGCGAACAGTATTTACAGGACGTCATGGAGCAGATGCGTGTCGAACTTGATAATATGGGCATCGCTGCAGAAATGCATGGCAGACCGAAACATTTATATTCTATCTATCAAAAAATGGTCATTCAAAAAAAAGAATTTACTGAAATATATGACTTGCTGGCTGTACGTATTGTGGTCAAAAGTATCAAAGACTGCTATGCGGCGCTCGGTATTATCCATACACTCTGGAAGCCAATGCCAGGTCGTTTTAAAGACTATATCGCGATGCCGAAGCAGAATCTATATCAATCTATCCATACGACCGTTGTCGGTCCTGCTGGTGATCCGCTGGAAGTACAGATTCGTACAGAAGAAATGCATAGAATTTCTGAATTTGGTGTCGCTGCGCACTGGGCTTATAAAGAAGGAAAGAAAATGGCTAATCCTTCAAATGATATTGATTCAAAACTTACTTGGTTCCGTGAGATTTTAGAGATTCAAAATGAATCTTCCAATGCACAGGAATTTATGGAATCGCTGAAGTTCGATTTATTTTCAGATATGGTCTATGTGTTTACGCCAAACGGTGATGTAGTGGAACTGCCAACAGGATCAGTGCCAATTGACTTTGCCTATCGTGTTCATTCGGAAGTGGGAAATCGGACAACAGGTGCCAAAGTAAACGGGAAGATTGTTCCATTGGATTCTTCCCTAGAGACTGGCGACATCGTAGAAATACTGACGTCCAAGCAGTCATTCGGTCCTAGCCGAGACTGGCTGAAGATTGCGCATACGTCGCAGGCGAAAAATAAAATTCGTCAGTATTTCAAAAAACAGCTGCGTGATGAAAACATTATAAAAGGCAGCGAAATGGTCGAGAAAGAGTTGAAGTCGCAGGATTACGATGCGAAAGAAGCACTGAGTCATGCGAATATTCAACGGACAATCGATAAGTTTAGTTTTGCTTCAGAAGAAGATATGTATGCTGCTGTAGGTTCTGGTGGCATTACCGCTCAACAGGTCGTTAACCGGTTGGCTGAACGTTTGCGCAGAGAACGTGAGAAACAGGAAACACTTGATAAAATTGTTTCTGATATGAAAACACCTCAGCCGGATAAACAAACGGAATCCGGCGTAATCGTTAAAGATATAGACAATATGCTGATTCGTATTTCTAAATGTTGTAACCCAGTACCAGGAGATGAGATTGTTGGTTTCATTACAAGAGGGCGGGGTGTTTCCGTGCATAGAACAGACTGTACGAACATTCTTTCTGAAGGTGGCGAGAGTGAACGGTTGATCGATGTGAAATGGGCGATGTCGGATGAAGAAAGCCGTAAAGAATTCCAGGTAGATATTGAAATTTCGGCGTTCGACAGGCAAGGCCTGCTGAATGAAGTAATGATGGTCGTGGCAGATATGTCCACACCAATTATTGCAGTCAGCGGCAAAGCAGATAAAGACGACATTGCACATATTCATATGTCAATTAAGATTAAGAACATCACACATTTACAACGGACAGTCGAGAAAATCAAACAGATTAAAGATGTGTATTCGGTTGAACGAGTGATGAACTAATACGAAAGCGAGGCTTACTAATGCGGGTACTATTGCAGCGAGCAAAAGATGCCTCTGTCGTCGTAGATGGAGAAATCATCGGCTCGATCGAAAAAGGCTATGTATTATTAGTTGGAATTACACATAAAGACACGGAAAAAGACGCAGCCTACATCGCAAAGAAGATCGCAGGGCTGCGCATTTATGAAGATGAGGAAGGCAAAATGAACCGTTCAATTGATGAAGTGGCAGGCAGTATTTTATCTGTCTCCCAGTTCACATTATACGGCAATGTTCAAAAGGGCAGACGCCCCAGCTTTATCCAGGCAGCTCGCCCGGATCAAGCGGAGCCGTTGTGGGAATACTTTAATGAACAGCTGCGCGAACTAGGGCTGAACGTAGAAACAGGACAGTTCGGCGCGATGATGGAGGTCCAGTTAACGAATGATGGACCTGTTACTTTGATTATAGAATCTCCGCAAGGGTAATGAGCACCGACTTTTTCGGTGCTTTTTTTATTCTCAAAAATAATTTGCGTAAAATAATTATTTTTTCTAAATAAGGAAACCTATTCTTCCGCCATAACGTATGAATATGGATTTTAAATATAAACAGGGGGTTATTGTCATGATTCTTGAAGGAGCAATGTTAGAAGTAAAAGAAGGGATGCAAGAGGAATTTGAAGAAGCTTTTCGCGTGGCCTCGTCTATTATTTCTTCTATGAAAGGATACATTTCTCATGAATTGCAAAGATGTATAGAAGTTGAGGGGAAGTATTTACTTTTGGTGAGATGGGTAAGTGTAGAGGACCACACCATTGGATTCCGTCAATCCGCAGAATATATGGAATGGAAACGGATTTTACATCATTTTTACGAACCCTTTCCTGTTGTTGAACACTTTCAAAAGGTCAGCTTTACATAATCAGATATACTAGACTAAGGGGCTTATATAGAGTAGAAAACAGAAGTATTCCAGTCCGTGATAAATTTGTTCGAAAGTTCCTTACAAATAATGAATACCCAAAATTGATTTTAGAAAATAACGATGTTTGCTTAACTATAGGAAAATGAATAGTGATAAAATGCATAAAAATTCATGCCTCAATAAATGGAAAACTAGATTAGAAAACTCATTAAAGTCGATTAAGGAGAATGATGGAAATTTATGATCAAAATAGTTGGTACTAAAATTACTTTAAGAGAAATTACTCTTAAAGATGTAGAGGATTTTTATTACTGGAAATATATTGAGAAAGAACAGGCCGCTAAAAAGTGGAACGGTCCTTACATTCCAGAGGAAATGAAAACAAAAGATCAGTTTACAGAAGAATTATTGAATCATAATGAAATACTTCCGAATGTTCCAGACACATTACTTATCGAAGTTGAAGGGAAATTCATTGGAGCTGTCAGTGCATATTGGATTGACAAGAATACCAATTGGCTAGAAACAGGTATTGTTATTTATGACAAAGATTTTTGGAATGGCGGTTATGGTTTTGAAGCTTATAAATTATGGATCGATTTTCTCTTCCAGGCTACTGACTTACATAGACTCGGGATGTCTACGTGGTCAGGAAATATACGCATGATGAAAGTGGCCGAGAAAATTGGGATGCAGGAAGAGGGACGAATCAGAAATGCCAGAACGGTAGAAGGCCAATTTTATGATGCCATTAAGATGGGGATGTTGCGGGATGAGTGGGAAGAACGCTAATAAATAGTTGCAGCTGCAGAAGAAACACTGGACTTAAAAAGAGCTACATACATTTGGAAATGAAGAAATTCCAAACAGTATTCAGGAAATAATTGTAACTTTCGTTAAGTAATGCCGTCTGTATACAAGAGACTATATTATGAAAATATGGTTCATGAATCCGCCATTCAAGAAATGTCCGAAAATATGCCCAAGACTTACTGATTTACAGACGTATAAATAAAAGCTAAAGGGTGAGTATGTGTGAAGCGGTTTGGAATGATCTTTGGAGTAGTCTTAGTTATCGTGGCAGTCTATATATTTGTAAATAAATCGTACTATCCTTCCCTGCCTATTGACAATTTATCTGCAAATGAAGTACTGGAAAAACTAAAGAGTTCTGATGAAAAAATCGCAGAGATCGCAGCAGCAGATGATTCTATTTGGTATATCACAAGAAGCAGAAACAAAGATCATTCGGCAGTCGATGAAAATATTAAACAGATGATGAATTCAAATGGCTGGGAGTTTAGGTCCAAAGAGGGTTCTGGATTATTTTTTGAGAAGGAAGATGAACAATTAATTGTTACCACACAAATGTGGACTAAAAAATATGTGGTTGTTCAGGTACCGAATGCATACAGAGAACATTAAAAAAGCTAGAGAATGTTCGCCGATCTTGAATTAAGCCCTGACCTTTAACAAAATGATAAAAGACTCTCAAAAGTTAGGAGTTATCAGATGAACCCTAGTGAACTTATATATTTTTTTATGATCGGTATTCCAGTTTTTACTTTGGCGATCTTACTTTGGTTTATTTTTAGAAGACGAAAGAATATCGCAGTCGTACTGACCGCCATTTTGCTCATTGGGTATATCAGTTATATTCTGTACTATCCCACTATGAAAATGCATACGCATGCTGAGCGCTACGAGCAAGTTACTGATTATCTGACAAAAAATTATCCTGAGCGTAAATTTACTATTTTACCGGAGTATTATGAACAGGGTTATAGTGTCGGCCAGTTTGATGTGAGTGATACAAAGACGCCAGC
Organism: Sporosarcina sp.; assembly: GCF_029257255.1. GTDB lineage: Bacteria > Bacillota > Bacilli > Bacillales_A > Planococcaceae > Sporosarcina. The sequence continues at coordinate 1,302 of NZ_JARICI010000029.1, read as the reverse complement.
AATAGGGGTAACGTTACGTGTAGATAAGAAAGGACAAGTTACACAAACAAGCAGCTGGTCAAATCTTGATTATCCAACACAGCAAGAACTTTGGCGGGAAATCGAATATTTTTATGGAGAACCTTATACATTGGATAAAAAACTCTCTAACATTACGAAAGTAGATGAGTGGATTGATGGTGAACTGACAGCTTTTGCATTAACAATTGATGAAACACCCGCAATTGCTTTGTTTACTTATTCCAAAGAAGGTTATGGCTTAGTGGATTTACAACAGGGAGAGCGTGAAGGATTTGTAGTTGTCGAGAGTGATGGCTACGTATTTGTTTTTACTGATGAAAAATATGGTGGAAAGTCTATCACAAAGAATCTGGACAAAGGCAAGGAATTCACATTGAATATCGACCAGCAAAAAGGAAGGCTAATTGTTGAAAAGCAACAGTAACCACTATGCTGAAAATAAGTAACAGTTTACTAAAGGTACCATTAATATAATTGTACCTGTATAAGTTGAATTTAAAAATTATGTTGACGGAGTTACTTAGCACCGTTGATTTTAACCTCTTTTCAGAGCTGAAAATAAGTTGTTCTATTCATTGGGGATTTAGTTGAATAAAAGTTGTTCAGGAATAGAGCCATTGTTTGTTGAAAAAATCATTTGCGCAGTTGTAGAATTAGCCGAAGTTAAAATATATATTAAGGAGTTGTTAATATGTTCAAAAAGAGAAAAGTATCTTTTCTTTTAGCTATGCTACTTACTTTTAGTTTTATACCATTTACTTTATCCGGATGTTCCAAAACGAAAGATAACACTGTATATATCAATGATGAGTATGGATTTAGTATGGAATTCCCTGAAAGTTGGGATGGAGAATTTGAAATTAATCCATATGAATATGGTCTAATTATATCTTCTGAATTAAATGAAATTACAACACTTGCTTATATTCACAAGTACACAGACCAAGAATGGGAAGAATTAAATTATGGAACTGATTTACCCGTTTCATATCAAATGTTAGAAGAAAACAAAGAAGACGTTTTTGTTTTAATTTATCCTGGTGATGTAAGTTACGATATAGAAAATGAAAAGTCAGTAAAAAAGTATGAAGAAATGATATTAGACTTGCAGGGTGGAAATTTCACTTTTGAATTGAATGATTAGCAAATGGGCAGTGAATATCATTCATAAAATATACAGTTAGATTATTCTATAATCGGGTGCTTTGATCGTATTAAGATTTGTGCTTCAAACGGGCTAGGTTGCGAAATTGGACGAGTGAGTCCTTTATACGAATTGTA
>NZ_JARICI010000026.1 GCF_029257255.1 Sporosarcina sp. | reverse complement strand
CCAAGGGGACTTTTCTATTTCAATAGGGCTCCACTAACCAAACAGGAATGCTCTGGGAGGATCAGCCCGACAGGTAAGACAACTTAGGGGAGCTAGCGAGAGCCGTAACGAAGAAAGGCTTTTGCTCTCCAAGTCGGCTTACCGCGGGCCCTCCCGAACGCGTCCGCATGCAGCGTAGGGGAACGGTATTTTTTCCACTTGCCATCTCAGACAGCTTATGGAATTGACTGGCAAGCGCGCTACTAAGGTTTCAAATTAACTTATTGTTAGATGAAACTTTTACCGCCCACAGCCGTATAAATAGTTAGGAACAGAAAAGTACGCTCATAACGAGGAGGAGTCTTAAGATGCAAAACGAACGCAGACGAATACTTACTTTGCTCGAAGAAGGTAAAATCACAGCAGACGAAGCATTGAGATTGTTGGAAGTCCTTGGTAAAGAATCGGATACTTCAAGTCAAGACCAAAAAACGTCAACTGACCCGAAAACCGATCTCCATACAGAACAAGATCAGCCTTGGTTTAAAGAGCCGCAAAAGGAAAAGCCTTTTAGCCAATCGAACGACCAAGATAAAACAAAAGACGAATCTTCAGCAGACGACTTTTTCGAAGATATCCGAAAAGAATTCATGACAGCAGGAGACCGCTTCATGCAATTCATGGATACGGCTGTTCAGCGCGTAAAGACATTTGATTTTGAAGCGCCATTCAGCAAATCGGTCAGCTTTACCCATACAGAAAATAAGACGGCTGAAGATATAGAGCAAATAATCATTCATATCGACCACGGTAAAGTGGAGATTCATCCGTCAGAAGATAATCAAATTACAGCGAAATTCTCTGTGAAACATTTCAATAATGATTCTGAATTGGAAGCACGTAACCAGTTCCTCGAGAAACTGCTGTTTGTCAAAGATGGCAATAAACTCCGAATTGGCAGTGACATGAAAATGGTTCAGGTAAATGTTACTCTGTATATCCCGAAAACACAGCCGTATAAAAAGCTGTCCGTCCGTTTGTTAAACGGCAGCTGCTCAGTGGAAGGTGTCGACTTCAATGAACTGCGCATCAAAACAGCCAATGGTAAAATTGAATGTGCACATATTGTGTTTGATGAAGCTGAACTGGAAACAGCCAACGGCATGATTCGTCTGCTGAAAGTACGCGGCAATAAGTTGGAAGCAGAAACACTGAATGGGCGTGTCTATGCTGATGGTGAGCTCATCGATGCAGATGCGAAGTCGCTTAACGGCAATGTCAGCCTGACAACGACTGCTGTGAATGCGAAGCGACTAGATGCGAAGTCTATCAGCGGAGCAGTGGAACTGTATTTCCCATCGTCTGTCGGTCTAAAAGGCGAGATTATTTCTAATATGGGGAAACTTGATCTTCAGCTGAAAGATGTATCGCGTGTTGAAGAACAGGAACAATTCCTGCATCGCACGATACGTTTCACTAAAGCAAGCGAGGATGAAACAAAAGCTCCTTTACAGATTACCGGCGAATCTAAAACAGGTTCAGTCTTAGTCCACTACAATTCGGTTGAGTTTTAAACGAAGTGTGAGTCTGTAGTTAAAAGCCGTTTCAGCGCTGGGGGATTGCCTTACGCTATGAGCCATCTGGCAAAGTGCACGCCAGTTGTCTCACTGCCCCGGCTAACCCCACAGTTGCGCCTTCGCTGGAGTAGAGAACGTATGTCATATTGTTTTTTTGCGGAGTATAGATTTAGTTGGTGTGGTTCTTTTTTGACTTTGTAAACGCATTGATCACAAAATCTCAGCCTTTGCAGAATGATAAGTATTGTATGAAACACCCCACCTATCGTAATATGCTCATACTGTAAATCACATAAAAAGAATTAAAACACCAGCCAGTGTACCGAAGTGGAAGGCAGTCTAAGTTCGCCGCGTCCTGCGGCAACGACTGCATGACTCACTTCGTGTGAGCCCGCGGCAAAATCGACTCGGGGAGGATCAGCCCGACAGGTGAGACGACTTGGGGGAGCAAAGCGAGTATAGGTTGTAGAAGGTACACGGTATTGCCTTAATTTCTGTAAAGTTCACAGAAATACGGCAAAGCGAACCCTTCGCTGTTCGCTTGGCTCACCGAGGGCCCTCCCGAAAGCGTCCGCCTGGAACGCAGGGAAACGGTCTCTTACCACTTACCCACCTCTACTGCATATGTTTAAGACTATCAATCGAATGTTTGGCATGGAGCCATTTTAAACACATAAAAAACACCTGCACCCCGCTAAATATGCGGCAGTGCAGGCGTTTTTATTTTTGATAAGTCCAATTCAGAATTCCGAATGCCAAGGCCCGTGCGCACTGCAGCTGATAGGCTTTATTCTGCAGCAGCATAGCTTCTGTTTTATGTGACATGAAGCCACATTCTGCAAGAATCGCGGGCATCTGTGTATCCCGCAGCACAGCGAAATTCGCTTTCTTTACGCCTCGATCTGGCCGTTTGCAAGCCGCAATCAACGACTGCTGAACGGAGTTTGCCAATAGTCCCGAATTCTTACTGGCTGCCGGAAAGATATACGTTTCTATTCCCTGCGCATCACTCCAGCCGCTTGTATGGGCATTCGCATGGATCGATACATACGCGTCTGCTTTCATTCGGTTGGCTGCTGCGGTGCGTTCCGACAATGGCACGTCCCGTGAATTTTCATGGACATAGCGAACCGTCAGACCTTCTTTAATCAGACGCTCCCCCACCATTGCCGCAACTGCCGAATTAAATTGAAACTCCCGCAGCTTCCCGTCAGGCGACCGCTTTCCAGGTGTTTCAGGTCCATGTCCAGCATCAAGAACAATCAGTGTCATTTTCAACCACTCTCCTTTATCCTGTATATAGTCAGTTTTCTATAAAAGGAGACAGTCTCAAGAATGAATGAGCAAGGATAAATCCATTTCTTTTCTTTTCCTACATGTTAAAATGAGGATTGTGAAAGCAGGCAGCCGTTCAGGAGTGGTATGTTGGTACATCTGAATGGAATAATTTGGCCGATCTGTACGTAAAAAAATGCTTTAAATGAAAAACAGCAGCTTGAAAGCGGGGGATTTTATGGGGGAACTAACAGTAGAAGATATTATGAATCGATTTGGGCTGGAGTTGATTGCTGGACATCAAGGGATTCAACGACATGTCCTGATGAGCGATATCTCGAGACCTGGTCTGGAGATGGCTGGATACTTTGATTACTATCCGTCAGAACGCGTTCAATTGATTGGGCGAAAAGAGATGTCCTTTCTGGAAACCTTGCCTGCCATTACAAGAAGAAAGCGGCTTGAACGTCTTTGTTCTAATGATACGCCTGCTTTTATTATTGCACACGGTGAAGAAGGACCTAGAGAACTGAGTCAATTGGCAGAGGAAAAACACATTCCTGTCTTGCGGACAGATTACAAAACGACGCAGTTTTCCGGTATGCTGACGAATTACTTAGTAGGCCAGCTGGCTCCTATGACGACTGTCCACGGTGTATTGGTTGACGTATACGGAGTAGGTGTTCTTATTACAGGCGGGAGCGGCGTAGGGAAAAGTGAAACGGCGCTTGAACTGATTAAGAAAGGCCATCGTCTGATAGCGGATGACTCCGTGGAAATCCGTCAAGTTGCGGAAAATATTTTGATCGGAACAGCGCCTAAAATATTGAAACATATGCTTGAAATACGCGGTGTTGGAATTATCGATTTGATGACGCTGTTCGGTGCAAGTGCTGTGAAAGATGATAAACGAGTGCTGCTGGCTGTGGATCTTGAAATTTGGGATGAGGATAAACATTATGACCGTTTAGGTATTGATGAAGAAAAGGTAGTCATACTGGATTCGGAAATTACGAAGTTATCGGTACCTGTGCGTCCCGGGCGGAATATTGCAGTCATCATTGAAGTGGCGGCGATGGATTATCGAATGAAACGTCTTGGTTTTAATGCTGCGGAGGAGTTTACAAAGCGGTTAGATCAGGCGATTTTGGATAATGCACAAATTTTGAAAGAAGAGGGGCTCGACTAAGTGAATGTAATGTTACTTGCGATTAATCCTGTTGCAATTAGAATCGGCAGTTCGGAACATGCATTAGAAGTGCGCTGGTACGGCATTCTAATTGCAATGGGGATTGTATTAGGATATTTGATAGTCCAACGGGAAATGCTGAAGAGAGGCATGCACCCAGACTTTCTGACGGACATGCTTATTTGGGCCATCCCGATATCCATCATCAGTGCCCGTATTTATTATGTCATCTTTACTTGGGACTATTACAGCGTACATCCAGAGCAGATTATCCAGATTTGGAATGGCGGGATTGCGATTCACGGAGCACTGATTGGTGCTGTCATAACTGCTGTCATATTTACAAGGAAACGCGGTGTATCCTTCTGGAAAGTGGCGGATATTACCGCGCCGGGTCTTTTAATTGGTCAAATTATTGGCCGTTGGGGAAACTTCATGAACCAGGAAGCGCACGGTGGTCCAGTTTCTGCGGCGTTTAAAGAGAATACCATCATTCCCGACTGGATCATGAATCAAATGACCATTGACGGCGTGACATATCATCCGACGTTTCTCTATGAGTCGTTGTGGAATGTAGTAGGACTGATTGTAATATTGGTTCTTCGCAGGGTCATCACCGTTAAACGAGGAGAAATCTTCTTGTTTTATGTCATCTGGTATTCTATTGGCCGCTTCTTCATTGAAGGTATGCGGACGGACAGTCTGTATGTAATCGGTGCTCTGCGTGCGGCGCAGCTGGTCTCTGTTGCCGGAGTTGTGATCGGAATTGCGATTTTGCTGTATCGCAGATTTGTTATGAAAGTGGACGAAAATTATGAAGAAAAACGAACATAATATCTCGTTATCAAGTACGCTTAGCAACGGTCTGAAAGCGGGACTGAAAACAACGTGGTCGCTTGGTAAGATCATCTTCCCGATCACGTTACTCATTACGATCCTGCAGTTCACACCCATTTTGCCCTGGCTGGTAGAGCTTGTTACGCCGTTGATGCATATTTTCGGTCTGCGCGGTGAAGCTGCTGTGCCGATTGTGCTTGGGAATACATTGAATCTGTACGCCGGAATTGCCGGAATCATCTCCCTCGAATTAACAGTGAAAGAAGTATTCATTATTGCGCTGATGATTAGTTTTGCGCATAATCTGTTCATTGAAACGGCTGTCGCGCTTAAAGTAGGCGTCAAGTTGTGGTTGGTCCTCGTGGTGCGGCTCGGATTGGCCGCGGCAGCGGGAATTTTGCTGAACCTGTTTTGGACAGGCGGCTCAGAGATTGCGCAGTATGGTTTGACACCCCAGGCGGAAGCAGTTCCTGAAGGTGTTTGGCAAATTCTAATGCTCGGAATTGAAAAAGCTGCATTTGGTGTCTTACAGCTTGCGCTCATTGTCATTCCGCTAATGCTGTTTGTTCAATTTGTCAAAGACCGCAACTATTTGGAGCGTTTTTCAAAAGGACTTGCTCCTTTCACGAAGTTGATTGGTGTCAAACCGAATACCTCGATGACACTTGTTGCAGGCTTGCTTATTGGCCTCGCATACGGTGCTGGTGTAATGATTCAAGCTGTCCAAGAAGACGGCGTTTCCAAACGGGATATTACAATAGCATTTATTTTCTTAATGGCCTGCCACGCAGTAATTGAAGATACGCTTTTATTTCTACCGCTTGGTATTCCAATCTGGCCATTGTTTCTAATACGGCTTGTGACTGCTATTATGCTGACTGTAACGGTCAGTGTACTGTGGAAGCAGCCGAAAGCGAAGGAGGAGTCTGTCGTTGACTATTAAACCGATTACGACGTTATTATTTGATTTTGACGGAACGCTTGGCGATACAAATGAATTGATTATTGCTTCATTTCGGCATGTGTTAGAAGAACATTTTCCCGGCCGTTTTCAGCGTGAAGACATACTAGCTTTTATCGGGCCGTCTTTGAGAGATACGTTTTCATCTATTGAACCTGCGATGACAGACCAGTTAATCCACGAATACCGTACATGGAATATTGCCAATCATGACGATTATGTCACAGAATTTGACGGCGTTTCTGATACGCTTCGCAAGCTGCATGAACAAGGCTTGAAAATGGCCGTAGTGTCTACGAAAAAGCGTGACATGGTGGAAAGAGGGCTGCGTCTGATCGGAATTGAGTCTTATTTTGAAACGGTCATCGGTTTGGATGACGTCACGAATGAAAAGCCGGATCCTGAGCCGCTTTTATTGGCGTTAGAGCGTCTGGATCGTTCGCCTGAAGAGGCACTGATGATCGGAGATAACTTCCATGATATTTTGGGTGGCCAAAATGCTGGAGTCCGAACAGCCGCTGTCGCATGGGCGCTTAAAGGAGAAGAGTATCTGCAAACGTTTAAACCGGACTACATGCTGCATCACATGACCGATCTGTTTACGCTGATTGCTGGAGAGCGGCCATGAGACGCACGGAGCGCTACGCTTCAAAAGGCGAAGCGAATTCACTTTGGCATATTTACCGGACTGTTTCGATTTTCAAAGTGGCAAAGAATTTCATTGTGATCCAGATTGCACGGTATACACCGTTCGTTTCATGGAAGAATATCCTGTATAGGCTGTTTCTTCGAATGAAGGTCGGCAAACAGACGGCATTTGCGCTGATGGTGGTGCCGGATGTCATGTTTCCGGAACGTATATCAGTCGGTGATAATTCCATCATCGGTTTCAATACGACGATTCTCGCACATGAATATTTAATAAATGAGTATCGCATTGGTGACGTGGAGATCGGCAATGAAGTATTAATTGGCGCGAATACAACGATTCTGCCTGGTGTTAAAATCGGTGATGGCGCAATTGTTTCTGCCGCTTCTCTCGTTAATATGGATATCCCTGCCGGCTGTTTTGCAGGTGGGAATCCGGTGCGGATCATTTATACTGCAGAAGAGATGAAAGCGCGGGCAGCACGCAGTCAGAAATGAATGACGGATTGGTTAGTTGTGCTATAATAGAGGGTAGATTGCAAAGAGGGACGTGTTACGCGTTCCTCTTACTTTTTCGGAGGAGTTCCATTGGATAAAAAACAAAGATTCAATAAGGATAAGATTGTGTCATTTTTCCCCGACGGTGATTTCTATCGTAAGCGAGCGATGCAGGCGATGCAGCGCGAGCAATTTTCGGATGCTGAAAAATACTATAAACGTGCCTTAGAACTGAATCCTGATGATGCGCTTACTCAAATGGAGTATGGTGTATTTATCATGGAAGTCGGTCGTTTTGAAGATGCCTACGAGTTATTGAGGAAGGCGGATGAATTAGACCCGGATAATGAAGAAACGACGTTCTATCTGGCGGAAGTTCATGCCCATCTTGGCTTGTTGCGAGAAGCGAAACAATTTGCACTGAAATATATCGGGCTGTCTCCCGGCGGTATGTTCATGGAAGAATCACACGAAATCATTGAATTTGCAGATCAGGAAGAGACCTATCTCGAAGACGGTGAACTGCTGGATGGCGAAGTGCTTTTCATTCAGGAAAAAGCCCGTAAAATGATGGAAGAAGGAAATTTTGAGCAGGCAATTGAAGTGCTCGAAAACCTGCTGGCTGATTACCCGAAGAACTGGGCGGTCCATAATAACTTGGCGCTGGCTTATTTTTATATCGGTGAAGAAGATCATGCAGAACAAATTCTTTATGATGTGCTTCGTGAAGAAAAAGGAAATATCCATGCGCTATGTAATTTAGCGGTGTTTTTTTACTATGGACGGGATGAAGAACGGCTGACAAGCATGATGGATTTGTTGGCCAAGATCAAACCGTATCAGGTGGAACACCGCTATAAGCTGGGGGCGACGTTTGCGCTGACAGGACGATATGAAGAAGCGTATCATTGGCTGCGGAGTCTGCAGAAACGAGGATTCCAGGGCGATGTAGGTTATTACTTCTGGCTGTCGAATGCCGCTTATTTTACGGGGCATCGACAAGTGGCAGAGCGGGCATACGAGAAATTGCTTCAAATGGATCCGTCAAAGGAAGGGTTCGAACCTTGGAAATCAATAGAAGACGAGCTGCATCCTGATTCATATGAAGAGGATGTGCCTTTTTTAATCGAAAAGATCTCGAATCCTTACAGCAGTGAGCGGATGTTCGGTTTATTTTTACTGGGCAAGTCTTCGCATCTGCAGGAAATTTTGTCGCATCCAGGGTATATAAACGTGGAAGAACTTAGTTCATCGGAACAGTTATTTCTAGCGCATAGCCTGGATTACGAATTCATTGCGGAGAATGATTTTGAAAAATCATTCAGCAGGGCGCTGGGAATTTGTGAACTGCTGTACGAACAGTACAAGCCGCTTGATTTGCAGGGGACCCATTTATTTCAAATGTGGTTTACGCTCTGTGAAAATGCGCTCACTAATAGCTATTCATTTACGAACCCTAACGCAATTGCTGCGGCGATCGACTATATGTTCCAGTCTTCCCGCTATGATCAGGTGACGAAAAAGTCGCTGGCGGAGAAATACAGCGTCTCTGTTGCGACTTTGACAAAGTATGTGCAGCAGCTGATTCAATTTTTGCCATACACATCTGAATGATAAAAAATGGATGTTGCATTTAAGTTGAATTCATTCGACATTTCTAATAGGATTTTAAATAGAGAGTATCTATTTGATAAGTTAAACTTACTTTTGTAGAGACTTTATAATGTTAGAACTACTCCGTTGATTGGAGTGCAAGGCAACCTAAGTACGCCGCGTCAAAGTGCCTTAATTTCTGAAAAACACAGAAATACGGCAAATCGAATGCTCCGCAATTCGATTGGCAACGACTGCATGACTCACTTCGTGTGAGCCTGCGGCTAAAGCGACTCTGGGAGGCTCACCGCGGGTCCGCAAGACAAGCGTCCGCCTGGAACAGAAATCGACGGGGTGTGTTAGTTCTGCAATGTAAGTTTATAAGTTTAACTTATCTATATTTGAGGAGGACAAACAGATGTCAACGGATAAAATATATGACGTAATTATTGTAGGTGCAGGACCAGCAGGTATGACGGCGGCTGTTTATACAGCACGCGGAAACATGTCTACACTAATGCTTGAGCGGGGAGTTCCTGGAGGCCAGATGGCCAACACAGAAGAAATTGAGAACTATCCTGGATTCGAAAGTATTCTCGGACCTGATCTTTCTACAAAAATGTTTGACCATGCGAAACGTTTCGGTGCTGAATACGCATACGGAGACGTGACGAAAATCGAAGACGGACGCGAGTTCAAAACGATTCATGTGGGAGAAAATAGTTTCAAAGCACGTGCAATCATTTTAACAACAGGTGCAGAATACCGTAAAATGGGAATCCCCGGCGAAGCAGAATTGACTGGCCGCGGCGTTAGTTACTGTGCGGTTTGTGACGGAGCATTTTTCCGCGGAAAAGATATCGTCGTAATCGGCGGTGGAGATTCAGCTGTTGAAGAAGGTTCGTACTTGACGCGTTTTGCGAATAAAGTAACAATCATTCACCGTCGTGACGAGCTGCGTGCCCAGAAAATCGTGCAGGAGCGTGCGTTTGCAAATGAAAAGATCGATTTCATTTGGAATACGACTGTCAAGCAAGTGAATGAGAAGGACGGCAAGATCGGTTCTGTTACTCTTGTATCGACAGAAGACGGCTCAGAACGTGAAATGGAAACAGAAGGTATGTTTATTTATATCGGGCTGGATCCATTGACTGAACCATTTAAAGAACTTGGTATATTAGATGAGAACGGCTATATCGAAACGAATGATATTATGGAAACAAAGATTCCGGGTATCTATGCTGCGGGCGATGTGCGTGAAAAATTATTACGCCAGGTTGTTACAGCGACAGGCGACGGCAGTATTGCTGCGCAAGCGGCTCAGAAGTATATTGAAGAGCTGATGGATGAGGTAGAAGCCAAAGCCTGATAATTTAATCAATTCGTAATCTGTACGTAACAGATTTGCAATGTAGAATGGGTATAGTTGGAATAGTAAAGATCCCCTTTTACAATATAGCAACTTTGTGGCTATTTACGGTAACAAACTTCCGTGAATAGCCTCTTTTTTTTGTCGTTTTTCAACAAAGCATTGTATACTAGAAATACATACGTGAAAAGTGGGGAACTACATATGCAAAAAATTGCTAATTTACTCGTAGTGAAAGACGGACAAGTCCTCTTACTCAAGAAGCCAAGACGCGGCTGGTATGTAGCGCCGGGCGGGAAAATCGATGAAGGGGAATCGGTTTATGAGGCTGCTACACGAGAGTTTATTGAAGAAACGGGTGCGAAGCCGATTCATCCGCATCTCAAAGGTGTCTATACGATGATGATGATGGACGATGACGGAAAGCAGTTGCAGAATGAATGGTTGCTGTTTACATTCATAGCCCGTGATTATTCTGGAGACCTGTTGGAAACGACAACAGAAGGCGAGCTGGAATGGCATCCGATAGAAAGCCTGCATACATTACCTATGGCAGAGGGCGACCGATCTAATTTATTGTTCGCGGTCCATCAGGCAGGAATGCAATATGGAACGTTTTACTATACAGAACAATTCCGCTTATTGCAGGAGTCGCTACAACAATCGACGGAAGGTGAATAAACGAATATGAATCAAGCACACGGGTCAAATGAATACGAAGTGGTGATTATCAGTGGCATGTCAGGTGCGGGTAAAACAGTTGCGATGCAGTGTTTTGAGGATATGGGGTTTTATTGCATCGATAATTTACCGCCTGAATTATTTGTAACGTTTCTGGATTTAATGATGAAATCGGATAATCAGATGAGACGGATTGCAGCTGTTATGGATACGAGGGGCGGAAGTCTTTTTGATTCATTGGTCACAGCACTTGATGAGCTGTTTAAAAAAGACGGCGTGAAAACAAGTCTGCTGTTCTTGGATGCCAAAGATGAAACGTTGGTAAAACGGTACAAAGAGACGCGCAGATCTCACCCGCTTTCTGAAGGAGGCGTACTGCTCGAAGGAATTCGCAGAGAGCGGATTTTATTGACCGAGCTGAAAGGGCTGTCGCGTTCCATTTACGATACGTCCAGATTAAAGCCGAAGCAATTGCGTGAGAAGATCATGCTGGAGTTCTCTGCTGAAGGTGAACCGGTGTTTACATTGAATTTTGTTTCATTCGGCTTCAAACACGGAATGCCGATCGACGCAGATGTCGTATTTGATGTTCGGTTTTTGCCAAATCCTTACTATTTGGAGGAACTTCGTCCATTGACAGGATTGAACCATGAAGTGTCTGATTATGTTCTGAAATGGAATGACACAAAATTGTTGATTGAGAAATTAACCGATCTTTTCAAGTTCTTGATCCCGCAATATAAGCAAGAAGGTAAAGGCCAGGCAGTCATCGCATTCGGCTGCACAGGCGGTCAGCATCGCTCGGTAACGCTTGCGGAATACTTTGGCAAAGAGTTCAAAGAGGATTACCCAACGCAGATCTCTCATCGGGATGTCGAAAAAAGAAAGGGTTGACATTGCTATGCCATCTACTACTATAAAAAGTGTCGTAGTATTCGGAGGGGGGACAGGCCTTTCAACTATTTTACGAGGATTGAAACGCTATCCCATTGATTTAACGGCTATTGTCACAGTAGCAGATGACGGAGGCAGTTCGGGGCGTTTGTTTGACCAATACGACATCCCGCCTCCCGGAGATATCCGACAGGTTATGGCAGCGCTTTCAGATGTCGAGCCGTTGATTGAAAAGATGTTTCAGTACCGTTTTGAAGGGTCGGACGATCTGAAAGGTCACTCGCTCGGGAACCTCATGCTGACAGCGTTAACAACGATTACAGGTGATTTTGCACGTGCGGTTGAGCAAATGGGGCAGGTTCTGAACATCAAAGGGAAAGTATTGCCTGCTGCAAATCAACGGATTACCTTGCATGCAGAGCTAGAAGATGGTTCAATTATTACAGGTGAATCGAAAATTCCACTCTACGGGCGGAAAATACGCAATGTCTTCATTTCGCCTCAAGATGTGAAGCCTCTGCCTGAGACGGCTGAAACCATAAAAAATGCGGATTTGATCATATTTGGTCCAGGCAGCTTATACACGAGTATTTTGCCGACGATTCTCGTACAGGATATTCGGGAGGCAGTACTTGCGAGCAGTGCAAAAAAAGTGTATATCGGCAACTTGACGACGCAACGAGGCGAGACATTTCGCTACACGGCTTCTGAGCATGTTCAGGCGTTGTATGACCACGCGGGAGAGCCTTTCCTGGATGCAGTACTCGTAAATAACGTGGATGCCTTCAGACGCGCGTACGGGATACCTGTCGACGAAGAACCTTGGCTGGTGGAAAATGATCTGGACAGACTGCAAATGCTCGTTCCTGAAGTATTTGTGCAGGAAATCGCAACGGTGTTTAACGGCACGATTATGCATAAATCAGCGGATGTGGCAGATGTACTCATGCGATATATAGAGAGAACGTAGAAGACGGATAGATATGAAGATCGCCGAAAAGGGGGAATATCATGTCTTTTGCATCTAAAACAAAAAAAGAACTGACGCAAATTGAAGCGGATGACTGCTGTACAAAAGCAGAAATCGCAGCTTTTATTCGAATGAATGGCGTGATGTCTTTTTCTAATAAACAACTGAGTCTGGATGTACAGACGGAAAACGCGGCGATTGCGAGAAGGCTTTATTCCAATCTGAAAAAGCTGTATCCTTATAAAGTGGAATTGCTGGTCCGGAAGAAAATGCGTTTGAAGAAAAATAACGTATATATTTGCCGGATCCGAGACGGCGCGAAGGATCTACTGGAAGAACTTTCTATAATGACTCATGATTTTCAAATGGTTGATACAATCGATCCGGTACTAATTGATATGGACTGCTGTGCGAGGGCATACTTACGGGGGGCATTCTTGGCGGGCGGTTCCGTCAATAATCCTGAAACCTCTTCGTATCACTTAGAAGTATTTTCGAGCTATCAAAAACATAGTGAATCACTTGTGGCGCTAATGAACCGTTTTCAATTAAACGCAAAATCCATAGAACGCAAAAAAGGATTTATCGCATATTTGAAAGAGGCTGAAAAAATATCTGATTTTCTAGGTATTATCGGAGCGCATGTCTCACTTATGAAATTTGAAGACGTCCGTATTATGAGAGATATGCGAAACAGTGTAAACCGACTTGTGAATTGCGAGACAGCTAATCTGAACAAGACAATCGGTGCGGCACAGCGTCAGGTGGAAAATATTAAGCTGATTGAACAGACGATCGGACTGGAACAACTGCCAGACAGGCTTCAGGAAATAGCGCAGCTGCGTGTGGCACATCAAGACGTCACATTAAAAGAACTGGGCGAACTGGTTACCGGTGCATCTGTCAGTAAATCAGGCGTCAACCACCGCTTGCGAAAGATTGAAGAGATAGCCGAGCGGCTGCGCGGAAACTAAGAACATGTAATACATTCTGTGAAAAGAAAGAAAAGGAGCATACAATATGGTAGAAAAAACAGTGAAGGTAGGCATTAAACCTGGTTTACAGGCAAGACAAGCCGCATTATTTGTGCAAGAAGCGAATAAATACACAGCTGATATTTACTTGAAAAAGGAAGTTCGACAAGTAAATGCGAAAAGTATCATGGGTATTATGAGCTTGGCAATTGCAAAGGGTACAGAGATCATCTTGCAGGCAGATGGAATTGATGAAGACTTTGCTCTTGAAAATTTAGCTCAATTTGTAGAAAATGAGCAGCAATAAAAAAAACCGATTCTCCTTTTGGAAGAATCGGTTTTCGTTTATTCATTTTCTTATTTCTTCATATCGCTGCGTTGAACGATGTGATCGATTAAGCCATATTCTTTCGCGCGTTCTGCCGTCATGAAGTTATCACGGTCAGTATCCTTTGCGATGACATCAATCGGCTGTCCAGTACGGTCAGCTAAGATCTGATTTAACTTCTCACGTAAGTGCAAGATGCGTTTTGCAGCGATTTCGATTTCAGTCGCCTGACCTTGTGCACCGCCTAGTGGCTGGTGAATCATGACTTCAGCATTCGGCAATGCATATCGCTTGCCTTGCGTACCTGCTGTCAGCAAGAATGCACCCATAGATGCTGCCATACCTACACAGATTGTTTGAATATCTGGTTTGATGAACTGCATCGTATCGTAAATCGCCATACCCGCTGTGATACTTCCACCCGGGCTATTGATATAAATGGAGATGTCTTTTTCTGGATCTTCTGCTTCCAGGAATAAGAGCTGTGCAACGATCGAATTCGAAACGTTATCATCAATTGCGCTTCCGAGCATGATAATCCGGTCTTTCAACAGGCGGGAATAGATGTCGTACGCTCGCTCACCGCGGTTTGTTTGTTCAATAACTGTAGGAATTAGATTCAATGGTACTTCCTCCTTTTAATGTTCCATAATAATCGTTCGGTTGAAATCGATTGGTATTTCAACTATAATTGTATTTTACATAAGTTGGTCAACAAAGGTCAAATCATTCGCCTTATAAATACTTATTGCTTTTCATTCTATTCCAAGATATAATGGAAGATGTCTTTAAGACGGGTTTATTTATTCAGCAAGTGGAGTAAACGCGTTTTTAAAAATGTGAAATAATTAACCGTCCTCGTGGTGCAATGGATAGCACGTGAGCCTCCGAAGCTCAAAATGTGGGTTCGACTCCCGCCGAGGGCATCAATTTAAAAAGACTGAGCAGATCGCAATTGCGGTTTACTCAGTCTTTTTTATTTGTCCAAAAGTATACTATTTCAGAATGAATTATATTCATTTTATTAATTAATTTGATAAGGAATAAATTTGGATGAAAAGAAAAGCTGGAAATTGTGAAGGGAAGTACCCAGGATGAATTTGTGTATTACTGTAAAATTTAATTTTTCACCTACTGAAAAATTAAATTTTACTATAATATTATAGAAAAAAGTCTCTTGTAAACGCTGTCAAATCAACATCGATAGAATATATCCGATTTTTTACA
Source organism: Sporosarcina sp. (assembly GCF_029257255.1). GTDB lineage: Bacteria > Bacillota > Bacilli > Bacillales_A > Planococcaceae > Sporosarcina. The sequence continues at coordinate 98,208 of NZ_JARICI010000026.1, read as the reverse complement.
ATTAGAGAAATCCATAAATTCCATTTGAACTCAATTTTTAACTATGGTAATCTAGCAACTAAGTAAAAAGAGAGTTTGATGAAAATATCAAGGAGGAGACTTATGAAGAAATCGGCGATAGGTATGATGGCGGTGATGATGCTTCTTTTGCTTGCAGCATGCGGAGGCGGAGATTCAGGTTCCAAGAGCGGTGGAAGCGGTAACAAGTTAGATGAATTGAAAGATAAGGGCGTTGTCAGAGTCGGCTTTGCCAATGAGAAACCGTATGCGTATGAAGAGGACGGGGAGTTGCGAGGTGCTGCGGTCGCTATTGCCAAAGCGGTCTTTGAAAATCTGGGCGTGGACGAAGTAGACGGCAAGTTGTCTGAATTCGGTCAATTGATCCCGGGCTTGGGCGCTGGTAAATTTGATTTGATTACAGCAGGGATGGCTATTACGCCTGACCGCTGTTCAAGCGTTTCATTCGGTGAGCCGGAAATCAAGTACGGTGAGGGCTTGATTGTTGAAAAAGGCAACCCGATGAATCTGAAGAGTTACAAAGATATCGCTGCTAATCCGGATATCAAAGTAGCGGTCATGAGCGGTGCGACGGAAAAAGACTTCATGATTCGTGAAGGAATTGCAGAGAGCCAGATCATGATGGTTCCGGATATTCCTGCTTCTTTCTCAGCAGTTGAATCTGGTCGTGCAGCTGTTACTACAGGTACTGAGATGACAATTAAGATGGCACTGGAATCTGCAAACAATGAAAAGTTAGAGTTTGTCACAGATTTTGAACAGCCGGATATTGAAGGAGTGCCAAGTTACGGTGCGGCAGCTTTCTTGAACGGTGATGACGAACTGCGTGAAGCGTATAACGCAGAATTGAAGAAGCTGAAAGAAAGCGGCGAAATCGCTAAATTGATTGAGCCATTTGGTTTTACGGAAGAAATGAATATCGTCGAAAAAGATATCACAACGGAAAGTGTTTGTAACGGAGATAACTACTAAGAGAACAGCCGGGTCATGCCCAACAGCGGCGTGACCTTTTTTCTTTCGTTAAATTGGCCGCCGGTCTGACAAGCGCAGACCAGGCGGCAATTGGTTTTTTAAAATGATTACTAAATAATGGAGTGGTTTTTGTGAGTTCCTTACCCGATATTTTTTCTGCGGTCGTACAAGGGTTAGGCATTACGCTGCAGGTATTGTTCCTGTCGATTATTTGTGCGAGTATCATCGCGTTTGTCGCGGGTCTTTCCCGTGTTAACACGAACCCCCTTCTAAGAGGGTTCACTGGTTTCTATGTAGAGATTTTTCGCGGGACCTCGCTGATCGTACAATTATTCTGGTTTTCCTACGCGCTCCCTGGATTATTCAATATCCATTTAGGGAGCGATGTCTGGGTAGCGGTTCTAGCAATTTCATTGAACTATGGGGCGTATATGTCTGAAATCGTCAGAGGATCGATTCAGGCGGTGGCTGCTGGACAGACAGAAGCATCTATTGCACTGAACTTATCGAGGTTCCAGCGTATGCGTCATATTATTTTGCCGCAGGCTCTGCGCATGATGCTACCTGAATACGGTAACTATCTAATACAGATATTAAAAGCTACTTCATTGGTATCACTGATCGGATTAACTGATCTGCTGTATTACGGGAATATCTATCGAAGCACGCATATAGCGGAATCCCCAATGGTTTATGTACTTCTCCTATTGATGTACTTTGTGATTGCGCTGCCGTTAATTGCCTTCACAAGAAAGATGGAGAGCATATCGAAGAAAGGGGTTGCTAGCTAATGACTTGGAGTTGGGATGTATTTTTTTCAGTAATACCTCTTATAGTTAAAGGCTTATGGATTACCCTGGGTTTGACGCTGGCATGTTATCTGTTCGCTGCCTTATTCGGATTCGTCTGGGTGTTCATCAGCAGATTGCCGTGGCGGCCAGTAACGTGGTTATTCGGCTGGATTGCAGAATTTATCCGTTCGACACCTCCGCTGGTCCAATTGTTTTTCATTTATTACGCATGGCCGATGATGCCGGTAATCGGTGTGTCCCTAAATCCATTCGTAGCTGCTATTTTAGGGCTCGGAATCCATTTCAGCACGTACATGTCTGAAGTATATCGTTCGGGCATTGAATCGGTGGATAAAGGGCAGTGGGAAGCTTCAACAGCACTGAATCTATCTACGCGTCAGAAGTGGACGAAAATTATTTTGCCTCAGGCGATTCCGCCGACTATTCCGATGCTTGGCAACTACTTGATCATCATGTTCAAGGAAGTTCCGCTTGCGTCGACAATCGGTGTCGTGGCGATGCTTCATATCGCCAATGATTATGGAGCGCAGTACTATAAATTCGTCGAGCCGCTGACAGTTGTCGCGTTGTTCTTCCTATTACTGAGCTATCCATCTGCACTGCTGATCAATAAATTAGAGAAGAAGTATAACCGCAGCTTCGATAAGAAGACGCTGGCATAATAACTTGTAACAGAGTGGAATGAAGGAGAGGTTGAGATGGTGGAACCGGTAGTACAATATAAAGACGTCCATAAATCGTTTGGAGAAACAGAAGTTTTAAAAGGGATCGACTTAGATATCAAGCCTTCAGAAAAAGTAGCGTTGATTGGTCCAAGTGGTTCCGGAAAGACAACGATCATCCGAATGCTGATGACGCTGGAGGAGCCTACAGACGGTATAATTGAAGTAAATGGCCAGAACCTTTGGCAGATGAAGAAAAAAGATGAGTGGGTGAACGCTGATGAAAGCCATCTGCGTTCCATTCGCGGAGATATCGGCATGGTGTTTCAACACTTTAACTTATTCCCGCATATGACGATACTGGAGAATTGCATGCTGGCTCCTGTACTCGTGAAAAATGAAAATAAGGCGGAAGTGAAAGCAACTGCTGTGGAGATGCTTGAAAAGGTAGGGTTGGGCGATAAGATTGAACTGTATCCTGCACAGCTCTCAGGCGGTCAGAAACAGCGGGTTGCCATGGCGCGAGCTCTAATGATGCGTCCGCAGGTCATGCTGTTTGATGAAGTGACGTCCGCACTCGATCCTGAGCTCGTCGGTGAAGTGCTTGAAGTTATCCGTGATCTCGCGAAGGAAGGGGAGATGGCCATGATCCTTGTCACGCACGAGATGGATTTCGCCCTCGATATCGCAGACCGCGTCGTCTTCCTGAATGAAGGAGTCATTGAAGAAGAAGGACCACCTTCAGAAATCCTGTTGAACCCTGAAAGCGAACGTCTGCAAGATTTCCTGGGACGCTTCATGAATAACAGATAAAAAGGGTGATTGTGCTTTAAGTAATTCACTAAAGTAGTACAAAACTGAATCTCACACAAAAAGGGTCCCAATTCGAATGTGAATTGGGACCTTTGTTTGTGATAGACAAATTCAATTTTTGAGCAAATAAAAAAGACTCTAACAAGTAGAGTCTTTTTCCAGCTAAAATTAAGCTTTTTGAACGTTTGTAGCTTGTAGGCCGCGTTGTCCTTGTTCAATTTCAAATGTTACACTTTGACCTTCGTCTAAAGATTTGAAACCGTCGCTTTGGATTGCTGAGAAGTGTACGAATACGTCCTCTCCTGCTTCACGCTCGATAAAACCAAAACCTTTTTCTGCATTAAACCACTTAACTGTACCTTGTTCCATAATTATTGCCTCCTAGTGTGGATTGCCACACATGATGTTACTATGCTTGCTCAAATACCTTAGACGAAAAACAAAATATTTTCTCGATCTGAAAAAGAACAAAGATAATACTCTCTTAGAATAACCCATCTAGAATGAAATTGCAACTGGAAGGTTTGATAATAATTAAAAAGACCTTAAGATTCTTATAATATGGTTAATTATTCCTGTCTATTTTGTGAAAGTAGATGATAACGGGGCTGTTGCAGCTGATAGTGTAAGGAACAATAAGGGGGGCTAGGGTTTGATATCGCTTCGGCGTTGCGCGGATTGTCTTACGTTCTTTGCCTACCGGCGAAGAACGTGCCAGCGAACATCGGCTTTAGGCGACCGAGGGGGGGGCAGACTGTCAGGCGCACGTTTTAGTGAAGAGCCAGAATGCGTCATACAAAAAAGGAAGCCACTAATTAAAGTGACTTCCTTCTATATATATAATTGGTTGACCGAAGCTTATCTTTCTTTACTAAGCTCGTCGTGAATCAAATTCATATTGTAGTTCAAATACTTAACGTACGTATCGATCTCATCGCCAGGATTACCGATTTCATCTGAATAGATCGGCTTCTCTGCAATTGGAACGCCTGTTTCTTTAGAGACAGTTTCCATCGGACGTGTATCAACATTAGACTCTACGAATAAAACAGGAACCTTGTGTTCTTGAATGTAATGAACCAATTCTTTAATCTGCTTAGGAGAACCGTTCTCTTCTGTATCAATTTCCCAAATAAATGCTTCCTTCAAACCGTAGTGGTCGTTCAAGTATTGGAATGCACGTTCACTAGTTACGAGTACGCGATTTTCTTCAGGAACTGTTGAGATACGCTCTTCAAATTCAGTGTCCAGATCTTTTATACGCTGAACATACTCATCACCAAGCTTTTTAATGTCCTCGCTGTTTGTCGGGTGCTTTTCAATTAAGACATCGCGCATAGCTTCTGCCATCTTCACACCGACAGCAGGATCGATAAACGCGTGCGGGTTGATTTCTTCATCACGGCCCTCTTCTCCGCCAATGTACTTAGGTTCAACCTTTTCAGTCAAACTAAAAATATTTTCATCTTTTTGACCGACAGAGTCCATCATTTTAAAGAACCAACCATGTTCTCCGCCTTCAAGATTCAAACCGTTATAAAATAAAACGTCTGCATCAGTTGCAGCTTTAATATCATTAGGAAGCGGCTCATATTCGTGAGGATCCGTTCCAGTCGGCACTAAGTTGTATACTTCTACGTACTCTCCGCCGATTTCACGTGCCATATCTGCGATGATCGTAAAAGAAGTGACAACTTTCAGCTTATCATCGGCCTCGGCTGTTTTATCGAAGTCATCCTTACCATCACTTTTGTTTGCTGCGCTGTTCTTGTCGTTATCGTTGCCGCATGCTGCTAACATAAACACAGCAAGTAAGGACAAGCCCAGCCATTTTACTAAGTTCTTCATGTAATTCATTCTACTCCTTTTGTGGATAATTATATTTTTCCGCCTCAGCGGTTGATCCCATACTTAATTGTTTGTCGCAATGGCTTTACGTTTAGACATAGACCGGAACTTGCTGACTACAATCCCTTGTTTAGGGGAGAATAAAAATGCCAATACGAAAAGTGCAGTCGTTGCTAACGCGATGACAGGCCCTGAAGGCATGTTATACAAGAAACTGAAATACAGTCCGACGATGGAAGATAATGCGCCGAAAAAGGCAGCAAGGAAAACCATAACCGAAAGCCTGTTTGTTAACAGATAAGCTGTTGATGCCGGTGTAATCAATAAAGATACAACCAAAATAACGCCGACTGTCTGTAATGAAGCAACTGTAACCAATGTCAATAAGAACATGATGCTGTAGTGAATCAATCGAGTCTTTAATCCGTAAGCCGCAGCCATCGTTTCATCAAAACTCGAGACGAGAAGTTCTTTAAAGAACATCGCTACTACTAAAATGACTACAGCGCCGATGATCAGCGTCAGCCACATATCAGAAGTACGAACCGACAACACGTTACCGAATAAAATCTGTGTTAGATCCGTCGCGCTTCGTGCTTGAGTAATCAAGATAATACCGAGTGCGAAAAACGCAGAAAATACAATCCCGATGGATGAATCATTTTTAATCCGGCTGTTTTGAGAAATTGCTCCGATACCGAATGCAGTTAATACCCCGGTCAAAACAGCTCCATAGAAATAGTTGATACCGAGCATATAGGAGATTGCAACACCTGGCAGAACGGCGTGAGAAATCGCATCTCCCATGAGCGCCATACCGCGAAGCACGATAAAGCTGCCGATGACTCCACAGATGATTCCTACCATAATTGAAGTGATAAACGCTTTCTGCAAGAAACCATATGTCATTAAGTCCTGAATAAATTCCATTACATTGAAACCTCCAAGCCGTCTAGCCGGAACTCTCGATTATAAGCTCTTGTCATATTGCCTGACTGGAATACTTTATTTACTGGACCGGCATCAATCAATTCTTTATTGATTAATACCAATTCGTCAAAATAAGTTTTCACTTTTGACAGGTCATGGTGTACAACGAAAACGATTTTTCCGGCGTCTTTTAACTCACGCAAAATCCCGATGATGACTTCTTCACTAGAGACATCGATTCCGACGAAGGGTTCATCCAAGAAGAAATAATCCGCCTTTTGTGCCAATGCACGTGCTAAAAACACACGCTGTTGCTGGCCGCCTGACAATTCACCTATTTGGCGGTTGGCGAATTCCTCCATGCCCACTTGTTTCAGGCATTCCATCGCCCATTCTTTATCCGCTTTTTTCGGACGTCGAAGTATGCCGACTTTTGGGTACGTGCCAAGAAGCACAGTATCTTTTACGACGATTGGAAAGTTCCAGTCGATATTCGAACGCTGCGGAACATACGCAATCTGTTTGCGCATTTCGTCTACTGTTTTCTTGCCGATTCTGACATTCCCATGATCTTTCTGTATCAGCCCCAGCATTGCCTTCATTAATGTTGATTTACCGGCGCCGTTCGGACCAAGCACCCCAATTAAACTGGAGGCTTCGAATGAAAAGGAGACATCTTTTACTGCTTCGTTTCCGTCATACGACACACTGACATTTTCAACTGTTATCGGATCAATCATCTTGCTTCCTCCCTCATTATGTTTCCCTTGTGCAACTTTCAGGCAAATAAAAACCTGCTCGAATTTTATATCAAATGGTATTGCGTAATTTTAAGTTATTAAATCACTATAAAACAATAGTTTCCTTTGTGCAACTCTAGTGCATGGTTTGAACTAGATTGTTTCCTTTGCGCAACTTTTAATAGTATAGCTTACCCAAAATACTCTGTAAAGCAATTATTGAAAAAAGTTCTCAAATAGCTAGTAGGGCGTAGTATTTAGAGAAAACTTATATCATATAGTGGCTATTATATGTGACGAATAGATCAAGTAAATGGGTGAGCACCCAATTTGATGAATGAAAAAAGTTTTATTACGTATCTTAATTCATCTGAAGTTTTGCGGGATAAAGAAGAAGGGTAAGTAAATACTAATTACATAAAGAAAGGAGCAGTTGAAGATGAAAAAAGCAATGGGACCCTTGATCGTCGTCATTATCTTAGTTGTCATAGCAGCTGTAATGATCGTACCGAGCTATAATAAATTAGTGAATGTAGAAGAAGACGTAGATCAGTCGTACGCACAAATTGAAACGCAATTACAGCGGAGAGTGGATGTAATTCCAAACTTAGTCAGCACGGTAAAAGGCTATGCTTCGCACGAAAAAGAAGTTCTCGAGAATATTGCCAATGCACGAAGTAAGATGGCAGGTGCTCAAGGACCGGAAGAACAGGCAGCAGCCGATTCCGAATTATCCAGCGCGCTGAGCAGACTATTGGTCGTTGTCGAGAACTATCCAGATTTAAAAGCCAATCAAAACTTCCAACAGTTAATGGACGAATTGGCGGGTACGGAAAATCGAATTGCTGTCGCACGAAAAGATTATAACGATGTAGTATCTGTATTCAACCGGAAAGTAAAACGTTTCCCTGGTAAAATTATCGCGTCCATTTTTGGATTTGATGAGAAAGAATACTTTAAAGCGTCAGAAGGGGCACAAGAACCGCCAACAGTTGACTTTGGAGACGACAAGAAGTGATGAAACGCTTCTGCATGTTCGTTGCAGCACTGCTACTGGCCCTGATCGGCACTGCGGCACCGACCCATGCGATGACAGAAGTGGTAGTGGATGATGCAGATATTTTATCTCCTCAACAGGAAGCTGAATTAACAGACTATGGTATCCGGCTTTTTAACGCAACGAAAGCAGAGTTTGCGGTGCGGACAGTCTATTCTCTTGAAGGAGAGCCGGTGGAAGAATATGCAGTGCGCAAACTCCGTGAGCTGAAGCTCGGTGACGCAAAGATGGACAACGGAGCACTGCTTATTGTCTCGACGGAAAAGAATGAAGAATTAGGGATCAAAAGAGAATTTTATCTGGCCACAGGCTACGGCCTCGAAGGCGCCCTGCCTGACGGTAAGGTAGGCAGGATCATAGATGAAATCGCCATGCCTTATTTAACAGGCAAACCCAAACAGCCAGACATGGCAATTGTGGAAGCCTATAAAGCCTTCTACAATGAAATCGCAGCAGAATACGGCCTAGAAGGAGACGAACTGCCGGTCAACTACCCGCAGTCTTCTGATGAAGAATTCGGTATTCCTCCATTCCTCGTCGTCATCATTATTATGTACATCATCTTCAGAATTATGAAAGGCGGCGGTGGAAGAGGTGGTGGAGGAGGCCCGCGCGGAAGATCCCGCGGCGGCCCAATATTCTTCCCAGGCTCATTCGGCGGCGGATCTGGCGGCGGCTTTGGAGGCGGTGGTGGCGGTTTCGGTGGCTTCGGCGGAGGAGGATCCGGCGGTGGCGGCGGAGCAGGACGAAGTTGGTGAATCACTCCGGCAGCATGTAACGCGCTGCCGGTTTTTTAAATTATGGTACCCGTTTCTCGAATGGGCTAGAAGTTTAAATGAAGTATGTTTAGTAGTTTGTGCACCACTTCGGCTTCCCCGAAGTTGCGCCTTCGCCGGAGTTGTGAAGATGTAATTGTTGTAGTTTTTCATTGTGTGAATCGAGTTAGTGTGGCACCCGTTTCTCGAATGGACGGGAAGTTTAACTGAAGTATGTTATGCAGTTTGTGCACCGCTTCGGCGCTGGGGGATTGCCTTACGCTATAAGCCTACTGGCAAAGTGCACGCCAGCAGTCTCGCAGCAACGGCTTACCCCGCAGTTGCGCCTCCGCTGGTTTGTAGACGTACCGTTGGTTTGAGCTTAAACTGGGTATGATTCAATCCTTGTTTGATTAAGCAATGTCTCTGCAGAGAGCCAATATGTAATTTGAACAAAACATCTTGCAAAGGCATTTCCAAACTCAAGGCGAATTCCTGCCATTGCGTGAAACTCCTTACCATTGTAGTGATCGCAGATATTACGATCATACTGCAATCACATAAAAAGTATTGAAACACCAGCCAGTGTACCGGAGTGGAAGGCGGCGACTCCGGGAGGATCAGCCCGACAGGTGATGACAACTTAGGGGAGCGAAGCGACCAAGTTGGCTCACCGCGGGCCCTCCGGAACGCGTCCGCCTGGAACGCAGGGGAACGGTCTTTTTTTCACTTACCAAACTTTCACATTTCAAAATCCTTTAAGCTCAGTGTAGCACCACAAGTACAAGCAAGAAACGCGCCCGCCCGGAACGCAGGGAAACGGCATTCTTTTACTTACTTCCTTTCAATACGTATAAGCAAAAAAAGCTTCCCGCCAGAGAACTACATCTCTGACAGAAAGCTTTGTGTGTTTGAATTATTTACGACGCTGACGGTTGCGTAAGAACGTGGGGATGTCCAACTGTTCTTCGTGCTGGTTTGTCTGCGGCTGTCTTGGTTGTTCAGGCTGCTCGTAGCGCGGCTCTTCGCGTCTGCTCTGAACAGGTGCCTGCTGCTGCGCAGGCTTGCTTTGACGAATACCGCTGCCAACACCCGAGTTTCTGCCTGGTCTTGGTGCAGTCAGATGCTCTTCGTTAAAGCCAGTCGCAATAACAGTTACGATGATTTCATCTTTCAAATCATCGTTAATAACTGAACCGAAGATCATATTCACATCTTCGTCTGATGCTGTTGCGACGATATCTGCTGCTTCCTGAACTTCAAACAAGCTCAAGTTCGATCCGCCGGTGATATTCATCAGAACGCCTTTTGCTCCGTCTATTGATGTTTCAAGCAATGGACTGGAGATCGCTTTTTTCGCCGCTTCTGCTGCTCTGTTCTCTCCAGTGGACATGCCGATTCCCATTAAAGCAGAACCTTTATTGGACATGATGGTTTTAACATCTGCAAAGTCCAAGTTAATTAGACCCGGTACAGCGATCAGATCAGAAATACCTTGAACACCCTGACGCAAGACATTGTCTGCTTCTCTGAACGCTTCCAACATTGGCGTATTTTTATCCACAATTTCAAGAAGCTTATCATTTGGAATAACAATTAGCGTATCCACTGCTTCCTTCATGCCTGTAATACCGCCAATAGCTTGTGTTTGACGCTTTCTTCCTTCGAATGTGAATGGACGTGTTACCACACCCACTGTCAACGCACCCAGATCTTTAGCAATTTGAGCGATAACCGGAGCTGCACCTGTTCCTGTGCCTCCGCCCATTCCAGCAGTTACGAATACCATATCTGCTCCGCGCAAAGCTTCTTCGATCTGTTCTTTACTCTCTTCTGCTGCTTTTTTACCGACTTCTGGATTAGCACCCGCACCTAAACCGCGTGTCAGTTTTTCACCGATCTGCAGCTTCACTTCTGCCGATGAAAGCTTTAATGCCTGTGCATCCGTATTGACTGCTATAAATTCAACACCCTGTACCCCGTGTTCAATCATTCGGTTTACGGCATTATTTCCTCCGCCGCCTACTCCAATTACTTTTATTACTGCTAAAGCATCTACATTCGTATCAAATTCAAGCATTGGTTTTCCTCCTCTACTTTATCTGCAATTCCCTGCCCCACGTTTTTCATTCAAAGAAATTATCGAACATTTTTTTAGCTTTTTTCATAAAACCATCGCCTTTATCTTTCTTTGGTCTTGCAGGCTTAGGTCCTTGGTCAGCGGTGTCATATACCGGATCATCCGCCTGAGATAGACTGGCTTGTCCGCCTTCATGTCCAAAGAAGACATCCTCCATATACGCATAACGGATTAAACCAACCGCTGTGGAATACATCGGCTCTCTCACACCTATATATTCAGGTGTATATAATCGGACTCTCGTTTTGAAAATATCACGAGCTAATTGTAGCACTCCGTCTAGTTTAGCTGTACCACCAGTAATGACGATACCTCCAGGCAGATCATTAATTCCTGACTCATACAGATCTTCCAAAATCAGATCAAATAACTCTTCTAAACGCGAACCAATAATTTCTGAAATATAACGCTGACTATATTGATCTTTCGAATCTGCTCCGATAACCGGAACTTCAAAAAGTTCATCATCAGAAGCATCATCATAAAAAGCATGTCCATGCTGGTGCTTGATCATCCGAGCCTGTTCAGTTGGTGTTTTCAGCACGATTGATAAATCCTTTGTAATATGGTCGCCGCCAATTGGCAGTACAGAAGTTTTCACCAGACGATTTTCCGCAAAAACAGAAATCGTAGTGGATCCTCCGCCAATATCAATAAAGGCAGTGCCATGATTCATCTCGTCTTCCGACAGAGCGAAAGTACCTGCTGCTAACGGCTGCAAATAAATTTCACGTATTTGCAGTCCGGCCCGTTCCACACATCGCAAAATGTTATGTACTAGAGTTTTGGACGTTGTAATTAACGTAGCGTCCATTTCCAATCTAACCCCCATCATACCACGAGGATCAGTTATTTCATCATAATCGTCCACAATAAATTGTTTAGGAACGAGATTGACGATCTCCCGTTCAGGAGGCACATTCATGACTTGGGAAGATTTCATGACTCGTTCCAGATCATCATCTGTGATCTCCCGATTTTCAGAATTGACAGCCACAACACCTTTGACGTCCTGAAGCTGAATGCCGTTGGCTGGAATGCCAAGCACTACTTCTTCTATCTTTAGTCCTGTCATTCGTTCTGCTTGCTCAATTGCTTTTCGAATGGACTGTACCGTTGCATCGATATCAATAATTGTTCCTTTTCGAATGCCTGCTGACTGTACATTCCCTACGCCGATTACATGAAGGGAATTATGATCCATTTCTCCGATCAAAACTTTAATTGTAGATGATCCTATATCCAGTGATACATAATTATATGATTGACTCAATTATTGACACCTCCTAAAAGAAACTATTACCTTACATTCTATTGCATTTTGATTACTTTGTCTAAATATTTTCAGCACCTTCTCCCCTATTTGTCAGGAACTAGACATTCTGACCAGTATTTTGTTTCCTGGATGTCCATTTTGCCAGCAAGATTCTGCGTATGACCGCGATATTTTGGAACAGCCGCACGCCAAAAGCAAAGACTGCAGCCAAATATAGGTCTACCCCTAAATGCACACCGATAAAAGCCAGTGCAGCAGCAAGAAGTATATTGAAGAAAAATCCTGATACAAATACTCGGTCATCGTATACTTGCTGAAGGTAAGCTCTTATTCCGCCGAAAAGTGTATCAAAGGCGGCGAGAATTGCGATAGATAAGTAGTTATTATAGACTTGCGGAATTTGAATATCCGAGAGCAAACCAAGTGAAACGCCAAGGAGTAGCCCAAGCAATGGTAGCCACATATTGTCATTCCTCCTTCGTTTGTTCTTTTAAAAATTGATTTTCGAAACCACCCGTCCAGCTTTGTAATGTAATCTGATCTGTCGGTTTACTGATCACTAGAATTAAGTCATCTAAATAAAATTCGTCCTGTATAGCCGAGGACAGCAAGTGATTATACAATTTCTTACTATCTTCAATGGTCGGCGAGACGATTTTGATTTTGAAAGGAGGTGTAGATACATTTTCTCCATTGACCGTCAGCTTTCCGTTTATATCACGGATCCAGCTCAGTGTCGTAAACCGCTTCTCGTCAATCTCTAATTCGTTTCCTTTATGCTGATTCACCACATTGATAAATCTTGTCAGCAGCTCCGATGAAACTGGCTCCACTTCATAACCAAATGCGATGCTTTCAGGTGATGGGGCAACTTCTATTACAAATCCTGGACCCGTGGTCGGCATAAAACCCGCTTGAGTATATAACTTATCTAACGTCTGCTGCAAAGCCTCTGTCGTCTGTTCATTCGTTAATTCAGCATAAGAAGCGAGTGTCTGGTCTACTTCACGTATTTCACCTAGTAACTCTGAATGAATCTTCTTTTCCTTGGCCAATTCATTTCGAATCGCCCAAATATCTCGAGTATCACGGGGAGAAGTCGTGTTAATGGAGTTGTATTGCAATGCCAGCATGAAACCGACAAGGCCTAGAATCAATGTGAACTTCCAGTTTATTTTCCCACTCACTGTAACCCCCCTCTGTCTATCAAGCTTTATCACGGATTGCAGGAAGTTTAATTTCTTTCACTTCCTCAGTTGTTACGACAATGTTATCTCGCAACAGCCCGTCAATTACGCCTCCTTTCAAGTGCAAAGCAGGTGACAATACTTTCGGATCGCCAATTGCTTCAATCGTAAAAGGGGCTGGAAACGTTCTTCCATCTATCATAATAACAGGGCCTGTACACTTTATGTACGAATTTGAATTTACTCGCTGGCCATTGATCGTCATTCCTTGCGCGCCAGCGATTTTCAATTCATTAATGACACGCAACACATGACTTTCATGGACTATGTAATCATTGGGATTCTGTAAGGAAGGATCGTAATCAGCATCTTCCATCGTCACTTTTAAGCCAGTGCCTTTTGCTGGGATGACTCCTAACAGTAAACGGAGATCCTTTGCTTTCTCAACCAGCACTGCATGATTCTCTTCTTTATTTGAAAACTTCTGCTCGAATTCCTGTACGCTTTTTTGTTTATCGAACAACTCATCAGTCAATTCCTTATTGCGTTCCTGCTGCTCAATTAAGTCTTCTCTGTATTTCTCTTCCTGGACAAATAAATCAGACTGAGTCTCGTCCAATTCCATATGGTTGCCGCCGACCGTTCGATACGAAAAGGCCAGAATAAAACCAAGGACCAGGAAGACGATTGAGAAAACTACTTGTCTCCCCTTTTTCTTATGGGTTGCTTTCAATTGCTTGCTCATCTTCTCTCCCCTGTCCTAATTCATCATAGTAATCAGTATAGGTTTTAAAGAACACACCAATTTCTATGTCCAGGATTCCTTTTTCTTCCTTCGGCAACTGAGCAATAACTTCAGGATAGTAAGACATTTTTTCTGCAAAACTCATGATGACAGCATGCACCTCATAGCCATCATTCATGAATACCTTAATTTTATCTTCCTCTGTATAATGAACTTCTGAAATTAGTTCAAAAACAGAATCATCCATTTCCTGTAGTTGCAAGATCATTTGCTTCGTAATCTCCGATTTAGAAAATCCTGACAGAATAGGAGCGTGTAGCATGGCTTCCGGCTCATCCACTTCAATACGGTCACCATTTACTAACAATAAATCGTATTGCGCCTTATCTTCTATATACGCAATCGGCTCCCATTCAGAAATGCTGATTGTTACGTGGTTTAAAAATTTCCTTGAGACTGAAACTTCCTTCACTCCAGTGATTTTCAACAGTTTCTTCTCGACATCTGCTGTTTTGAATCCCCAAAATGACTGACCTGTAAACAAACCGCTTTGATCTTTATAAAAGTTTCCGTTTGCGAGCTCGGTGTCGTTGATGGAGATATCTTTTACATTACTTAAAGGAGATTGGAAATAAAGCAATGAAAATAGAACGAGTAAGAACATCACAATTAGCAGAATGAATTTCTTATTCGTCTTCCTTCTGCGTTTCTTGCGCATGGACGGAATCCGTTCTTCAATATCAATTACTTTATCCATAGAACTGCTCTCCTTTCAGCCTGCCTTTTTGCCTTTTGCAAAGTGCAAAATAGTTCCTATAGCCAGCCAGGTCGTCAACAGCGACGAACCGCCATAACTGATGAAAGGCAATGTCACTCCGGTTACCGGCAAAAGTCCCGACACGACCCCCATGTTTAAAAAAGTTTGAAACATAATCATCGACACCATCCCGGATACGACCAGGAATGAATTCCAGTCGGGCAGCCGGATTGCAATCGCGAACGCTGACCCCAGCAATAAAATAAAAAGCAAGACAATGGACGCGGCACCAATAAAACCGATTTCTTCCGCAATAATTGAAAAGATGAAATCATTCTGAGGTTCAGGTAAATACAGGAATTTCTGCCGGCTGTTTCCGAGACCATGTCCGAATAAACCGCCAGGCGCAATCGCAAACAGCGACTGAATACTCTGGAAGCCCGTGCCTAGCGGATCATTCCAAGGATCGATATACGATTTAATACGATCCAATCGATAGGGCGCAGCTAATATCAGACCGACAAAGGCTGTCGTACCTGATACAAACAGAAAGATGAAGAAGGACAATGGATAGCCTGCCAGAAAAAGAATGACAAATGCCGAAACGATCATTATGACGCCAGAACCTAAATCAGGTTGCATCATAATCAGTGCGGCAGGCAGTAAAATCAACGCAAAATGCTGCCATTGCCAAGATTTCCGACTATCTTTTTTCATACTGCTCGCTAATTTACCAAGCAGAGCAACCTTGACGAACTCGGCAGGCTGCAAACTAATTGGACCGAGTGCAATCCAACTTTGAGAGCCGTTGCGCACTACACCTATTCCAGGTATCAAGACCGCTATAAGCGCCAGAATAGATCCGATGTAGAAATACGTCCAAAATCTAGGACGCGATGTCAGAGGACTTCTGTACAGAGCATAGGCGACTCCAAGAGATATAGCCATATAGACGCCTTGTTTGACAAAGAAAGGAGAAGAATCTTGGTAATGCACTTCTCCCCAGTAAGAACCTGCCGATTGAACAAAAATCAGTCCAATAACCGACAGCAGCATAGCCGACAGTAAAAAGACAGCTCGAAAAGTTCTTTCCAGCGTTCGCATCCTTCCGCAAATTAGTCAGTCGTTTCGCAATTATACGCTTCAACTATTACAGCCTATTTACAATTTCATTACTTCTTCAATAAATCGATCGCCCCGAATTTCAAAATTCGGATATTGATCCCAGCTTGCGCAACTTGGAGACAGAAGAATTACATCGTTCTCCTCACTCGCTTCATATGCTACCTTTACTGCTTCTTCCATGTCAGCAGCAAGAATTGTTTCTGCCACACCGCAGGAAGTAGCAAACTCTGCGAAACGCTGTGCCGTTTCTCCGATCGCTACAGTAACACGGACATTGTCCATAAACGGACGCAACTCCTCAAATGAATGACCGCGTTCCAAACCGCCAGCAAGCAGTATGATAGGATTTTTGAATGATGACAGAGCACTTTTTGTAGCCAGTGTATTCGTTGCTTTGGAATCATTAAAAATTGTCCGTCCTTGTACTTCTCTCACATACTGCATACGGTGTCGCACGCCGGTAAATGAACTTAACACATTTTCTATCGCTGGTTTGTCACAGCCAGAGAGAATTGCAGCTGCAACCGCTGCTAAAATGTTTTCTAAATTATGACGTCCCGGCAGTTTTATGATTTTCTTCTCAATATATGGTTCGCCAAGCCAATAAATCCATTCATCATCAGCGGAAATACCCACATCACTCTTCCCTTGCGCAGTAAAGGGAACTTTCTGAGAAAGAATCGTTGTAACTGAACGTCTCATGATTTCCTGATCCTGATTAAAGATCAAGTAATCTTCTTCTGTCTGATTGCGTGCAACCTGCAGCTTCGCATCCAGATATTCGTCGAGTGACCCGTGATAATCTAAATGTGCTTCATATAGATTTGTGAATATGGCAATACTCGGTTTAAAACTGTACGTTCCTGCTAATTGGAAAGAAGAAGCTTCCAGCACCATGATTTCATCCGCCTTGGCTTCTTCCGCCACCGTACAGGCTACCGTTCCAATATTACCGGCTATCAGCGGCTTTTTCTTGCCAATATTCAACATATGGTACAGCAAAGTAGTCGTCGTGGTCTTTCCGTTAGAACCAGTAATCGCAATGATCGAAGCTTCACTGATTCGCCCGGCCAATTCAACTTCTGTCCAAATCGGAATATTTGCGGAGACGGCTTTCTCTATCAATGGGTTCGTATAGGGAATCCCCGGATTCTTCACAATGAAGTCGAAACCCCGTTCCAATAAATCACTTGGATGGCCTCCGCCAATTACTTCAATCCCTTGCGCTTGAAGTTCAGCTGCTTCTTCATTGCCTTCTGTTGATTTGACATCATTGACGACAACATCTGCACCAAGACGATGAAGCAGGCCGGCAGCAGCGACACCACTTTTCGCTAGCCCAACTACGAGAACTTTCTTCCCTATAAACTGATCTGTATTCTTCATTTACATGACCTCCAAAAAGACAGGTACGAGCGCAGCCAATAAAGCTACTCCCCAAAACACGAGAACGACTTTCCATTCTGACCAGCCGGATAACTCAAAATGATGATGAATCGGACTCATTTTAAAGACACGTTTGCCTGTCAGTTTAAAACTTGCTACTTGAATGATGACAGATAGCGTTTCGATGACAAAAACGATTCCAATCACCAGCAACAATAATTCTTGTTTGATCAGCACGGACAGCATAGCCAGTGCCCCACCGAGTGCAAGAGATCCTGTATCACCCATGAACACTTTAGCCGGTTTACTGTTGAACAATAAGAAACCGAGCATTGCGCCCGACACAACGAAAGCAAATAACGCGATATCATTTTGCTCGTAGACTAGAGCAAACACACCAAATGCTGAAAAAGCGATAGTCGACGTTCCGCCAACAAGGCCGTCAAGTCCGTCCGTCAAGTTTACAGCGTTCGAGAAGCCTACCAGCCAAAAAATAAGAAATGCTACGTAAAATACGCCAAGATCTATACCGACCGTCGTGAACGGAATGGTTACGACGGTTTCAAACGGCCCCAGTTTCAATAAGAAAAAGGCGAGAATCGCAATGATAATTTGGCCGATCAGTTTCTGCAATGACGTTAACCCTAAGTTTCTTTTTGCGACAATTATGATAAAGTCATCTAAAAAGCCGATGAACCCATAGCCAAGCAGCACAATTAACAGCACGATCGTATGGGTTGTCAGCGTATCGTATATGTAAGATAAAACTAGTGTGGATATTGTGATAGAGATGAGGAAGATCAGTCCGCCCATTGTCGGCGTACCAGCTTTTTTCATATGAGCCTGCGGACCTTCCTCACGAATGCTTTGGCCAAATTTCAGCCTTCTGAGTAATGGGATGATGATCACCCCGACAATTGCTGAAACAAAGAAAGTTACAGCAATTGTCGTGACTGTCGTACCTAGTGTCATGATAGGTTCTCCTTCTAATTAACAGCAGATCCGCTCTTGGGTCCTGCGATATTTATTATTCTGTATAAAGATGAATCGTGTCTTCCACGGTCATCAACGTATTCGGAGCAGGCAATTGGCGTATAACTTTCTTCCCTTTGCCATGCCACTTCATTTTGAAAGTATAATTTTGTGCGAGCAGTTCTTTTTCGCTCATGCCCAGCAACTTAGGAGAACGAAACGTCACTGCATCTCCCCATCTGTATTCCTTCTCCAGTTGATCTTTCCTGCGTTCAATGCCGGCAATTGGAGCAACTTCCTCAATAATTCGCCCTACAATTGGTGCCGCAATAACTCCACCAAACTGAATGGAATTTTTCGGGCTATCGACTGCAACATAAACGAGCAGTTCTGGATCATCAGCAGGAGCGAAACCAATAAAAGACACAATATAGTCGCCATCTTTATAACGCCCGTCGACGACTTTCTGAGCGGTCCCCGTCTTCCCGCCAATTCGCAGACCATCGGCAAACGCATTGCGCCCCGAGCCGTTAGCTACAACTGACTCCAGAGCATGACGTACTTGCGCAGAAGTCTCTTCACTGATTACCTTCCGTTTCAGTTCAGGTTCGAACTTTTGAAGGGTTTTCCCATTGGAATCTTTCACTTCCTTGACAATATAAGGCTTATAAAGGTTTCCACCGTTGATCGTTGCCGCTACTGCCTGCACCTGCTGAATAGGCGTAACAGAAATTCCTTGTCCGAATGAAGTAGTGGCCTGCTCCACCGGTCCAAAGGCTTCTTTAGAAAATAAAATCCCTTTCGCCTCTCCCGCAATACCGGATTCAGTTGACGCACCAAAACCAAATGCACGTATGTAACGATCCAGTTTCTCACTACCTAACCGTTGGCCCATTGTGATAAAACCGGGGTTACAGGAGTTTTCAACGACTTCCAGGAATGTCTGATCTTTATGCCCTTCCCGTTTCCAGCATCGAAGACGGGCATTCGCCACCATCGTATAGCCGGGATCATAAAAACCTTCATTTTCCAAGTTAATGACTTTCTCTTCTAGTGCCGCAGCTAAAGTCACGATCTTAAAAGTCGAGCCTGGTTCATACGTCATCCATACCGGTAAATTCCGGTTATAAATCTTCGACTCAGCTTTCTGATACTCACGCGGATCAAAACCCGGTACGGAGGCCAATGACAGCAGTTCACCTGTTTTTGGATTCATTATGATTGCCAAGGCCTGCGTTGCATCATACTTCTCCATCGCTTGAATCAGCTCGCGTTCAACAATTTGCTGCATCTTCAGATCAATAGTAAGCTCCAAAGAAGAGCCTTCTTTACCGTGTTCGAAATCATCTTCGACATGCGGCAGCGGGATCCCTTTGGCGTCTGTAAACAATCTAATTTTATCACCTGTGCCGTTTAAAATCTCATCATACGCATATTCAATGCCCGCAAGCCCTGTACTGTCATATCCCGTGAAGCCGATCAGTCTGGCAAGCAAGTCATTATATGGATAGTGACGGACGAAATCCACTCCAACGTACAGGCCGGGAATCTGTAGTTTCGTAATTGCATCCGCCTGTTCCTTTGTGATGTTTTTTGCTTCCGGAGCCAGCTTGACCATATATTCTTTTTTGTTCATCTTCTTTTCCAACAATTCGACTGGTGAATTAAGGATTTTTGCAATATCCGGAATAGAGTCCGAAATGTCCCGATTTTGAGAAGGCATGAAATAAAGCGTCGGTGCTAGTTTATTGCCTACTAATAAATCGCCGTTGCGGTCCAATATTTCACCGCGCATTGCACCAAAAGGAATTTGTAGATCCCAATTCTTCTCGGCTTTTTCTTTCAGCCATTCATGCTTAACAATCTGTACATGGAACAGCTTACCGATTACCATTAGCATACTGATCAAGAAAATGAGGAATGCTGCTCGTAAACGTTTCTTCGACTGCATATCAATAAAAGACCGCAATGACTCACTACCTTTGTTTTTCTACTAAGGTATGTCAGCGAAATACGCTCTATTCATCAGCCGCCGATGATTTCTTCCTCTTCTGCCTGTTCTTTCTGCGCTTTAGTTTTCTTATGGTTATACTGTTCTTCCGGAGTGCGAAGTTCAATGACAATCGGATCTTGATCACTTACTTTCGTTCCTTTGGTTACGCTTTGCCCTACTGCATAGCCTTCCCCATTTATCCGAATATCCAGCTTAGACAGATGTTTAAACGACAGTACGGTCTTCTTTGACCATCCTGTGAAATCAGGAAGCGCAGTCTTGCCTGCAGTTTTCAGCAAAACAATAGAGTTCTCTGTTATTTGGGTGCCGGGAGACGGTATTTGTTCCGTTACCTGTCCGCCTTCACCAATGATAACTGGATTAAAACCATCCTGCTGTGCTGTTCCCGCAACTGTTTCTGCATTTCCCCCTACGTATTCTCCTACTTTACTGACAGGAATCTCTTCTTCATTTTCAGGAGCAATATTTAAATACTTCAAGCTATTTTCCATGATTGGATTAAACACCTTTGATACCGGATCCGATCCATACTCTCCAGCCTTCAGTTTAGGCTGCTGGACAGTTACATATATTAGCAACTGCGGGTCATCAATTGGTGCCATTCCCAGAAACGAATACAAATAGTTCCCGAAGCCCGCTATATAACCAGGACCTTGCGTGCGTGGAATTTCAGCAGTACCTGTTTTTCCGCCTACTGCATAATTCGGCAGATTATATTTTTGAGCTGTACCTTTTTCTGAAGTAACAGTCGTCGCCAGGATTTCGCGAACTTTTTTAGCTGTCTCTGCTGATATCGGCGAACCACTCTGTTCTGGTTCGTGATTCTCAATCACTTTATCTGTATTCGGATCAATAATTTTATCGATCACATAAGGCTTCATCATGACACCGTTATTTGCAATCGCGGACGCTGCTTGAATCATTTGAAGCGGTGTAACGGTAGAACCTTGACCGTAAGACGTAGTTAAACGTTCTGCTGGGTACTTATCCAAGACAATCCCCTTTGCTTCATTAGGCAAATCAATTCCAACACGTTCGCCAAATCCAAAGTCACGGATGTATTCAATGAACTTTTTATCGCCAATTCGTTCCAGCAAATAGGCCATCCCTACGTTAGATGAACGCTGAAGCCCTTCCAAAAAGGTAATGGTACCCCAACCCGTGCCGTTAACGTCACGGATGATTTTGTCGTAAATTTTATACGAACCCGACTTAAAATAGGCGTTAGGGTCCCATTTCTTTTCTTCCACCGCAGCTGCAAGTGTGAACATTTTCATCGGTGACCCAGGCTCAATCGTCTGTTCCACTGCATCGTTCAACCAGTTCTCCGTCAGACCTTCTCTTGTCATCGGATTGAAAGTCGGCCGCTGACTCATCGCCAGGATCTCACCCGTTTTTGGATTCGACACTAACACCAGCATTTTTTTCGGTGCGTATTCTTTTTCTACTTGATCCATCGCTTCTTCTACGAAGTTCTCAATCGTTTTATCTATCGTCAGTTTTATCGTTTGGCCATTGACGGGAGGAATTACTTTTTTATCAGTGGACGGCAAAATATAGCCCCAGCTGTCTGACTTATAATTCACTTTGCCATCTTTACCGTTCAATTGCTTGTCGTAAGTCTTTTCTAGACCCATCTTACCGACCGTAATGGATTTCTTGTCGTCTGTTTCTTCCTTTTGCGCGTATCCGACTAAGTAAGAAGCAAAGCGGCCGTTTGGATAAAAACGCTTTTTTCCTTCAACAAATAAAATACCGGTCAAACCTTTTTTTGCAAGTTCTTTATCCATTTTCAAGACAGTCTCCCGGGTCAGATCTTTACCTGCACGTCCGAACTCAATCTGCCACGTTCCTTCTTTGGCATTTTTCATTTTAGCCAAGATCTCCTGCTCTTCTATCGGAATGTACTTTGCCAGTACTTTCGCTGTCTCTTCATAATCCTGAACATGATATTTTCTATGACTGTTTTTGCTGCTCGCCGCTTCACTCAACACAGCCACCACCTTATAGCTTAGCGTGTCTGAAGCAATCGGCTCACCATTACGATCAATGATGGAACCTCGGTCCGCTTGCAAAACATTATGTTTTTCATATTGATTCGCAGCGATTTTCGCCAGTTCCTTGCCGTCAACCTGACCGGTCATCTGAATGAACAGGAATCTGCCGAATAATATGAAAAAGAGCCCTCCGAATACAACTAACAGTAGAAAGGCTCCCCATTGGAATCGAAACTTCTTCATCGTCCCGGCACGACCTTTACGTTACTTTCGTTGAGGTTCAGGCCATTTTCTTTTGCTTTTTTCCAAATGCGCTCATAAGTCATCTTATCGCTCACCTGATTGGACAATTCAGAGTTCTGTTTTAAAGTTTCATCGATCTTCGAATTTATTAATTGTACTTCTTTATTTACAGCGTTTAAATCAGAATGCGTCTGTAAGAGCATAGAAGAAAACAAAATCGTAAATGCTGCAAATAAAGCGAACAATATATTCTCGCCTTTAGAAAAACGTCTTTTGACACGGCGGACAACTGTTTGTTGCTCTTTTGTTGTATGTTGTTCGACTTCCGGTGTATATGGAGTGTATATTTTCCGTTGTTCTAATCCCATTGCTCGATTCCCCTTTTCTATTTCTTCTCTGCTATTCTTAATTTTGCTGATCTAGCCCGCTTATTTTGTTCGATCTCTTTATCTGTCGGAACAATGGGCTTTCTATTTACCAAACGTACGTCAGGTTCCATTCCATCAGGGATGATTGGTAAATTTGGAGGAAGTTCCGGTAAAGAGGATGCTTCCTTAAAAATACTTTTACATAAACGGTCTTCCAGCGAATGAAACGTGATGACACTGATCCGTCCGCCCGGTGCCAGAAGTGTAAGTGCATCCGTCAAAGATTTCTCTGCGGCACCCAACTCATCATTTACAGCAATTCGAATCGCCTGAAAAACCCGCTTTGCAGGATGGCCGCCTGTTCTTCTTGCCGCAGCCGGAATCCCTGTTTTGATCAGCTCCGCCAATTCCCCTGTTGTACGGATCGGTTCTTTCATTCTCGCTTCTTCAATCTTACGTGCGACCGGTTTAGAAAACTTCTCTTCCCCGTATCTGAAGAAAATTCGTACGAGGTCTTCATACGGCCATTCATTGACCACTTCATAGGCACTCAGCGGCGCACTTGTATCCATTCGCATATCCAGAGGCGCATCGAGATGATAGCTAAACCCGCGCTCTGCTGTATCCAACTGTGGAGAAGAAACTCCGAGATCGTACAGGATGCCGTCGACTTCTGTAATTCCTAAGTTCGCAAGCTCGTTTTTCAACTCACTGAAGTTCGCATGGACAAATTGCACCTGTGCTGCGTATTTCTCAAGCTTGGTTTCTGCAGCTTTAATCGCTGTCATGTCTTGGTCAAAGCAGATCAGACGACCTTTTGGTGAAAGAAGCTTCACGATTTCTTCGCTGTGACCCGCCCCGCCAAGTGTACAATCTACATATATGCCGTCTTCCTTTACATTCAAGCCTTCGACAGCTTCATGCAGTAAGACTGTGGTATGGTTAAACATTTTTACAACGCCTGCTTTCAAAAATCAAAATCAATTAGGTTTTCTGCAATGTCATTAAATGATTGCTCGGATTCTTCGTAGTACGCTTCCCATAGTTCAGTGGACCAGATTTCAAACCGGCTGGATACGCCGATGACCATACAGTCTTTTTCGATCTTTGCAAAGTCCAGCAAGTTGGCAGGAATATTCACTCTTCCCTGTTTATCGATGCCTACTTCAGCGGCTCCCGAGAAGAAAAAACGAGTAAATGCACGTGCGTCTTTTTTTGTAACGGGCAACGCTTTCAATTTTTCTTCCAGCTTTTGCCATTCATCAAGCGGGTAGCCGAATAGACAGTTGTCTAATCCACGGGTTAAAATAAAGCCTTCTGCCAATTGTTCCCGAAATTTAGAAGGTACAATGAGTCGGCCTTTCATATCAATTGAATGTTGATATTCCCCCATGAACATATCCTTCACCCCACTATATGAAATAATGTACCACATCCCCCCACTTTCCTCCACCCAGTATGTAACTTTTCTTCTCATAATCATTAAAATGTGTCAATAGTACTTCTTTCTCTTTAGTTTTGCGCATTTTCTACATTGTATGCATGTATTTCGACACTTTACATAATCTGCCCGCTGGTTCTCTCAGAAATTAAGGCATTAATGCGTTCTCTTTGCAGGCTGGCTCACAGCGTAAGGAAATCCCCAGTGCCGAAGCGGCTTTAAACTCGAACACGCTCTTCATTCAGAACTCCTTCTTTCTCGAGAGACGGGACATTCCCATTTCAATCCACGTTTCATTTAGGAACACGAAAAAACGGTATTGCAGTGGCAATACCGTTCCTGTTTACGACCTATTACAAATAAACTAACTGATGGCTACCGTCGAAACAGTACGGCTGGCGCATGAGTTCGTCTATGAAACCTGCGCCGAATTGGTTTATAAAGAAGTATGGAGAGTAGAGACGCTCTTGCAGTGAGCCTTCTGGATATAGCTGTTCGCTCAATATCTGATAACGTCTGTACTGCACTTGGTGCTTGCGCAGCAAGGACTGTTCCTTCATCTTTTCCAAATAGCTGAATTGCTGTTCGTGAAACTGCAAGTTTTTATTTAAAACCTGCAACAGACCGGGATCTTGCTCTTTCAAATGAGCCTGCATCTTGTCGAACTGTGCTTCAAGCTGCTGTCTCGACTCATTCACCAGCGCATCAAATTCACCATCTTTCTGCTCATCAAGCCATTGTTTTTTCAATTGTGGAAGTTGGTGGTCCAGTACCTGTCGAATGCTCAGATCCGTCAATTTCAGCGCTTCCTGCACTTGTCTGGAGATCAGTGTTATCGATAATCGAGGCACTACTACAGGCATACGAATACCTAATTTGTGGAATGATTCTTTCAGCAAAGACCAATACGCAATCTCACCCGGACCTCCGACAAATGCCAGTACAGGAAATACCAAGTCTTGCATCAGAGGACGTGTCGCAACGTTATTGCTCAAAAGCCAAGGTTCATTTTTGGCAAGTTCATGCATTTCTTGTTGAGAGAAAGAAAGGCCAATTTGCTCATTAACGAACATTTCGCCGACTCTTTTCAGCAATACTCTACCTGTTTCATGTACATAAAACAGATTCGCATCCTGTTCTTCTGATTCAATTGGCTTATCATAACCTAAAGAGTTCAGATTCTGCTCAGTTGAATAAATACTTTTGGCCATATCTGCCGCATTCTCAATCATTTGTGAGAAATACGCCGATTCCAGCTGGCGCAGCGGTTTATATGCGGCATCCAGGAACAATAAGCCATGTTTTGTGAATAATTGATTCATTAACGCAGTGAAAAACTCTGTGTATGTTTGCTGCTCGCCCGCTATTTTTAATACGTTCGTCAGCAGATTATTTGTATAAGTCGTTTCGCCGTAGCCTTTAAAGATCTTTTTTATATATGCATGCATTTCTTTCTGATCATAGATCGTATCAGAAGCCGTCGTTTTCAAAACAGATGGTTGTTTAAACTGGCGCTTTACAGCCTTTCCATCCTGTGCAGTATATGTATGATTGATTTCATTAATATCATGATCTTCACCCGCAATCCAAAATACAGGTACTACAGGTTTTCCGAGTAAACTTCTTTGTTCACGAGCCAATAAAATAACTGAAATTGCTTTATGTACAGAATATAAAGGGCCTGTTAACACTCCCGCCTGCTGCCCGCCAACAACAGCTAAAGCATCTGAAGAAAGTTCCTTAATATGCTGAGCAGCCAATTCAGAAATTCCGTAAGGCTGCATATAGCCTTCTATTACAGCCGCTAGTTCCTCTCTTTGGAAAGGCCTATACATCAGCTCTTTTGCTCTTTCTTCGTATCCTGCTGCCGTGACTTCATAATCAAAAAAATTATGGATAAATTGCGGATCTTCACGATACACTTCCATTAATTTATTCTTTTTAGGCAACTCTATAGTGTCTAATTCCATCTCATAAACTCCTTTATATCGAATGCTACCATCAGTATATCATCTCAATCAGACAGGTTGAATTGATACGCCTGTACAGTTCAGATCACTTAGCATAATGTATGATCTGCAAGATGATTCCTGAAATAATTAACAGAAAATAAGCAGCGGTCACTAAGAGAAAAAAGACCCGCCACGTTTTTCTCAGCACAAGTTGTGTCCGAAACTCTTTTTCCTTTATCCTTTCGATGATGGAAAAAAGAATTGCAATTACACATACAGTCCCGATGACATAAACCCCTAGCCATTGATCCCAAATCGCGTGAAGCAGAACAGTAACTGCGCTTGCTACAAATGGCGTGGTAAAGTCCACCGCCAAGCCGAATCTTTTAGACGGAGTGACCCTGATTTTTTTAAAGACCAGCAGTAAGACAAATAAAACAATAAAAGGAAAGAGCAAAATCGCTCCGATTATATTTTCTGCCATCAGCGTCCGCCACCTCTATTTAAACCATTCAGCATCAACTCAAGCATTTCCAATAAAGGTGCCTGTCCGCCTTTTTTTCGAATTTTGTTCAAAACTGCAGTGACAATGGTTTCAATCTCCATCGGATTTCCTTTAATTCGATCTGTCAGCATGGAAGATTGATTGCCCGCGGTCTTTCTGCAAACAGCTTCGATTTCCTCATAAGAAAGTATGTCTGCAATCTCCGGAAAGTTGCCAAGCAATTCTGCGCACTGTTTCTGAAACAACTCAAAAAAAGATGCATTTTCGAGCAGCTGCCCGTTTTTCACCTGCAAAACAGCTGTCAGCGGATTAATGGCACAATTAATTAAAGCTTTACGAAGCAATAAAGTTTCTGCATCCTGCTGGACAGCGATTGGGAAACGCTGCGGATCAATCTGCTCAAGCCACTTGACCGTTTCAGCTATTTTTATATTTGAAACAGCAATAGTAATCGGTCCAATTCCGTTATGTCGGACTGTCCGGTCATCGACACGTCCCGCCCCGTGTTCAACTGTTGAATAAGATGCATGAGAAAGCCCTAAACTTTCAACGAGTGCTACATGACCGATTCCATTTTGAATGAAAAGCAAATCCGGTTGCTCAGGTAATGAGCTGACTGTATGTAAGACATCATGCAGTGCATCGTATTTCACTGCAATAATCCATAAAGCGTCAGTCGGCAGATCTTCCGGATGCACAGTAGCATTTACAGATACCATCGTTTCCGCGCCTGTTTCATCTATTCGGACCAATCCTTTTTTCAACTGCTCTGCCTGCTCTTTTCGCCGCACCCAAAATGTCACATCTGCTTTATGCTGTGCTAAATAGGAGCCGATCAATAATCCTATGGAGCCTGCCCCCACTATTACAAATCGCATACATATCCTCCTTGAAAAAAAAGAGACACGACAGCCGCGTCTCTCTTGGTTGATTTCATTATACAGGATAAACAGGATGTTTTCTTGGCGCACGAACGATTTCTTTCGTTTCATAATAAGCTAGTCTTTCTGCCAATACGTTGCGCAGTTCAGAAGGAGCTGAAATTTCATCGATGATCAGTTCGGAAGCCATCTTATAAATATCAATTTCCTCTTTATATTCCTGTTGTTTTGCCTTAATGAAAGCTATTTTTTCTTTCGTATTATCAATTGCTTCAATTTTATTGGAATAAACCGCATTGACAGCAGCCTCTGGACCCATGACAGCTATTTGTGCAGTCGGCAGTGCTATACAGACATCCGGCTCAAAAGCAGGACCAGCCATTGCATACAAACCAGCGCCGTATGCTTTACGGACAATGACCGAGATCTTCGGCACAGTTGCAGAACTCATCGCCATAATCAGTTTCGCTCCATGACGGATAATCCCCTGGCGCTCCACTTTCGTTCCAATCATGAAGCCCGGGACATCCGCCAAAAACAACAGGGGGATGGAAAACGCATCACAAAGCGTGATGAATTTCGTTACCTTATCCGCCGAATCAACAAATAGTACGCCGCCTTTTACTTTCGGCTGGTTTGCAATGATTCCAACAGGCCGGCCATCGATTCGGGAAAGCGTCGTAATGACTTCAGGCGCGAACAGTTTTTTAATCTCAAACAGGCTGTTTTCATCAACTAGCTGATCGATCGCCTCATACATATCAAACGGAGCGTTTTGATTTTCAGGAATAATCTCTTCCAATGAACGCCCTTCTTTTATCGTGCCGGGCTTTGTGATTCTGGTATCTGCCTCGTAGTTTGCAGGGAAATACGCCAAATATCTGCGTGCTTCCGTAATTGCCTGCTTTTCACTTTCCACAAGCACATCGCCACACCCGCTGACGGAGCAGTGCATACGGGCGCCGCCCATTTCTTCGAGTGACACTTTTTCACCAATGACCTTTTCCGCCATCCTTGGAGAACCTAAGTACATCGACGCATTGCCTTCGACCATGATGACAATATCACAAAAAGCTGGAATATAAGCACCTCCTGCAGCAGAAGGACCGAACAGAATACACACTTGCGGAATCATCCCCGATAAACGCACTTGATTATGGAAAATACGTCCAGCTCCCCGCCGGTTCGGGAACATATCGAGTTGATCCGTAATGCGTGCCCCTGCGGAATCCACTAAATAAAGTAAAGGTACGCGCAGTTTCTCCGCCGTTTCCTGAATACGTATGATTTTCTCGACTGTCCGCGCTCCCCAGGATCCTGCTTTGACAGTAGAATCATTGGCCATGACACAGACAGTCTGACCATTGATCTTGCCCGTCGCCGTCACAACACCGTCTGCCGGCAGATCTTTTGCTTCACAGTTGGCGAATTTGCCGTCTTCTGCATATTTTCCTTCATCGAACAGAAGGCTCAGGCGTTCTCTGACGAACAGTTTGTTTTGTTCTTCTAGTTTCTGATGGTATTTTTCTCCGCCGCCAGCTGAGATGCGAGCAGAGATTTCTTCGAGTTTTTCATTATAAGCAGTCTTTGTCGAATCATTTGTCAAGAAACTCCCCACCTTCCGTCAAGATTGGATTGTCACCAGCACATCATCTTCATTTACAAAGTCGCCTTCATTACCGTGAATTGCCGTGATTGTTCCGTCCGTCTCTGCCTCCAGCGGAATTTCCATTTTCATTGATTCCAGAATAATGACGGTCTGTCCTTTGGTTACAGAGTCTCCCACTTTGACTTCAATTTGAAAAATTGTTCCTGCCATTGCCGCTTTGACTTCTTGCATACAATCACTCCTCGGTTTCTATTTTCCAACAGTATAACTTTATAGTAAGTGTATCTTACTTTTGAAAACGTTTTCAAGTAAATAGACAGCAGCTTCTAAGTCTATGTTTCTTGTTACATAAACTTTACTTGCTCTTCGTCAAAAATCGTTGCACCGCTTCATGATGAGCGTCACTTTCCCACAGTACCGAACAGACACGCGCTTCTTCCTGCATGGCCTGCTGCAGTTCAGCCGCCTTCCACTTTTTTGTAGCAATCGTTTTATAGGCGCGGTGGACATTGCGGTGCACTTTTAACATCGGTGCTAAAAATTGCTCCAGCGCTGTATCAGCATCTCCCCTATAGAGTTCAGTCGCCCAGCCAAGTTGCTTCAATTCTTCCGCTGAATGAACGCTCGCTCTACTCGTTAACATCATAAGCTGATCATGTGGACCGTTCTTCTCGAATAAAAGCGTTGCGCCGCCCCAGCCTGAAGTGATGGCCAGTGTCCCTTGAATGAAACCTGCTTTTGCTTGGTTTGATACCAATCGATAGTCACACGCTGTCGCCAGCTCGCAACCTCCCCCGACTGCCGCTCCGTTCACTACAGCAACTGTAGGCATTGGCAATGTCGCAATACGGTATAGGATATTCGCTCCCCTACTCAACATCGGCCACGCGTCTTCTGCTGTTTGGAAACCGTGGAAGTCACTGAGGTCTCCTCCTGAGCAAAATGCCCGCTCTCCTTCACCGGTGATGACAGCAAATGAGATTTCTGGATCGTCTTCGATTCGGTCCAGGAATTCTTCCAGACCTCCCATGACGTCATAGTTGATTGCATTGCGCATTTCAGGACGTGTAATTGTAAAGTAGGCAATTGAATTCTCGATCAAAATAGAAAAAGACAAAATGTTTCCCCCTTTTTTTTATGTAAACTGGATGGAAAAATAAAATTAATACAATCTGAATAATTGGTAAGTGAAAAGATCCCGTTTCCCTGCGTTCCAGGCTGACGCGTTCCGGAGGGCGTGCGGTGAGCCGCTTCCTTCGCTCCGCTCAGTCCAGAGTCTCACCTGACACGCTGATCCTCCGGGAGTGTTTTAGCCGCGGGCTCACACGAAGTGAGTCATGCAACCGTTGCCAAGCGAACTGCGTAGGGTTCGCTTTGTCGTATTTCTGTGTACTTTACAGAAAGTAAGACACCAGCCGGCGTACTTAGGTTGCCTTCCCCTCCGGTACACTGGCTTGTTTTTCAGTACTTCTTATGTGATTAGCAGTATGATCGTACTTTTGAAGACTTTCATGATAAATATTGTGTTCATGTAATACACTCAATTCAAACTGCAGTTGCACATTTCATCCAAAGCTCCCGCAAAGTCGAGAAACGAAAACTTCGGAGTAGCTATGAGCGCAGAGGCCGGTTCAATGATCACGGCGGGATGCGGTATGATCACGCAGCAGTGCCGAATGATCACGTGGCCGGTGTCTATAAGCGGCTGAGTCAGGGCAATGAGCACTTGAGCGGGTAATATGATCACCAGCGAAGCTTTTCTGATAGGCAGTTGCGCTAAACCAGTGTCCTGCAAAGCATACTCCATTCTAACTTCCAGAAAGATCGGGAAATGGGGACCAGATGAACTAATTCCAAACTCTGAAAATAACAACATGACATTCATTCCCCGCACCAGCGAAGGCGCAACTGCGGGGTTGCCCGTTGCCATGAGACAACTAGCGCGGTCTTTGCCGGCTGGCTCACGGCGTAAGGCAATCCCCCAGTGCCGCAGCGGGTTTCAACTGCAAAACATACCCCATTTTAACTCCCAGGAAAATCGATTAACGGGAACCACACAGACTACCAACACTCTTCTCTTTCAGCATACCATTTTTATGAAAAACAAAAAAGACTGTCCTGAGCCATGGTCTCAGGACAGCCTTCTATTTCGCTGTTTGGAATCTACTTATCCGTTTACAACGTCTTTTCCTTTGTAGTGTCCGCAAGATTTGCAAACGTGGTGTGCCAATTTCATTTCGCCACAGTTGTCGCAAGTATTCATACCTGGCGCTTCAATTTTGAAATGAGTTCGACGCATATTTTTCTTCGTTTTAGAAGTTCTTCTCTTTGGTACTGCCATTTTTGGGCACCTCCTTATAAGGGTTTACTCTTTATCGGTTTGAAAAAAATTAGCCAATCCCGCTAAGCGAGGATCCACTTTCTCTTCTGCTTCTTGCAGCCGCATCGCTTCCAATTCTTCATCGGTTGTATAGGACCAACCTTTACCTTCCATCTCCTGCACTTCATCTGCTGATTCGCAGAATACTTGCAGCGGGATCTCTAGTAAAATAAGTTCTTCCAATACAGGAGTAAAATCGATCATATCTGCTTCAGCCGGATGAATTTCATCATCTCGCTGCAGCGTCTCCTCGTCCCAGCTGAATTGCTCAACTGATTCTATGGAGAACGGATACTCGACGTCTTCCCACGTACGTGCACAAGGCAGAGTCATCGAACCTTCTAACCTAAGCTGGCATGTTAACTTTTTCTCACCAATTGAACATGTTCCGCTTACTCGAACAGGCTTAATATCCCTAATTTCTTCATTCCGTTTTTTGACGGAATCTAAATTTACTGCTTCGTCAAGCAATAGCGGGCCTTGCCTATGTTTCCGTAATTGATGAATGGACCATTTCATGTCTATCACCTCAAGACAACAATGTTGATTATAGTATTTAAAATAAGGGATGTCAAGATATTTTCTTGTCACTCCAACAAGCTTAACGTTATAATTCACTATACACTAGCATAGAGGAGGATTCCATTGATAGCAACCGGAATTACAGTAGAATATAATCCCTTTC
Source organism: Sporosarcina sp. (assembly GCF_029257255.1). Taxonomy (GTDB): domain Bacteria; phylum Bacillota; class Bacilli; order Bacillales_A; family Planococcaceae; genus Sporosarcina. Next base: position 65,938 of record NZ_JARICI010000026.1, on the reverse strand, counting down.
ATAATGGGCATCTTTTTCATTTGCGGGAAGCGAAAAGTCAGACTGGAGCGGATGTCATCATCGCAGTTATGAGCGGCCAGTTTCTGCAACGGGGAGAGCCTGCGATCGTGGATAAATGGACCCGTACCAAGATGGCTCTCGCAGGCGGTGCAGATGTGGTCATCGAACTGCCTTATGCCTTTGCAACGGCACACGCTACACAATTCGCTAAAGGCGCCATCCAGCTTCTCGACGCTGCCGGCTGCAGTTATTTCTGCTTCGGCAGCGAGCAAGGGTCCATCGCTCCTTTTACCAGTAGCTTAGATTTAATTTCACAGCATCGACAAATTTATGAACAAACGATACAACAAGCAATGAAAGAGGGCTTGAGCTATCCGAATGCATTGCGCAAAGGTTATGAAATAATTTCCTCTGATACTTCCGTTGAATTAGCCAATTTGGCTGAGCCGAATAATATTTTAGGTTTTCAATATATGCAGGCGGCAAGGGAAATTCAATCCTCCATGAAGCCTGTGACAATTGAGAGAACAGGAACGCATTATCATGATACCGAATTGCCCGACCACCCTATTGCAAGTGCGACCAGCATCCGAAAATCAATTTTCTCACCTGATTCAGATGATGACATTCACTCTTTTCTGCCAGCTGCTTCTTTTCAATTATTAAATGACTGGCAGGAGCAGTTCGAATTTCAAAGCTGGGACAAGTTTTATCCACTTCTGCGTTATACGATTCTACGCGAAGGACCCGGACTTCTGAGTGAAATTGCGGATATATCGGAAGGTATCGAATTCGCCTTTTTCAAAGCCGCTAAAGAGCAGCCGACGTTTCAAAGCTTCATGCAGGCAGTCAAATCAAAGCGCTATACATGGACACGAATTCAGCGGATGCTCGTCCACATCCTGACTGGCTGCCGCGCGTCAACCCGCGATAAAATCACAGAACCCGCGTATCTTCGGCTTCTCGGGATGTCAGAAGCGGGCAGAAGTTATTTGCAAATTGCGAAAAAAAAGCTGGAACTACCGCTTGTCAGCAGAGCAGCTTCCCTGTCCGATCCTTCGCTCGAACTGGATATTAAGAGTACGGATATTTATATGTGCGGTGTGCGGCCGGATGCATCTTTGTCCGGCCTGGATTACCGAACCCCGCCTATCTTGCTCTAGAACAGCTGTTATTTTTCTTCCAATTGTTCCAGGTAACTTAGAGCGTCATCCACCGTTTTTACCGGTATAACTTTCATTTTCGTGCCGATTTTTTCCGCAGTATCTCTTGCTTCTTCGTAGTTAGAGACAAGCTGCGGATTTTTCTTTTTCACTTCATCCGGCAACTCATCGTCAGGCGCAAAGAATATTTCTATATCTTGACGGTCCGCCGCGATGATTTTGAAATCGATGCCGCCAATACGTCCGACCGATCCATCCTCCAGCATTTCGCCTGTTCCCGCAATATTGTATCCTTTTGTCAAATCCACTTCTGTTAAACGGTTCATCAGCTCAAGAGTGAACATCAGACCCGCCGACGGTCCTCCGATATCTTCCGTATGGATATCAACTTTAGGATCCGTTTCAATGTCAATCTGCTCTTCAAAATGAATACCCAATCCTACGCGTTGCTCTTCGCCGGGCAACTTTTTCAGTTCTAACGGAATCGTCAGCATCTGTTCCCCCCGACTGACACGAAGACTTACCAGATCTCCTTCTTTCTTGCTGCCGATCAAGCCAATGAACTCTTCGGCTGAAGATAGCTTCTCATCATCAATAGATTGGACCAGGTCACCTGCAAAAAGTTTCCCCGCAGCTGTTCCGGCCGGCAGTACATTGGCTACGTACACACCTCTAAATATTCTTTCTATCGGCTTCCCGGTCTTTTCAAACGCTACAGAAATGGCATGCATTTTTGAATCAGCCATCAACTTTTTCTGACGGATGGAGTATTCTTCGTCACTTTCACCGTGCCTTCTCACATTTTTAGCAGGCAGTAGCTTCATTTTATCTGACACATGCGAAAACGCGTAAGTTACAGGCGTCGCTTTTCCAATTGCAATCGTCATCAGACTAAATGTTCCCCGTTCATTTTGATCGCCGCCGTCCACCTCAACGAGCGGAGCCAAATCATATGCACCGCCGGGTCTTGAAATATACATATCTAACGGATAAAGCCCAAGAACCGCTATCAGTATTAGGATGACGGCCACTATTCCCCACTTACGCATTCTCATTACAGCACACCTCCATTAATAGCCTGTACGAATTTAACATATATATTACGGTAGATTCCCTTGCAGTTCAAAAAATAGGAAGGAGAGACGCAAATGATAAGTCCTTTACCAGTCCGTCAACGTCTTCCATGATCAACGTCACAGTCATCTGGGCCTTGATTATTCTCTTTATCATTCAGCCTGAGATCGCGCATGAAGGAGCTGTTTCAGGAGCACAGCTATTCATTCACGCGCTGCTGCCGTATTTATTGCCTTATATCATTTTGACGCAATGGCTGCTTAAAATGCCCAGTCAGCAACCTGCAGGCCAATGGAGCAGATACATAAAGGCGTATGTACTCGGTTCATTCGGAGGGTTCCCGGTTGGTGCCGTGACAGTCAGTGAAATGAAGAAAAACGGTGAAATTTCCTCAGCCGAAAGCAGTCTGCTGCTGGCTTCATGTCATGCTCCAGGCCCTATGTTCATCATTGGTTTTGTTGGAAATGAACTATTCGGCAGCACGGCAAGCGGCTGGAAACTACTACTCGCCATTCATTTGGCAAACATTGCGTTTTTCCTCGTGATGCTGTGGTTTCTTCGGAAGCAGCGAATGAAAATGGTTATACCTCCTGCTGTAAAAGAAGAACAGCAAAATACATCACCTTTGCTCAGTTCAATCAAAGACAGCTCGTCTGTCATTTTATTGGTGGCGACAACAGTTATTTTCTTTTCTTCACTCGGTAATGTTCTGTCCAATTTGATTTCTACTGTCTTCCCTGTCGATATGGGCGTCACCAAAACCTTATTATTGGCCGTTTTTGAAATGACATCGGGTGTCCAGTCTGCCACCGAACACTTTAGCGGTGACAGTCTTTACCCACTACTGATAGCTGCAATTATTTCTTTAAACGGCATGAGCATCCACATGCAAGTCATGACGATCGCGAAAGGTGCAGGTATACGAATACTCCCATATGTCATTGGAAGAGCTTGGAACACCCTTCTCGTGCCTCTGCTGTTCATTTGGATGTATTGAGATGAAAAATGGTTATGATGAATTTTCATCATAACCATTTTCTATTATTTACTGAATTTCCGAATTAATGCTTCATTGACATGCGCAGGCACAAGACTGGATACATCTCCGCCGTACTGTGCCACTTCCTTGACGATGCTTGAACTCAAGAATGAATAATTACTTTTTGTCATCACAAAGAATGTTTCAATACTTTCATCAAGCACACGGTTCATTGAGGTAATTTGCATTTCATATTCAAAATCTGAAATCGCGCGCAAGCCGCGTACAATGACTGACGCATTGATTTTATGCGCATAGTCGATGAGCAGACCGGCTGAGGAATCTATTGTCACGTTCCCATACTGTGACGTCACTTCATGAATGAGGGCGATTCGTTCCTCTACAGTGAAGAGAGGTTTTTTGGATGAGTTATTCATCACCGCGACATGCACTTCCGGAAATGTTTTTGCTGCTCGTTGTATAATATCTAAATGTCCATTCGTCACGGGATCAAAACTGCCCGGCACGATTGCGATTTTTGACATGCCATTATCCTCTTTTCTCATATATAGTGATGGCTGTATTTCCATAAACAGATGAATTGATTTGATAGAATTCACCGTACTGTTCAGGGAGCAATGTCTGTTTCTCGTGCTCACAAACAATCGTAGCTTCTTCTCCCAGCAACCCTTGTTCAGCCAATTCATTCACCAGCTCATAATACTCCACTGCAGCATACGGCGGGTCAACAAATAATAAATCGACAGTAATCTTATTTTGCTTCAGCATTACGGCAGCCTGGCGTGCATCTTTTCTTTCAATATGTAATTGGTTTTCCATTCGACACTTTTCCGAATTCGCCTTGATGACAGCACAGGCTTTCGGATTTTTCTCAAAGACATACGCCTGTTCCATGCCCCGAGACAGCGCTTCAATGGCAATGGAGCCGCTGCCGCCGAAAAGCTCGACGACAGTCCCTCCATCATAATACGGCCCAATCTTATTAAATACCGACTCTTTTACCTTGTCAGACGTTGGACGTGTTGACGTGCCCGGAAGTGATTTTAACGGTGTACCTTTTCTGGAACCGGAAATGACCCTCACTCTTTTTCCATCTCCTTTATTAGACGTTCAATTTGTTGTACATCAATGGTTTCATCCGATTTCTCAATTAATACGAGGAAGATCCGTCTGAGCCACACTTCATCGAAATACAATTTGTTGTTGATCGTCAAATACGGTTTTTCTTTGTAGTCAAATTTCCGTTCATTCATGACATAGAAAGGCTCAATCTTGGAAAAACGGTAATTGCGCTTAGGGCTTTCAATATAAATCGACTGTTCATTGGAAGTGATTTTATATCCCATGCCTGTCAGCAATTCATTGGCAGGATAATAGCTCTTGCCGTCTTTCACGACGATTTTCGTGTCTTTTAACTTTTCCCCGTCCAGCAACAGCTTGCGGGAGTCCAATAATAAGAACGGATAACTGTACTGCTGTTCATGCATCGTCTTCTGGAAATACTGCGAATCAAACGTCAAGACATCTTTCAGAATCGCATCCAATTTTTCAGCTGCCAAAGGCTGTCCCATCTGACTGCGTACATTTTTACGGAAAGTACGGAATTCATCTTCTGTCAGCGCTTCTTTAAAACGGATGAAAGCATTTTGCTCAGCCTTCGTACCGATCGCCTGATCTCCAAGGATTGAAGCCAGCATACTGTTCATAGACGGCTCATCCGTCGGAATAATAAATCGCGACTGGATACTCATTCGTGCAACTTGTTTCAGTACCTGATTTATATTCTGTGGCTTTTCAGTAACGAACCGCTGAGCATATAAAGTTTGATTATTAGGTGATAAAAGTACACTGACATGATCTCCGCCGATTTCCTCCAGCATCTTTTCCATCTCATCGATTTGCTTTGTATCGATGCCTTCACCGTATACCGTCAATTTATTGGAAGAGTATGCCATCGGTAGATCCTGCGGCTGCCAGTATAGTTCATTAACGAAACCAACACCTCTATAGAGCCGGTACGTTATGCGCTCTTTATCAGCAATACCTACTCGTTCGAGACCGTTCACCCACATACCGCCGATATTCTGCTCATCAGTCATATGAAAGACTGTTGTCAGCGGCTTGGCATCCTGCAGCAGAACAAAAGGTCTTTTAAATAATTTTCGGCCTGCTAATTTTTCTGTTTTAGGGATTTTATACGAGATCGACTGCCGATCCCGTTCTCCTTCGTCAAATGCAATTCCAGCTTCATTAAAGCGAGAACAGGAAGCTGATTCTTCTGTCAGACAGTCGTGATCAATACTTCCTTCGGGCCAGATAATTTCATATCTGCCTGTCGCTAAATCATAAAAATGATGCCGGACGTACAAGCCGTCTGCCCGGTTAATCACTTCTATTTCTTGACGGTACGTATCAGGGCGATCTTTGTCTCCGCTGGCAGTGGCTGACTGGCTGTAATGCAAATAAAGTAGCCCGGCATTTACCGCAGCTAACAGAAACAAAATCCTCAAGATAGTTTTCAAAGTACAACACCTCATCACATGGTATGATGGATAAGATCCATTCACAAGACAATAACTACATAAGCAATCCGCCGTTTGATTGCTTGAAAGGAAGAGCTAAATTATGATTCAACAGCGTTTTATTGAACTCGGAGAAGGTTATGGCGACATTTATGAACTGCTTGAATTAATGTCTACAAATTCCCATAGATTGTACAAATCCTATATCTTTTCTTCAAAGAAAGGATCGGCTGAACACCTGTCATTTGCGGTTTCTTTTCACCCTGCATTCAGCGATGGCCAGTTCATGCCCATCTATATCTGTAGAGAAGGGATTAAACAATCTGAAGAGAAACCTTCAAAACGCTTCAATTTGTTTGTCGAAAAGGCTGAATTAATGAATAGTAAGCCAGTCCGTGTTGAAGTGAAACATTCATCCGAGTTTGCAGAAAAAGATTTATTTTATCAATATATCACCGGTGTTCTGCGTTTAAATCATTTGCTGCCGCCGTTGCGTTAAAAACGAGTTCGATTACAAACCCGTTTTATAATCGTATTCTTTTGCTTTATCCGGCTTAGCATTTTCGTATACGGTACTCACAAATGGACGCTGTGAAGTCAAAACTTTTTTAACCGCAGACAAACGTTCTAGCTTGGTGACCGTGCTTTCCACTTCATCTTGGTCGCAATACAGCACGACATATTTCATCTTCTTAGAAATATAATGGACATGCCCAAATTTGCGCAGTGATTTCGCTTGTTTTAAATGATGGAGATAGACAATTATTCCTTGCCGATCAATCATAATTCTCCCCCTCTTTCTTACTTCATACAATACCATAGGTGAGAAAAGTCCCGCAACCTTACGTATCGGATGTTTGGATGTTCTCTTTATTCTATTATTGCACTACTTCCGCAGAATAGGTTACACTATGTTAGATATAAACGTTCATTCAGTGCAAACTGGGTGTGTGGAAAAAATAGTAAAGTCCGACTGACTACTGAGGAGGTTTTAGAGTGGGGAGGAAAACAAAAGTTGCTTTAACTGTTGGAGCTGCAAGTGTTGCCGCTTGGGCCGCTTCTAAAGTGGTTGTGAAGCCAGAGCCACGCACAGAAAAGAAAGCACTCCAATTTTCTGAGAATGCAGTATTAGCTGAAATTGATATTGCCGAAGACCCTTCCGTCCATTCGCTCACAGCATTTACAAAGACAGCCGATTTGGGCGTACACGGTTTTGTCGTAGATATCCGGCTGACCAAAGATGAAGAAATTATCATAGCCCCGAGCAGCAATTTATTGCCGACCGGAGCTATTGCAGACTATACGCTAGCCGAATTAAAAAATGATTATCCTTCTTCTCCAGAGCAAACGGAGACAGAAGCTGACGAGGATCCTTCCTTGATTTTACCGCTGCGAGAGCTATTGAAAATGTTCCCTCAGCTGCTAATTGTCATTTCCATGGGAGATTCTCCTGATACTTATGAAGGCAGCTTGATTCCTTCAAAGCTATGGCGTCTGCTGAAAGAAATGGACGCTGCTGAACGAGTTGTCGTCACGAGCACGTTCGATGAGCAGATTGACCGCTTTAATTTGTACGCACAAAATTCCGTAGCTCTCGGCGCCGGCAGTGAAGAAATTAAGAAAGCTTATGTTGCTTATACCAGCAAATTCGGGCACCTGTACAGACCAAACGCAGACTTATTCTGCCTGACGGAAAAAATTGGTATGTTCCCGCTTGCTTCGGAAGGTTTTATACAATTTCTGCAACAACTAAACATTGCTGTATTTTACGAACTTTCCAATACAGCCAATATTGAAAAGTTGGCTAAACTGGACATCGACGGTTTCACTACGAAAAAGTCTAAAGAAGTTCTGGAGTATTTTAACGAAAATTAAAGATTTTTAACTTTGAACTGTTTCTGTTCGGTCGCTCGACTTTTAGGAAGTTTAAATAAGTGTGAGTTTTCTGTTTAAACTCGCTTCGGCGCTGGCGGATTGGTTTACGGAATGAGCCAGCAGTTGTACCTTTGCGTAGAGTGTTTTATTCAAGTTACAATTGTCTCCCTACAGAAACATGAACTTGCTTAATCAGGCACAGCTTGATCTCGATTTGAACTAAAAAAACATTTACTTACTGCACTTTTAATACAGATCAGTACTTATTGTCAGCTAAGTTAATGTGTGACCTTTCCTTTTATTACTCTTGAAACTAATCACGACGTAAAAAGTATTAAAACACCAGCCAGTGTACCGAAGTGGAAGGCAACCTAAGTACGCCGGCTGGTGTCTTAATTTCTGTAAAGTGTACAGAATAAGAAAAACCCTGCAAACTTCGCAGGGTTTTTCTTATGAACAAATGCTTATGCCGAGCACGAACAGCTACCGCCTGAGCCGCATCCGCCGCCGCATGAAGTGTTAGTAAATGCTCCGTCTCCGGCAGGCACCTTCACTGCTGCAGATACCGAACTGCCGATCATAATGCCAATTTCGTCCAACAACGACTGAACATCATTCTCTGCAAGACGCAGCGCCGCCACCTCATCGCGTAAATCTAAGGCTCTCTTTTGCAAACGTATATCCTTCATAACCGACTTATAATCAGGATGATAGCGTCCAAAACGCTGAACCTCTTCATATTGTTCCTTCACTCTATTAAAATTAATGATCTCTTTCCGCAGATCAGAATTAGAATACACACGGTTGTATGCGTCTTGATAGGTTTTCACAACCTCAGAACGCAGCAGCATATCGGAAAGCTCTTCCGCCATATCGATGACATTCATCCATTCATCCGTCATCATCATAGATTGCCGCACCTCCTATCCCATCCATCATACCAAAAATCGATCGGTTCGACTATTCATTAAGAATCTTCTTCCGCTACCGCTTTATCAGTGAAAGCCAATTTCACCTCATCTATATCGCAGAAAGGCTCCGTTCGCGTACCAATTTGCTGTATTTTCTCATGTCCTTTTCCAGCAATCAATACGATATCTCCCTTTCCAGCCTGCCGAATTGCATAACGAATCGCAAGCTTACGGTCGAGCAGTACATCGATCGGCACCGCAAAACCCAAAGTGCCTGCCAGGATATCTGTAATGATTTGCGAAGGATCCTCCGAACGCGGATTATCAGAAGTCAAAATAACATGTGAACTGTACTGTGCTGCTACAGCTCCCATTTGGGGTCTCTTCTCGGGATCGCGATTACCTCCGCAGCCGAATACCGTCACGACATTCCGAGTTTTCTCTTCGCATAAAGTTTCAAGTACCGCCCGTAAAGCATCCGGTGTATGAGCATAATCCACAAACACATCTACCCCGCTCTGACTGTACTTTTCCAAACGCCCTTCAGGCAACTTCAGCACAGCCAGTTTAGAGACAGCTTTTTCGAATGAAAAGCCCACGGCCTGCAACGCACAAACCGCAGCTCTTGCATTCATCTCATTATGTTGTCCCGGAACCTCCACCCTAAATCCATTTATTGATGTGAGAATTCTGTTTATGTGAGTTTCACTAAAATACATCACTTTCCCCGTCGCTTCTCTACTCATCTCTACGCATACCGGGTCACTTTCATTCACAACTAATTGATCCGCCAATGAAACCAGACGTTTCTTCGCATCGATATATGCCTTTCTACCGCCATGTTCCGCATAGTGATCCACACCTACATTCAAAAGAATACCAATTGTTATAGAGCAGTGAGCAAGGCGATTAGAAGAAAGTCCGATTGAGGAGGCTTCGAGGATGACATGTGTCACCTGCTTCTCTATACATGTGCGCAATAGAGGATGTAGCTGCTCTGCCGGCATCGTCGTCAGCGAATCAGCAGGTGTCCCGGTCAGGACGCCGTCTATGAAGATCCCTGTCGTTCCAATCACCGCTGCTCTCACTCCATGTACCGCCAGCAACTGTCCGATAAAATGACTGACTGTCGTTTTGCCGTTTGTTCCAGTCACCGCAATCACTGTTAATTCGGAAGCTGGATTGCCTGCTAATTTCGCACTTGCGAACGAGATAAACAAAGAACTGTCCGGTACAACAAGTATGGTAACGCTGGGATGTATATGGCATAAATCCATGTTCACTCGATCCAAAACTATAGTAGTCGCACCTTTCGCTATTGCTTCTTCGATAAATTCCAGACCGTCGCGTAACGTGCCTTTTCTGACGACAAATACATAATCCTTCTTTACTCGCTTCGAATTTTCCGTAATACCTCCGACGATCTGCCGGATTGACCCTTGCAGCAATGTACACGGCCACTCCTTTATCAATTCAGATAAAAGCAAGGTGTCACGCCCTTTCCCGAACATTTTAATTACCACAGAATATAATGAAACGAAACATAATTTCACTTTATCTTATGAAGGTAATAAGAAGAATGTCACGAAGAAAGTTGGGATTCTATGATTATCCAGAAGTTCGGCGGGATCGCCATGCAGAATCAGCAACAGCGAGCAAAATGCATTGAGCATATTAAACATGGATTAGTAAAGTATCAATCGGTAGTTGTCGTTGTATCCGCAATGGGACGGGGAGGGGATGCATACTCAACAGATACTCTATTGAAAGTAACAGATGCCTTAAATCATTCAGGTGAAGCAAAGGACTTGGCCGCTGCCTGCGGAGAATTAATTTCATCGGCGGTGATGTCTGCTGAATTATCTAAAGAAGGAATCGACAACACGATCATCTATGGACAAAATACCGGAATCCGAACGCATGGTGAATTTTGCAATGCAACGATTGAAAAAGTTAATACCTCCCATATACTCAATACACTGCAGACACACTCATGCCTCATCGTCCCAGGCTTTCAAGGCATGAACGAGCAAGGACAGTTCATGACACTTGGCAGGGGCGGCAGCGACTTGACAGCCATCGCACTCGCAGAAGCACTGCAGGCAAGCCATGTTGAATTTTACAAAGATGTACCTGCTGTCATGTCCGCAGATCCTCATACGAACTCACATTACATCCGCTATGAGCGATTGTCGTTTACAGAGTTTCTCCCGCTATTAGACTGTCAGCATCCGATTATCCAAAAAAAAGCGGCGCTCTACGCAAAAGAACACGCGACACCTCTTCATATTCGAGGCATCGCGTCTGATGAGAAAGGTACATGGATCCTCCCTTAATTGTTCAAATCGCTCTTCTTTGTCTGCGCAATAAAGGACTGTGTATAGTATTTATTATAGACACCTACCCCTGTATGGGTAAAAGTAGGATTTAGCAGGACGTCCCGGTGCTTAGGTGAGTTCAGCCAGCCGTGAACTGTTTCAATTGCATCAATATAGTTAAACGCTGTATTTTCCCCAGCCTTGATTGAAAGAATCTCTGCCGCTTTCAAACGTTCTGCATAGTTTTCAGTCGGCTCATCCTCACGTGAACTGTATTTTTGAAAAGTCATTTCTTGGCTATGCTCCCATGACAGCGTAGCCAATTTTGAGTCTTCAATTAAAGCATTCACGCCATGTTCAACACGCAGCTGATTCGTCAATTCCAATGTCTGCCGTTCCATCGCGCTGTCTACTTCTGTTTGCACAGCGGAGGATGGCTTAGGCGCTTCAATCATTTCGCCTAAATAAGTCATATCATAAGGCTGATGCTTTACCAGCGTACTTGGGCTGATAAAACGAATCCCTTCCAGCTGCTCATCTACCTCGTCAATATATAATTGAACATATAAGTCCTGATAAGGTATTAAAATTCTATTTTTAATGTCTTCACTATTCAATGAAAAAGTATACGTATTATCTTTTATGTTTACATCGATTTCCGACTCGATCGGCGTAAAGCGGTGAATCTCCTGAACATTCTGACCAATTTCAAATGGTGCTGTATCTGCTGATTTATCTGCTGTATAAAGTTGAATGACCTTACCATTCAGCACACCTGCCATAAAGCTCGGTTTCCCTTTGTAAATCCACCACTCATATTGAAAGCTTGATGGTTCCACTATCGTCGGCTCTCCATATTCATTTATCAGGTTTTCTGCTTTTTGACCGACGTAAAGAGACATCCCTTCTTCTGGTCTCGGACCACCCTGTACGCCCATCGGTTCCCCTTTTTCCGGCACCGCAACAGGAGAACCGTGTTGGACAGGCGATTCAAGCGGTTCATTGACACTCACCCTATCATTCATAAAATAGAATACTCCCATGACCACCAACAACATTAGTAGTATCTTCCAGCCTACTCTCCACATGAAATCTTCCTTTCCTTTCTTTTATCTATCTCTGTCTTTAATTCATCAGTTATAAACCGTACATATTAATCGACTTTCGTTCTGAGTACAGATGATCATTTACTTTATTGTACAGAATAGATTTGCCCCCGTCATCTTTATCATTCCAGAAGAAAGCGTTGACACAATGTTGTCATTGCAAGTGATTTTAATTTGTTCTATGATATAATGGTATAAGTATTCGTTTGGACGAACATGAAGGGGGATTTACAGATGTATATTGAAAATATAGGCATTGATGGCCTTGTGTCTGACTTAAAGGTTATGGAAGAAGTTATGCTGAAGAACGGCCTGGTTCTTGAAGGTCAATGGGATTACGAGCGTGTAACTTTCGACAAGAAATTTGTCATTCGCGAAGGTACATATTATATGCGCATCTTCGGCACATTAGTAGAAGGCGATATTGATGGCAGAAAAGCTACAGTACGCTTAAAACAGCCAGTTCTTGGTAAATACTACTATCCTTTTGGTGTAGAATACGGCGAAGAAGAAGACTTCCCAGCCAGCTTAGTAAAAGATTGCGAATTAACAGCCAAAGCAGTCTTTGATGAATTAAAGCAATATACAGTGTAATAAAATAAAAAAGCCGAAGAGCACTATGTTCCTCGGCTTTTTCCTATTATTACGTCTATCGTTTGGTTATAATAAACTCAGTACGTATGTGGAGGACGATGACCTTTGAAATTGCTGACCAAACGAAATTTGATGATCATATTAAGTATTGTTGTTTTACTATTAATTACATTTTTTATCCTGCCCGTTTCCATACCCATTATTTTGGCTCTGTTGACTGCACTTTTTTTAGATCCTCTTGTAAAATGGGTCGAGCGAAAGTTTAAATGGAAGCGAAAGCTCTCTGTCATTGTCAACTTCATTGTCTTTGTGGGTGTCAGTGTTTTTCTTCTGTTTTACACGGTGAATACACTCATCGGGAAAATCGTTCATTTTACAAAAGAAATTCCAAACTACTTAAATTCACTTTCAAGCGTTTGGATCAATACCCAAAGTAAACTATTTCAATATACAGTAGGGATGCCGGAAGACATCATTTCGATGCTGGAGAATGAATTCAATGATATTATTGAATCTTTCCGTGTTTCGCTGATCACACTACTGAGTTATGATAAAATTCTGGGACTGATTTCAGAAATTCCAAACTTCTTGGTGAGTTTCATTGTATTCATGATCGCTTTGTTTTTGTTCATGTTGGAATTGCCGAACCTGAAAAATGCATTTTATCGTCATCTAACAGAAACAACCGCACAAAAAGTGCATTATATGACGAGCAAATTAAACAAAGTCATTTTGGGATTTGTTAAAGCTCAGTTATTAGTCAGTCTAATTGTTCTAGTCGTTTCGTTTATCGGACTGCTCTTGATTATCCCTAAATATGCCGTCGTTATGTCTCTGGTCATTTGGATCATAGATATCATACCAATTTTAGGATCCATTATCATCTTAGCTCCCTGGTCGATTTATCAATATGTATCAGGAGATATAGCGATGGGTACAAAACTTGCCATCCTGGCTGTTATCCTGCTGATCATCAGACGTACAATTGAACCAAAAGTGATGGGTTCCCAAATAGGTCTCTCACCTTTGCCTACATTGATTGCCATGTTTATTGGATTAAAACTATTTGGGGTACTCGGCTTTTTTATCGGGCCAATGCTCGTTATTCTTTTCAATACCGCAAGAGAAGCAGGCATCATAAAATTGAATTTCAAAGTGTAAAAAGGGTATATCTCCCTCTCGGAGATATACCCTTTTTTAGTAGTTAGAATCCTAAAATCGCTTTAAATACAGAAGTGGTTTCCCCTCCTGTATAAAACACATAAAGCAATAAAAATACAGCTACTCCTGTAATCGCTGTGAAAAACCAGATGATACTTGTGACTGGTCCCATTTTACGGTGGCGGTCCAGATTATTTTTAAATCCGGCAACCATTGTAATAACACCTAACACTGCTCCTGTTGTCGCAAGTATGATATGGAAAATCAAAAAAACTGTATAGTAAATCTTCAGTTCATCGGGACCGCCAAACGCTGTATTCCCGATAAAAATAGTTCTCGAAATATAGATGATTAAAAATAAAACAGCAGATACCGCCGCTGCCACCATGACTTTCTGGTGAGCCAGCTTTTTCTTCTGCAATATTAAATACCATCCAATCGCGACCAAAACAGCGGATAATACGATTAAAAATGTACTGATGGTCGGTAATAATGGAAGTCCCATCCCTGTTAACCCCTTCTTCTTTTACTCAGCCATGCATGGTTAAATTTTGACGTTTAATCAAGTCTTGACGAGTAATTTCATCTGCATTTTCTCTTTCGTATTTAGCCCAGCTTATGAAGATTCGTCCAATAACTACAACATAGACAATCTCCTGGATAACTTTCATTAAAATACCACCTAGTTGTTGATCATAAAGGGTTGGCATGTCCGTAAATAATTCAGGCCCTGACATTCCTAAACCCGATAACCCTGCGAGCGTGCTGCTAGGCACACATAATGCCATTGCTTTTAACCAAGCTTCTCCGCTGTTGTAAGTTTCGTATACAGGAACATCTACGAAGATAATTAATGAACAGGCAGGAGTGATTAACAGTGCACTCAGGATGACATACCCTATCTTTTTCAAACCATGAAGCTGAGGCTGCCCCTTTACTGTATTAACAACAGGCCACCATAAAAAGATTGCTGACATGAAAAGCGTAACTGTAAAAATGGTGTGCAGCGGCATGCTTAATTTAACCTGGTCTAAAATTAATGGATAGTGATACATAGAAAACATCAGTGTAAAGAGCAATAAACTAATGACTGGTCTCGTCAACAGCATAAATACCTTTCTGATTGCTGTCACAGATAAGAACTTTTCCCAAACCCAATTTGGAATACCCATGATAAAGAGCGGAGCAACCATTAATAACAAAATAGCCATTTGTGCCATATGAACCGAAAACAGAATATGACCGATCAAATCCATTGGCGATCCCTTCACGATATATAAAAGAACCATTGAAGACAAGAAATAAATCATATGATGTTTCGTTACAGGTTCAGATCCTTCAAAACGATCTCTCCATTTAACAGTAATTAAATAATATAATACGACGCCAAGAACGATAGCTAGTAAGAAATAAGGACTCCACAAAGCCCGAAAACCAAAAATACTTAAAGGCAAAACGGTCACTCTCCTTTTATAGTCAACCTGCTGTCAACATGTCGGTTATTCGATGCTGAGCAATTAATTATACATCAGCACGGATAAGTAAATGTATCTTTACCATTATACGAGCAACTATGACATAACTCAATGTACGAACTTTGACAATTTCATTACTATATAACCTTAGGCACGTTGATTTCCGCCGGCACAGCCTCAGCCAATCGAAAAACGAAGCGTTAGGAGCACATCTTTGCATTTCGCCACCTTCCACTCCAAACAACAACGTGTGGCGTAAGCTAATTTGGAGTCTACGCTAAAAACGTAACTCATCAGATGCAAATTGTTTTCTCATCTCGTATAGAGGATATTTACAGTGATAAAAAAAGGAGCCTATGGAATACATCCATAAGCCCCTACTTATTATTACCACCAAACGATTGTGACAAATGCTAAAGGAATCAAGAATCCTAAAAGAGCACCTGTAAACATAAACATCTGCGGAATGCCATGTCCTTTTTCGTTCATATGCATGAAGTAGTAAAGCTGGAGACCAACTTGTACTGCTGCAAACAAGAACAATGTAGGAATGACAAAGAATTTTGAGAATCCGGCAACGTCAGAAAGGTATGCGACTACCATAGAAAACGAAACGAGTGTTAAGAAAATCATCAAAGCAAACATCGCCACTTGATTACGCATAGATTCTTTTGCCCGTCGCTGCTGAAGTAATTGCTCAGCTGGAGATCGTTTAATAACTTGAATATCTGCCATCTTAACCCACCACTCCCATCAAGTAGACTACAGTGAAGATAAATACCCAAACTACGTCAATGAAGTGCCAGTAAAGTGAGAATGTATAATATTTTGTCGCGTTATACAAGTTCAGTCCGCGCTTGGAATTACGGAAAATCAATAATGTAATCCATACTAAACCAACCGCCACGTGAAAGCCGTGTGTACCTACCAGTGTGTAGAAAGAGGAACTGAACGCACTGTTATTGAACGTAAATCCTTCTTTAACATAGTGAGAGAACTCATAGACTTCTAACATCAAGAACCCAAGTCCTAAGAATGCAGTCAGGCCAAGCCATAATTGCATCTTTTTAAAATTGAAGCTCTTTAAATGATACATTGCGTAGACACTTGTCAATGAAGATGTCAAAAGAAGCATAGTCATAACAAATACTAACGGTAAAGTATATAGATCCTGAGTGTTAAAACCAAAGCCGCTAGGACCTTTATTTTTCAACGCCATATATGTTGCAAACAACGTAGCAAAGAGAATAGTTTCTCCACCTAGGAAAAGCCAGAAACCAACGAATTTGTTCTTTGCTTCCAAGGTAGCCTTCTCTGGATGAGCCGGCCATGTTTCAGGGGTGAATTTTTTGTTCAAATCCATTAGTTACGCCCCCCTTTGTTCTTTAAATCTTGCATGATTTGCTCTTTCGTCACGTAGAAGCCAAGGTCATCTTTCAATGAACGTACAGCCATACTAACAAAAGTAAATGCAAGTCCGAAAATTAATACAGGAAGTCCCCAAGATGTTTCTTGATGGAACATGGCACCAAATCCTGCAATAAACAGACCAAGTGACATTAACATCGGAATGATTGAACCGTGCGGCATATGGATATCCGTAATTGGTTCAGCCGCTGTAATTGACTCCTTACTGCCTTCCATTTTCTCGATCCATAGTGTATCCAGACCGCGAACTAACGGTGTTGCAGAGAAGTTATAGAATACAGGAGGTGATTCGATCGCCCACTCAAGTGTACGTCCGTCGCCCCATGGGTCATTTCCAACACGCTCATTTTTGACAGTTGTCATAATGATATTGATTACCATTACGATAAATCCAATTGCCATCAAAAGCGCACCGATTGTACTGATCATGTTTGCTATATTCCAGCCCTGTCCGTCCATATATGTCCAAACACGACGTGGCATTCCCCAGAAACCTAACCAGTGTTGAATTAAGAATGTCATGTGGAAACCAATGAAGAAGAATACAAACGTAATCTTTCCAAGGAATTCACTCAACATTGTACCGAACATTTTTGGCCACCAATAGTGAATTGCCGCAAATATTGCCAGTACTACCCCACCAACAATAACGTAGTGGAAATGAGCAACGATAAAGTACGTATCGTGTAACTGATAATCTAGTGGTGCTGCACCTTGCATAACTCCGGTAACTCCACCCATTACGAATGAAGGAATAAAACCTAGAGCATAAAGCATCGGAGTTGTAACTTTAATGCTACCACCCCAGATAGTGAGCAACCAGTTAAAGATCTTAACACCTGTAGGTACGGCAATTGCCATTGTGGCAACAGCGAAGATTGCGTTTGCTGTCGGCCCAAGGCCAACTGTAAACATGTGGTGAGCCCATACCATGAAGCCTAGGAAACCGATTAACACTGTTGCGAAAACCATTGCAGTATAACCGAAGAGACGCTTACGAGAGAATGTCGCAAAGATCTCAGAGAAAATACCGAAAGCAGGCAAAATCAAGATATATACTTCAGGGTGACCGAAAATCCAGAAAATATGCTCCCAGATAATCGTGTTTCCGCCCATTGTATGATCAAAGAAGTTACCACTGAACATACGGTCAAATGTCAAGAAGAACAATCCAACTGTCAATGGAGGGAATGCGAAAAGAATCATCGCTGACGCTACGAACGTAGTCCATGTAAACAATGGCATACGCATGTAAGTCATCCCTGGTGCACGCATGTTGATGATTGTAACAAGGAAGTTAATCCCTGCTATTAACGTACCACCACCGGCAATTTGTAAACCAATTGCATAGAAGTCAATACCATGACCAGGTGAATGTAGTGATAAAGATGCGTATGATGTCCATCCTGCATCTGGAACTTCACCGAAAAGCCATGAAATATTTAGGAATAAACCACCAAAGATGAACATCCATAACCCTAATGAGTTAATGAATGGGAATGCTACGTCACGCGCTCCGATTTGAAGCGGTACAATGGCGTTCATAAAACCAAATAGAATCGGCATCGCTGCCAAGAATATCATGGTTGTTCCGTGCATTGTAATTAAGTCGTTGAAAAGCCCTGCGCTTACGAGATCATTGTTTGGCGTCATCAACTGAAGACGAATGATCATCGCTTCGATACCACCAAGAACGAAGAAGAATAATCCCCCAAGGAGATACAGTATCCCAATCTTCTTATGGTCGACTGTCGTCAGCCAATCCCAGAGTGTTGCGCCAAAGCCTGTTTTTTGAGCAACTGAACTCACTATGTTACCTCCTATTCAATTTCCATTTGAAAATTATTTTTCGACTTTTAAGCCTAATAAATATTCAGTTAACGCATCCAGTTCAGCATCAGAAATCTGATCTTGACTGAATGAAGGCATTATGTTGCCTGGTTTATGTTTCTGTGTATCACGAATCCAGTCTTTCAGTTCCTTTTCATCGTGTTTTAGGAAACCTGCTACACGGTTACGGTCACCGAATGTCGCTAAGTTCGGGCCTTGTGCTCCCGACTCACCTACACCAGAAACTGCGTGACAGCCGATACAGCTTTGAGAGAATACTTCCTCACCGTCAGCATTCGCAACTACAGGGTCTTCAGCTGTTTTTTGCATAGCAGCTACCCAGTCATCAAACTGATCTCTTGGTAAAGTTTTTACTTTGAAGTCCATCAAAGCGTGGGAAGGCCCGCAAAGCTCAGCACATTTTCCGTAGAAAACGCCGTCTTTCAAGCCTTCTGATTCTTTTTCGAAACTTAAATAGAATTTATTGACGTTCTCAACGTTTGTATCCATCTTACCGCCAACTGCCGGTATCCAGAATGAGTGCTTAACGTCTGCAGCAATTAAGTTAAAGTACACTTTTTCATCTGTAGGTACAACCAGTTCCTGAGCAGTAACAATTCCTAAATCAGGATACTCGAATTCCCACCAATACAATTTTGCTGTTACGTCAACTACAAGGTTTTCGGCATTTCCGTCTTCATCGACAGCTCCCATTGCTTGTACGTCACCCAGTTTATACGTGTAATAAACTGTAGGGACAGCAAGGATCAGAACCAAAAGGATTGGAATGAATGTCCATACCATTTCAAGAGTGTGACTTCCTTCCACTTGTTCAGGTATATGATCTTCACCCAACTTGGAACGTCTGAAGCGTACTATTGCAATAGTAAATATCGCCACTACTACAACAATGACTAGTAACATGATTCCTGATGCTAACAGCAGCAAGTTAAACTGATCCTGAGCGACTTGGCCAGCTGGTTGGAATGTTGAAAGCTGCTCTTGTCCACAACCTGCTAAGAAAACTGCGAAAACTGCTAATAATGAAAAGAGACGCCACTTTTTGAGTCCTTTAATCATCGCTAACTAATACCTCTCTTTCTAAAAAAATGTTTTTCTACTATGGAGGACTAGAAGCCTCTCTATGATGAATTCCTGTTTCAAAGAAAGAATTCCGAAACGTTAGATGAATATAGAGAAAATAATCATGGAGACAAATAAAATTGTCATGTAATTCAATGAGTAGATAAACATTGAAGTGGCCCATTTCAAATCTTCTTTAGCTTTAAATCCTTTTAGGGCGAGATAAAGCCATCCGACATTCAACAAGGTTGCAAATACTACAAATCCTGTGCCTAGCTCTTGCAGCAGGAATGGCAGCGGGAATAGCAACAATACCCACATGAGCATAGATTTCTTCGTGCGTTCAAAGCCTTTTACTACAGGCAGCATCGGGATGTTTGCTGCACGATATTCCTCAGTTCTGCGCATAGCCAGCGCATAAAAGTGCGGAGGCTGCCATACGAACATAATCAGGAACAATGCCCATGCGCCCATCGACAGTGCAGGATCAACCGCAGCCCAACCGATTAAAGGTGGAACGGCACCTGACAAGCTTCCTACTACCGTGTTGCTGACATGCTGGCGTTTTGACCACATGGAATAAAGTACAACATAAGCTAATACTCCAATGATCCCCAACCAGCCAGCCATTGCGGAAGCAGAAAACAAAAGAACTTCCCCTGCCACGAGAAATGTAATGGCCAGCGTCAGCACAGCAGGCGTTTTAAATCTGCCTGTTACTGTAGGTCTCGACTTTGTTCTCGACATGATTGGATCGATATCCCGGTCAATCAGATTATTGAGTGCTCCGGAAGCTGCAATGATCAACCCGGTACCCAGAATTGCAAATACCAACAAATCGAAATTATGGAGAAAACTTTTCCCAGTGAATTGAAATGCCAAAAAAAGACCGGTGAACGTAGTGATCAAATTCGAATTGACGATGCCTATTTTGATAAGCGCCAAAAAGTCTTTCCATAAGGTAATCGGCTCCAATTTGGGATCTGCAACCGTCGAAAGCGTTCGACCGTTTGACATAATAACCCTCCTTTCAAAGTTTTCAGCAAAGACCCTAACACTTACTATATCGAAATTCGTCAGTAATTTCTAGACCATTTCGCAATTTATAGCTGTTTCGTGCAACCTAAGCGTCTTTGTCCTACACCTACTATATAGTAAAGCATTTCTATAAGACAATTGTGAAGTTAAAGAGGCTTTTTTATGAACAATTTGTGAAAAACCTTTCACCTCGGAGCTTTATCAGCTCCCGGTATTGTGTTTCAAAGTGATTTTCGATATTATAAAGCATGAAACGAATGATTCAACTGCATGGAAAATACAGACAGCGGCTTTGGCAGCATGCTGTGTTTTTCTATGTAATTGGATAACACAACAATAGATCGGCCACTAACAAAAGGTCAATTCATAGAAGAAGGTGTCTCATACTTGCAATATAATCGGTTTTTAAAATGGTTCGGCGTAGCTTCCACCATAGGCATGCTAGCTATCTTGCTTGGAGGAGCGCTCGTAACAAAGACAGACAGCGGGATGGGCTGCGGCAGACACTGGCCCGGCTGTAACGGACAATTGATTCCTGATGAAATTACCGCTGAAGTTCTCATCGAGTTCTCCCACCGCCTTGTAACAGGCAGCGTCGGCATATTAATTGTTATTCTGGCTGTATGGTCCTGGAAAGCCCTTGGACATATACGCGAAACAAAGTTTCTTTCTTTCATGGCTGTGTTCTTTTTAATTCTTCAGGCTCTAATTGGAGCAGCTCAAGTATTATGGGGACAAGGCGATTTCATTCTAGCTCTACACTTTGGCATTTCACTCATTTCATTCTCAGCTGTCTTTTTACTGACGCTGCTGATCTTTGAAGTGGATCAGAAATTTGATGCAGATAAAATAAGGATAGGTTCTTCACTCAAGTTTCATACAATTGGAGTAACCATTTATTCATATTTCGTCATCTACACAGGAGCTCTCGTGCGCCACACCAGTTCAGGACTTGCTTGTTCCGACTGGCCGCTGTGCCGTAATGGCGAATTCCGATTACCTCAGGACATGTATGAATGGGTACAGATGGGCCATCGCCTCGCAGCTGCCCTTATCCTTGTTTGGATTGGTTTCATAGCGATTAAAGCAATCAGACACTATAGTGACCAACGTGTCATTTACTGGGGTTGGATCAGCGCCTTTATATTAGTTCTGGCACAGGCAACGACTGGTATGATTGTCGTATTAACTAGATTGAATCTCTATGTTGCGCTCCTTCATTCATTGTTCATCACATTACTTTTCGGTTTACTCACCTACTTAGTACTGCTCGTTTCACGTAGCCATTCAAAATAACTACCTACATTACTTTTAAAGGCGCTCACTGCTGTTTAACACAGCTGAGCGCCTTTTTATATACATTTACCTACACAAAGACTCCTGCAGCCATAAACGGACTGCAGGAGACGAATATTAATGTTCTATTTCAATTAGCAAGTCACCTGTCGAGATAGAATCTCCAGGGCCCACATAAATCTCTTTCACTACACCATCAAATGGAGCCTGAATAGTTGTTTCCATTTTCATGGCCTCCGTGATGAGCAGGTGCTCTCCGCGTTTAACTTTAGCACCCAGAGAAATCGCTACCTGTAATACCGTGCCAGGCATTGTTGCTGCGATATGTGCTTCATTCGTCGGATCCGCCTTTTGTTTCTTCACATCTTTTGTTTCAATATGCATGTCTTGGATCACTACTTCACGCGACTGACCGTTCAATTCAAAATACAATACGCGCGTACCGTTCGGCTGTGGCTCACCAATGGAGACAAGTTTCACGATCAGAGTCTTCCCTACTTCAATCTCAATTTCGATCTCTTCGCCTAAACGCAGACCGTATAAAAATTGAGGTGTACCGATGACCGAAACATCACCAAACTGTTTTTTCGTCTCGATATATTCTTCGAAAACTTTTGGATAGAGAACATATGCCAGAGCATCGTGCATCGTTGCCGGCTTTTCCATCTTCACCGTTAATTCTCCCAGTACTTTTTCAAAATTAACAGGTTCAAGGAGTTCTCCCGGACGTACTGTGATTGCTTTACGTCCTTTCAGAATGACATCCTGCAATTCCTTCGGGAAACCGCCGTATGGCTGTCCAATCGACCCTTCGAAGAATTCAATAACGGATTCAGGGAAGTCAATTGTCTGCCCGCGAGAAATGACTGAGTGTTCATTCAGCTCGTTTTGAACCATAAAGAGAGCCATATCCCCTACCACTTTGGAAGAAGGTGTCACTTTAACAATATCTCCAAATAAGAAGTTTACGCGGGTGTACATTTCCTTAACTTCTTCCCAACGCTCGCCAAGTCCGACCGCTTTTGCTTGCTGCTGCAGATTGGAATATTGACCGCCCGGCATCTCATGCACATAAATCTCTGAATGCGGACTATTCATACCGCTTTCAAACGGCTTGTAGTACTTTCGGACATCTTCCCAGTAGTGTGAAAGCTTCTCAAGCGATTCTGTTTCTGCACGAACCTGACGCTTGCTGTCCTGCATCGCATAAGCAAGTGAATTGGCAGAAGGCTGAGATGTCATACCT
Organism: Sporosarcina sp.; assembly: GCF_029257255.1. Lineage (GTDB taxonomy): Bacteria > Bacillota > Bacilli > Bacillales_A > Planococcaceae > Sporosarcina. The sequence goes on along the minus strand of NZ_JARICI010000026.1, from coordinate 42,818 downwards.
GCCATGGAACCGATTGCAGTATCGACAATATCTACACCTGCTTCAATCGCTCTTGCATACATGAAGATTCCGTTACCGCTCGTATCATGAGAATGTAAGTGAATCGGCAGTTCAGTGGAATCTTTTAATTCTGAAATTAAACGATATGCCGCTTCCGGTTTCAACAGACCTGCCATATCTTTAATCGCAAGAATATGCGCACCGACTGCTTCTAATTCTTTAGCCATTTCTTTGTAGTAATTGACTGTATATTTCGCACGGCTGTCATCGAGAATATCTCCTGTATAACAAATTGCTGCTTCTGCAATTTTTCCCGATGCGCGGGTTTCATCGATTGCTACCTCCATACCTTTGATCCAGTTCAAGCTGTCAAAGATTCGGAACACGTCAATACCTGAAGACGCAGACTCTTTAATGAACTCCCGGATTACGTTGTCAGGATAGTTCGTGTAACCTACTGCATTTGCCCCTCTGAAGAGCATTTGGAAAAGCACATTGGGAATTTGCTCACGCAATCTTTCCAGACGATCCCATGGACTTTCCTTCAAGAAACGGTAAGCGACGTCGAATGTAGCGCCTCCCCACATTTCAAAAGAAAACAGATCAGGAAGCAAATGTGCGCTTTCTGTTGCGATCTGCGTTAACTCTTTTGTTCTCATACGTGTTGCCAATAAAGACTGGTGCGCATCACGGAATGTTGTATCCGTCAATAATACATCCTCTTGTTTGCGTACCCAATCGACAAGAGCATCTGCGCCCTGTTCATCCAAAATTTGCTTTGTTCCCTTTGGAAGCGCTGTCTTTAGATCTATTTCTGGAATCCTGACTGGATGTAAAACAGGTCTTGTCGGATCATCGATTCCCGGGAATCCGTTAATCGTCACGTTACCCAGATAAGAGAGCATCTTCGTACCGCGGTCTTGTCTGTTCGCAAACTCGAATAGCTCAGGTGTCTGATCAATAAAGCTTGTATTGTAATCTCCTGATAAGAAGTCTTGGTTGCATACTACATTTTCCAGGAATGGAATATTGGTTTTGATGCCGCGTATTCTGAATTCCTTCAAATTTCTGAGCATTTTAGCTGCAGCACTGCTGAATGTCGGTCCCCAAGTCGATACTTTTACAAGCAGCGAATCATAATAAGGACTGATGACAGAGCCTTGGTATGCGTTTCCTGTGTCTAAGCGAACTCCGAAGCCGCCACCTGAACGGTATACAGACATTTTGCCTGTGTCCGGCATGAAATCATTCAACGGATCTTCTGTAGTAACACGTGACTGTATCGCGTAACCGAAAAGCGGAATATCTTTTTGCTGTGGAATATTGATTATTTCAGAATGAAGCTTTTCGCCTTGCGCAATAAAAATCTGTGACTGGACAATATCAATACCGGTAATCATTTCAGTAATCGTATGTTCCACTTGAATGCGCGGATTGACCTCGATGAAATAAAATTCATTGTCAGCTACTAAAAATTCGACAGTACCAGCGTTTATATATCCAACATTCTTCGATAATTTGACAGCTGATTCACAAATAGCATCTCTCAATTCATCGGTTAATGAGATAGAAGGTGCAATTTCAACTACTTTCTGATGACGACGCTGGATCGAACAATCACGCTCGTACAAATGGACTATCTCTCCATATGTATCTCCAAGTATTTGCACTTCAATATGTTTTGGCTGATTAATATATTTCTCTACATACACTTCATCTGAACCAAAAGCGGATTTCGCTTCGGATTTCGCACGGTTATACGCTTCATCCACTTCATCGGCAGATTCAACGATCCGCATACCGCGTCCGCCTCCGCCTAGCGAAGCTTTGATAATGATTGGATACTTATTCTGAGCACCAAATTCACGAACCTCTTCTACAGACGTTACAGGTCCATCACTTCCGGGAATAACTGGGATATCTGCAGCAATTGCCTGCTCCCGTGCTTTCACTTTGTCACCGAACATTTGTAAATGTCTGGATGTCGGTCCAATGAAAATAATACCTTCTTCTTCCAAACGTGCAGCGAACTCTGCGTTCTCAGCCAAGAATCCGTAACCCGGGTGAATTGCATCGACATTTGCTTTTTTGGCAATCTCGATAATTCCTTCGATATCAAGGTAAGCATCTATCGGTTTCTTTCCTTCACCAACTAAAAATGACTGATCAGATTTATAGCGATGCAAAGAAGCTCGGTCTTCTGCTGAATAAATCCCCACTGTTGCGATATTTAATTCTGTACACGCTCTGAATACTCGGATCGCAATTTCGCCTCGATTTGCGACCAATACTTTCTTAATCTCTCTTCTCTCCACCAACAACACATTCCTCTCTACTTCGTTTTTTCATACTTCACAAACATCGTTACGTTCATCAGTATACCCAGCGCAATAGACAAGAAGACAACAGACGTACCGCCATAACTGATGAATGGCAGCGTAACACCTGTTAATGGGATCAATCCTGTTAAACCACCTAAGTTTACAAGAGTCTGAATGGCTATCAGGCTACCAACACCAGCTGCCAGCATACGTGCATGTGCATCTTTCGTGCGCAAAGCAACGATAAACGCTTTCATTACAATGAAAAACAAACCGCCAAGGACAATGGTTGTCCCTAATAACCCCATCTCTTCAGATATCACTGCCATAATGACGTCGGTATGAGGTTCCGGTAAATATCCAAGTTTCTGTATAGAATTTCCAAGCCCCACCCCTTTCAAGCCGCCGGCGCCGATTGCTATATAACCGTTGACTATTTGTAGTCCTGACCCCTGCATATATTCAAAAGGGTCAGTAAATGCAAGAATTCGTCCGACACGTGAACCCGTCATGACATCATCCCACTTTATCCATAAAAGGAGGCCTAAACCCACCCCTAGTACAGCAAAAAAAGCACTGATTTTCATATAATTCTTCCACTTCATACCACTGGCTGCAATTACAGACACAGCGATTAAAAACAAGATCATCGTTGCCCCAAAATCAGGCTCTAAGATTACTAATATCAGTGATATTGAAAGTATTGAAAACGTCGGCACTATAGTCGTTTTAATTTCATCGAGGGTGCCGGCATAAAATTTATTGGCAAAAACACCTGAAAAATAAATGATGAAAGCAATCTTCGCTACTTCCGTTGGCTGAATATTACCTAATTTTCCTAAAGCAATCCAGCTTTTTGCACCGACAGAATCACCAAATCCGATAAATTTGACAATAATAAGCAGAGCAAACATCACCCCGACTGTCGCATAGAGGAATTTTTTATTGCGGTAATGCCTGTAAGGTATGATTGAGGCAGCTAAGAAAGCTGGAATCGCAATGGCTAGACTGATGATCTGCTTGCGATAAAAACGTGTTGGTTCATCATTATATATATTTACTGACCAAACCATGCTGGCGCTATATATCATTATTAAACCAAATAGACATAATAACAAATATACTGCAAATAGGGAATAGTCAAAATTTCTTAAAATTCGGTTCATATAAGTCTTCATTACTAGCTACCTCATCGTCCTAAATAAAAAACTCAAACCGTTTTAGAAGTTTGAGTCTTTCATTTATTTTTTTGTATACAGTTCGTGCAAAATATTTAACTCTTTCTCTAACATAGTAAGGATTTCCCTGCCCTTTTCCTGCTCCACAAGACCAAGCTTCACAGCAAAATCAATCTCACGGGACAAACCGTACATTTGTGTATCAAGCACTTCCTCGTATAACGGACATTGCGGCATCGTTAAATTATCCATCTGCACTTTAATTAACTTCGCAATTTTATCCGCATCCGTATGAAGCTGCTTCATTGCTTTTTCTTTGTAAGTATCTTGAACTTCTATATCCATGGAGACGCCCCCATTATTCATTATTCCCGCAAGGTGTTAATGTCTAAATTGTATCTTTTGCAATTAAAAATTGCAAGTATTACTCCATGAAAAGTATAGATCTGTATGAAATCCTTTTCACTTTCATAATGAAAAGGTATACTTGAATTAGTTGAAAATGATTGAGGAGGAAGTATTTTGGAATTTATAGTACCTATCACAGGAAATGTAAAACATAATATTACTTTAGATCCGACCGTTTGGATTTTTGATGACAGACGCTTAGACTTAGATATTTTCTTTACAAAAGAGTTCGTGGAACGCGATGAAATGGAAGAGTATAAAGAAAAAATGGGCAAGCATTGGTCCCGCGAAATTATGGAAGGCAATACATTTCCTCCAACATTAAAGAGTGAAAAACGCTACGAGAAAGATAAAATGCTGACAGCAAGCTTCGCAATCGTTGTAGAGCCTTTTATTAAAAATGCCGAGCCAAATGCCGGTGCAAAGACATTTACACTCATTACAAAAGACAATGAAAAATACACGTATCCACTGGCGGAGTCTGCAAATATTCTGTTTAAATTCAGCCACGAAGGCAAGCCTTTACGCGAAGACGGGCCTGTTCATGCGCTGTTTAGAGACGGTTCGAACAAAGAGTCGCCGATCCGTAATGTGCAAGCGATCCAGGTGGACTGAAGGAGATGACCGCATGCGTGTCAAATGCGTCCTGTGCGACCAAATCAACCAGTTAGAAGATAGTGACCCTCTTGCTAAAAAGCTGAGAAACAAGCCAATTCACACGTATATGTGCCCTTCATGCAGGGAGCGCATCAGTGAAAAAACAGAGGCCCGCATAGCAACAGGCAACTTCATTTTCTACCGAAGTTCCCACTTAACTGAAAAAGATTTTTGATAGGTAAACTCCGCTGTGCAAGTTTTGTGCAGCGGGGTTTTTACTTCTAAAAAAGTAACGGGTTGCAGTTGAGATACCGTTTCCCTGCGTTACAGACGGACGCGTTCCGGAGGGCCCGCGGTGAGCCGACTTGGTCGCTTCGCTCCCCCAAGTCGTCTCACCTGTCGGGCTGATCCTCCCGGAGTCGCCGTCTTCCACTTCGGTACACTGGAGTGTTTTACAATACTTATTACGCTGAGTTCTATTTGAATAACATTGCAGGTTATTTAAGATTAACTTTTAATATTATGCAATTTCATACCTTAGTAATAGTTTCATTTTCTATAATTATCTAAGTTGTTCCAATTGTAATAGCGCAATAAAATTATAGAAAAATTCATTCAGGTGAAAGTAAAAACATGATCTCTATGCTGCAATTTCACATAAATAAAAACTGATCGTAGCGTAATTTGTTTCAAGTCGAGTCTCTTATTTCTCTTAAAATTATATTGAATACTACATTTTCTGTTACAAACACTATATTCTAAGCAACACTATTGAGAGTTCACAATAATAATTGCAAGAATTACTTTTACAACACTCGGTAATCCAAAATTAAATTTGCGAGCTTATTTCTAACCGCGAAACTGATAAATGTGGGGATTAGTTACTTCTTAATTAATACAAACTAGTGGACCGCAGCGTAAGGCGGCGACTCCCGGAGGATCAGCGTGCGCCTTGAGACCCCGCAGGAGCGCAGCGACGAGGAGGCTCAAGCCACGCCCTCGGGAAAGCGTCCGCCTGAAGCGCAGGGGAACGGTCTCCTACTACTTACCTGCATTGCCCTTAAACAACAAAAAAACTCCGCTGTTTATTGCACAGTGGAGTCTTTTTTGTATTCGTTCATTCGGCGTACGCGGTAAATTATTAGAATGGCAGCGGCGACGATCAAGCCTTCCATGATCGGAAGGAAAAAAGCCAAGAACGTCAGAACCAAACAGCCAATAAATAAAAACGTATAAATAACCGCGTTTTGCCAAAAGCTGATCTTTTTCGCAAAACCAAGCTTGTATACAATAGCAGACATGATGAAAATGAGGGCCAACAGAATATAGCCGGCTATGTCGAAATTTGGAGCCAGTTCATAAACCATGCGCGCAATTCCGGACATCCGATTGTAGACCATCTCTGAATCCTCTACTCTCATTCCATACATTCCCTTCTATCTAAATTATTCCCCAAGTTTTTTTCTTTTATTTGCCCGGTCACGTTCACTCTTATCAAGAACCTTCTTACGTAAACGGATCGTTTGCGGCGTAATTTCACAATACTCGTCGTCTCCAATATACTGAAGCGCCTCTTCAAGTGACATAATACGAGGTTTTTTCGTTGTAACCGTCTGGTCTTTCGTAGCGGAACGAACGTTTGTCGCATGCTTGATTCTCGTCAAGTTGATCGTCAAGTCGCTGTCACGGTTACTTTCTCCAACTACCATACCTGCATAGATCTCAGCACCCGTTTCAACGAACATTGTGCCTCGGTCTTCCAATTGCATAACACCATAACCTGTAACTGTTCCGTTTTCCATAGAAACAAGAACTCCGTGACGGCGGCCGCCAATTTTACCTGTTGTTACTGGCTTGTAGCAATCAAATGTATGATTCAAAATACCATATCCGCGAGTTAGTGTAAGGAATTCTGTTGTATAACCAATCAATCCGCGTGCCGGGACTAAGAAAATCAGACGAACTTGTCCATTTCCATTATTGATCATGTCGATCATTTCACCTTTACGCTCACCGATAGATTCGATAATTGAACCTGTGTGCTCTTCAGGAATGTCAATTTGTACACGTTCGAAAGGCTCTGAACGCACACCATCAATTTCGCGGATGATAACTTGCGGTTTAGATACTTGCAGCTCATATCCTTCGCGGCGCATATTTTCAATCAAGATCGACAAATGTAACTCACCGCGTCCTGAAACGATCCATTCATCCGGAGAATCTGTTGGATCTACACGTAAAGAAACATCTGTCTCTAACTGCTGATCTAAACGCTCCTGGATCTTACGGGCTGTCACCCATTTACCTTCGCGCCCTGCAAAAGGACTGTTGTTTACTAAGAAACGCATTTGAAGTGTTGGCTCATCAACGTGAAGTTCCGGAAGAGCTTCTGGATGATCAGTTGGACAAACAGTCTCTCCGACGTCAATATTACCCATACCTGAAACGGCAACCAGATCTCCTGCGTATGCTTCTTCAACTTCTACTCTTTTAAGGCCCATAAAGCCATATAATTTTGTAACTCGAAGATTTTTCACAGAACCGTCACGTTTCAAGACGGAAACTTGTTCTCCAACCTTCATTGTACCACGGAAAATACGTCCGATACCGATACGTCCGACATAGTCGTTGTAATCCAAGAGTGATACTTGGAACTGCAAAGGCTCATCGCGGTTATCAACAGGCGTGGGAATGTTTTCTAGAATGGAATCATAAAGAACACGAAGCGTGTCTTCCTGTTCAGCCGGATCCGGAGACAAACTTGCTGTTCCGTTAAATCCTGATGCATATACAACAGGGAATTCCAATTGCTCATCGTTCGCATCTAGCTCGATGAATAATTCTAGTACTTCATCTACTACTTCTTCAGGACGTGCAAAGTCGCGGTCAATTTTATTGACAACCACGATTGGCTTCAAATTCGTTTCAAGTGCTTTCTTCAGTACGAAACGAGTTTGAGGCATACAGCCTTCAAAAGAATCGACAACAAGGATAACGCCGTCTACCATGCGCAGGATTCGCTCTACTTCTCCACCGAAGTCAGCGTGTCCAGGTGTATCCATGATATTGATTTTTGTGCCTTTATATTCAATAGCTGTGTTCTTAGCTAGAATCGTTATTCCGCGTTCACGTTCCAACTCATTCGAATCCATTGCGCGATCATCCACGTGCTCATTTGATCGGAAAATACCTGATTGTTTTAACAGCTGGTCAACTAAAGTAGTTTTACCATGGTCTACGTGGGCAATAATTGCTATATTTCTAAGATCTGTACGTACGTTTGTCATTTTTTCACTCCGTTTATCTTTATTTCAGATGTTCAACTGTGTTATTATAGCACAAGATAGTACAATTCAATAATATTTAATTTTATATGGAGGGATTTTTTTGAAAGACATTAAGTGGATTTTCGTAATTTATTCACTTGCAGCCGTTTTATCTATGTCTGCAATTGGCGTTGGAATAGGCATGCGCAGCATTTTATTAGTCGTTCTTGCCATCGCCGCCCTCATCTTTATTATGGGTAATGGTTTTAAAACAAAAGCACGTATGCGCAGAGAAGGTACTCTTTAAACCCATTTTTATATACAATTTCGTCGAATATATAGGTAAAGGGACTGCAGATTAAACCACATTGGTTTAACAGACAGCCCCTTTTTTATTTTAGTCGGATATAATTTGTCAATATTTCTTTATGCAAGTTTGGTCTTGTCACTATAAATGAGTCCGTACCAAGCAAATGTGGTGTTTCCCCCTGTAAATTCGTAGCCATCGCTCCTACTTCCTGCGCGATGACAATGCCCCCCGCTATATCCCACGGCGCCAAACGCATGGAAATATATGCATCAATTCTTCCAGATGAAACGTAAGCAAGCTCTATTGCAGCTGAACCATAGGAACGCGTCCCCCTGCAGCGAGTGACCAATTCAATGATTTTATCATTATCCACTCTGCCGTTCGGTACTACCCAACTCGCATTGATGCCAATCACCGCTTCTTCGAGAGGCGTAATTTCCAGCTGCGGAAGCCGCTCATCATTAAAGTAGGCGCCCTCGTCTTTTGCTGCATGGTATAAATCATCCGCCATTACATCATATATATAGCCCAGCATCCCCACGCCGTCTACATAAATCCCCAATGAAATCGCAAAGTTTCTTTTTTGATGGATGAAATTCATAGTCCCGTCAATCGGGTCTAAAAACCAAACTATTCCATCTAATGAAGAAATTCGATCTCCAAATCCTTCTTCTGATACAATTTTGTGATCAGGAAAGTCTTCTTTTACACGCTCAATGAAGAATAGTTCCACTTCTTTATCAATATTCGTCACTAAATCGTTGGCATCAGACTTCGAATCAATGTCTATCGTATTAAAAAATGACACACGTATTTTGTGGCCAGCCTCTTTTATCAACGATTTTGCATAGCGATCGATTGCATTAAGATTCATCTTGCCACCTCTTCCCATTCCGACTAGTGCTAGTATAACATAGAGCAGAAGGAACAAAAGAGAAAACGGTTACACCTAATTAAGTAAAAAGGCATCCCGTCACATTTTCTTCAATTCTGAAGGAAATGAGGGATGCCTCTTACTGATTGACTCTCACGCTGTGAAAACATCTAAAGTCTCCAACTCATTATGAATTTCCGCTAAACGCTCTTTACTTTTCTCGACTTGTTTTGTATCTTCTTCTTGCAGTGCATCAAACAGAGTAGCTAATTCGTAATCAAGTTCCAAATGCAGTGTACGGAGATATTCTCTTTCTACGTCTTCTTTACGAATAAAATGAACAACTTGTTTCATGAGTAAGCACCCCTTTAATTAGTATTAGCTGAACTAACCGTCTTATGATAAGGTATGTGAAAATTCCGACTTTAAGTGGTTAGAAGCCTTGTTATTTTAAATTATTCCCCGTTTATTGATAAGATAAACGTAGACATTTCAAACTGGAGGAGAATTTTATTGACTAGTACCTATTGGACAGCAAAGGATTTTGATGTTTTTACGATTGAAGGACTCGAATATCGGATGGAGGCATTGCAGCAAAAAATTCAGCCAAAGTTCAGAGAATTGGGAGACCATTTTTCACACCACCTTTCTGCGCATGGTAAAGGAGAGTTTTTCCCGCACGTCGCGCGACATGCTAGACGGACCGTAAATCCACCTAAAGATAGCTGGGTCGCATTCGCACCCGCAAAGAGAGGATACAAAGCGCTGCCTCACTTTCAGATTGGCTTATGGGGCACTCATTTATTCATCGTGTTGGCAATTATTTATGAAAATCCTGATAAGAAAGGCATTGCCGAACGACTGAAAAAAAATGTAGACGAACTTCTTTTGCTGCCCGACGATTTTATTGTTTCCGGCGATCACATGAAGCCTGAAGCTGAGGCAATCTGTGAAACAAATAAAGATGGACTTGAGAAAATACTGGAACGACTGCAGACTGTCAAAAAGGCAGAGTTCCTTGTAGGGCGTCATCTACCGAAGGAACAAGCAGTCAAAATGACAGAGGAAGAGTTTTATCGCTATGCAGATGATACGTTCAATCGCTTACTTCCAATTTACGATATTGTGATCCATTCTTCCGATTGCTATTCATTAAAATGAAAAAACGATGACCGGAAAATTTCCAGGTCATCGTTTTTTTACATTTTCAACAGATCGCCAGACACACTTTCCTTTGCCAATTTCACGACTTGAAAAGCGACATATCCGCTGCTCTCTTCAAACTCTTTACAGAGCGTTTTTTCTTCTGCCATTGAAGGAACTACTTTTTTAAATAAACGGTAATGATTCATGAATTCTTCTCTTTCAACAGAAGATTCATAGGCCTTCTCTACTTTTGTAAAAAAATCGATTACTTTCACAACTTCGTCAGTCGACCAATCCGCACGCAACGGATACTGATACTCAGCCATCTATTAACCTCCTATACTTCGCCCCATTTTTTTCGTACTGTTTCAGCTTCACTGCGCATGCGGGCAAACAGATCCGCAACTGTCGGGACGTCATCAATCATTCCAGCAATTTGGCCCGCCCAGCCGAAACCTTCCTGCATAGAACCTTCATGAATGAATTTACAGTTAGCTTCCCCGCTAATATAACTTTTTAACCCTTGATAACCCGCACCTTCAGATTCCAATTCTAGAATTTTTGACGTCCAATCATTTGAAAGCGCCCGTGCAGGAGCACCAATTGTCCGCTTGATTACCGCGGTATCTTGCTCAGAACTGGCTAGCAGCGCTTCAATGTAAGCCGGCGATGCATCGACACATTCTTTAGTTGCAATGAAACGTGTGCCCATTTCAATACCTTCAGCACCTAACGCTTGTGCCGCCATCCAGCCACGCCCGTCTCCTATACCACCCGAACCGATAACCGGAATGCTCACAACATCTGCTATACGTGGAATCAACACCATCGTGCCGATGTCATCGCGTCCAAGGTGGCCACCGCCTTCCTGACCAACTGCAATGACAGCATCCGCACCGATTTCTTCAGCTTTTTGCGCCTGCCTTCTTGCAGCCACCAACACCAGCTTTTTCACAGTAGTTCCTTTCAGCATATCAAATAGAGGCGCTGGATTTCCACCCGTTACAGAGATAATCTCTACATTTTCTTCGAGAGCAGCTTCCACCATCGCTTCAAACGATCGGCCGTGGTTGCCAATTGCGAAGTTCACACCAAATGGTTTAGCAGTCTTCTGCTGCACTCTATGAATCTCCTGCTTTAATGATTCTGGTGAAGGCAAACTCATAGCAGTTATCTGCCCCAGCCCGCCAGCTTCAGACACTGCTGCAGCAAGATCGGCGTATGCTAAGTATGCAAGTCCTCCCTGCACAATCGGATAATCGATCCCGAATAACTCTGTCACTCTTGTATTCCAGTTCAAGATCTCACTCCTTCTCCATTTAAAAACAACCCATGAGAAGTAATTCCCATGGGCTGTTATATCATGTTGTTTTATTTTGTCATCATGTGGATCGGTTTACCAAGAGCAACTTCAGCTGCTTCCATGGAAATTTCACCTAATGTAGGGTGTGCGTGGATCGTCATAGAGACATCTTCAAGTGTCATGCCTGCTTCAATGGCTAAGCCCATTTCAGCAATCATGTCAGATGCATTTTCTCCAACGATTTGTGCTCCTAGAAGCAATCCATCTTCCTTGCGTGCAACCAGCTTCACAAAGCCTTCTGTTGCATCCAATGAAAGCGCACGGCCATTAGCTGCGAACGGGAATTTACCGCTCACTACTTCATAACCTTCGTCTTTAGCCTGTTGTTCATTCAGACCAACTGTTGCAAGTTCCGGATCAGTAAAGCAGACAGCAGGAATTGCCATGTAGTCCACTTCAGACTTTTCTCCAGAGATTGCTTCAGCAGCAACTTTCGCCTCGTAAGAAGCTTTGTGTGCAAGCTGAGGACCTGCAACGATATCACCGATTGCATATACATTCGGTACGTTCGTACGGCACTGCTTGTCTACTTCTATAAGACCGCGGTCAGTCATCTTCAAGCCAAGTCCTTCAAGACCGATTTCGTCTGTGTTCGGACGACGTCCAACTGTCACTAAACAGTAGTCCGCTTCAACTTTCACTTCTTCACCTTTTGCTTCATACGTAACGACAACGCCGTCTTTTGTTTCTTCAACGCCTTTTGCAGATGCTTTCACAACTACTTCAACGCCTTTTTTCTTAAGGCCCTTTTTAACGATTTGCGTCATTTGTTTTTCAAAGCCCGCAAGAATATCGTCAGCACCTTCAAGAATCGTAACTTCAGAACCGAGGTTCGCATAAGCAGAACCAAGCTCAGTTCCGATGTATCCGCCGCCGACTACTACTAACTTCTTAGGTAGTTCCTTCAATGCAAGTGCACCTGTAGAGTTGATAACACGGTCAGTGAATTTGAAAGATGGAATTTCAACAGGACGTGCACCCGTTGCAATAATCACGTTATTGAATTTATATGTCTGGGCAGATTTCTCCGTCATAACGCGTACAGTATTCGCATCAACAAAATATGCTTCTCCGCTTACTGTTTCCACTTTATTCCCTTTCAACAGACCTTCAACGCCACCTGTCAATTTAGAAACTACACCTTCTTTAAACTTCATTGCTTTAGAGAAGTCGAGTTTGACAGATTCCGCAGTGATTCCCATAGTATCAGACTCTTGAGCTGCTACTAAACGGTGTCCTACAGAGATCAATGCTTTGGACGGAATACATCCAACGTTCAAACAAACGCCGCCAATCGTATTTTTTTCTACAATCGTAACCTTCTGTCCAAGTTGTGCTGCTCGGATTGCTGCAACATATCCTCCTGGGCCTGAACCTACTACGAGTGTATCTACTTCAATTGGAAAATCTCCTACTACCATGTGCTTTACGCCTCCATTAATAAAAGTGATGGGTTACCTAGTAATTCCTTAAGATAGTTTAACGCTAATTGACCCGTTACGCCATCAATTACTCGGTGATCGAACACCAAAGATAATGCTAACATAGGTGCGGCTACAATTTCACCATTTTTCACAACAGGTTTCTCAGAAATTCTTCCGACACCTAGAATTGCTACTTCAGGGTGATTAATAATTGGAGTGAACCACAGTCCTCCAGCAGAACCGATATTCGTGATCGTACATGATGCATCCTTCATTTCTGCGGCTTGAAGTTTTCCATCACGTGCTTTTCCAGCCAGTTCATTCACTTCATTTGAAATATGGAATACGGATTTACGATCTGCATTTTTCACGACCGGCACCATCAGGCCTCGATCTGTGTCTGCAGCGATTCCGATATTGTAATAATGTTTCTGAATTAATTCATCTGTCGCATCGTCCAGTGATGTATTTAACTGCGGGAATTCACGGAGCGTGGCAACCAGTGCTTTCACTACATATGGCAAGTACGTTAATTTAATATCGCGTTCTGCCGCAATCGCCTTGAATTCTTTACGATGTGCTACAAGCGCCGTGACATCTACTTCATCAAGCAATGTGACGTGAGCTGCTGTATGCTTCGAATTTGACATCGCTTTTGAAATAGCTTTTCGCATAGGAGAAAGCTTTTCGCGTGTTTCCGGGAATTCTCCTTCAAATACAGGTTGATTAGGAGCTGTTGTTTCTTCAGCTGTTTGACCGGATATTTCCTGAGTTTTAGCTGTTTCAGAAACCACCTGCTGCCCACCTGATTTGAATGTATCGATATCTTCCTTCAATACTCTGCCATTTTTCCCGCTTCCCGCCACTTGTGCAATCGTAACGTTTTGTTCTCTTGCATATTTACGTACTGACGGCATCGCAATAACTCTGCGGTTTTCATCTGGGCTGTCGGCTGGTTTCACAGTTGCTTCCGGCTTGGAATCAAGCTGTTCATCAGCTGGCTGATCAGGTTTCTTAGCCCCTTCTACACCAACTGTTTCCTGCACTTGCTCATGCGATTTTTCTGCACTTTCTTCTGTAGATGAATCTGAACTATCGCCATCTTCGTGATCAGGAATATCATGGTCCGGTGCATCGAAACGAACTAACTTATCTCCAACTACAGCCACCGTACCTTCGCTGACATAAATTTCTTCAATAGTCCCTGAAACAGGGGATGGTATTTCTACAACTGCTTTATCGTTCTGAACCTCTAATAGCGTATCATCTTCCTGAATTGTATCGCCGGCTTTAACAAACCACTTTACGATCTCACCTTCATGTATACCTTCTCCAATGTCTGGTAAACGAAATTCATAGGTCACGTAATTCACCCTTTCTGGATTATCCAGCATTCACTTCCAATCAACTTCATTCGAAATGAACACTGGACTCAATTAAAATGTTAGGACTTCTTTTGCTTTCGCTGCAATATCTTTAGCGTTTGGCAACCAAGTGTTTTCACCGGCAGCAAATGGATACACTGTATCTGGAGCTGTTACCCGTAAAACAGGTGCTTCTAAACTTAAGATTGCGCGTTCAGTAATTTCCGCCACTACGTTCGCAGCGATTCCTGCTTGACGCTGTGCTTCTTGTACAACTATTGCACGGTTTGTTTTTTCTACTGATTTAATGATAGTTTCTACGTCTAACGGCTGAATAGTGCGCAAGTCGATTACTTCAACTGAGTAATCTTCTTTTTCTAATGCTTCTGCCGCCTTCAAACTTTCTTGAACCATCGCACCGTATGCAATGATCGTCAAATCTGTTCCTTCGCGCTTCACATCTGCTTTACCTAAAGGAATCGTATACTCCTCTTCAGGAACTTCCTGTCTAAATGAACGGTATAATTTCATATGCTCTAGGAAAATTACAGGATTATCATCTTTTATTGCTGAAATGAGCAATCCTTTTGCATCGTACGGAGTCGAAGGAATAACTACAGTCAGACCTGGCTGTGAAGCTACAATTCCTTCCAAACTGTCCGCGTGCATTTCAGGAGTCGCTACACCACCGCCAAATGGCGCACGGATTGTAACCGGTGCGTTAAAATGACCGCCAGTTCTGAAGCTCATTCTCGCCATCTGTCCGCTAACGGAATCCAGTACTTCGAATAAAAATCCAAAGAATTGAATTTCCATAATAGGACGGAAGCCGGTTAATGCTAAACCAATTGCCAGTCCGCCGATACCGGATTCTGCAAGTGGCGTATCAAATACACGGTCTTCCCCAAATTCTTTATGAAGACCTTCCGTCGCACGGAAGACACCTCCGTTTGCGCCTACGTCCTCCCCGAATAGTAAGACTTTTTCATCGTTTTTCAGTTCTGTACGAAGCGCATCTGTGATCGCTTGAATCATTGTCATCTGTGCCATTGGTCAATTCGACTCCTTTCGTGCGTACTCATCTGCTTGTTCTTGTAAGTTAAATGGCATATCGCCTTTATACATAATTTTCATAAAGTCAGTTGCTTTTTGCTTAGGTGCTGCATCAGCTTTCTTTATAGCTTCTTTAATTTCTTCTTTTGCACGTTCAATCACTTTTTCTTCTTGTTCTTTAGACCAGATGCCCTTTCCTTCCAAATACGCTCTGAAACGGACGATTGGATCTTTCTTTTCCCATGCATCATCGATATCAGAAGTACGGTAACGTGTCGGGTCATCCCCAGCCATTGTATGTGGACCATAGCGGTAACACATTGTTTCAATAAGTGTCGGTCCGTCTCCATTGACCGCCCGCTGCCTTGCATCACGAGTCGCTACGTATACTGCTAGCGGATCCATCCCGTCTACAAGTACACTCGGCACACCTGCTGCCACACCTTTTTGCGCTAATGTTTTAGCTGCAGTCTGTACATCAACATGAGTGGAAATCGCATATTGGTTGTTCTGAATAATGAAGATCGCAGGCACCTTGTAAGCTCCCGCAAAGTTCAATCCCTCATAGAAGTCACCTTGAGATGTTCCGCCGTCACCTGTATAAGTGATAACAACTGATTTTTGCCCTTTTTTCTTAAAGCCCAGCCCAACACCAGCTGCTTGAATATATTGTGCACCAATTATGATCTGTGGAGGGAAGATATTTAAACCATCAGGAAGAATACTGCCTTCATAGTGTCCTCTTGACCAAAGGAAAGCCATTTCCAGCGGCCAGCCGTGGAATAGAAGCTGAGGAACATCACGATAACCAGGAAGAATAAAGTCATCCTTTTCCAACACATACTGAGATGCGAGCTGTGAAGCTTCCTGCCCTGCAGTTGGCGCATAGAAACCTAACCGCCCCTGTCTATTCAATGAAATAGAACGCTGATCCAAAATTCTTGTATACACCATGCGATCCATTAACTCGACTAATTCATCATCAGAAAGTTTCGGATCTAAGTCTTTATCAACAATTTTTCCTTCTTCATTAAGAATTTGTACCATTTCAAATTGGCTTTCAATCAATTGAAGCGCTTTCACTGGATCATACTGATTTCCTTTTTTAGCTACCATATCTTGATCTCTCCTTCATATCTGTATTATACTATTTTCGAATAAAATTAATACAACGTGGTATATTTTTAAGTATACTCAAAACTGAGCGCATGGTCAACCATTGTAATAACAGAGTTTTAGTAATTAAACACTGTTTCACAAAAAAACACTGTACTAACACAATATCGAAACTGTAATGGTACAGTTCTTCCGTGTTCACTGTTTTTCCTATTACATCTACTTCCCTTAACTCCATAAAAAAGTAGGGAGAAACCCTCCCTACTCTTTACTTTCCTTAATCTACGTCTTCTAAACTTTCCAAGACACGCGTTCCTAACCGATTAACCTCAGCAGTCGAAGCATTAAACTCTTCAACCGACAACTGAACCGTAACAGCCAATTCGTTTATTTCTTTCACTTTTTTCTGAAGTTGACTCGCACGAACCTCCCGATCCTCTAATTGAGTATATAATTGAGTTTGTGCATCAATTAGGTTTTTATAATCCAATATAAATTTTTCATGCAAAGTATATCGCTCTTCCAGAGTCGCAAGCATTTTCTCAGTTTTTTTCTTATCTTCGCGTTTTAACGTCTTCAGCAAATCCGCTACTTCGTTCGTTTCATCTCTCGCCTCGCTGACAGTCATCTCTTCTTTTTCTATCATTTCTGTTCTGTTCCTGGCTGATTTTTTTAATGAAGCGACCTGCTTTTTCACTTCAGGATATTGGTCCTGCGTCAGCTCCATCGTTTTAGCAAATATTTTTTGCTCTTTCTCTTCCTGCTGATTCAGCTTCTTTACAACGCTCAGACTTTGCGATTCCTTTTCATTAATCACAGCAAGTGCATCTGTCAACCGCTGTCTTTCTGAAGTTTCATTGGAACAAGCCACCAGTATAAGCGCAACTGAAAAAAATACTAAGATGTTCTTCAAAATAAAACCTCCTATTAAATGCGTACATTTCCCTTTAACCATTTTTACGCTTCGTTTATACTTAACATATACTATCTAATAGCCACCATATCCGAAGGGAAGAATAAAAATGATTTTAATGAATGATATTATACGTGAAGGGCACCCTACATTGCGCGTTAAAGCAAAAGAGATGTCCTTTCCATTAAGTACAGAAGACCGCCAGTTATGTGACGACCTACTTGAATATATCGTCAACAGTCAGGATGATGAGCTATGCGAAAAATACAACCTGCGCTCAGGAATTGGCTTGGCAGCACCGCAAGTGAACGTTTCAAAAAGAGTTTTTGCCCTGCATATTCCAGATGAAGAGCCACCGCTGACGAACTTTATTGCCATTAACCCGAAGATTATCAGTCATTCTGTAGAAAAAACGTATCTGTCATCCGGCGAAGGCTGTCTGTCAGTCGATCGTGATGTAGAGGGATATGTACCTCGCTATTCACGAATTACAATTAAAGCTTATGATAAGGAAGGCAACCAAATAAAGAAACGTCTTAAAGGTTTGCCTGCTATTGCATTCCAGCACGAGTTGGATCACTTAAACGGCATCATGTTCTATGACCATATCGACGAAAGTGCTCCTTACAAGGATATCGATGGAGCTACGCCATTCGAAAGAGAGTAAAGGAAAAAACCTTGACAGATCAACAGAATTATGGTACACTCTTGTCAAGGAGTGATGACGCCATGTACAAACGTCTGAAACGTAAATTACTTAGACGACTTAATGGCCTGCTCGGTAAAAAGACGATTGCTTAGATATTTACGCCTGCCAAGTAAATTGGTGGGCTTTTCTTTATTTTAAAGCGGTTAAATGCTATTATTGAAAATATATCTTATATCGAACGAAAAAAAGGAGAGTTCACTATGATTTTTAAAGTTTATTACCATGAAAACGTACACCAAGTTCCAGTCCGCGAAAACACACAAAGTATGTACGTAGAAGCAGAAACAGAGAAAGCAGTGCGCGATCAGTTACAAGATCGTAAAATTATGATTGAATTTATTCAGAAGCTGGAAGGCGAGCATTTAGAGTATGAACAAGCTTCTCCGCACTTCCAGGTTGAGCAGGTCTAATTTATGAAATCGATTAAAAATAACGAAACAGCCGTTTTTGCTCTAGGCGGACTAGGTGAAATCGGTAAGAATACGTATTGTGTGCAATTCCAAGATGAACTTATCATCATTGATGCCGGAATTAAATTTCCTGAAGATGAACTGTTGGGCATTGACTATGTCATTCCAGATTACACATATCTTGAACGCAATGTCGACAAAATCAAAGGACTTTTCATCACACACGGACACGAAGACCATATCGGCGGTATTCCTTATCTTCTGAAAAAGATAAATATCCCGGTATACGGCGGGAAGCTCGCCATTGGATTATTACGCAATAAACTGGAAGAACACGGTTTACTACGCACAACAAAACTTCATGAAATAGAGGAAGATGATTTCATAAAGTTCCGTAAAACGTCCGTCTCTTTCTTCCGAACGACACACAGTATTCCCGACGCATACGGAGTCGTAGTAAAGACACCATCAGGAAATATTGTTCATACAGGCGACTTTAAATTCGACTTTACACCTGTAGGCGAACCTGCCAACTTGCATAAGATGGCTAAAATTGGCAGTGAAGGTGTGCTGTGCCTTCTTTCCGACAGTACAAATGCTGAAATTCCGAACTTTACAATGTCCGAAAGAAAAGTCGGCGATAGTCTGAACGATATCTTCCGTACAGTAGACGGCCGTATTATTTTCGCGACGTTTGCATCGAACATTCACCGTTTGCAGCAAGTAATTGAAGCAGCACAGAATTTCGACCGCAAAGTTGCTATCTTCGGACGAAGTATGGATAACGCAATTACAATTGGACGGGAACTCGGTTACATTGACGCACCGAAAGACTTATTCGTTGATGCACAGTCCCTCAATCGTCTTCCAGCTAACAAAGTCATGATTCTATGTACAGGAAGCCAGGGAGAACCTATGGCTGCTCTGTCACGTATTGCTAACGGTACACACAGACAAGTACAGATACAGCCGGGAGATACGGTAATCTTTTCTTCCTCCCCAATCCCAGGCAACACGCTTAGTGTAAATAAAACAATTAACTCCCTGTTCCGTGCAGGTGCTGAAGTAATTCACGGGCCATTGAACAATATCCATACATCAGGTCACGGTTCACAGGAAGAACAAAAACTGATGCTGCGTCTTATTAAACCAAAGTACTTTATGCCGATTCACGGTGAGTACCGAATGATGAGTATGCACTCAGAACTCGCTGTCGATTGTGATGTAGAACCGGATAATATCTTTATTATGGGGAATGGCGATGTGCTTGCACTTACAGGCGATTCTGCAAGGCTTGCAGGCCGTGTACCTTCCGGTGATGTTTATATTGACGGAAGCGGTATTGGTGATATTGGAAACGTTGTACTGCGCGATCGTCGAATTCTATCAGAAGACGGATTAGTTATTGTCGTAGCTACTATAGATACAAAGAAAAACAGACTAGTATCCGGTCCGGATTTGATTTCCCGTGGATTCGTTTACATGCGCGAATCAGGAGCGATGATCAACGAAGCACAGTATATGCTGTCTAAGACATTGCAACGTAAACTGGCAAGTAAGCCCGACTCCGTTAATCAACTGAAGAGTGAAATTATAGATACACTGGTTCCATATCTTTACGAGAAGACGAAGCGTAAGCCAATGATTCTTCCAGTCATTATGGAATTGTAAAAGAAACACAAAAAGCAAGTGCGAATATGCACTTGCTTTTTTTGCTTTTCATCAAATTGTGTTCAGTTTTGCAACTTAGAATTAATATGTATGGACCCGTTGCACAAATTAGCAATAGGTATGAATGTAGTGTGAGTTTGCAGTTTAAACCCGCTTCGGCGCTGGGGGATTGCCTTACGCTATGAGCCAGCTGGCAAAGAACGTACATCACTGCCTTAATTTCTGAAAGAACCAGAAATACGGCAAATCGAATCCTTCGCAGTTCGATTAGCAACGGCCGACCCCGCAGTTGTGCCTTCGCTGGTTTGTAAAGGTATCATTCCTTTAGGTTCAAACTGGTTGTAATTCATTTTTTCTCTAGGCGAATGTTGCGTAAGACACTTTACCATTACCGTAGACTTAAATGATATGTTCAAACTGCCACTCACATAAAAAGTATTGAAACACCACCCAGTGTACCGGAGTGGAAGGCGGCGACTCGGGGAGGATCAGCCCGATAGGATGAGACAACTAAAGGGAGCGAAGCGACCAGTTGGCTCACCGAGGGCCCTCCCGAAAGCGTCCGCCTGGAACGCAGGGAAACGGCCTCTTTCCACTTAACCATCTTTCACACACACTATAATAAGCCCAGACAGCAATACAACAGGTTGGCACTTGTTGTTTAAACATCCACCAGTAGTATCTCGAGGCCTAAAACTCTATTTCAATTAATGCAATGCTTTACGCTCAAACCGATGGATGTCCAAATCAGAACCTATGACGATCAATACGTCATTCACTTCAATTTGCTCAATCGCTTGCGGTGATACCAAAATATGCGTACCCCGTTTAATAGCAACGATGTTGACACCGAACTTTGCACGAATATCCAAATCGATCAAAGAAGAACCGGCGATATGATCATTCGCCTGAATCTCCACGATAGAATACTCGTCAGACAGCTCCAAGTAATCCAAAATGTTATTCGACACCAAATTATTCGCAATCCGTTTCCCCATATCCCGTTCAGGATGGACGACCTGATCTGCTCCAATTTTCCGCAGCACTTTTTCATGATAATCATTTTGTGCTTTCACGGTAATTCGCGGCACACCTATTTCCTTCAAAATCAACGTTGTCAGGATACTAGACTGTATATTCTCCCCGATCGCAATCACCACATGCTCAAAATTCCGAATACCTAAAGACCGTAAAGCCGCTTCATCTGTCGTATCAACGGCTACTGCCTGCGTAGCGATGTTCGCATACTCTTCTACGCGTTCCTGTGAAATATCAATTGCCATGACATCTGCTTCCAGCTCAATCAGTTCTTTGACGATACTGCCACCAAACCGTCCAAGACCGATCACCACGAATTCTTTTTTCATCACATTGCTCCTCACATTAGGGTCTCAGTTATCGCAATCCCATCTTAAATTTCAGGAATAACTCATTATACACTCCCAGTGTCTCTAAACCTAAATTTTCATAAACTTCGAGATTTTCCCTCGCCTCTTCGTCGGGATAAAAACGTTCATCATTTACCGTTTCTTCATCCATGAAAGCAAGAGCTGCCTTATTAGGTGTGGAATAGCCTACATACTCAGCATTTTGCGCAGCCACTTCCGGTTCCAGCATAAAGTTAATGAATTTATAGGCACCCTCGATATTTTTGGCGGTTCTCGGAATCACAATATTGTCGAACCATAAGTTTGACCCTTCTTTGGGCACAACATAATCGATATCTTCATTTTCCGAGATCATATCCGCCGCCTGCCCTGACCAAGTTAACGCCACGGACGCTTCATTATTAATCATCAGCTGTGTCACTTCATCACCGATTACTGCTTTCACATTAGGCCCCATCGTTTCCAGTTTATCCGATGCCTCTTTTAATTCTTGCAGGCTGGTAGAGTTCAGTGAATAGCCACGTGAGTTCAATACGACTCCAAGAACTTCTCTCGCACTGTCTACGATAATCAGTCTCTGTTTTAGAGATGCATCCCACAAGCTTTCCCAACTTTCAAAAGTCTGACCTTCCAAAAGCGATTGATTAAAAGCGATGCCTACCGTTCCCCAAAAGTAAGGAATAGAATACGTGTTGTCTGTATCAAAAGGTAAATTCATAAAATAGGGATCGATATTTTTGATATTTGGAATCTTACTGAAATCCAAAGGAATCAGCAGTTCCTTGTCCTCCATCATTTGAACAGCATATTCAGAAGGAACCGATAGATCGTAAGAGGTTCCCCCCTGCTCGATTTTCCCCATCATGCCTTCATTCGAATCAAAGGTTTCATAGATGACTTTGATCCCTTCACGCTCTTCAAACTGCACCAGAAGGTCGGGATCGATATACTCGCCCCAGTTATAAACTGTAATCGTATCTTTTCCAGCACTACCTGTTTTATGTTCCAGCTGGTAATTGGTAAATAGTAAAGCGCAAGAAATGAGCAGAATAACTGCAGCACTGCTAATAAGTCCCTTCATCGCTTCACCCCCTGATTAGATGACTTTGTCCGGTTACCGATCATATAATAACCAAGCACCAAGAACATTGTGATGACGAAAATCAAGCCTGACAGCGCATTAATCGTTAACGTAATACCTGTACGGGCCATAGAGTAAATTTCTACGGACAGGGTAGAAAAGCCATTTCCTGTGACGAAGAAAGTTACCGCAAAATCATCCAGTGAATAAGTCAATGCCAAAAAGAATCCGGCGAAAATACCCGGCTTTATATAAGGAAGCACAACACGCGTCAACACATCTTTGCGAGATGCGCCGAGGTCAAGAGCTGCGTCCACTAATGTCGTGCTCATCTCAAATAGCTTCGGCAGCACCATAATCACTACAATCGGAATACTGAACGCAATATGTGAAATCAGTACAGATGCAAAACCGAGTTTCACGCCAATTAAGGTAAATAAAATTAGGAATGAAGCGCCTATAATTACATCTGGACTGACAATTAAAATATTATTGAGTGACAGAATCGTCTGGCGCATAGATTTATTACGCATGAAGTAAATCGCAAGTGCACCGATCACACCAATCGTTGTCGACAGGAGAGCAGACAGCAATGCGATGATGACGGTGTTCATGACAATGATCAGCAAACGCGTATCCTGAAAGACAGCTTGGTAGTGTTCTAATGTAAAGGATTCAAATTTCGACATGCCGCCACCCGAGTTGAATGAGTAGTAAATCAAATAAAAGATCGGAGTATACAAAATTAGAAAAACGGCCGCCAGATAGATTTTTGGCAGACTACTTAACTTTCCCATTTGTATTACCTCCTTTCTCTTTTCCGGATGTAAGCGCCATAATTAAGAACATGAAAATGATTAGGAATACGGCAATCGTGGAACCCATCCCCCAGTTTTGTGTGACCAGAAACTGCTGTTCAATCGCCGTTCCGAGAGTAAGAACTGTATTCCCTGCAATCAACCGTGTGATCATGAACAAAGACAGCGCTGGAATGAATACGACTTGCACGCCCGATTTCACTCCATCAATCGTCATCGGCCAGATCACCCGCTTAAATGTTACCCACGCATTCGCACCCAAATCTTTTGAGGCATCAAGCAGTGCCGGATTAATTTTATCCAGGGAGTTAAAAATCGGTAAAATCATAAACGGAATGAAAATATAAACAGAGACAAAAACAAAACTAAAGTCAGTAAACAGGATTTGCTGACTTCCGATCCCAATCGTCTCTAAAAAGGCATTAATCGGTCCATACAGTCCCATCAATCCAATGAATGCATACGTCTTCAGCAATAAATTAATCCAGGAAGGAATGATGATCAGCAATAGCCATAACCGTTTATGTCTGGTTTTCGTTAAAAAATAGGCTGTCGGATACGATATGAGTAGTGAAAAGAACGTAATCAAAAACGCATACCAGAACGAACTCATCGTCAGTTTAAAATAGACGGACGTGAAAAAGTTTCGATAATTGCCGAGCGTCAGGTTCCCTGATAAATCGAAAAAGGAATAATAGACAACGACCGCTATTGGCGCCAGTACAAAAAGCAGCATCCACACAGCATACGGTACGGCAAAGACAAAGCGCAGCGGATTATTCTTCATCTTCCGCCACTCCAAACGACTCAAGACGCGCATCGAAATCTTCTTCTGATTCATTCAAACGCATGACATGAATATCAACCGGCGCAAAATCCAAGCCAATCATCGTGCCGACATCCGCTGGCTTCGTTGAATGGACAAGCCACTCATTGCCGTCCGCATCATATGTAGACAGTTCATAATGGACTCCTCTGAACAATTGCGTATCCACCGTGACGCTCAGTTTCCCCTGCTCAAGTGTAGTCATTTCCAAGTCTTCAGGACGGATCACAATATCCACTTTTTCATTGGGATAAAATCCGCCATCAACACATTGAAATTGTTTTCCGGTAAACTCTACGAGATAATCTTCTACGATACGGCCCGTCACAATATTCGATTCTCCAATGAAATCAGCAACAAACCGGTTGATCGGTTCATCGTAAATATCAATAGGTGTTCCGGATTGTTGTATTTCCCCATGGTTCATAACAAAAATTTCATCTGACATGGCAAGAGCTTCTTCTTGGTCATGTGTGACGAAAACGAAGGTTTTTCCCAATCGTTGTTGCAGTTCCCGCAGTTCATACTGCATCGCTGAACGCAGCTTCAGATCAAGTGCAGATAACGGTTCATCTAATAGAATTACTTCTGGATCATTAATAATCGCACGCGCAATCGCTACCCGCTGACGCTGGCCACCTGACATTTCCGTTATTTCGCGGGATTCATAGCCTTCTAAGTTGACGAATTTCAGCGCTTCTTTGACTCTGCGGTCGATGTCATTCTTTTTCACTTTTTTAATGCGCAGGCCAAATGCGACGTTTTCATAAACATTTAGATGAGGAAACAGTGCATAATCCTGGAATACGGTGTTAACTTGCCGTTCATTTGCGGGTACAGAGTTAATTTTCTTTCCATTAAAGAAAATGTTTCCGTCTGTCGCTTCCGTGAAGCCTGCAATCAGACGCAAAATAGTGGTTTTTCCGCACCCTGAAGGACCGAGTAATGTATAGAACTTCCCCCGCTCCATTTCAAATGAAACGCGGTCAAGAACAGTCGTTGATTCATTGTATCGTTTCGTAACATTTTCAAAGCGTATAATCGGTTGATTGGTCAATATGATTCCTCCCTGCATTGACATAAAGTCGAGTACTTCAATTGAAGTCTTGTAAACTTAATCATTATACACAAAACGCCCGTTAAAGCAAATAAAGTCTTGTATTCGAGCCGAAATTTACTTACGGGAAAATAGTCGTGAAAATTGTTTTTTCATGTTTGTCATAGTAAAATGAAACCACCTATTAAGGAGGGATTGAGTTGGAAGACCACTTGTTTTTTTATTTGGACTCTGATGCCAAGCGGAATCGAAAATTAGAATCATCTACAAGAGAAAATCATCTTGAAGGGATTTTCCTGATGAATAATAAAAAGATCCGCACATGGAAAGAGATGGCTTCTCATTGTGTTGAATGTATGGAGCCGCTCCATTACAGCGAAGAGTTTGACGCACGTTATTGTAAAGATTGTGATGAGTGGCGCGAAATGATTTGTGATCCAAATTGCGAAACGTGTCAAACACGTCCTTTAAAACCTTCTGACTGCCAACAAGACTTTGAGTAAACTATAAAATAGTTTACCCGAATCTTTTACATACAAGACTTTTTATTGTTTTAATAATTATTATTATCTTCAAATCATTCAAATTGTAATTCATTCCAATATTTGATATTCTAGATTAGAATTGTGCAACACAGATTTGGTTCTGCACAATAGATAATTGGAGGGATTTATATTATGGCTGAACGTATGGTAGGTAAACAAGCTCCCGATTTCACAATGGAAGCAGTATTAGCTGACAAATCATTTGGTAAAGTAAGTTTGCAAGACAACATTAAAAATGACAAATGGACAGTGCTTTTCTTCTATCCAATGGACTTCACATTCGTATGTCCGACTGAAATCACAGCAATGTCTGACCGCTATGATGAGTTCGAAGACTTAGATGCAGAAGTAATCGGTGTTTCTACTGATACAATCCATACACACCTTGCATGGATCAACACAGACCGTAAAGACAATGGTCTTGAGCAATTGAAATACCCATTGGCTGCTGATACGAATCACTCTGTATCACGCGAATACGGCGTATTGATCGAAGAAGAAGGAATCGCATTGCGCGGTCTTTACATCATTAACCCTGAAGGAGAACTTCAGTATCAGACAGTTTTCCATAACAACATCGGGCGTGACGTGGATGAGACACTACGTGTACTTCAAGCATTGCAAACTGGCGGCCTTTGCCCTGCAAACTGGCGCCCAGGTCAAAAAACACTTTAATTTTGCACAAGCGTCCCCACGTATTACATTACAGTGGGGATTTTTTATCATTATATTATCCAATTAGCTAGGAGGAACTCTTTATGAAATTACGTACACCAATGCCTGAACTTGAAGGCGCAACAGCTTGGTTAAACGGCGAAACTTCTAAATCTGAATTGGTTGGTGAAAAACCGACACTAATTCATTTCTGGTCTATAAGCTGCCATCTTTGTAAAGAAGCTATGCCAGATGTGAACAACTTCAGAGATAAGTATAAAGACGAATTAAACGTAGTGGCTGTACATATGCCGCGTTCAGAAGACGATTTAGATCTTGATCAGATCAAAAAAGTAGCCGCTGAACATGACATCACGCAGAATATCTTCGTAGACAGCGAATTAAAACTGAATGACGCATTTGAAAACCAATACGTACCTGCGTACTACGTATTCGACAAAGACGGTCAGCTCCGCCACTTCCAAGCAGGCGGCAGCGGCATGAAGATGCTGGAAAAACGCGTTAACCGAGTATTAGACGAAATGAAAAAAGAAGATTAATTGCGAAGCGGCTCCTTTGGAAGGGGTCGTTTTTTATTGGAGTAAAATTTGATTTGCAAATAGAGATCATTTCCCTGCATTTCAGGCGGACGAGTTCTGCAGGCCCGCGAAAATCGTCACATCTGTAAAAGAGATCCTAGACTACAGACACAGTCCGGCCTACTCCCCAAAGATATTTTAACTATTTATTCGTACAAGCATCGAAGCAGAGCAAGTGTATTAGCATTTTCTTTATGATACGATAGAGTAAAATATTCCGGAAAGCGAGCAAACATATGCCCCAACAATCAAATAATCTGACCCTTTATATTTTAATGTTTAATATGTTCATCGCCATGGCCGGCGTTGGACTCATCATCCCTATAATGCCTGAATACCTAGGGACTTTCGGCGTTGCCGGACAGGCACTTGGCATGCTGATCGCCATCTTTTCATTCGCTCAATTTATTTTCTCGCCTCTTTCTGGAAATCTTTCCGATCAGGTTGGCAGAAAACGTATCATCATTATCGGTTTGGCAATTTACGGACTTTCTCAATTAGCCTTCAGTTTATCAACAGAGCTGTGGATGCTGTACATCGCCCGCTTCTTTTCAGGGTTTGGTGCTGCCTTCATTATTCCGCCCACCATGGCATTTGTGGCTGACATTACTTCCCTCGAAAAGCGCGGTCGCGGAATGGGACTTCTCGGTGCTTCCATGTCCTTAGGATTCATGATTGGACCCGGAATTGGCGGATTTTTATCAAAAATAAGCTTGGTATTTCCTTTCTATGCAGCGACAGGGGCATCAATCTTCGCAGCCATTATTTCTTTATTATTCCTGCCGAATCCTAAACCCGTGTTACAAGGAACACTGCTGAATGAAAACTTATTTCAGCAGATGCGCCGTTCGACAAAGACGCCCTATTTTGTCATGTTGATCGTCATGTTTGTCTTTTCATTCGGATTGGCCAACTTCCAATCGACTATTTCACTATATGTAGACCAGAAATACGGTTACACACCATCACAAATTGCGGTCATTATTACAGTCGGCGGATTTGTAGGGGTCATAATCCAGACATTCGTGATCGATAAATTGTTCAAACGCTTTGGCGAGATGCGTATTATTCTTATCAATTTGCTAATCGCGGCCACTGCTATGTTCTGCATTCTTTTCGTTAATAAATTCTTTATGATTTTACTGGTCGCAACCATCTTTTCCACCGCGACCTCACTTCTCCGCCCGGCAGTCAATACGCTCGTATCGAAACTCGCCGGTACCGAACAAGGCTATGCAGCCGGCATGATGAACGCTTATATGAGCTTAGGTAATATGATAGGCCCCGCAACAGCAGGCTATATTTTCGACATTGATATGCGTTCGCCTTATATTGTCGGAACGATTATTTTACTGCTATGCTTCATATTAGCTTCAGTCTGGGCAAAGCAAAAGAAAGAATTGCTTAATTCCTCCCGCACGACATAATAAATAAAAAATGGCCTTCCCTTTTTATTCAGCGGGAAAGCCATTTTTTATTGCTCCTTACGCAAGATCTCTGCATACTTCTGCACGATCTCGACGAAAGCATTCACTTGTTTTAATTCGAATGTAGAATTATAACCAATCAGCCATGTATCACGTGTTAGCTCGAACTCTTCTTCACTGTTCAGCAAAGGGATACGATTGACCCGCTCATCTCCTGAAAGAGTAATGGAAGGTAAAATCGCGTAACCTACACCATTTAAAGCCAGCTGTTTACATGTCTCGATCTGATCCACAATAATTTGGCGGCTTGGATTTTGATTGAAATGCTTATGCCACCAACGTTGAATTTCCATATAATAATTTGAATCACTTTTAAACTGAATGAAATGTCGGTTGGTATCTTTGAGTTCATCAATTGTAGAAATTTCCCGATCGACAAGATACAGCTGATCCCGGAACAAATACACACGGTTACTCTTCCAATCCGTCTGCCCTCTGACGATTCCAATATGTGCCTCGCCTTCGTACAAAGCTTTGGAAATTTCGGAACTCCAGCCCGTCATCAAAGAAATTTTCGCATCCGGATATAACGTGACATAGTCTTTCAGAACTTGTGGAAGCCAAGTCTGACCGATTATCGAAGCACAGGCAATTTTCAGCGTTCCATGGACTTTATCTTCAAGCGACGCAATCATTTCCAGTGTTTCATCGCGTTTTGCCAGCGATTCTTTTGCATATGCAATCACATGCTCACCCGCTGGCGTAGGTTCCAGCCCCTTCTGCGAACGAATGAATAGCAGCATCCCCCATTCTTTTTCGATGGTCTGCAGACGTTGTGACAAGGCAGGCTGTGATAAATGCAGACGTTCCGATGCTTTGCGCATATTTCCTTCTTCCGCCAAGGCTTTTATAATATCAAACTCAGTTGTTGACATGCTCATACACCTTTCCTCTTGGAATTCGTAAAATCAGCAGTAGACTGATCAGCGCTAATACAAATATCGCAATGTACACCCAATGCAGTGAATTAGCCAGTCCTTTCTGCAGACTCAGCAACTCTTGTAAAGGAATGGATGTGCGCCCTTCATTCGTTAGCATCATATTCACATCATCGACTGTGTACGCTAATTTCTTAGAGGCGAAGTATGACAGCAGCGTGCCATTCAATATGGCGCCGAATAAGGAAGCACCGATGGTATTACCAAAATTCTTCATGAACATATTCGCGGCTGTTGCAGAACCTCTCTGCTCGCGCGGCACCGCTCCTTGTATGGTGACAATGAAAGAAGTATTCGTCAGTCCCATTCCAATTCCGATAAAGAAACTAGAACAAGCTGCCCAGACAGGTCCCAAATAAGCATTCATGAGAACAAACATCAATGCACCAATCACTAATGAAATACCGCCCGCAAGAGAAACCAGAAACGGCCCAAACCGCAGCAATAAATGTCCTGCCATCGAAGAAGCTAAAGGCCAGCCAATCGACATAGTCGTTAAGGTAAATCCGGCAATAATCGCCGGCTGCTCCATCACCCCGTATACATAGGTAGGAAGATACGATGAAATTCCAATCAAAATTATACCTGTGGTTAAAGAAACCAGATTCGCATATAAAATGACAGGATTCTTCCATATACTAAATGAAATCAGCGGATCATCAGCCCGTTTTTCCTGTTTAAAGAATAAAATGAACAGGACAGCTGACAATGAAAGCAACAGCAAGCTACTGGCTGACAGACGCTCGAAAGCCTGGCCGCCTTCTACCAACCAGATCAGGACTGAAGATAATCCGGCAGTTAACAGGAATGCCCCTTTGTAATCAATCGAGGCTTTCTGCGTCTTCTTCGGTTCATGCAAAAACAGATAAATTCCTGCCATTGAAAGAAGCCCAAGCGGTACATTGATCCAAAACACGAACTGCCAATTGACATATTGGACAAGTAATCCACCAATGATCGGTCCAGAAACTGCGGAGATCCCCCACACGCTCGACAGATAGCCCTGAATTTTTGCACGTTCTTCTGTTGTGTAAATATCACCTACGATCGTTGTCGCGATCGGCATGACCGCTCCAGCACCAAGTCCTTGTATCAAACGATAGACAATGAGCTGTTCCATTGAAACTGCAAAGCCACAAAGGATTGAACCCAATAAAAAAATCGTTAGACCTACAAAGAAAATGGGTTTTCTACCGAATAAATCTGCAAGCTTTCCATAAATCAGGACAGTGACCGTGCTCATTAGTAAATAAGATGAAAAAATCCAGCTATAGCGTGAAAAGCCGCCAAGTTCTGAAGCAATTGTGGGCATCGCAGTTGTAACAATCGTCGCTTCCACTGCACTGACAAACATCGCAAGCATAACAGCGGCAAGAACGAGCGGCTTTTTAGTTTCTTTCTGCAAGTCTCTTCTGACTCCCCTCTATAAGAAAAAGACTCCGTTAAAGGAGCCTTCGGTATAATTATCATCATAGAATTTGTTATAGGTAAGCAATTCTCATTTACTGAGAGCTATAAATATATTTCTTGAATTCTTTTAAAATCACTCGTCTGGTTAAAATCCCTGCGAATGTTCCATCTTCTTCTGTCACACAAAGAAACGGATGATTAATTAGTAGATCCATAGCTCGCTGAAAACGATCCGTTACACGAATAGTGGGAAGTGAAGTATCCATAATCTCATCCACTTTAATATCTTCCAATCGCTCATACTCAATACGTTCCAATCCTAAAATGGAGTCTGTAATCATACCAATTCCGAGCAAACCTTTTAAATGATACTGATGGTCTAGTACAGGAATGGCAGAATACCCTGTCTTCGTTAAAACGAGAAGAGCGTGCTCTGCGTTATTGCCGATTTGCACGTGGGCAACTTTTTCCGAAGAAATGATTTGGTCGGCAATCGGTGCAAAGAGAAAATCTTTATTATTTATAGAAACCATACGTAATCGCTCCTTCTGTTCATCATCCAATACAAAATATCTAAAAGTTCGTTTGCCTGCATCCATTCCATCATACCACAAATAACCTTTTTTCACCTCAAAAGAAGGATAGTTTCCACAAACAAAAAAACCTCCTTCTTTAATAGAAAGAGGCCCAGTAATAAAAAATCACAATGAAGGTAAAGACAGATGCCACGAGTATAATCCATAACAGTGGATTC
The DNA here is from genome assembly GCF_029257255.1 of Sporosarcina sp. GTDB lineage: Bacteria > Bacillota > Bacilli > Bacillales_A > Planococcaceae > Sporosarcina. The sequence goes on along the minus strand of NZ_JARICI010000026.1, from coordinate 11,138 downwards.
ATTGTAAATGGATGATTTGCAGCAGTTTCAGGAATTTGATCCTTTTCATTAAGCTGCAGCGCACGGCTTGATTTTCTAAGTCCCGCTAAACAAATTGCCAGCATAATGGCACTGACAAATACCATCGGCCATAGCCAAATATCGAACATGATCGTCCACTCCTCCACTTTCGTATTGAATTAGTAGGATGTGCAGGATGATGGAATTTATGTGAAGATATTCGCGTGAAAAGCGGCTTTTTAAGTACTTTTTCTAGATTATGTCCACTGTTCAGAAATCCTTGAGCCATCTCGCAATGACAGTCATTCCCAAACTGTGCGCAAGATTAATAATCGTTTTAGCGATTGCTTCATTTTTTTGTCACTCTCTATATCGTGTATAAAAGAACGGTCAATCTTTATAATATCAATGGGGTAGAATTGCAGAAAGAAGCAGAACTTTCATTTGAGAGTCGGAATTAGTTTCTAGGATGCTAAACATGTCGGAGTGAACTTAGTGATTTTCCTTTTGTAGAAAATGATCAAATGGTTCTTTGCTGTGCATGTGGAAATTCTAAAAAAGCAGAAAGCCCTGTTCAGCCTTCTGCCATAAAGATTAATCAATATAATGTTTAATCAAAACTTGCGTGCCTTTTTCGCCGTACCCCTGCTCCAGCAGCTCTGAATACGTCTGTCGCGCGAGCTTTAGACCCGGCAAGTTTAAATTCAATCTTTCTGATTCCTGCAACGCAATATTCAAATCTTTGACGAAATGCTTCACGAAAAATCCTGGTTCATAATCCCCTTCAATAATGCGCGGCCCCAGATTAGATAAACAAAATGAGCCTGCAGCGCCTGACACGACTGACTGCAACATAGTATCTGGATTTAAACCTGACTTCATCGCATATGACAATGACTCACATGCGCCAATCATATTTCCTGCAACAATAATTTGGTTGCACATTTTTGTATGCTGGCCAGAGCCCGCTGCGCCCTGATAGATAATTTGATTGCCAAACACAGATAGAACAGGCAATAAACGATCAAAAAGATCTTTTTCTCCGCCACACATGATCGAAAGTGTACCGTTACGTGCTCCCACATCGCCGCCGGAAACTGGTGCGTCAAGTGACTTCATATGAAGTTGCTCAGCTTTTTCTGCAATTTTCACAGCTAAGTCGGGACTAGAAGTAGTCATATCCACAACTATTTGAGAATGATGTCCATTCGCGAAAATACCACCCTCTGAAAAATAAACTTCTTCTACGTCGGAAGGCATGCCGATCATCGTAAAGACGATATCCGCTCCCTTTACAGCATCTCCCACAGTATCCGCCCACTTGGCTCCCATTTCTACTAGCGAATCTGCTTTGGATTTCGTTCTAGTAAAAATGGTTACGTCATAAGAAGCTTTCAGCAAATGTTTCACAATGCTTGCTCCCATAACACCGGTTCCAATAAAAGCAATTTTCTCTTGATGCATACTAACACTCCTTTGGGCTATTTCTATGTACTATCGTATCGAAGTTTAAATATTTTTACAATGAAGCAAGCAAAAAAAAGAGGACCAATCATATAAATATGACTGATCCACAAAAGGGGGAAATGAGAATGTTGCTGTGTTCAAATATATTATCCCCCGGTTTGTATCTATATAAACCTAAATCACAAAATTTCTTTTAAACCATTTTCTGCTTTGTATTTTTCGTATTCATTAATCAACAAATCCAGTTCACGGCTCAGCGACACGGTACGGTCAGAATGTAAACCTTCATACTCTGCAACTTTCAAAAGTTGCGCTCTGAGACGTTCAATTTCAAGTTCACGGTTACACTCCACCTCATACACCTTCCATCACAAGTAGCATTGCTGTTCATTATACTAAAAATATGTACCGATTGCGCCATAAAGTTATCGACATATTCCGACAGTTCTGTCTTTTAATTAAATAATTTTTAATAGATAACCCTTTACCTTTTGTAAGTTTTCAGGCAAACTAGAAAGTAATTCTCAAGAAAAAGTTCTTACCGCTCTACTATTTAGAGTAATTCATGAAGATAGAAAGGAAGTTACATGATGACAATTGCAGAAGTCGGGGATATTATTGAATTTAAAGAAGGATTGCAAGGAATTGTAGAAAAGGTCAATGAAAACTCTGTTATTGTGGATTTGACATATATGGAGAATTTCGAAGAGCTAGAGATGGAAGAAAAAACGGTGATCAACCATAAACGGTATAAAATTATACACAGCACAAAAGAATGAAACCTTCTCACTGCTGTTCCGTCCCATAAATAGAATTGTAAATAAAGGAGTGTCACATTATGAACATCAAATGGGGTATTATTTCCGCTTCGTTAGCAGCCTCTTTACTTCTTGCAGCATGCGGAACTTCCGACGCAGATGACAATGACAAAAATGACGTGAGCGATATTCCTCCTGTAGAAGAACCTGCAGCTGAGCCAGAGACAGAAATTGATGGCGATGCTGTTGATGAAAATGCAGCGACAGACAGTACAGGCCAAGGTGACTTACTAGCAGAAGCAGTAGAAACGAAAAGCGATGAACAGAATTATTCTATCATGGTAATTCCTGGCTATACGTTAACTAGTGAAGAACCTGGAAGAGACAGCTTATATTCAAAAGATGACGGCGCAACATTCATGCGTATTGAAACGACTGAAAAGGGCGGAGAAGCTTTTAATTTCGATGAGTGGTACAAAAATATGGAAGAACTCTTAAAAGCATCCAGCAACGGTACTGAGCCCGAAGAATTGACAGAGGAAGCTGATCTTCCTAAAGGTGAAGGTATCCTTGACGTTAAAGGAGCTAAAGCCGAGTCTAATGAAGGCTATTTCGAAGGCTATGTCATGGAACGTGAAGATAAGTTAGTACGAGTAACTATTTACGCTGCTGAAGACAATGAACAAATCAAGGAATTTAGACAAATGGCTTCTACAATTAAATAACAGTTAAAACCCGATCATAAGTAAAGCTGATCGGGTTTTAACTTTACAACTGGTATGAAACTAATTCTAACTGGTTACAAAATGTGAATTAAGAAGAATAAACTGCACGAGGGAAATTTACACGGAATTCGGTTCCTTTACCTAACTCACTCTTAACAGAAATGCTCCCCCCGTACTCATTCACCGTTTTTTTAACAAACGGCAGTCCTAGTCCAGTTCCTCCTTCTTTCGTAGAAACGAATGGCACAAAAATATTCTCCATGATTTCTTTGCTCATTCCTATCCCTGTGTCAGCAATCAGAACACACACATTATGTGGATCACTTTCATATACGCATACACTTAAGGTATCATTAGGTCCCATTGCTTCCATTGAGTTTTTTATAAGATTGACGAAAATTTGTTTCACTCGATTGGGATTGCCTTTAATCAGCACCTGTTCCTGAGTCAGATTTTCATTTTCCAGGTTGATTTGATCTAGCATTGCTTTAGGTCGCAATAAGACCAGAACTTCTTCCACAAGTGAAGATAACGAGAAAAGGCTCATTACGTCTACAGAAGGTTTAGAGAGACTCAGCATTTCATTAAGAATCTCATTCATCCGCTTAACTTCCTCTTGAATGATCGTGACGTATTTTTGTGCATTGCCTTTTACTTCGTGTTCTAACAATTGAAGAAAGCCCTGAAGGGTTGTCATTGGATTTCTAATTTCGTGAGCCACGCTGGCTGCAATTTCACCCGTCGTGGATAATTGAACAGAATGAGCCAATAATCGCTGTAAATTTTCCTCTTCTGTCACATCAAGTAATTTTACAATAATAATATTGGTATCTAGATCTAATTGTGTGATGATATTGTAAAAGTAGATTTGATCTTGGCCATGATAGGTCCATCTCGTTTGAGTGAAACCAGTTTTACGTGTATTACGTAATAAGGAAGCAAAACAAAATTCACTTTCATGATGAAACGCTTCGAGGAATGTTTTAAAATGAATAAGTTCCGTATTCCGGCTAAAAGCAAGCTCTTTAAACTCCCGGTTGACTGTAACAAATAGTCCCATTTCATTGATGATCGCCATTGGTATATTCGCTTCATTAAATGCATTTTCATACACTTTAAAAAAATCATTTTTATTCTTTGTGATTTTTATTGTGATTATTGCCCTTTCACTTTGCGGCTGGTATATAATATAGCACGATGCACAAATATTTTTTTGAAGAAGATGTCCTGTTAATCCGTTTTTGACATAACCACCCTGAAAATCTCGATCCTTCAATTGCAATTCGACTTGTCCAAGAAGGTCAGTATCAAACAAATCCGAAATATGTTTCGGCTCATTATCATGATCCATCAAACATTTCATCGCTTTTGTCATACCTAGAATGTCACCATTTTTATTAACCATAATTTTGTAAGAAGAGCTTTCGAGAAATTGATCACTATCCACTGTTTGCATAACCATATCACAACCCCCTCGTTCAGATCTTAATCGTTATAGGTTATAGGTTTAAAATCTTTATATTCGAAAAGTTTAATAATTGAAAATATATGCTATGAGTACCCATTATGCCACATATCCAAAAAGCGTTACATAGGTATTTATACTCTTTTAATTTACTATTTATACTATTATTGAGGAATAAGGAGTTTTATCATGAATATCGTTATATCCACTTTAAACGCCAAATATATACACACCAATATCGCAATTCGTTATCTAAAAGCTTATGCAGAGCCGGAGTATTCATGCAAACTGGCTGAGTTTACAATAAACGATCCAACATTATCAATCGTTTCCGAGTTATATCAGTATTCACCCGATGTTGTCGGATTTAGTGTTTATATATGGAATATAGAAGAAACATTAAAAGTTATTCGTTTGCTAAAATTAACAAAACCCGAAACCATCATTGTGTGCGGTGGTCCAGAGGTCTCATACGATTATGACCAATGGCTCGAGAAGGTTCCTGAAATTGATTATATAGTCATCGGCGAAGGTGAACAGACATTTAAAGATCTTTTAACAGCTATTGATGATAAAAAAGAAATTTCAAGCGTCCAGGGAATAGCTTATCGAGAAAATGAAGGCTTGAAAATTACTGCACCTGGTCCTAAATTGGATTTGCGCACGTTACCCTCTCCTTTCCGTTTCGAAGAAGATCTGCCGAACCTGTCTACACGGGTCATGTATATCGAAACAAGTCGTGGCTGTCCTTTCTCGTGCCAGTTCTGCCTTTCTTCTATAGAAGTCGGCGTACGTTATTTCAACCGGGAAGCAATTAAAGAAGATATACGTTATTTAATGAAGCATGGGGTAAAGACGTTCAAATTTGTCGATCGTACATTTAATATCAGTCGAAGTTACGCAATGGAGATGTTCCAGTTCTTAATTGATGAACATTTACCGGGAACCGTATTCCAATTTGAAATCACGGGAGATATCATGCGTCCCGAAGTAATTGAATTCCTTAACGAAGAAGCACCTCCTGGTTTATTCCGTTTTGAAATCGGAGTTCAGTCAACAAATGATCTGACAAATGAACTCGTGAAGAGACGCCAGAATTTCACGAAGCTTTCACGCACTGTCACCATGGTAAAAGAAGGCGGGAAGATCGCACAGCATCTAGATTTAATTGCAGGTCTGCCTGAAGAAGATTACAGTTCTTTCCGGGATACATTCAATGAAGTATTTGCATTGCGACCAGAAGAACTTCAGCTCGGTTTCTTAAAGCTTTTGCGCGGCACTGGCTTGCGTATACAAGCGGAAGAATTCGGTTATCGATATATCGACACAGCTCCTTATGAAATCGTCTCTAACAATGTGCTGTCTTTTGATGATATGCTGCGCATCAAGCAAACAGAAGATATTTTGGAGAAATATTGGAATTCAGGTCGTTTTATTCACTCAATGGAGTATATTGTCACGGAACTGGTGGAGACACCATTCGACTTCTTTCAGCTGTTTGGTGCCTTTTGGGAGAAGCAGGGGTGGTCTCGGATTGGTCATCAATTCGAAGATCTGTTCACCCGGCTGGAACGCTTCTTGAAAGAAGTACTGAAGGTGGATACACGAATTGCAGTCAGTTTGCTCAAAATAGATTACTTACTGCATCAGAAATTCCTGCCGCGAAGGATTTGGTGGGATTCTGAGTTAGCAGAAGATCAATTGAATGAAATAAACCAGCTGCTTGTACGCTCTCCGCATATATTGGGAGAAACATTTGAAGCATTCGGCCATACCAACCGGACGATCCGTAAACAAGTATTTATTACGCAAACAGCAGCTAAATTAGAGGAAGACTTCACTGTCACAGAGGCTCCAGGTTATCTGATTGTACAATACACTCCGACTCAGAAAGCACAGTATTTCCATCTGTCCGAAAGTGTGCTTCTCTCTCTACAGAAGCAATTAACATAAAAAGCAGGATTGAGAGGTTTTTCTCTCAATCCTGCTTTTTTACATTCATCACCCAATAATCACACGTTCTTTTGGATAATGATACGGTGTTTTATTTGTCCTACCGCCTAACGTGTAGATAAATGAAATTAATCCAACCCGTCCAATGAACATCAATACCATGATGACCAGCTTCCCTACGGTTGATAAATCGGAAGTGATGCCAAGCGACATACCGCAAGTTCCGAAAGCGGAAGTAATCTCAAACAGTAAAGGTACAACCGGTATGCCAGGTTCTGTAAGCAGAAGCAGTAACAGCGCGGTCATTACCATAAAACAAGCTACCAATATAACCGCATAGGAACGGAATACGTCGATTAATTTAATTTGACGCTTGAATATATGAATGACGTCATTCCCTCTGGCAAAGTTGATCAGAAACAGTAGGGCAATCGCAAAAGTTGTTGTACGAATCCCTCCGCCTACAGAACTAGGCGAAGCACCGATGAACATCAGTAAGCTGACGAATATGTCTGTTGCTTCACTGAAATTCGTCACATCGTATGTGACCAGGCCAGCAGAACGCGCGGATACAGAATGAAACATAGAAGTAAACAGCTGCTGATGCCAGCTCATGCCTTTATACGAATGAAATGATTCCAGCAGCCAAATCATCAGTGTACCGAAAACCAGCAGTAAACCAAATGTGGCTGTTGTGATTTTAGTGAAAAGAGAAAAACGGAAATGCGGTACTTTTTTCGAAAAGAAAGCTTTAACTTCGATCAGTACTGGAAACCCGATGGCCCCTAATATAATTAAGATCATTAGAATTAGCTGCACAAAATAATCATCTTGATAAACAATCATGGACTGGCCGGTTATGTCAAAACCGGCATTCGTCGTAGCTGAGACTGCCATAAACATCCCGTTCAGCAGAGCTTCACTAAATGAGTCATAAAAACGATAAATATATAATGTCAAAATTGCTCCACCGATCAGCTCAATCACAACGATTAATTGTATGATATGGCGGATCAGCTGCACGACCCCTTGAAGTGAATACTGGTTTGTATCGATCATGATCAACTGACGCTCTCGCATGCCGATACGTTTTTTGACTAGCAGCCAGAAGAATGTACCAATCGACATGATGCCAATTCCTCCTAATTGCAGTACGAGCATGAGCATACAGAGACCAAAGACAGAGTAGGTCTCCCCAATACTGATAGGAGTCAAACCAGTAACACTGACAGCACTCACAGCCGTGAACAAGCTGTCAATGAACGCAACTTTCACGCCGGGCTTGTAGACGCCAGGCAAGTTTAGCAACAGAAAAGAGGAAGCAATGGCTAAGAAATAATAGAATACTATGATTTGAGCTGGTGTAAACTTTTGAAAAACTTCCCTGGAAAGCCTCATCTTTTTCAAATTCCTTTCATAACGGAAACTTCATTTTCCTACTTTATCAAAAGCGTTGCCAAAAAGATAGCGTTATCAGGTATTTTACACTCTTTTACAGATTGTAAACCAGTCATTCACGATGCACCAACAAGTAAACCAGTGTGCTGGTAAGTAGAAGAGAAATCGTTCCCCTGCGTTCCGGGTGGACGCTCCGGAGGGCCTGCGGTGAGCCAAGCGAACAGCAAAGGGTTCGCTTTGCCGTATTTCTGTGAACTTTACAAAAATTAAGGCAATACCGTGTTCCTTCTACAACCTATGGTCACTTCGTTCCCCTAAGTCGTCATCACCCGTCAAGCTGACCTCCCGGAGTCGTCACCCTGCACTTCGGTACACTGGCTTGTTTTACAATAATTTTTATGGAATCCTTCACACCCCCTTATATATTGTGATAAGAAAAGTTGAAAATATTATACTAGAGCTAGTTTTCCTGTGAAAAAGTAGACAAAATCAAAAACAGCTCCCTCAACTTAAAGAAGGAGCTGCGACAAGTTATTTTTTTATTTTCTGTTTCGCAACTGCAAGCAGATAGCCGCCAATTGCCAAGATTAACAATACTGCCCAGAATGTTGTTTTCCACAACGTTGAGTGCGGGAATGATTCTGGGATGATGAGCAGTGCAGGGTGTGCAAGTGTTAGGACTGCTAGCTTTACCCCTACCCAGCCGACAATTAAAAAGGCTGCAGTTTCGAGTGTTGGATATTTCTCGAGCAAAATGACAAATTGTTTTGCTGCGAAACGAATCATGATCAGGCCGATCATTCCACCGAGAAGCATAACCGCAAACTGTCCGCCGTTGATGCCGCCAATATGGAAATCGCCTAATTCAGGCAACGTCACTGCAAGCGCGACCGCTGCAAGCATGGAATCTAATGCAAAGGCGATATCCGCCAATTCTACTTTTAACACGGTCATCCAGAAACCAGATTGTCTTTTAGGCTTCTTATTCGGATGATTCGCTTGATGGTGGGTCAGTTTATCGTATATATTTTTACCGGCTATAACTAATAGATAAGCCGCACCAATCGCTTGGATTTCCCAGAATTTCACGAGGAATGTGATCATGAACAATGCCGTGAAGCGGAAAACGAATGCTCCGAACAAGCCATAAAATAGTGCTTTCTTTTGCTGCGGTTTTGGTAAGTGTTTGACCATGACTGCCATAACGACCGCGTTGTCTGTTGCGAGTAAGCCTTCGAGTACGATCAGTACGATGAGTACCCATGCGTATTCTAATAAAATCGGATCCAACGGTATTCCTCCCTGTTTTTTACAATATAAAAAGACCCTCACCTAATAATAGGCAAAGGTCTCGCTAAGTCGGAATTTAACGTTCAAAATCCAGCTATCATAACCGATGACTCGTAACAGCCATGTATTGACGATTATGAAATAGGTTTCCCTATAGCTACTCCCCTTTGACATTTGCGTCAAAGTTATTAAGTTATTGGATACTTTTAAAGTATTATAACATAATAACTTTGCTTTGCAAATAGTTTAGGTGCTGTCAGTATATATTCTTAGATACGATCTGTAACGTGTATTCCCAATGCCATTATACTTCTCCTTGCAGTGAAATATTCAAAAACGCGTTACATACAAAAGACCGGCAGTGAGATTGGATCTCTCCTGCCGGTCTCCTTTGTTTATTTAGATTTTACTTCTTTGGCACTGCGTCTCGTCTCGCGATCCAACAAGCTATAAATTACCGGCACGATATAAAGTGTCAGGAATGTCGAGCTAATCAGACCACCGATGACTGCGATGCCCATTGGCTGATTCATTTCTGTTCCTTCACCGAGTGCCAGCGCTAATGGCAGCAACCCGAGAATTGTTGTGAGAGCTGTCATTAGGATTGGACGTACACGGTCTCGGACAGAAGAAATAATCGCATCATATGAGCTGAGTCCTGCTTCTTTTCGTTGATTGATGTAGTCGACAAGAACAATTCCATTGTTGACCACGATTCCGACGAGTATGAGCACTCCAATGACCGCCGTAACGCTGACCGGTGTGTTGGTCGCCAGAAGTCCAAGTGATACCCCGATGATCATCAAGGGCACAGAGAACATGATGACAAATGGATATTTAAACGACTCGAACTGTGCAGCCATGACAATATATACTAATACAACAGCCAAAATAATGGCCATCAGCATATCATTAATCGCACTTTCGAATAGTTCACGATCTCCACCGTATGAAAGTTCCACTTCATTCGGCAGATTGAGATCATCCACCAGATCGTTCACACGCTTCGTCATTTCGCCCAGAGATTCACTGGACAGGTACTTCACCGTGAATGAAATAGAATGCGCCTGATCTACGCGCTGAATCGCCACAGGACCTTCAGCAATTTTCACATTGGCTACATCTTTCAGTTTCACATACGTATCAAGCGGAGTTTTCAGCTCAAGCTCTTTTAATTTATCTACACCGTTGCGGAAGCTTTCGTCGTAGCTGACATTCACACCGATTACTTCGCCTGTTTTCCAGACAATCTGTGTAGCGAAAACACCGCGAGTCACGTCACTGACGGTCTGCGCAATTTGATACGGCGCAAGGCCGGCATCCGACGCTTTCTGTCGGTCTACTTCTATTTTCACTTCCTCAACTGTATCCACTAAATCATTTTTGACTTCTGTAACAGAATCCATTTTTCGCAATTCTGTGTCGAGTTTTGTGACAGCTTCATCCAAACGTGCTTCATCGGTATCATGTAACGAGAAGTTCAGCGTGTTTGGGCTGGAGCCTGCAGCTGTCTGCATATTGAAGCTGACATCTGCGTCATCCCCAATTTCATCCAGTACTTTCGGCTGCACTTTGTCTACAAATTCAAAAACAGAACGGTCACGCTCATCAAGCGGCACTAATTTGACGGAAATCTCGGCCATATTGCCTTCCGAACCGCCCTGTGCCATGCTTTGCTGTGTACCTCCGACCAAACTTACATATACTTCCACGTCTTTTTCTTTCTTGATTTTCTCCTCAATTCGTTTTACCACATCATTTGTCGAATCAAGAGAAGCACCGTTCGGCAATTTCACATTGATATTGAAGAATCCTTCATCTGTTGAAGGAAGAAATTCGGTTCCAACTTTGAACAGACCAAATCCGCTTGCCCCGAGCAGCACAGTTGTCAAGACCAGGACAATGATCCGATGACCGAGAGCCCATTTGACAGTCTTTTCGAATGTCTGCCATTTTTTCGAACGGCGTTTTCTGGCATTACGGTTTGTATTCGGTGTTTTCAGCATACGGCTGGCGAGCATTGGAACAACTGTCAATGCCACAACCAGTGAAGCTGCTAAACTGAATGAAATAGTTAAAGCG
>NZ_JARICI010000089.1 GCF_029257255.1 Sporosarcina sp. | reverse complement strand
CCCCAAAAGTTAGATTTTATAACTCTAACTTTTGGGGTGCACATCACGCATTAAAGCTGCGGGAAGTATTTTTTATTACTTAAACCTTTTCAGTTCTTTCTTTTGCTGCATCAGATAAAATACAAGTGTAACTAAACCATAGAGGCCCTTGTATTCTTTCTCCTGAACAAACTCACTTGCATTGCCTACACGTTCCTTCAATCGTACAGAACGGTCAAGGGCAGCCGTGGTGACTTCGCGTGAAGCCTCACCGACATCTCCAACAATTTGGAAAACAGGCGTTACTTCGGCAACCTGCTTATTCACATTACTGATCGTCTCGTTACTCGTGTGAAGTATTTGTTGGGTCTGACCCGTAATATCCGCTACCGTTGCTGGCATGGTGTCCGTGGTTTTTTTTACACTTTCGAGCACTTCAGTTAATTTCCCAAGTGGCTTGATCAACACGACTGCCACAATAATAAGAGCAATACCAATGAGTAAGACGCCAATACCTAATACCCAATCCATATCTAGTTCACCTCTTTTCTTTCTGCTGCTTTGCGCTGTAATACATACGCGCGGCCACTTCAGATAAAACGGTTGTCTGTTGCATCAATTTCGCATACTTGCCGGGCGGTGCAGCCACCTGATCCGCCATCTTGGCCAAGGAATGCTGCACATATTCTGTTGAATCACGCAGCTCCTTTGCCGATGCCGCCAATCCGTCAACGGACTGCAGTTTAGCATTTGCATCCTCAGCAATTTGATTCGTTTGATTCATCAGCTGATCGGTTTTGTCTGTGATGCCGCTTACTTTTAATTCTACGCGTTTCATGGTGTCTGTTACATCTTTCATCGCTTCTTTGACCGTTTTGGCCGTTTTGATAATAGCAATTGCAATGACTACTAAAGCCGCTACGGCAACTATGGCACTAATATACAAGAGCACCTTCAATCTCGTCACCTCCACATGATAAAAACCTGTACCTTAATTATACAAAACGTCTGTCTAATTAACAGTGCCGTTAGACGTTCTATACCCTTGTCTTTCCACAAATGAAGGGAATCTAAACACCTGCTTGCTAATTAACCTTAAGCTCATTGGCTAATCTGTGAAAAAAGAACCGGAAACATGTTATCATCTAATAAATATGGAAAGAAAGGGTGAACGGGATGCCTTGTAATGCTTGTCGAGTTCAAGATCTAAAATTTGAAGTCTCTTTTAAAAATTATCAACAGCCTGCGCTTATTCAATCGGTGGATGAGCACTTAAAACGATCCGATATGCTGGTGCGTATTATTTGAAATAGCAAGGATAAAAGAATTATACGACTTTTGCATGAATCATGCAGCACAAATGGATACTAAGGTGTGGCAAAGGATCTAGGAAAGCAGCAGATCGCGGAACAGTTTCTCGAGAAAGCACTGGCGATCGGCTCTGTTCCATTAGCAGAAGGAATTGAAGAACTCGCAGATTTTGAATGGCTGAAAAACAGAGGCTACCAGTTGTTTCAAGGGTATTTATTCGGAAAACCATCCGCAATCTCGCTCACCAAGATTTCTATTTGACCACCGCTTTTCCTCAAGTTCAATTAGTTTACTGTACAAGTGATTTAATGTTAAAATAATTACAACAAGGAGATGGTACAGATGAAATTAGACGGAAAAATCGCAATTATTACAGGTGGCGCAGGTGGTATCGGTCTAGGAATCGCGACGGCTTATGTAAAAGAAGGAGCAACTGTTGCAATCGTTGACCTGAATGAGCAGGCAGGCGTAACAGCAATGGAGAAATTGCAGAAAATCTCTCCGAAGTCGATATTTATTCAAGCAGACCTATCCAAACATGCAGCATTGCCGACTATTGTTGAAAAAGTAACAGAGCAGTTTGGCAAACTTGACATTCTTGTCAATAATGCACATGCATCGCGCATGAAAGCGATAGATCAAATCACACAGGATGATTTGGATTTCTCTTTCAACACCGGATTTTATCCGACATTTTATTTAATGCAGGCAGCCCTTCCTTATTTAAAGGAAAGCAAAGGGAAAATTATCAACTTCGCTTCTGGCGCAGGTCTTAATGGAGATATTAACCAGGCATCTTACGCAGCTGCAAAAGAAGCGATCCGCGGTCTTTCAAGAGTCGCTGCAAATGAATGGGGACAATACGGTATCACATGCAACTTGATTTCTCCGATTGCCGAAACTCCGGGAATCAAGCAGTGGGCTTCAGAGCATCCTGAACCATACAAAGCCATGCTTGCGAAGAATCCATTAGGCCGATTGGGAGATCCCGAAAAAGACATCGGTCGTACTGCAGTTTTCCTCGCAAGTGAAGACGCAGATTACATTACTGGCCAGACAATTATGGTCGACGGTGGTTCAGTTAAATTGCGCTGATCTTTGCATAGGAAAAGGCTGCCAAATCGGCAGCCTTTTTTCTTTGCAAACTCATAAATCAAATAAATGTATCATTCAATTTTGTATATATCTGCAGCAAGTGTTTTTGTTCAGTTTCTGACAGATGGCTGAAGAATTCCGTACGTACTTCTTTGCCGTGTTCTTTCGCTTTGTCTAAAATTTCTACACCGAGCGGAGTTATTTCCCAATACTTTGTCCGTCTGTCTTCCTCATCATTGCGCATGGTAATATAATCATTGTTAATCAGTTTAGTCGATAAATGCGTCAGGGAGGCAGGTGTATAGCCAAGTATTTCTGCCAGGTCTGATGGACGCTGTTCTCCGCTTTTATGCAGTTCCAGTAAAACTAAAATATGCGAAATACCTAGCGCCAGTTCAGATTCTTGCTGAAATCGAATTAGCATTTTATTCGTCACTTGATCCATCACGTGCAGCAAATTAAAAATAGTTTGTTTATCTACCAAATTGGACTCCTACCTTTCATTCAAGAAACTTTATGCTTATATACTATTCATCATACAGCAATTTCAGCAATTACAACATTTGTATGACAAAAATTGATGAACTTTTACTATTATAATTCGAAAGTACATAGATTTTCATTTTCTACTTTTTAATTTGAGATAGATAGCGTATGATTAAGACAACAAATGAACTAGATATAAAGAACGCGAAGGGTGGGCATTAGGTTTGATGAAATTTAAAGATTCACTGACGTTTCAACTCGGGACTATTATTGCGGGAATTTTAGTGGTGATGTTGGCGATTACATCTCTTGCTACATATAAAACTGCTTATGATAAGTTGTACGACGCAGCAGGAATTGAAGCGTATGGCTGTGCGAACATTACAACCGGGTTAATCCGGCCGGATGACATGGAGAAAGCATTGGCAGGCGATGCGCAGACACAGGAGGATATAGGCCAGTCTTTGAATTGGACAACTGATCATAAAAATATATTTGAAACACAATATATCCTTGACTTAGACGGAAATCTGATTGCGCTGGATGATAATTTACGTGCGAAAGGATTCAAGGCGGGAGACGCTTTCCAAATGGATAAAAAAGCGGTTGATGAATTACTGGAACATAATCACCCAACGTATTCGCAGCCATATGAATTCGGCGGAATGAAACGATTGTCCGGCTATGCGCCGATACATAAGGATCATGATACAAGCAAAGAAGTCGTGGCAGTGAGTGTCATCGATTTCGACGCGAATATTGTAAAAGAACGTACATGGGCTGTCGTGCGTGATGGTATTCTGATCAGTATCATTCCAATGCTACTTGCTTCAATCGTTACAGGCTTCTTGATTCGACGCAAGACAAAGCCGATCTCCAGTCTGATTGAACATGCGAAGAAGATTGCAGACGGTGATTTGGCTGTAGCGGCAACAGAAGTTCGTTCGAATGATGAAGTAGGCGATCTGGCACGTACATTGAACCGAATGACTGTTAATTTGCAGGAAATGATTTCGACAATGAACACTACCTCGCATAAGCTATCTGAAAATTCCGGTGAAACGTCCGGATCATTGCACGAAATGCGCGAAGCAGTTTCCATGGTGGCAAACAGTATCGAAGAAGTTGCAACTGCAGTAACAGACGGCACAACAAATGCAGAAAATGCAACAGGCATCTTATCTAGTTTAGCAAATGATCTTCGGAATACGAAAGAAGATGCCGATGCAATGCTGGTCAATTCCAATGAAACGATGAATATCGCGCTTGAAGGTGCAAGACGTGCGGATGAAATTAGCAGAGATATGGAGTTGATCCGCACAGGTTCTCAAGAAGTCGGTGATACAATTCAAAACTTGGTAGAATCCACTACGAAGATTCAAAACATCACAGGTTCGATTGCCGGCATTGCCGCACAGACGAATTTGCTTGCGCTTAACGCTTCAATTGAAGCCGCACGTGCAGGAGAGCATGGCAAAGGTTTTGCTGTAGTAGCAGAAGAAGTCAGAAACCTGGCTGAACAGTCTAACCAAGAAGTTCTTGAAGTGGAGAAGTTGGTGCAGGATATTTCTGAACGCATTCAGCAGGTAATCACTTCTACATCAGAAAACACCAAGCATATTACAAAAGGAACTGAAACAGTACGACTCACTTCACAGTCGCTCAGCAATGTTTCATCTGCAGTAGCTGAAACGGTGGAGGAGATTAAAAACATTTCCAAACTGATGACTTCAGAATCACAGAAGTCATCAGAAGTAGTACAACTGATAGAAAACTTAACACACTCGGTACGAGATATTGAAGATATGACAAACAATATCGCTGCAGCTGCGGAGCAGACAACTGCTAGCATCGAAGAAATTTCAGACCGCTCTAAACAGACCAATCAAATGGCACATGAACTGGAAGTCTTTGTAGGCTCCTTCCGTTTGCCAAAGTAAGATCAGGCCATCGCTTTTGACGCGATGGTCTTTTTTTACATTGCAATAGGAATGTACGTTCTGTATACTAACGAACATACATACTCTTTCGGAAGGAGGGATTCATATGGAGCGAAATCGTGACCGAGGAAAAATTAAATGGACTTCACTGATGCTCCCTGAACATTTGGAAAGACTGCGCGGCTGGCAGCAGGAAGATCAATATACCGAACGGCCGGAACTGTCAGATTTTGAACTGCAGTCGATGCAACAGACGCTAGAAACGGCTTGGCACAGAAAATGCGAAGTGGTAATCAAAACGTGGCATGAGGGGCAGGTTCATCACTATCAAGGCATCATCGAAGCGCTGAACCCCTCAGCTTCCGTCATTCTGCTGCGCGATCCGTTCGGTACAGATAGACTTTCTGTCCCTGATATTATCGACGTACAGTTGGCGAAAGATGTGGAAGGTATATAAAATCGCGAAAAATAAAAAAGCTATCTGCAAAAGTGCAGACAGCTTAGTCTTTGTAGAACGCTTTTTCGATATTATACTTCGCGCGCTCAGTATTAATGACATACGTTTCGTAGATTTCGCGTTCCATTGGATCATCGACAAGAACAGCTGAAATTTTTGCTACTTCTTCACGGTGATTGCGCAATGGAGAAACTGTATCTTCAAAGTGCTTCTTTAGGCGCGGGCGCAATTTTCTTGCTTTCCCTACAAATAAAAGCTCATCACTTTGATTGAAGAACAGTAAAAGTCCGCCTTTATCACGCGGGATTTCATGGAAATCAATAAATCCATAAATCGGCTTGATCGGTGTCTCTTCAGACGTCATTTCCTGTTTTCTGCGAACGATTGTCACAGCGGGTTCGGGCAATTTAATAGTAATCAATTTTACGTCACATCCTCATATGGTTGAAGGTTCATCCTACCATATGACAGAGGAAAAAGCGAGAAACTTTCTGTCCGTTCCTGGCATATGGTAGACAAATGTCTTAGGAAGGATGAATCTATGAAATCGCCTGCCGTTGTTCAAACGCATCATGTGAAAAATACAAAACCGAAAGTGGATATTTATTATCCGGTCATTACGCAGCTGGAAGAATCAAAAATGCTGCAGCAGCTCAATCAAATGATTTTTAAAGCGATGAATAAACTGCTCGTTGAAAGCAATTATTATGATCCGAATTTGGTGGAGCTGTTTGCTACGTATGAACTGAAAAACAACCAAAGAGGACTTCTCAGTATCAATCTCATTGTCTATTCATTTACTGGAGGAGCGCATGGCATGACGTATTGTAAATCTCTAACGTTCGATACACGAACAGGCAGAAGTTATAGTTTGTCTGATCTGTTTAAGCCTGACAGTCCGTATGTTCAGCGCATTTCAGAATATATTCGCCGCCACATAAAGCAATGGGATACTCCTGTACTGGAACCTTTTACAAAAATTAGACCTGACCAGGATTTCTACATCGCTGATACTTCGCTCGTTGTCTATTTTCAATTGTATGAAATCTCACCATATGTAGCCGGTTTCCCGTATTTCCCGATACCGCTGCTTGATTTGCAGGACATCATTAAACCAAACAGTCCAGCAGACAGAAGCCTGCCGTTTATAGGCGTGTAATTCGACAGAGGTTTATGAGAATAGTTCTGGCACTCGTGTTATAATTTGAATAAACAGATTATAAAGGCGAGGTGGAACTTATGCTGAGAGATTTTTTTATCGGGTTATCGGAAAATCAGCTGCTGAATCGTGCTGCACAAAATTACGGAATGCATCTAGGTGCACAGCAGGTAGTAGCGGGAACCAATATTACGGAAATGATGGAAAGTGTCAAAGAACTGAATCAAGCCGGCATCTCCTGTACGATTGATAATTTAGGTGAATTTGTCTACGATAAAAGTAAAGCCATCACAGCAAAGAAACAGATTTTATCGGTAGTGGACGCGATCCGTGAACAGCAGGCGGATGCACACATCTCTATAAAACCTTCACAGCTCGGCCTCGACATCGATTATGATTTCTGCAAAGCACAAATCAAGGAAATCGCGAAGCATGCCGCCCAAGATGACATTTTTGTCAATCTGGATATGGAGAACTATCCGCGGCTTGAGCCGACGTTCCGGCTAGTTGATGAACTGACAGAAGAAGGCTGTACAAATATCGGCACTGTCATTCAAGCCTATTTTCACCGCGCCTTACAAGATACACGCGATCACCGAGATATGCGAACCAGGCTTGTCAAAGGTGCCTATAAAGAATCACCGGAAGTTGCCTATCAGAACAAGCAGGAGATCGATGAAAATTTCATAAAGATCATTGAGTGGCATCTGCTTCACGGCACTTTTACTTCCATTGCCACGCATGATGACAACATTATCGATCATGTAAAACGCTTTGTCAGAGAACATGCGATTTCGCACAATCAGTTTGAGTTCCAGATGCTCTACGGATTCAGAAAAGATCTGCAGCTGCAGCTTGCAAAAGAAGGTTATAACTTTTGTACTTATGTACCTTTTGGAGAAGATTGGTACGGTTATTTTATGCGCAGACTGGCAGAACGTCCGCAGAATATTAATTTGATGACCAAGCAAGTGTTCAATAAAAAGACCAATACAGTCATCGGGATCGCAGCCGGAGCATTTTTGCTCGGGCGTCTGTCGAAGCGGCGAAGGTAAGAGAACTGTCTCCATAACAGCATAATTAGGAAGCCAATCAAAGTTTAACTTGAGTGGCTTCCCATTCGTGTTTTATAAAATATAAACTTGAAACAATTAATATAAGTGCTGCAATTAAATTTTGGAAAAGCGCCAACTAGGAGGAAAAGATGAAGATTATAACAGTGAAAGGCTATAAGGAGTTGAGTGAAACAGCCGCACAAATTGTCTTACAAAAGATCGAGCAGGATCCCGAAGCTGTTATTGGTCTTGCAACCGGCAGTACGCCGCTCGGATTATATGAAGAACTGGCTGTGGATCATCAGCTAAACGGGACTTCCTATCAAAAGATCACTACGTTCAATCTGGATGAATATGTCGGATTGCCTGCAGATCACGACCACAGCTACCGTTATTATATGAATGAAAATTTATTCACACATCTTGATATTCCAAAGGAACAGACGCATATTCCTAGAGGAGATGCAGAAGACGCCGCGGCAGAAGCGAAGAACTATGAAGAGTTAATTCAACGTACCGGCGGAATTGATCTGCAAATTCTCGGAATCGGCAGAAATGGACATATCGGTTTCAATGAACCGGGAACGTCTTTTTCGTCCATTACGCATCTTGCAGATCTCACGTCATCTACAAGAGAGGCGAATAAAAAGTTCTTTGATAGTGTAGAAGAAGTTCCTGAACTGGCAATTTCAATGGGGATTGCGACGATCATGCGAAGTAAAGAAATTTTATTACTGATAACAGGGAAACAGAAACAATCTGCATTCGAGCAGTTGACGAAAGGGGAAGTGGATGAAAGTTTCCCAGCATCCGTTTTAAGGAATCATCCACATGTCACCGTCATTATAGATGAAGATGCCAAAACATAAATCTTTATTGAAAATTGTAAAGTACCATCTGAGCATTGCTTTTTCGGCAATGCCTTTTTCTGTTTACTCAATTAACTATCAAATACCTTCATGGAAAATATGTGCAATATGGTATGATGAAGGAAAATCATAGAAGGCTAATTGAGTGAGAGATGTTTTTAAGACAGCGGTGGCTGCAAATGACTATGAAAATTGTATTCGCAAGTTCAAAAATGAGGAAGAGGCAGAAAAACAACCGCAGTTAGTATTGCTGACAATGCTAACTGCAATAGGCATACTTATCTTCAGCATGTCTGGGTTGTTTTTTAGGTTATCGTGCTGCGCAATATAGGGATTACTTTTATAATTGTAGGATTCACCTTCCTGGCGATTACACAATGGAGGTCAGGCGGAGTACAAAAAAATCTTAATTCACTGTTCCTCATTATGATGATGGCTGTTATTTACAGCCTTTATTACTACTGAGTCAGAAGGGAGGGCTAAAGCTATGGATTGGAATGAAGTGACAAACCGTGCAGAAATCAAGCACCTGTTAGAAACGTTTGGCTTTTTCCACGACAGCTGCCTGAAAGAGCTGTATATGTGGACCGAAAGTTACGTTAATGACGATTTGTCCATGAATGTGCCGCCGCACCTGGATACGAATGTGAGAATTCTGTTCCAAAGACAAGCTGAAGATCCTTCTGCAGTTGAACTGTTGTTTGAAGGTGTCACACAGTGCCATATTCTTCCTAGTCTAAAAGATCATGATTCCGTCATTTACGGCGCGACATTAATTTCTCAAAACAATCAATTTTATTGGGCCGATGCAAGTGACTGGGAAACAGGAGATTATTCAGCCAGCTGGATTTCAGCCGAATGTTTGAAATGGCGGAATGCAAGTGATTGGATGGGGAAAGAAAATCGTTATGGTGCAATGGAGTAATGATAATAAAAAGGAAGTGGCGATATGCTCCCACAACTACCTGAATCACAGAAGCAATCAGTAGTAATTGGAGTGGACGGATTAGGAGGATCAGGAAAAACAACGTATGCGACAGAGCTGCAGCAGTCGGTAAAAAATGCATATCTTTTTCATCTGGACGATTTTATTCATCCCGAGAACATCCGTTACAACAATACATACGAAGAATGGTTCTGCTATTATGAGCTGCAATGGCGTTATGAGTATTTGATCAGCAAACTGCTGGCCCCTTTGAAAAAAGGCTTAGAAGTGAAGTGCTATATAGAGCTTTATGACAAGGAAACTGACAGTTATAAAGAGCAGGCAGTCGAAATCCCGCGATGATCTACAGTGATTTTTGAGGGTGTTTTCCTGCAGCGACCGGAGTTACGAGCATACTTTGATTACGTCTTGTTTCTGGAAGTGGACAGAAAGACTAGAATGGAACGAGCACTTAACAGAGATACATATATCGGCAGTAAAGAAGAGATTATCGACAAGTATGAGCGCAGATATTTTCCAGCAGAAGATGTATATATGAATGACTGCAATCCTTTATTGCTTGCTGATTATATTCACAAAACATACTACAAAAAGCGAGGGACTCTATGAAAATCATAAAAGCTACAGTACAGGATGCATCTGTCATACACGATATGATGATTCAGGCATTTCTAAAGTATCAAAATGAAAATCCACCTTCCAGTGCGCTGGATGAAACGATTCAGACAGTGACAGAAGGATTGCAAAACGGCGAGCAGGCTTTCATTTGCTGCGTCGAAGATCAGCCGGTCGGAATGGTACGTTTTCGTATTGATGAGAACAGTATTTATTTTTTCAGGCTGTCTGTCATTCCAGAACGACACGGTCAAGGGATTGCTAAAAGAATTTTGAATTATTTAGAAGACTATGCAAAGCAGCAGAAAATGCATGAATTATTATGCAAAGTCCGGATGGATGTTCCAGAAAATATACAGCTCTATCAATCGATCGGTTATCACGTATACGAGGAAACAATTGTCAAAAGAGCAGACGGTGCATCTGTCCCGGTGGTCGCCATGAAGAAGCCACTTTGCTGATCCGTGTTTAATCAGCCAAAAAGCAAGGTAGATATACTTATAGAAGGAGCTGATGTTTTGCAAAAGAAATTATTTTACTTACTTCTAACTCTATTTCTTGCAACAGGCTGTACTGCCAATAAAAACAGTACCTCAAACACGCCGGAAGAAGCGCTCGATCTGCTTCATGCAGAGGAAGAATTCGCCGAAGTGTTAAAGGTCTACAGAATACTGGAAGCAGATAACGATCGCGTGATTGCCGTCTATAAAGGGAAAATGGATCAGAAAGAAGAGATATTTATCGCTGATTTAAAAAAATCTGAAGAGGATACATGGGTGGCGACGGATGCGATAGGAATTGGGACAACTTCTGAGAAAACTAAGGACGAAAGCACAGCTACCGCATCATTTGAAGCAGGTTACATTAAGAAAAATAGTGCACCGAATCCTAATACAAAAACTGTCGAGATTGAGGATGACAAGTATAAGGTGTGGGTGAAGGTGAATAAGCAGTAATTGAGAAAGACCGCAAAACAATCATCTGCGGTCTTTTTTCATTGTCTTGCGAACAAAATCACAAAATAGACGACCATTGCGAGTAACCCGAGTGGAACACCAGTACGTGCCCATTCACCACTGCGAATATTTAATTTGCCCGCTACTATGATATTCGGAATGTTCCCGGGGATCAGCATTCCTCCGCTAATAAGCAAACCGAGCAAAATGGCCTGAATAGTTGATTCATCCATTGCGGGACTGATTTCAGCTGCAGCCAGTGTCGCGTTATCGAGCACAGCAGAAATCATATTGATCCAATACAGTGTCAACGGATGAAGATCGAGCAAGTACAGCCTAATCAGCGGTTCAAATCCAGCGCCAAGAAGTGTCAGTGCTAAAACAAAAACATATACTTTCATACCTCGAATCAGAATACCCACGTAAGATTCCGCTGCTTGTCCGGATGAATGCTGAGTGGAACGACGACGCGGCTTTATGAGGAAGATCGCCAGCAATCCAAACGCGAATACACCGGCAATAATATCCCACCCAAGCAAATTCATTAGATAATAAAAGTCTTCATTCAGCTTATTGGTTGCAATCGTCGAAAGTGGCTCTCCAACTGGCGTAAGTACTGCGCCCATTCCAATTGCATAGCATGCCAAAATAACGAAGCGGATTTCAGAACGGCGGTCCATCTGCAGTACGGAAGCAATTGCGACAAGCACAAGCGCCGCAATAATGGCGGTAATGATGCTTGAAATAATACCTAGAATCATGATGATACAGGCCAGGAAAATCCGGAATGGAATGAGCTGACTCCAATAAAGAATGGTGCTCTCAAAAGGAACGCGCACCCAGCGGAACACAACGCCCGCCGCAATTACTGCAAACGTAATATGAAGAGGGTTGTGAAGCGCCTGCATAATTAGCTGTGGTTGCAGAACACCGCTGACATATGCAGCAGCGCAGCCCATAAAGAACAAGAACAGTTCCAAGTTGCGCTCTATACGGTGTACCGTAAATGGCAGCAATAAGACCAACGCCAAAATAACGATCAATCCAATAACCATGTTATTCTCCTTTCCACCAATGTTTCTTCTACACTGTATGCAAAACGCCGATTCATCTTGCATACAGTCTGAATAGAATAGAAAAAAGAGGAGGGACACGCTTTGGACGTAACAGATATTGTACTGATTCCGGTCATTATTGGATTGACCGAGCTGCTGAAAGTCTATGGCTTGCCGAAGAAATTATTACCCATTTTTTCGCTTGTTTTCGGTATTGGCGGCGGCATTTTCTATCTATTTCCGCAGGACTGGAAATCGGGTATTCTAGGTGGAATTATTATGGGACTGTCAGCCAGTGGATTGTATTCCGGCAGTAAGACGATTGTCAGAAAACCGCCGGATGATGAGGAAGATGGAAGATGATTTTTAAAGGGGAGGCCTCTTGTTTGTGTCTTGAAATGACATGGACGGGGTCACCCTTTTTCATTTTAGTCACGATAGAGTTGTTAAATAATTATAGTATGGTAATTTAGGGAGAAGATCAGATGCACATTACAGAAAAGAAGCTAGAATCCAAAGTGAATCGCTACTCATATATAGTTTAGGGGTGAGATAATGAAGTATTTTGAAGAGGCCAAACACATTTGGGTAAATTATGTTCCAAAGAGTGGGCAATCCGATACTGTTGAAGGTGAATTAATAAGGGCGATTGAAAAACTTCGATATGAAGCACATAATAATGGAAATGGTAATTGGGACGAAGGGTTTGAACTATTTTGCTACTATTTATGGGATATTCTAAACGATGATAGCGTTTTTGGAAATGAAGTTTTACATGAAATCAGAACAGATATTGATTTGATTAATAATAGCGAAGTACCGTACTTAGAAGATGATCTATATGATCGGATTGCTGACCGAAGTATTGAATGGAGTTTAGCTCATAAAGGTCCAATTACAAGAAAGAAGGATCCAAAGCAATATAGATGATGTAGTAAAGGTGATTTTTCAAAATTTATCACTCCAGAAATTCATTTTAAAATAGGATGCTTCAAGTGAAAAATGCTGTTGTGTATAGAATTTGGTCGAGGGAAAAGTGAATATGAATAACGATTCGTGTGAATTATTCGTATGAATATGGTAAACTAAACGTATACTAAAAAAGACTGAGTGCGTGAACACCCAGTCAATACAGCTGACATCCGCTTGAAGTGCGGTTGGCCAGTAACACGAGAGTTTTTACATGAAAGTAACTACCCTGCTTACTTGGACGTTAGCGGAGGGTGGTTACTTTTTTCTGTTGATGAATAGAGCAACCATCGCTACAGTGGCTGTCGCCGTTGCTGCGAGGAACATTCCAAACTGGAATAACATGTTCATTGCTTCATATGTCACCATGTAAACACCCCCTTTCTCAAGGGAGTGCCAACCGCCCATCCGCTATATGTCACTGCATCTATTATTCTAACACTTTACATAACAATTATGAATATTTTATGATAATTCCTGCACAGGCCTATTTTATTAGATTTATACTTATTACTGCATACTTTCCATTTTCGATAATTCCAATGAAACTTCCTGGATACCCTCCTGCATGATGGCCACCATCTCCGCCAATTGTTCATGAGATGTAGCCAGTGGCGGCATCAAAACAATTACATCACCGAGCGGTCTTGTCAGTAACCCGAGCTCTCTCATTTTCAACGTGGCCCGGTAAGCGACACGGCTTTCCAATGGGAAGGGTTCTTTCGTGTGTTTGTCTTTCACTATTTCAATTCCGCACATCAAACCGCATTGTCTTACGTCACCTACGTACGCGAGCTGTTTGATATCAACCAACAATCTTTCGAGATACGCTGCTTTTTCCTCAGCCTGTTTCACAAGTTGCACTTTTTCGAAAATCTCCAAGTTTGCTAGAGCCACTGCACAGCCCAGCTGGTTCCCAGTGTAAGAGTGTCCGTGAAAGAATGTTTTCATTTCTTTATATTCTCCGTAAAACGCGTTGTAAATTTCTTCGGTCGCAAATGTAGCAGCGACCGGTAAATAGCCTCCCGTAAGCCCTTTTGCTACGGTCATCAGATCCGGCTGTATACCTTCGTGCTCGACAGCGAACATTTTTCCTGTACGTCCGAAGCCGGTTGCTACTTCGTCCACGATCAGCAATACATCAAATTCCTTACATAACGCTTCAACGCCCTTTAAATATCCTGCTGGCATAGTATTCATTCCGCCAGCTCCTTGAATCATCGGCTCCAGCACCATCCCCGCAATTTCTTCGTGACGTTCTTCAAATAAAAGGCGCAATTCACGCAGGCTTTCATCACGTACCGTTTGTTCATCGCCTGAAGGGTGGCGGTAGACTGCTGGGAACGGGATGACGAGTGCATCAAATAATA
>NZ_JARICI010000083.1 GCF_029257255.1 Sporosarcina sp. | reverse complement strand
TTGAACAAATTCTTGTTCTAAATTTGATTTTAAGGTATTCATGCCAAGATGAGAAACCGTCATGCTGTTAAAGTCTGGTTGGACACCATTAAAAGTACAGTAAGTGGTGTTCAATCCACCAATATCGACTACAGTAGATGAAAACTTTGAATGCTCTGTTGGATTTGAATATGTCAATCCCATGCCTTCGAAACAAATAGTTACATCATTTAGATTGAATATAAATGGTCTGTCATTAAGCTTGAAAAAGATAGGTTTACTATAGTTTTCAATAAATACCTTGAAGGATTCTTTGAGGGACATTGATTTATACATATTAATAGGAATATTAATTGCCACATGCAAATCGATATCCTGATATAACACGTTGATTTTCTTCATTAATTCTACAATTGTTGTATAAATAGATATCTTGTGAATAAGTGTTTCTTTACTTAAGTTATAGTCACTTTGACTCTCAGAGACCATATCGCCTAATAAATATTGTTTTCCTTCATATTCAACTTTGAAAGAATTTGGTTGAATCTCTACCCCCAAGTCATTTACTTCCTGCAGTTTAGTACGGAACATCATTGTTTTTAAATTCCCCTTGTATTCTAATAAGCCTTTTGTTGCGTATTTTCCTGAATCGATTGCGATGAATACTTTTTCTTTCATAAAATCCACTCCTTTCAATTTTTTTAACTTTATATCTTATACAGTTTGTAGGTGAGATATAAGAAAAATTAAGAAGAAATGGTCGAATGGTGTATGAGCATTTCTTAAATTGTCTTAAATAGCTAATTATAGGAAATCTCAAGTATGAAATTAGTTAGCAATTATAGCGAAGCCCGCTATAGATATTAACCTCTTACTGTTTTCGAAGTTCAATATTAGCTCGAACATACTCGAACCAAAAGTGGGTATCTGTCTTCTGGTAAAGTCTTTAAAATGTAATTATCAAGTAAAGGAGGTTACTAATGTTTACAAATATTCCAGAAGAAATGAGAATGGTCAAACAGTGGGTTTGTTACAAAACAACTCCACGAGGAAATAAAATAACGAAAGTTCCTGTTAATCCAATTAACGGAATTCCAATTGATTCGAACAAAAGAGAAAACTGGTTTTCCTTTGAGGAAGCTATTCAATATATAGGTCAAAATGTAATTTCAGGTGTTGGATTTGTTTTCACAGAAGATGATGATTTTGTAGGTATTGATATTGATGAATGTTTCGAGAATGGAGAGTTTAACCAAATTGCTGAGGAGATCCTTTGTAATTTTGAAGGGAAAGCGTATGCAGAGTTTTCTCCGAGTGGTAAAGGTATCCATTTGATTACAAAAGGTACTAAAGAAACTTCAAGGTCAAAGAACAGCAACTATGGATTGGAAATCTATCAAAGCAAACGGTATTTTACTGTAACCGGCAATATGATAGAAGGATATACCAATATTGAATGGTCATCTGACGTTATTAGTGTGATTTGTAGGTCATTTTTAGAAAAAGGAGTTGAAGAACAAAGCATGGTTTTATTGGAAGAAAGAAAGGCGCCTGATGATGAAGGTGTACTTGGTGTTATGTTCAGAAGTAAAAATGGACAACGCTTGGAAAGCTTATATGATGGTGAATGGGAGGGATACTATCCATCACAAAGCGAAGCAGATTTAGCTTTATGTAATGCTCTGGCATTCTATACAGCGAAAGATACAGAAGAAATGGATTTGCTATTTAGAAAATCGGGCCTTTATAGAAGTAAATGGGATAGTATTAGATATGCTGATGGAAGCACATATGGAAATATATTAATACAAAAAGCAGTCGAAGATACAGGTGATGTTTTTGAAAAAAGAACACATAAGGAAACAATGAAATCAAGAAAGCGTTCTTTAAAGCCTGAGTTTCCCAAATGGTATATGAAAGGCCAAAATTCTCTTACGTTCATGCCTGGAATTTTAGCTAAGCATATACAATCGGAAGAAACACTTTTATATTCAAATGAGCACTTCTTTGAATACCGTTCTGGCGTATATATGCAAATAGATGAACAGCAAATCAAGAAAAAAATTCAAAGTAAGTTAATAGATGAACACAGTAAATCATCGCATGTTCGTGATACGTTGGAACAATTAAAGAATAGAGTATGGCATGATGGAGACCTTTTTGAATCTCCGGAGTTAAGGGATAAGATTAACTTTAAGAATGGCTTGTTTAACCTACAAACAGGATTGCTGGAAAAACATACGCCTGACATATTCACGTCCATGCAAGTTAATGCCAACTATAATGAAGGTTCTACCTCTCCGGTATTTAGTAAGTTTATTGAATCAACACTTTCTGAGAAAGATCAATTGATAGCTCAAGAGATACTCGGTTACTTATTGGTTCCAGAAACTTTGGCGGAAAAAGCCTTTATTCTATACGGACCAGGTAGAACAGGCAAGTCAACTTTTTTGAAGTTGATAGAATTTGTATTAGGTAAAGTGAACATTAGCAACGTCGCACTCCAAGACTTATCACAACAATTCAAGCCAAGTCTGCTCTTTGGTAAACTTGCGAATATCTATGCGGATTTACCAAGTAAAGCTTTGCAAGATACCGGTATTTTTAAAACATTAGTAAGTGGAGATACTATAGTCGCTGAAGAAAAATTCAGAACACCATTTTCTTTTAACAACAAAGCCAGGTTGCTCTTTTCTACAAATAATCTTCCAACGAATAATGTCGATAGAACTGATGGTTTTTATAGAAGGCTTATAATACTTCCTTTTGTAAAACAAGTGGCTGAAGCGAACATCGACACTTCATTACAACTCAAGCTACAAAAAGAAGTTGACGGCATTATTCAATGGGGGCTTAGAGGGCTTGAGAGATTAAGAAGCAATAACTATCAATTTACTAAGAGTGATACAACTGAAGAGCTTCTATTTGAATACAAAAAGCAAAGTAATAATGTCATTTGGTTCGTGACCGAACAATGTGAATTAAATGTAACTGGACAAGAACGCAGTCAAGACCTCTATAATCACTATAAAAAGAAATGTCTCGAAAATAACATGCAGTCGATATCACAAATGAAGTTCAACAAGTCTTTGTTAATGGAATACGGACAACGCATACAAAAATCTGAGGATCCAAATAAGCGTGTCCTATTCAAAGGAATTAGTATCAAGAAGACTTCATGAAAGGCTTATGAATAACAAGTAACTAAAAGGAAGGTGTCGGTAATAGAAGGGGTTTTTCTAACTAATAACTATTTTTGAAATAGGAAATGGTATTAAACCATACTATCTCTTTAGAAAAGCATTGATTCACCGGCACCCCCTATACCCCCTCCCTGTAGTTGTTATGGTTTTAAAAGAAAGAAGGACAAGTTGATGGCAAAAATCAATACGTGGTAAGGTAAACTTATTAGTGTGTCTCTTGTTATAGCCTGCAATGGTTGTGGTTGGTGAAACGTTTTATTAAATTGCAAGATTGCCTTTCGTTGAACTACTATGCAATATGAGCTTTCAAAATAAAAGCAACCATGATAGACAGTAATCCATGGAATGTATTATTAAAAATGTTAGAAGAGAAGACTTCGGTGCTGTACCTAAATAGATAATTGTATCGCTTTGTGCGGTGATATGAATAAACAAGCATTGCTACAAATTGAAAAGAACTTATTGAGATACATTGGTTCCTTTGATAGTTGGAGTAGATGTTTTTTTGTGCTATTAATTATTAGGTTGTATTTGAAAATAATTGTTTTATACGAATGAAAAGTAATTTAAGAACGAAGAAAGCGACACGATGATTGTGTAATGCCTCTTCAGAATGATAACAGACAATGAAATATGCTCCCCTTGCAATGCTTTTAACCACCGAATGATAAGAATTGTATCAGAAATTGACATGTAGTTGACAATAACTCGATTACATAATTGTCCCTCCTTTCAAGAAGGACATGAATACAGGATACACAATAACCTGTGAGGGCCGCCAATTCATTAACTCACAACATTTACACTGAGTTACGGGTAGGTTAGGCTTGGCAGGCCAAGCCATCATATACAGATTTGTGAACAATCCATTATAAAACCGCTCACACCAGCTGGAAGATCATAAACGGTACGATTATCGTGTAATGTCGCTTCAGAACGGAGAAAACGGTACGATTATCGTGTAATGTCGCTTTAGAACGGAGAAATCCATACAAATATCCTGAAACGTCGCTTCAGAATGGAGAAAACAGTACGAATAACGTGGAATGTCACCTCAGAACGGAGAAAACGGTACGATTATTGTGGAATGTCTCTTCAGAACGGAGAAAATGGTACGATTATTATGGAATGTCTCTTTAAAAAGATGGCCTGTATAGTTTGTGAGAGACTTTTTGTCAGAAATTAATCATCAAGAAATCTTTTCAAGCTAAAGCAATCATGTTAAGCAACTTTGTTGATTGAGTTGTTGCTATTGTAATTTTTCCCTAATCTAAAGTCTTGACTTTGGAATACATGTAAAATACATTACTTGCGAAGTAAAGATATGAAATACTTTACGGATTTTCTCGGAAAATATAATTACCAATGCGAAACAAAGTAATAATCATTATATTATTTTACTTAAAATGAATCAATTAAGCTTTTCGTTCGTAATATAGTTGAGGAGGAGGAGTTCTTGAAGAAAATATATAGACACACAGAGTTAGGCAAATTGAAATTTATTGAGTTTAATATATATATTATTAGTTTTTTAGCTGTTCCCATAGCTATAGCGTCAGGCAATAACATAATTATGACTTCTGCGTTTATAATGTTGTTGGGGATGAATTTGTTTTTAGTGAAGTTATACTTACAAGGAAGAGGGAATAGAACCTTTCCAAGATATTATGGTATCTCACTATATTTACTCTTATTTTCATGTTTATCAATAATACTTCTGGTGTTTACTCCTAACCCGACTGTATTGACCTATGGTTTTGTTATATCTTTATTTGCTTATTTATTAGTAAGCGGTATTATATTCTATTTTTTAATTAATTTAATTTTCATCTATGGTTTAAAGAAGATGTTTCCTCACGAGTTGAAAGTTAATGTTAGGCAAGAAAATGGATTAAGTCTAAAGAAGCTATCAAGATACATAGATCTGGACAGGCAAAAATTATATTTCAGTATTAGTTTGATAAATTTTATCATTTACCTGGTATTTATATTTTTTGGTATGCTTCTATTCATAAAATATCAAAACGAAGATCAATTAATAAAAATTAGAAGGTTCTCTACCTGGGTTAAGAATGAAGATTCAATAACATTATTTAATGGGGTTAGTTTGTTTTCATTAATGATTGCCGTATATACAGTAACATTTTCTGCACAGAGGAAAATTATCGATGAAGCTGAAAATCGGTATAGTGAAGAGCGAAAGAAGTATTTGTAGAATTATTGGGACAATAACGATGGTTATCCAATGTTCAACATTTACTGATTCTAATTCACACACTATACGTAATCTTGGCACACTTGTGAAGCATAGTAGCAATATATTTTAAAGCTTACAATAATCTAAATAACATAGTACGTAAAACACAGAGTATAACAAGTAGAAGTACTTTATTGTAGTGCATAGTAATAGCCTTGTCTCCGCAAGTATTTAAATCATTCCATAGTCAAAACCATGGTCAAATATTTAGAAATGGCATGGATATCCTTATAAACAAAGGTTTTACAACGATTTATAGGACGTGGGTTCGACTCCCACCGTCTCCATATGAGATTACAGGTGTTTTTCTTAAAGGATATTTGATTTAGCTGTATAACTGGCTGATCAGGTATCCTTTTTAGTTTAAGAATTTCAGGGGAGGAGGACGCTTGTGAAGATTCAAAACCCACACGATAAGTTTTTTAAAGAAAGCATGGGTAATACCGAAGTTGCCAAAGACTTTCTTGCAAACTATTTACCGGCGTCGGTGATGCAGGTTATTGAACTTGCCACACTGCAACCGGAAAAAGACAGTTTTATCAACACAAGTCTTGAAGAAAACTTCTCAGATTTGCTTTTCAGTGCTGACATTGGCGGCAGAGAAGGATATCTTTACTTTCTCTTTGAACATAAAAGTTATATTGACAGTGGAATCGCCTTTCAGTTATTGAAATATATGATGGAGATTTGGGATCTTAAAAGAAATAAGGAACATGCCAAAGAACTTCCTGTAGTCATTCCTATTGTGATTTATCATGGTAAGACGGAATGGAACAAACCTACGAATTTGGGAAGTATGTTGAACGGATACGAAGAGTTGCCGGTAGAAGAAAAAAAGTTAGTGCCGAGTTTCGAATACTTAATTTATGATATTTCATCATATAAAGACGAAGATATTAAGGGGATAGCACATACCCGTATTTTACTCACACTTCTTCGCGATATTCATTCTGGTGAATCAACGAAACTGCGGCAGTCAATCTTACGTGCTGTATACTTTTTAGAGGAATTGGATAATAGGGAAAGTGGCATCGGCTATTTTAAAACCATCATGCGCTATGTTCTCAGTGCAGGCAGAGCATTGACTAAAAGGGACATTCATATGATTATACGGGAAGTAGAAAATATTTTTCCAGAAGGAAGTGAGTTAGCTATGACGTTGGCAGATCAGTGGAGAGAAGAAGGACTGCAAAAGGGGATTGAAGAGGGTATCGAAAAGGGTAAACAAATCGGTAAAGAGGAAGCGCTGGCGGAAGTTGCCGTCAAACAATTAACGGAGAGATTTGGCAAGTTACCGCTGGATATTAAAGTAGCAATTATGCAGGCGGACTCGATTGGATTAGGTCTGTTGTTGTCTAATATTTTCCGTTATGAAGCTGTGGAAGATGTTTGGAAATATATTCAGTGAGGATTTTGGATGAATGTTTCTTTGTTGAAAATGAGTGGTCAATCTACTGCTCGTAAAACAGACATTGAAGCAGTGGAGCCTTGGGACATGGGTTCGACTTCCATCGTCTCCATTATGAAATTACATGTAAAGTGAGTAAGGGATATAGGATAGGAGGAAACTCTTGTGCGGTATCTCTTTTTTTATAACAATTACATTGATATGATATTTAAATAATGGCAGATAAAACATACCTAGACGTATACATAATCTGAAAGGGTGTGGTATGTGTGGATGACAAGGAGAGGACGATTAGTAAAGTTGCCCAAACCGATATTCATACAAGGCTGAGAGAATCTTTAATAGAAGTTGAGCAAATCTAACAGTACCATCAGATTTAATTGTAAAAGTTCAACCAATCTTCTATTTAGATCCGATAGATGCGGTTTATAAGGCATTAGGAGTGAGTTGATTAGTTTTAAGTATGGGTCTAAATTCTGTGATTTGTATGTGTAAGTAATAGAGAATTCCATAAATTTTTATTTAGTCTTATTGTAGTGAACTAGAGAGGGGAATGCTTAGTGGCAACGACAATCGAAGTGAACAAACAAAGTGTTAAACAATTATTAGAAACAGGAAAAGTTAATAAGTTCATTATCCCTGAGTATCAACGTCCATATGCGTGGTCAGATGAACAAATTCAAACGCTCTTTGAGGACCTAGTAGAGTATACAGAAAATAATAACGAAAGTACTTATTTTCTTGGAACAATTGTTTCTTATGAAAATGATAATGGCGAACAAGAAATTATAGATGGTCAACAGCGAATTACCTCTTTATTTTTATTACTACGTGCACTTTATTCAAAACTAAATTCAATGACAGAAACAAAAGAAGTTAAAAACTTCAAGGGACAAATTGAATCTGCATTGTGGGAACAAGATGAATTAACTGCTGAGGTTGATTTCGAAAAAACACTTATTGAATCCAGAGTAATGAGAGACGGGGGAAACAAAGTTTTTTCAGAAATACTTATTACAGGCGATATTGGGGTTTTGGCTAAAGATAACTATTCGTTAAACTACAGATTATTTACAGAGCTAATAGAGAGGTATGCTACAAATGAGCCACAGTTGTTTTTCTACTTCATTCGAAATGTACTAAATAAAGCGATTTTATTACCTATTTCGGCAGATTCACAAGATACTGCATTAACAATTTTCTCTACTTTGAACGATAGAGGATTAGCGTTATCAGATGCAGATATTTTTAAAGCAAAAATCTACAATAAGTTGGATGCTGACGAGAAAGTAACTTTCATTGAGCAATGGCAAAAACTTGACGATGAAGCAACTAATGCGAATGAAAGTATTCAAAAACTGTTTTATTATTATATGTTCTATTTGAGAGCGTTAGAAAACGATAGAAATACCACAACACCAGGGATAAGAAAATACTATTCAAGAAATAATTTTGAACAGCTATACAAGAGCGATGTAATGGGAAATTTGAGTACTGTGCTTAACCTATGGCTTGTAGTAAATAATCGTGTAGAAATTGAAGATGAAGAATGGTCGAAAAATATTGAGATTAAACAAGTACTAGATATATTAACTTCATATCCTAATGAATTTTGGAAGTACCCAGTTGTTATATATTATCTTAAATACAATGATTCGGAAGGTTTCGAAGAACTATTTTTGAAATTCCTAAAGAAACTATTTGCAGTTTTGGCAGCGAGATATATAGTTACCCCGACTATTAACGCTGTCAAGAGAGGAATTTTGAATTTAAACTCTGAAATAATCAAATCTCCAGTTCCAGCATTTGATTTTTCTAAAGTAAGTGAACAAGAATTAAAGGATAAAATCAAGCACGCTCATCGTAATACGGTTCGAATGATATTAAAGATTCTTGCTTACCAAAGTCAGAACGATATACTTCCTGAAAAGTGGGAAATAGAGCATATCTTGCCTCAAAAATGGCAAACAAATTATTTTCCTAATAACTCAGAAAGCGAAGTACAAGAATTAGTAGAACATATTGGAAATAAGGTTCCATTTGAGAAAAAACTAAACATTATTGCAGGAAATGGATATTTTAAAAAGAAGCAACAAAGCTATGATAAATCAAAAGTCCAACTAGTGCTTAATCTTTCTAAAAATCATAATAATTGGGGGTTAAATGAAATTCGAGAAAGAGATATTAGGATTTCTGATGAGCTATTAATCGTACTAAATGATTGGGGATTAAATCAACCTAATATATCTGTTCAGGATGAAACCTCTTCAGTTCCAACGGCTGAAGAATTAAAGATGATTGGAGAACTTAAAAGAAAAGGTCTAATTTAATGTGTACTGCAAATTAAATTGACTATCCTATTAACTGTATATATTTTATTATCTGATTTCTAATGAGATTAGCGTTGATTAAAAAGAAGATTATGTTTATATAATTTATGCTTTATAAAATCAAAGGTCTCATTAAGGGTAATTGATGATTCTCTTCTATTAAGTACATGAATGTTACCTAACTAACCTTTCATTCGAATCAGCATAGTAATCCAGGATGTTTATAGGATTCACGAATTTTGTTAAGTATGTGCTTTTAGCAATAAGAACAAGCTAGCTCCCCTGTATGGTAATTTATAATACGGTGTTTACACGTCTGGCTATAATCTGGCTAATAATAATTAGATGTGCTTACAAACGTTGATATGACTAGATTTATAAGCAATCAGTTTAAATTCCCACCGTCTCCATGATTACAGGTGAAATAGTAAGTGAGGGGTATTGTATATGAGGAAACTCTTGTACCGTATCCTTTTTTTTATAACAATTAAATTGAAATGATGTGTAAATAGTGCGGGATAAAAAACTTACACGTATACATACTCTGAACTACTTTTAATCTTCCGCGCTGTCACTCCCTTTCCTGCTATATTGACAGTGGGCCAGAAGAGGATACACAGTATATCCCCGGAAACCTTTGATCCCTCCTGTATCCTTTTTGCTAAGTCACTCTATATAACAGAAAAGAAGTGGGTTCTTGCTCTTGCTTGCCTGCAAGAGCACCTGAGGAAAGAAGAAATGTTCTTGAAGCCGAAAAATAGAGGAAAGAAGGATTTGTTAGCAGCTTCTTCATAATCGGTACCTGTGCCATTATGACCAATTGCAGCTGTCCAATTTGGCCAAACCATTACTTAAAGAACTTAAGAACATTAAAGAATAATTATCGGGTTGCACCGCGAAGAATAGTTAATCTTGAATTTCAAGTTTTGTTAAAACAAGGGTTTGAGTATGTTCTGGTATTTCTACTTCTTAGTTTATAGAAGGATAATCATATTAAAATCTGTATTAGTTTCAGATATCAGATGCAAATACATTTTTGAATCGTGTCTAATTTGTGTGTGAACCTGTCATCCAGACCCTTTTGTGTGAAATGATTGTAAAAGTTAATTGGGTTACAACACTTTTTCACACTATATATTAAAATTTATTTACGGCGCGGGGAAGTTCAATCATCTAATGAAAGGAAAATTAAGCTAAAAGTGAACACTAAATTCGGTTCGTGGATTAAGAGAGGACTTCGAATGTATGTGTGAAGGAAATGGTAGAAAGAAACCGGGTTCAAAGGTGATGAAATCCATTGGGTTTGGTTTTTAAAAGCGTGGCATATAAATGAAGCAACTCATGTAAAACCTACCTGTAAACACCTAAAATTCTCGATATTACACAGAACACTCGGAAACTCATATTGGAGAGCTCCTAAGGGCTTAAATCCATTTTAAATCCACCGCTGTTTACCGAACAGTGTATTTACGGCGGTGTAATCGGTCGGGAGTTAATTGCTTCCTCCACACAATTTAGAGACAAAGAAGGAACTAACAATTTCATCTATGTTAGGGAGTGCTAGTTATCAATACAAAAGAAAAAAATAACGTAATACGGATTGCTTACGGAGCAAATGAAAGTCAGTTTGGCGATTTACGAATTCCAGATGGGACAGGGCCGTTTCCATTGGCAATGATTATTCACGGTGGTTTCTGGAGAGCGCGGTTTGATCTAGAGCAAATGAATGAAATGGCAGAAGCATTCACCGCAAAGGGCATCGCGACATGGAATATAGAATACCGACGGGTTGGCCAGGAAGGAGGAGGATGGCCCGGTACATTTTTGGATAACGCGGCAGCTGTCGATTATATTCGGGTTCTTGCGAAATCGTACCCGCTTGACGTAAGTCGGGTGATTACCATCGGTCATTCGGCAGGAGGCCATCTTGCCCTATGGCTAGGAACTCGACATAAACTTCCCTCAAATAGTATGTTGCATACATCTGAACATCCTTTGCCATTAAAAGGAGTCATCAGCCTCGCAGGGGCGAACGACTTGGAGACGATGCATGACATTCATCAATGGAAAGAGACGTTGTTCGGGATTGTCGATAATCCGACTCGTGACTTATTAGGTGGGAAGCCCAATGAACAGGCAGAACGCTACAAGGAAGGATCACCATATGAACTTTTGCCGATTGGAATTCCACTCGTCCTCATTCATGGAAGCCTAGATGTCAATGTCCCTATAGGTTTAAGTGAACACTTTGAGAAGGAAGCCCTTAAAGAAGGGGATTCAATTATTCTAAAAACTATTCCGATGGCAGAGCATTTCGAGCTTATTCTACCAGAGACAGAGTCATGGTTGATATTATTAGAATCGGCTAATAGATTATTAGGAAGAAAAAATTAAAAAGGTCATGAGATTTTTTATCTCATAACCTTTTTTTTACGAATACCTGATGTAAGGATAAAAGGTAATCTATATTGTAATCAAAATTTGTAGTTAATGTTCGTATTTCTTTTAGTCGCTGTCTATCTTTGACTTCCAGTACATCACCATCTACATTAATAATCCCTTCTCTTCTCCACTTATTGATGACCTGACTGACACTTTTTCGAGAAATACCCAGGAATTCGGCAAAGTTGGTCTGTGTAAATGGTATTGCCTCTCCAATTTCGTGATCTAACTTTATAGTGTAATGAGCTATTTTTTGTTCAATGTTCCCATTCATGAAAGTAACAATTTCTGCCATGGTGCGGAGTTTGAACAGAAGAGCTTTTGTAAAAACGAGTCTAGCATCTGGAAAAGCATCGCATATTTCATTATAGGCAAAGTCGGAAAAATAATATACCACAGAAGAGCGCACTGCACGTGCGTTGGTGATATAGGGTTCATGATATATGCCTGGTTCACCGAATAGCATACCCTCCGTGATATAGTTTATTGCCTGTTCAGTTCCATCGGTGGAAATGATTGAATTCATAACTATCC
The DNA here is from genome assembly GCF_029257255.1 of Sporosarcina sp. Taxonomy (GTDB): domain Bacteria; phylum Bacillota; class Bacilli; order Bacillales_A; family Planococcaceae; genus Sporosarcina. The sequence goes on along the minus strand of NZ_JARICI010000083.1, from coordinate 3,995 downwards.
CTTTATACAAATAATAGAACCCTTTCCCTTCTTCTTGTTGTTGATAGACAAAGGCGTCTTTATCAAGGTCCAACTGCTGACCAAACCCGAGGTACGGCTGCCAAGAATAACGTAGTTGAACTAAGTCTTTTCTCTCCATTACTAATAAAGTCCTTTTGCATATTTTTTTAGTATTGAAGGATTTTTAATGGAAAGAGATTTTCCAGTGGGCTCAATGTAACCCTTTTCTGTCCACTCTTTAAAGATTTTGTAAATGGTGATTCGTGTAAGTCCCGTGCTGCTGACTATATCTTTTTGGAGTAAAGGGATATTATACTGGCTAAATTCATCATAAATATTTAAAAGTAGGATTGCTAATTTTTGTTCCGCTGGTAACCCTTCTGCACTAATTTTCACAGCAAGCGAATTCATCTCGTTAATGACCGATTGAAGAAAGAGGTGATTCATTTCAGGTTTCTCAAGCATTAGTTTTTCAATTGTATCGTAGTGGAAAAAGTAGAGAACCGATTTCTCGATTGTCTGAGCCGTCGTGTAATGGACAAGTTGATCCATAGCTTGTATTCCTACTAACTGGTTGGGTAAAACTATTTTGAGTAGTAAGTCTTTACGGCCGGCAGTTTTAGTCACAACTTTAACTAAACCTTTTTTAAGATAGTAAAAACCATTACCAACTTCTCCTTGCTTATAAATGATTGATTTATTTTCCAAAAACTGTCGTCTGCCGTACATTTCATACTCTCCCCAGTTAATGTTAAAATCATTAAGTAGAGTCATAGTTTTTAGCTCCTTAATATTGGATATGGGAAAGATTTTAGTATGACGAAACTCAGAAGTCCTAACAAATCCGGAAGGTGCAATATTCAATCACTTATAAATTTTCGGAAATATTAATTTATAAGAGTTAAGTAGGTTACATCGTCTCCACTCATTATATATTAAGATTAATATATGGTAAGGGTGAAGTCAATAATTCCTTCAATATGTAGAGGATGGTGATTCTACCATTAAAATAAATAGAGGAGTATTAATATGAATTACTTTTTAGATTAGTTTGGCAATGCATTAATTTGCGTGACAACGGAAAAATATCAAAGGGGATGGCGACATGAATTTTCAAGAAAAAAATGTATTGAAATCGATTGAAATGAACGGTCAAGAGATTACATTTGATATACACGGTGATGCAAATGGGCCGGTAATTTTATTATTGTCGGGGTGGGCACAAGATCATCGATTATTTAAGCATATTGTCAAGCCTTTAAGCACACAGCACAAAGTTCTTCGCATGAATTATCGTGGACACACGAACCCATTAGACTTTCCAGAAGATTTCGGTCCATCTGATCAAGCAGACGATATTATCGGAGTGCTTGATGCACTAAATATTGAACAAGTGATCCCAATATCTACTTCTCACGGCGGATGGGCGAACATGGAAATTACAGAACGACTTGGAGTAGCGCGGATACCGAAAACCATAGTTATTGACTGGATCATGGTAGAAGCGGCGGGGGAATTCGTGAAGAGTTTGCATGATATCCAAAATCCCAAAACATGGTTTCAAGCACGCCGTGATCTTTTCAACCATTGGATTGGTATTAGCAGCAACCGAGATGTTAAAGATCATTTGGATATTGAAATGGCGAGCTGGGGATTTGACATGTGGGAGCGCTCTTGTCGACGTATTGAAGAGGCATATAATTATTGGGGCTCCCCGTTAATGCGAATGAAAGCTTTGGAAGAAAAGCGCCCAATTGTGCATATTTATTCTCAAGCTGCGGTAGAAGCTTATGAGGATATCCAGCAAAAATTCGCAGACGAAAATCCGTGGTTTAACCATAAAGTCATCAAAGGCGATACTCACTTCCCTACATTGGAGTCTCCAGATGCAGTCGTTAATCTAATTAATGAATTTGTTTCTGCACACTCATTAGTAAAAAAATAAGAAAGTTAGTAATACATCACTCTGACGGAAAAGGTATTATGTAGAAGCACATAATATCTAGTAATTAAAAATGATGATAGAATAATAGTTTATTATCATGATAGACATCGAAATTATGCATGACAGGAGGTCGTTATCGTGACTAAGAAAAAAGTGATAATAGCGGGAGCCGGATTATCGGGTTTAACACTTGCAACAGCGCTTGCTCAACGTGATTGGGATGTTCAAGTTTTTGAAAGATCTTCGCAATTGAGAGAAGTTGGAGCAGGACTGTACACATGGGAAAACGGTTTAAAAGTTTTGGAGTCCATTGGTGTTTTTGATGAGGCATCAAAAAATATAGAATTTATTACGAACCTTGATATGATTGATAATCCGTATGGACGGATGCATTCTACTCAATTCACGAATAAAAACCGATTTTGTGTTATTCCGCGCCAGGATGTCTATAAAGCTTTAGTAAATGCTTGCAAGTGTGCAGGAGTAAAGGTCGAAACAAACGCCGAGACAGTATCCGCCGATCCTTCAGGGATTATTCAATTACGAGATGGAAGAGAATATAAGGCAGATTTGATTATTGGAGCTGATGGAGTTCATTCTAATATTCGAAGTTCACTGAATATTGGAAGGAAAGAAGTCGTGGGCAATGGGGCATGGCGTGCTTTGATTCCAAGAAATGACGAAGATAAAACGGGCATTGCAGAAGAACATTGGAATGAATATCGCCGAATTGGAATTGCACCATCAACCGACAAATATCGTTATGTCTACTTAACCGGGATGACTGCGGACAAAGAAGCACTATCGGAGCCGTTTAACAAAAAAGCATGGTTATCCTCTTTCCCTCATTTGGAATCCGTCTTAGAAAGAATCACTGATTGCAGACTGGATAAAAATTTTTATTACATTTATTTAAATTCATGGAAAAAAGGAAGAGTCGCCCTGCTGGGGGATGCTGCTCACGGAATGGAACCAAATCTCGGACAAGGGGCCGGAGTCAGTATTACAAGCGCGTTGGAGCTTGCGATACAATTGGAACGGTATGATATTGACGGTGCGCTTGATAACTGGGAGAAGGTAATGAAGCCTGCTGCGGACACAACACAAATGTTTTCTAGAATCTATGGCGCAGCCGCATCCAATTGGCCAAAAGAGTTATTAGAAATACGTCCTGAAATTGTGAGCAAAGCAATGGGATCTAACGATATTGATTTAATGATAAGCACAGCAGCAAGATATGTGACCGGTTTAAATGCCTCTGTTTTCATTTAAACAAGCTGATTGATAGAAGGGCTATCCGCCAGTGATATGGCAAGTAAAAAGTTCATGAGAAGACTGTCCATTCAGAAAAAATAAGTCGGGGGGCGACTTTTCCCTTATAGGAAAGTAATGTTAATAGCTCAAAATGTAAGCGCATTCATATATCGGATAAAGTATTAAAAGTCTTATGAAAATGTAATGGAAATCAATGTCTCAAATTAGAGTGGAAAGATGTCTCTAATCGGCTGGATTAAAGAGCTATGAAAGTTAATTCATCAATTTTTACTCCGATAGTGGCAGTTATTTTATTAATATTATTTGAAAGAGGGGGAGTTTTGTATGAATAATAATCTGGATAACCAGAACACTGGAGATAGAAAAACGCTGCTCTTAGGGATTATCATTATGCTGATTGCCGCTACTCTTTTTGGTACACTGGGAACTTTGACAAACCTTGCTGTCCAGGCAGGACTGAGCCCTGTTGCGTTTGCAATGTGGCGTGAATTACTTGGAACCATCTCCTTAATCATTTTACTCGCATTCGGTTTAGGAAAATCAGCCAAGGCAGACCGGATACCTTTATCGAAAATTCCGAAAAACCAAATTCGGAACCTGGTCTTTGCATCCCTTGCTTTTTCAGCCTATAGCTTGGCCATGTTCTATGCTTTTGTTGAATTGTCCGTAGCTTTATCTCCAGCCCTGACTTGAAAGTAACATAAGTTTAATCCTGAAAGTAACCAGCATCTTACAGGCTGATTGGAATTGCTGGGCTATTCGTAGGAATAAAAAT
>NZ_JARICI010000046.1 GCF_029257255.1 Sporosarcina sp. | reverse complement strand
ATTTGGTTCGATGGCTGTTTTAGGAATAATTTGCGTGGATTCCCCTATGGCAAGGGTGGAACAATTCAATGTCAGAAGTGGGCCAAAAACATGGCAAGAGTGGAACAATCGCATGGCTGTAGTCATTACTACTTATTTTTCATTTACCTTCATGACCTTGTGCCTAAATTCATAACTGACGATCACACTTTCTATAGTCTCCGTATCATTGTATGAAAGGTTACCCTCGAACTCCAAAATATCATTGTCCTTCCACCAAATGTTATTTACATAGCTATAATTTTCATGATCTATACGAATCCATGTATCTAATGACTTTTGCGCACCATATTTAACTCTTGATGATTCTACTAATTCCGGACTTCCCATTCCTTCTTCAATATTCATCACTTCAACAAATTCACTTTTATTAGAGCATGTTACGATTGCAACTAATTTCTGATTTGGTGAAGGAATGATTTCTTTAATATACATAGACGGTTTTGAGAAACTAAAGTGTTCTTCAAGCATATTATTTTTTATCCTCCAAAGGACATTTTGACTTCCATAATCCGAGTAATTATTAAATAACGTAAATATTATACTGCCATCCGCCATTTTATATACATATTGGCTTTGATAACTTTGTGATAAAATATCGACTGCAAAGGTAGCCGCATCAGCAATCTTTTCATTGTCACTTTGTATAAAAGGTTTGATTTCTGTTAGTGCTTTATCTCTCATCTTTTGATCATTAAAGCTCTCTATCAGCCTATTAATCGCAATATAGACATATTCATCATTATCACTTTTTAAAGCTCTTAGAAATTTATCTGCGTCATATTCAGTAGCCGGCACTAACTCCATGTCTTCCGCCGTCAAATAGCGGATGTAGAGCTCTGCATTTTGTTTTTTATAGTATGCTGCTAATGAAGCTGTAGAGACTGAGCTAAAAATCATCAAACATAGAGCTACAGATACCCATTTTTTTGAGATACGTTTTTTTCTTCTCCCTATTCCGCTTTGCCCTGCCGCTTCAATTAAACTTTCATCAATTAATCCTATCTCTTTGTACAATTCTTCTTTTTTCATATGTTGATCCCCTCTCTCTCTAAGTAAAATCTAAGTTTATTTCTTGTCCTAAATAATATGGACTTCACTTTACTACTACTCATATTAAACTGCCTGGAAAGTTCTTCGATTGAATTTGAGTACCAATACCTTTTAATAAATAAATTTCTAGATTGTTCATCAATAGTATATAAAAACTGGTTAATGTAATTTGCTGTTTCACCAGCTTCGTACTCTGTTTCTACAGTATGAATGGAGGCTATACATTCTTCCAGTTCCGCTAGAATGACTTCAAACTCTCTATTCCTCTTTTTCGCTGTATTATAACTATGCTTATCAAGTGCAATATTACGAGTAATCCTTCCTAAAAATACGGAGAGTTTTCTAGGTATAGTAGGTGGTATTGTATTCCATGCGGCTAAGTATGTATCATTTTCACATTCTTCAATATCCAAACGATTCGAAAGTACATTCCTTGCAACCACTCGGCAGTAAGCCCCATACTTCTTCTTCGTTTCCAATATAGCTTGCCCTGAACGCTGCAAGTATAAATCAACGATGTTCTCATCCTCCATTTAACTTTCCTCCTTTCGCTTGCTCTTACCTATATAGTAGAAAGTCCAAAGAATTGGTTGCACTTATGGACAAATGTTTTATTTTAAAGAACAACAAGTTGTTCTAATTAAGAAAAGCTTATCCAAGACTTTTTTGTCTTGGATAAGCTTTATTCATTAGGGAAACCGCACTTACTTATGATAAGGTTCACCCTGAGGGGTTTAAGTGCGGTTTTTTCTCAGGTCTTGTTTCTCCCGATCTTTAATTTTATTTAAAAACCATTTGTATTTACTTAAGACTCCTAAATTAGGTTTATCGCCTAGCATATTAATCTCTTCCACAATTTTAGATTTAAGAGTTACTAAATGTTGTTTTTCTGGCTCTAACTTAACTAACCATTTACAGACATCAATATAATAATGCCCGTCTACATCTTCTGTTACATCAAGCCACTCTACATCACTTATCTTATCAACAATACTCTTACCTATTAAAAATCTTGGATATATACTATATTTCGATTCTAATTCATAAGCATCAACTAAAGCAGGTCCGAATAGTAAATTATTTTCAACTTCATAGTAGATATCGCCAATCACAATAGAGCCTCTAATTAACACCCCGTATAACCCAAACATATTAACTTGGATTGTTGCTATATCATTAAATATCACATTTAAATAATCTGCAAAGGTTTGTCCATGTTCACTATATTTTGGCTTGATTTCAAGAATATTAATTACTGAATCTGAAAAAATTATCAATTCTGATGTATAGGAAGGACTTGATAATACGTGCATCGTACTTAAGATTTCTTTAATCATCTCTGGCTTATCTTTATATTTACGCTGAACCATATCTTTAAATCCCAAAACATCAAAAAATACTAATATCTTTTTTTCATATTTACAATTTAAATCCATATATAATCCCCTTTCTTCCATTTTACATTAAATGTTTTAATTATACAGAAATCAGAACGTAAAAAGGATCAGATATGTCATCTGCTAATGACCTATCAGCTCCATGTCCTGTTAAATAATACAACACCGTATTATAAAATTGGATTTGAATGCTATGAACTTCACTATTATTACTTAGTAGCTTCTATAGGTTTCTACTATTCATTTTTTACAGTTTCAAAAAATTTATCTATATTAAATTTGTGGATTAATACTTCTTTTAATATATCATTTAATAAACAACATGTGTGAAGCAAAATCCAATTTAAATGACTATACTCAGAATAATCAAAGTTATAATTCTTCATATATATATCAGCAAACTCATAGGCTTTTTTATTAAAACCTATAAAATCACCATGTCCGACTTTATTTCTCATCTGTCTTAGTAATTTTGTCGCTTGGTTTGAATCCTTCTTGTAAATTCGATTAATAATAGGGTTAATATATTTTTCAATTTCATATGTTTGTTGCTTTTTGTTAAGTAACAACATTTCGAGAATTGTAAATACCCGAAGAAAATGGTAATGCTTATAGTCATCTTCTTTAGCTAAAGCTTCAACTATAAAATCTAATTTATAGTAATCTCTTTCTGATTGAAGAAAATTATCAATACATTCTCCATACTGTTTCAAATCATAAATTGCTGCATCTTTTGTTTTAAATCCTTTAAATTCTGAATAATTTCTAATAGATAATACCGAAGTAACCCTCGGCATAACACTAAGATAATCGTTATTACTTGAATAAACTATATTAAAATGTGCCCTAACGTCATTATCACGTTTCATAAAGTTTAACAGTTTTATGATTTTTTCTGAATAGTCTTCTTCACAAAGCCTACCATCAAAGCAATTCGATTTCCAATCAAAAAAAGGCATATCACTATATTCATAATCAAATTCTATAAAAATCATATTATCAATTATACAATCAATACAATTTTCAAGAGTATCTAAAGAATAACCTTTTATGTTTACTATATTATTTTCAACTATTTTCCTCGCTACTGTATAGTCAAATTGATCATGAAGAGATTTACCGTACTTAGTTTGTTGTTCTTTTCTGTTAAATTCAATTTTGCGGATTTCCTCAAAAATAGTCTCTTTAATTTGTTTCTTCCAATCTTCAGGTAAATTATCTAGATAAAGTTTCAATTTTTTTGAAATTAATGTTCTTTCAATTTTACCGTAAATGTCCAACACTATCATGGAAAACACCTCTACTAAAATTAATAATACTATTTACCGAGTATATTCTATTTCTAAATATGAATTTTATAAATCCTTCTAGAGTTGAATAAATATCTTGTGTATGTAAATAATTTAAAATTTGACTCATAAATCTATAATCCCTATCACATCTTTTTAATGAATTTCAAAATTTAAATATACTTTTAATTTCTATAACTTTTGATTGTAACTTTAGATTCAATTATATAATTAAAACCTGCATAATCCTAAAATTTCACTATAATGATTAACTAATCTAAATTTATGTACTGTAATTAATTTAGATATTATCCATCAAAATTCATCTAAAAAATTATTAATTGAAAGCAAAAAAATAAACCATCTACTACAATAAAACAACTGGAATTGATGGTTTATTAATAACCGCATTTACTTATGATACGGTTCACCCTTAATAATCCGAAACGACCGATAAACCTGCTCCACCAACACCAATTTCATCAACTGATGCGGAAACGTCATCTTGGAAAACGACAGTTTTTCATCTGCTCGCTGCAACACGCTTGAATGAAGTCCCAATGATCCGCCAATCACAAAGACAATCTTACTTTTTCCGTACGTCATTAGTGAATCAATACTCGCCGCAAATTCCTCGGATGTTTTCATCTTGCCGTCTATCGCCAGTGCAATGACATGTGCGTCTGGAGAAATCTTTACTAGAATCCGCTCTGCTTCTTTCTTTTTGACAATTTCCATATCTGCATCACTCAATGTTTCGGGTGCTTTTTCGTCCGCCACTTCGATTAATTGCATTTTTGCATAACTGTTCAGCCGTTTTGTATACTCTTCAATTCCTTGCTTCAAATATTTCTCTTTTAACTTACCCACCGTCACAATTGTTATATTCACAGTTTATCCACTCACTCTCTAAATGTTATGCACAATACTTATGCACATATCCACAGTCCTATCTACATATTGTGTCCGACTATTTGTTCTCTACCATATGTAAAATTCTCTGATTACTCATACCACAACCTGTTGATAACTTTTCATTATTTTAATCCACTAATGAAAACTCTCATTTTCTTCTATAAATTTAATACTCCGTAAACGCAAGGGCGCCAAGGCTTTTACCCTGACACTATAAAATATATCTCTCAATATACAGCTGCTTTCTTTCACACAATATTATACACATTATTTAGACTTTATCCACAAATGGATAACTGCATAAAAAAATCAGGCACTGCAGCGCGTTTCCGCTGTATGCCTGATGTGGAAGAAAAGTTGTTCACTTTGTGGATATCATTAGAATGTATTTCCGTCTTTCAATACCATTTCTAGCTCCACTGGCTTTCCACCTCTATAGACCTTTACTTTTAGTTTATCGCCAATTTCTTTTTTATTGTATAAATACTTACGGAGCGTGACCATATCTGTCACTTTTTCATCGTCCAGCTGCACAATTGTATCATACTTCTCTACGCCGGCTGCTCTTGCTGGCGAATTCGGCATGATTTCAGTTACCACTACACCTTCTGTAACGCCTTCTGGCAATTCAAGTGTCTGTTGCTGCTGCTGAATTGGGATTTGTTGAAGATCGAGTAACGATACACCCATTGTCGGCCGGTTTACTTGACCTGTTGCTTCTAAGTGTTCAATGATCGGTAATGCGATATTGACAGGAATAGCAAGACCGATACCTTCTACCGTCTCTTGTGAAATCTTCATAGAGTTGATACCAATTAGCTGACCCGCCATATTGATTAGTGCACCGCCTGAGTTCCCCGGATTGATGGCCGCATCTGTCTGTATAACGTCTGCCTGCCAATCAATAATTCCGTCTTTATTTAGATCCATTGGAATCGAACGGTCTTTTCCTGAAATAACCCCGACAGTTACGGATCCTGCAAATCCAAGTCCAAGCGGATTTCCGATTGCGATAACTGATTCACCACGTTTCAGCGCATCAGAATCCCCAAACTCTACAATAGCGTCTACATTTTTTGCGTCAATTTCGACAACCGCTAAGTCTGTCCATAAATCACTACCGATCAACTTTCCTTGCGTTTTGGTTCCGTCATCAAAACTGACTTCCAGCTGCTCTGAGTTCTCTACGACGTGATGATTGGTAACAATGTACGCCTTACCGCCCTCTTTTTTATAGAGCACACCCGAACCGGTGCCGGCTTCCTGAACAGAAGTATTCGCTGACCAGAAGTCCTGTACTGTCTGGATATTCGTAATTCCGACAACCGCATTCGCTAAATCATCTACTACATCCGTAATTTCCGTAGAGATGTCCATCGGTATTTGGTTATGCTCTGTATTCACCGTTCCTGGTTCTTTACCCCCTGTGCTTTGATTGGTTACCGGCGCTGATTGGTCAGTTGCAAACATCACAACGAGCCATACAATCAGACCGCCAATTAAACCGCCCAGCAATCCCGGCCAAAAGCTGCTTCTTCGCTTTGGCTCACGCCGGGTCTCATGAGGCGGAATCGGCTGCCACTCAGTTTCGCGTCTTTCTTCATCCATCTGCGCATCCCCCCACCTAAAATTTTGCATAATATACTCTTACTTTACCCCAATTTATAGATGACAATGCAAAAAACCCTACTATATTTCAGCAAGGCTTTTCGCAATGTTTTCAGACCAGCACAAGTTCCGTTGATACGGCCGCATCTGTATCGCGCAAGTGCACGTATTCGCCCGCACGGATGCCGCAGTCTTCCAGCGTCTGCGCTACACTCATCCTTGCGAGATCTTTCATATTATTATCCATACTCAGATGCGCCAGATAAATATGCGTATCTTTCTGTAAAACCACTTCACTCATCGCAACAGCTGCATCTTCATTCGAAACGTGACCGACATCACTTAAAATCCGGCGTTTGATGGACCAGGGATAGCGCCCCATCTGCAACATGCTGACATCGTGATTACTCTCGAATACAAAACTGTCCGCCCCTTTGATATGGCCTTTCATTCGGTCGCTCACATAGCCTGTGTCAGTGATAATTGCAAGCTTTCGGTCACCTTCATTGAATGTATAGAACATCGGATCAGAAGCATCATGAGACACCGCAAATGACTGGATGTCGAGTGAGCCAAATGTTTTTACAGTCTCCATATCAAAATGAAAACGCTGGTCCAGTGGAATCTCCCCCACAAGACCGTCCATTGCCTGCCAAGTCTTTGCATTGGCGTAAATCGGTGTCTTGTATTTTCGGGCAAGCACACCGATTCCTTTTATATGGTCACTATGTTCATGTGTAACGAAAATGGCGTCAATTTGTTTCATGGAGCGATTGATCGAGCTGAGCAAGCCTTCTACTTTCTTGCCGCTCAATCCGGCATCTACAAGAAACGCGTGCTCATCTGTCTCTATATAGAGCGAGTTGCCTGTACTGCCGCTCGCTAAAATACTAAAACGCATGTGAAAACTCCTATTCTGTTTGTTCTTCCAGCAGATCAGGCTGGAACTCAATCACTTTTCCTTCAATTGCATTAATGAAGTAGTTTTCGATTGCTCCATCCTTCAATTTTACCTGAATGTTCCACGTCGGTGCAAATACTTGAGTTTCCGTTAGCTGAACCAAAGTGGAATAGCCTGACTTTACTTGAATTACTGTAGAGTCTGGTTTCAAATATCCTCGCGTGACAAGTGAACCAACGGCATCATCCTGCGACAGCAAGTCTTTCTTATGGTTGAAGCTGACGAAATCATGGAGCAGGCGCTGTTCATAATGCGTGATTTCTTCGTCATCATCCCAATGAACGACCAGCATGGCGTTCGGGCTGTAGAAAATTGTCTCATTCTTCACCCGTTGAAAGAATACGGCTTGCTGTTCATCTTCATCGAGATCCCATAAAACATAGTTGCTGCCTTCTAGCACATATTTCGTCAAAAACTCTTCAAAATCATAGTCGCCCTTTTCATTCTTCACCTTTACCGCTTTTTTCAAATGAGACAGCAAACGGGATTTTTCAACCAATACAAATGATTGATTGGTTAAAGATTTCAGCTCTTCATCTGAGAAGGTAGCGATATGGGCGGATAAATAGGACACTTCTTTTTTGGTGAACGGAATTGGATTGTACGTAATATTCTCCAGCTGCAGCAGTTCTTCCACAGATGTTTTACCAATCACCTGCATATTATCTACGCCGACCTGCCGATTCACATACATAGAATATAAGAAAATATTCAAAATGGAAAAGACGATGATAAAGATTGTTTTGGTTCTATTCCAATCCAATCTGTTCACCTCCCAGGGCTGCTTCCGGCATAAAGCGGAACCAGTTGTCTTTGATGAGGTAATACCAGCAAGGCTGCAGTGTGATCAGTCTCTGATCTTCATCGCGGATCATATAATAGCCAACAGAGATTTCTTCAATTAAATCAAAATCCAGTTCCTCAGATTCTCTTAATGCTTCCGCCACTTCCACTCCTGACAGAAGTTCTTCCTCCACCTTAGTATCTTTAAAATCCAATAGCGTGAAGTAGGGTCTAATGTATTGGTGTACTCTCAAATCTCCCCACTCCTGCTTGATTTCATTTGTCCCTGACTGATCACTGTAAACAGGCAGTCCATCCGCATATAGCTGAAATTTCACAAAGCGTGAAAGAGGATTCATATAGGCAAAACGGAATTCATCCGTCCATCCGCCATGCTCATTAACAAAATCGATGGTACTCAGCAGCAGTTCAGAAGGAATGGCAGGTTCCCGGTTTTTTGCAGATGGCATAACATATCTCAGTGTTTTCATCTTCGTATTCATATCCATGAAGGCATGGTCGTCCCCATACTCAACATGTGTAGAATCGACTTGATTACGACGTACCGCATTTGGATCATTGAAAAGCGCATCGCGAAATTCAATTGGATCGATTTCCTGCTGCAAATACGTATTTCGTGTCGTCTTCACCGGTTCTTTGGGAACAGCAAGAAACGGTGCATTGCCGCGGTCAATTTCGGCATATTCATCAAACGACTGACCCACATCGACCACATTTCGAAGGAAGCCCGATCTGCTCTGCAAGCTGACTTGCGCCTGATAATGCAGACCACCTGCTTCACTCAGAAAGTGAACAACCGGCAGTTGCGTGGACTGACTCCAATCAATGACCAGGCGATTGAATGTTGCTTCAGGAATATTGGTATCTTCCATCAGTAATACGTTATCATAGACCAGCATCGGTACTTCGCCTGGAAAGTACAAAGACATCTGGCTTGGTTGCCGTAGCACCTGTGCAACATCAAACTTAGACATATCCGTATTAACGAGCTGAAGATCCGTTACATGCCAAGTACTCATTTCAGAAAGAATGGTCTCGATTTTGCTTGATTCCACAGTACCGAGTACTTGATCTTTTAAATTCGCAATCATTTTATTCGGTTTTATGATTTGATCGATGGTCTTCTTTTCGGCAATAGAAATATCGACCGTCTGGGATTGTTCCATCGGTTCGTAATTTGGCGAGAAAGTCCAAATGGTAAACGTGAACATGACACTAAGAATGACAAGCAACAGCAATACGATGGATTTGATTGTCTCTATATATTTCAATCCCATTCACCATCCTCTTGTTGTTCAAATGGCAGCGTGAAGAATATAGTGGTTCCTTTCCCTTCCTCACTCTGTGCCCAAATATCTCCCTTATGTGCCGTAATCATTTCTTTCGCAATCGCGAGGCCGAGGCCTGTTCCTCCAAGTGCACGGGAACGCGCTCTGTCTGCGCGATAGAAGCGGTCAAAAATTCGGTTGACGTTGGATTTAGGAATCCCCATTCCGTCATCAGAAATCATTACTTTAATATAGTCGCCTGAAACCGTCACGCCAAAGCGGACTTCCCCGCCGTCCGGCGAATATTTCAATGCGTTGGAAATAATATTGTCGAGTACTTGTGTCAGCTTGTCCGTGTCAATCTCAACGAACAGACTGCTTGAGTACAAGTTACGTGTGAACTGAACGTTTTTTGATTTTGAAAACTCAAATCGTTCAATAACGGCATTGAAAAAGCGGTTGAACTCCACCCATTCCTCGTTGAGCTCGTACTCTCTGCTGTCCATTCTAGAAAGCTTCAGCAAATCGTTCACAAGACGAATCATCCGCTCGGTTTCATTCTGCGTCACTCGCAGGAAATTTGGAGCGATCTCTTCATTTCTCCAGGCACCTTCAGCAAGAGCGTCTAAATAACTGCGCATCGTGGTCAACGGTGTCCGTAATTCATGAGATACATTCGAAACGAATTCACGGCGTTCCATATCAATCTTTTCCTGCTCTGTATTGTCATGCAGTACGACAATCAACCCATTAACGAAGCCTGTTTCTCGCTGTGTAACCGAAATGGTGGCTCGCAGGATATAAGATTGCTCTTCGGTACTGAAATCTAACGGAATAGACTCTTTCATCTGAATCAATTCTTCAAAGCTATACTCTGATTCAATGCCCAGGATACTGGCAATTGGACGATTAATCACAAGATCCGTCGTCATATCAAGCATCTGCAGCGCAGAGTCATTGATCAGGCTGACTCTTCCTCTGCGATCCGTTGAGATGACTCCATCTGTCATATTTTCAAGAACAGAAGCCAGCTTCCGCCTCTCACTTTCGGTCGTGGACTGCGACTCTTGCAGCTGATTGGTCAAATGATTGAACGCAATCGCCAGCTGACCCATTTCATCCGTTCCGTAGACTTTTACTTTCCGCATAAAGTTCCCGCTCGCCATTGCCTGCGCTTGTCTTCGCATATCTGAAATGGGGCGAGTAAAAGTCCGTGCAATGAAGATTCCCACGATAATCGTAATGGCCAGGGAGACGGCTGCCCCCTTCGCCAGTATTCCGTTAATCTCTTCAATCTGCTTAAATACGGTCTCTATATTTGCTTCTACATAAAGCGATCCGATCACTTCATGATTCCCGTCAAATATTGGTTTTGCCAATGCGAGCACATGATTATGAGATTGGGGATCTATTTCAATCACATCTTGAATTTGTTCGGAAGTGATGGATTTCCTTACATTTTCATTTGTGGAATGCTGGCCGACTCTCGTTTGATTTTCATAGGAAGAAGTAGCCAAAATACGGTATTTATTATTGATCACCCGAATTTCTATGATGTCATCTGAAGTAAACTCTTCCAGAACGTTTTCCAAGTTTTGTTCAATTGTCGGGTCGCTGTCCTTACGCTTTTTCGTAATTTCTTCCCGTACACTGAACTCCACGAGATTCATCCGGTCTACAATCGAGTTCGTAAAATTCTCTTTCAGTCTCTGGTCCAGCTCACGGGCAAAATACAGCCCGATGATCTGCATGGAAACAAGAATAAGCAGTACATAGATCAAGACAAACTTGACATGAATCGACCGAAAAAAACCTACTTTCTGCATAGCGGTTTACTCCTGTTCCGGATCACGCAGATAATACCCTACGCCCCGTCTTGTCACAATCCAGCTTGGGTGGCTCGGCGTGTCTTCAATTTTTTCACGCAGACGGCGGATTGTTACGTCAACTGTCCGTACATCTCCAAAATAATCATACCCCCACACTGTCTGCAATAAATGCTCGCGTGTCATGACTTGGCCGATATGTTTGGCCAGATAAAAGAGTAACTCAAATTCACGGTGTGTCAGCTCGATCGTTTCGCCGCGCTTCTGAACGAAGTAAGCATCAGGCTGGATAATCAGCTGGCCTACTGTAATATCGTTTGTTGCTTCTTCTTTGTCTTCTTCAAGAGTTCTTGCATGTCGGCGCAAGTTTGCTTTCACGCGCGCAATGAGTTCACGTGTTCCGAATGGTTTCGTCACATAATCATCTGCCCCAAGTTCAAGGCCGAGTACTTTATCAATCTCGGAATCCTTGGCTGTCAACATGATAATAGGGAAATCATATTTCTTCCGAACTTCGCGGCATACTTCCATGCCGTCGCGTTTTGGCAGCATGATATCAAGCAGCATGAGGTCCGGCTGGATTTCTTCAACGCGGTTGATGGCATCTTCTCCGTCATACGCGCAAAATACCGTAAAGCCCTCCTTTTTCAAGTTGAATTCTATTATGTCTGCGATGGGTTTTTCATCGTCTACTATAAATATGGTTTTGTTTTGCATGATTTGTTCCTTTCCCGCCGTATAGGCGACCGGTTTTCTAGACAGCTAGTAATCAAAAATTATTCTTTTCATATCCTTTAACTCTATCACGATTACTGTCAAATCGCACTTTTTTCAAGTAGTTACCACTTGTTGTTATTTCCCGGGGAATATTTTCCCGTTTCATGTCGAAAAACAGCATTTCACTTTCTATGAACATAGAAAATGAAATGCTGTCGGTTAAAATGAAGGAGGTCCTTCGTGCTGACTCCAGTCAATATTCAAGAATTTATTGTATTCCTTTGCAAAAGCCAACGTGACCGTACCCGTGGGACCATTACGCTGCTTCGCTATGATAATTTCAATCATGTTCTGCATTTCAGTTTCTTTATCGTAATAGTCTTCCCGGTATAGAAACGATACAATATCGGCATCCTGCTCAATACTTCCTGATTCCCGCAAGTCAGACATCATCGGCCGCTTATCCTGCCGCTGCTCAACGCCCCGGGAAAGCTGCGAAAGTG
This sequence comes from Sporosarcina sp., assembly GCF_029257255.1. Taxonomy (GTDB): domain Bacteria; phylum Bacillota; class Bacilli; order Bacillales_A; family Planococcaceae; genus Sporosarcina. The sequence continues at coordinate 17,598 of NZ_JARICI010000046.1, read as the reverse complement.
CAATAACAGGTATTTTTAATTCACGGGCCAATGCTTTCAATGAACGGGAAATCTCGGAAACTTCCTGCTGACGGTTATCACTGCCGCGTCCACTTCCCATAATGAGCTGCAAATAATCGATCATGATCATACCAAGCCCATGCTCTTGCTGCAGGCGTCGGCATTTTGAACGAATTTCATTGATCCGGATACCTGGACTGTCATCAATGAAGATCCCTGCGTTAGACAGTGAACCCATCGCCATCGTCAGTTTACGCCAGTCATCTGCTTCCAGATTTCCGGTACGCAGCACCTGTGCATCAATGTTACCTTCTGCACAGAGCATACGCATGACGAGCTGTTCAGCACCCATCTCGAGACTGAAGATCGCAACGTTTTCATCCGTTTTGGTCGCAACATTCTGCGCAACGTTCAAAGCGAACGCCGTCTTACCGACAGACGGGCGAGCCGCCACGATAATCAAGTCGTTACGCTGGAATCCCGCTGTAATCTTATCAAGATCACGGAAACCAGTCGGTATTCCTGTCACTTCACCTTTACGGGTATGCAGCAATTCGATATTGTCATACGTTTCGACTAAGACGTCTTTGATATGACGGAAATCACCGGCGTTTTTCCGGTTCGATACTTCCATCATCTTCTTCTCAGCTTCGCCAAGCAATGCTTCTACTTCGTCTTCACGTGTATAGCCATCTTCGACAATACCGGTTGCTACACGGATCAAACGGCGCAGTAAAGACTTTTCTTCTACGATATTCGCATAATGAACAATATTCGCAGCCGTCGGTACCGCATTTGCGAGTTCCGCTAAATAGGAGATTCCACCAACGTCTTCAAGCTCGTTTTTCACTTTTAATTCTTCCGTGATGGTCACGAGGTCAATCGGTTGTCCTTTATCACTCAACACCAGCATCGTTTCGAAAATCTTTTTATGAGCAATGCGATAAAAATCTTCCGGCAGTAAAATTTCTGATGCGGTAATCAGTGCCTGTGGTTCTAAAAATATAGCCCCGATGACCGACTGTTCAGCTTCATTATTATGGGGAGGTGTGCGCTCGATCATCTGGTCCAAGCTATTATCTCCTTATCATTCTTCTGTAACCTGTACTTTTAGCGTTGCGGTTACATCAGGGTGTAATTTAACCGGTACATTGGTGAAACCAAGTGCACGGATCGCGTCCGGCAAGTCCATTTTACGGCGATCTACTTTGATCTTATGCTGTTTTTCCAAAGCCTGTCCGATTTGTTTAGACGTGATGGAGCCAAACAGACGGCCACCCTCACCGGATTTTGCTTTTAGTTCTACTGTTAATTTTTCAATCGTTTCTTTCAGCTCTTTTGCTTCAGCCAATTCAGCTGCCGCATCTTTCTTCTGGCGGTTTTTCTGACCTTCCAGCTGGCTCATGCTAGCTGCTGTTGCTTCAATCGCCATATTGTTTTTCAACAGGAAGTTTTGCGCGTAGCCTGTTGATACTTCTTTCACTTCACCTTTTTTACCTTTACCTTTAACATCTTGCAGAAAAATTACTTTCATCCTTCATTTCCCCTCTCCACGTATTGATCTAATGTATTTCTCAGCATGGCGACTGCATCGTCGACCGTCTCTACTTCTAATTGACACGCAGCATTTGTCAGGTGACCGCCGCCGCCCAGGTCTTCCATAATGACTTGAACGTTCAAGTCACCAAGTGATCTCGCACTAATGCCAATCTTCTCGTCATTCCGTTGTGCGATGACAAATGATGCGGAAATGCCCTGCATCGTCAGGAGGATATCCGCCGTCTGTGCAATGAGTACGGAACTATGAACTACACCGTTATTGCCATTGGCGATTGCAATATCCCCGTTGCCTGCAAATTCTACAGTTTCAATTAATTTGGAACGTTCGATGTACGTATTGATATCTTCTTTCAATAGCCGCTGAACCATGACGGTGTCTGCTCCATTTTTTCTCAGATAGGATGCAGCTTCAAATGTCCGCGCGCCTGTTCTCAACGTGAAACTCTTCGTATCCACCACAATCCCGGCGAGCATCGCTGTAGATTCGAGCATCGTCAATTTTTCATTCTTCGGCTGGTATTCCAGCAGCTCTGTAACCAGTTCCGCCGTCGAGGATGCATACGGCTCCATATAAACGAGCACTGTATTATTAATGAATTCTTCTCCCCGACGGTGATGATCGATCAGTACGACTTTCTGTGCTTTGTCCAGTACACGCTCATCAATCACCATACTCGGCTTATGCGTATCCACAATGACGACTAATGAACGGTCTGTCATTAATTCCAGCGCTTCATCAGGCATAAGCAGATGATTATACAGCTCTTCGTCTTTTTGGACTTCATCCATCAGACGGTTGACACTGGTATCCAACTCATTAAAGTTTACGACAACGTAACCCTCTACACCATTCATACGCGTCATCTTACGCACACCGATTGATGCACCAATCGCGTCCATATCCGGCATTTTATGACCCATGACAAAGACCCGGTCACTTCCCTGAATTAAATCACGCAGCGCGTGTGAAATGACACGTGCTCTGACCCTTGTCCGTTTTTCAACAGGATTGGTCTTGCCGCCAAAAAACTTCAGCTTGCCGTCATGGTGTTTGATAGCTACCTGGTCTCCTCCACGTCCAAGAACCAAATCCAAACTGGACTGTGCCAGTTCACCGAGCTCTGTGAGAGATGTTGTGCCTGTCCCTACCCCTATACTAAGGGTAAGCGGCGACGTGTGTTTAGCTGTGTTCTCGCGTATCGTATCCAGCAGTGCAAACTTCGTTTTTTCCAGTTGTTCCAGCGTGCCCTCATTGAAGACTGCCAGGAAACGCTCGGATGAAATACGTTTTACGAAAATGCCGTATTCATCTGCCCATTCATTGACGAGTGACGTAATCAGTGAGTTCATCAGGCTTCTTGTCTGGTCATCCATCGTCTGTGACAGCTCATCATAATTATCGACCAGCAAAATACCGATAGTCGTCCGGTCGGCATAGTAAAGTGACTGGATCTTCACACGTTCTGTAACGTCAAATAGATAGAGCAGTTTTTCTTCTGGCTTATAGTACACCTTGTAAGAACGTCCATTGAGAATAATGATTTCCTGATCATTATCCTCTTTCATTACTTGCCGGAACTCTTCATTCATATCGTACAGATCGGTTCCAATCCACGACTCATCCGGAAAGATAGAAGAAATAAATGGATTCACCCACTCGACCTGCTGCTTGTCATTGAGCAGGATAATTCCGATAGGCAGTTCCAATAATGCTTCTTCTCCGACCTTTTTCATTCGATAAGACAGCGTTTCAATATATTTTTCTGTTTCCTGATAGCTGTCATTTTCTAATTTCCAAGCCAACCCGAGAGCGAGCGCATAAGCGACTGCAAAAAACAGTCCTACCCAAAATTGGAAAAGCATCAGCAGTACGGCACTCACTCCCCCAAGTAGAGAGAGAAGTGCCAGCGGTATTCGAACCGCCCGTTTTTTATAATATAAATTCAATATTTCATCTCCTACCCTCTCTTGTCTTTAGCTATCCAAGCACGTACATTGATAGCGATATCGATCACACCAAGCATAACCGTGAACGGACTGAGGAACATCGCGAACAGCGTGACCGGTACTTTGACGATTCCCGAAATCTTCATTGTTTGTAGTGCAAAATAGATCAGCGCCAAACCTTGCATGAAGAATAAGAATCGAAAGATGAGAATGGCATTGGCTTCCATGAGATGGGATGTGGTCCCCTGCTCAGCCTGAGAGAGAATAGAAACCAACAGCAGAACCATATAGACGGCAACCGTCGCAAATGGCAGGCGCATGTTAGTAAATGGAGCAAATTTCGGCACTTCAAATTGTAAACGTGCAGCGATTGCCATAATCGGCATGACAAATAGATAGCCCATGATAAAAACAGATAAAATAAACAGCGACGGTATAATCGTTTGATAATAATTGATGGTATCGATCACCATCTGTTCTACATCTTTTGTCGAATTGCTCATGTCTGCAAGTGTCTTTAAAACCTCTTGCTGCAAAACACCAAAACCTTCCAGAAACTGTTCAACAGGATTAACTTTTAGTAGCCACACTGTGCCCAGATAAAGTACAGTGAGTGAAACCAGCAGCGTCAATCCTGTCGCCATGAATATGTAGAGCTTTGATTTGCCTGTGCGGATTGAATCGCCAATGACAAAACCGATCAGAGCCATTACGACAGCAGTCGGAACAGACAGTAATCCACCTATAAGCAGAGCAATGAGCGAAACAGCTGCCATTACCGCAAATGTGGAAGTCCGGTCATAGCGCAGACGGTACAAAGTGATGGGCAGAGGCAGCAGCGGTATTGTCACGATGATGAAAACTGGCACATATAAAGTAAGTGCCAATAATATAGCGAACAGTGCGATCATCATGGCACCATGCGTTATTTTTCTTGCTTGATCTTGCATAAAATTCACGCCTCAATTCATTTACAGCTTCTACTGTCGGGAAAAATAAAAATTCTCTTGGATAGAAGAAGTGTTTCTGACCACTAATATAATTTGAGTATAAACATCCCTCCAATTGTATCATGATTCGTCTTGAAAACAAAAGTAGAGAGAGTCCGTCATTCCAATTAAGTGGTAAATACTCGCCCATAGTTACAGATAACTCTTACTGCAAAGGTAATGAACTTTCTGCTGCTGTAATTTCATACGGAAGTTGTCTAGCCGGGCAGGTAGCTTAGTGCGGATACGTTTTGCTCTATGATCACGAGCTTGAAGTGATTATTCAGTTTCACGTCTTTATGATCATGCGCGCTGGCTGAATGAGCGGCTGGCAGAACAGTATGAGCGCGCGAGCCGGGTGCATGATCCCCTCGGATGCTGTACGATCATTGCGGAAGAGATTGTACGGACTCTACCTCTGATAGCTTGAATTGGTGCGGCGGAGGGGAATATTGGCTCGTTCAACGGCAACTAACATGCGAATAAGCATAATTCCTTACTTTTAAATAAATAAAAAAACCGCCACTGACTAAATGTCAGTGGCGATTCATATATTACCGCTCTTCTGCTACGAACGGAAGAAGTGCCATGATGCGTGCACGTTTGATTGCAGTCGTCAATTTACGTTGGTATTTAGCGCTTGTACCAGTAACTCGACGAGGCAACATCTTTCCGCGCTCAGAGATAAACTTCTTCAACAAATCTACATCTTTATAGTCGATGTGTGTAATGTTGTTAGAAGTGAAATAGCAAACTTTACGGCGTCTGCGACCTCCACGACGTGGTGCCATAATTGTTGTCCTCCTTCCTATTTGCGTATATGTGAACCTGTTTCAATCAGAATGGCAAGTCGTCATCTGTAACTTCGATCGGACCGCCGCCTGGCTGGAATGGATCATTATCTACACGCGTCATATTTTGCTGATTTGGTTGGTAGGATTGCTGATTGTAGCCTTGTCCATGATCTTGTGCAGGTGCATTATTATAAGATGGCGCTCCTCCACCGTAAGACGGTGATGGCTGCCTTTCTTGATTCGCACTGCGCGGCTCAAGGAATTGGGTACTGTCCGCAACAACTTCTGTCGTGTAAACACGCTTACCATCCTGTCCTTCAAAGCTGCCCGTCTGAATACGGCCATCTACTCCGGCAAGACTTCCTTTTCGTAAGTAATTCGCGATATTCTCAGCCTGTTTACGCCAAGCTACACAGCTGATGAAATCTGCTTCCCGTTCACCCTGCTGGTTAGAGAACGCACGGTTCACCGCCAGTGTGAAACGAGTCACAGCAATACCACTCTGTGTATACTTCAGCTCAGGATCTTTCGTTAATCGACCAACTAAAACGACACGGTTTATCATTCAGAATCAAACCTCCCTCATCATGTAGAATTCATTAATTTATATCAGCTTACGCGTCAACGCGAGTTACCATATGACGGATGATACCTTCATTGATATTAGCTAGACGTGTAAATTCATCGATTGCTTCAGCACCAGAGTTTAGAGTTACTAACTGGTAGTAACCTTCACGTAGGTCGTCGATTTCGTATGCAAGACGGCGCTTGCCCCACTCTTTCGACTCGATGATTTCCCCACCGTTTGAAGTTAGGACAGTGTCAAAACGTTCAATCAACGCTTTTTTCGCGTCATCTTCAAGAGTTGGTCGCATAACGTACATAATTTCGTACTTTCTCATCAATAGTCACCTCCTTATGGACTTGGGCCCTGCTTTTTCAAGCGGGCAAGGAGTAAGTAAATTTACTATTACTCACATCAGTATATATTATCATATCACGATTGGAACATCAACCTTTAATATACTATACTGAATGAATTAAGGAGTGATTTCACATGGAAGAACAACAGCCTGTCATTGTGGAATTAGATTTACAGAAAGTAGCGAAGGTCAGCATCTGGCTGACTGTCCTTCCGCTTTTGGTGCTTTTCCTGATCCGTTTCTTCCTAGACGGAGGACTGCATCTGACATTTTCATTTTGGTATCTTCTCTATGGTTTTATTGGTTATCTTGTTTTAATTGTAGTGCATGAGTTTTTCCATCTGCTCGGTTTTCGCATTTTTTGCAATGTGCCGTGGAAGAACATGGACTATGGCGTGAATCTAAAAATGGGGATTGCTTATGCTACAGCCGATCAGCTGATGGACAATAAAGGGATCCGTAAAGCTTTGCTGCTGCCGTTTTGGATGACGGGCATATTGCCTGCTGTCATTGCACTTTACATCGGTGACGGTGTCCTGCTGACGCTTGGAGCCTTACTGATCGGCGGCGCAGCCGGTGATTTTGCAATGTATAAAGAACTAAAGAAGTTTCCGGATGATGCGATGGTGAAAGACGATCCTGAACTGCCGAAGCTTTATATTTATAAACCTGAATAGCAATGTGTTGGAGTATGGGATCTGCGCTCTAGGCGGACGCGTTCCGGAGGGCCCGCCTAGAGCGTAGATCCCTTGCAATGTGAGCAGCTAATACTTATCGATATACATTGAAATGGGGCATGTAAGTGAGATAGTACTTAAATTGAAATTAAGTACGTTTGAGGAAAACGACAATTTACATACTGTCGGTATTAGGTGTCCCCGACTGAAATGAAAAAGCTATTTCCTCTAATTTTAAGGAAATAGCTTTTCATCTATACATTGCAATAATTTCTGAATCACTCCGAAATATCCTTTACTTTTTCTCGCTTCATTAAATAAATCAAAAGGCCGGCACTCACAATGCTCAATAAGCCATACAAACATGGAACGAGCCATTGTGGAAATTGCACAGAAATAATGTCGCCCAACAATATATTGAATCCTATTAGAAGCATCACAAATATCAGCGGAATTTGAATGCCAATCAATGTAACGAAGTTGGGTACAACACTTGAAACAGACATTGCCAGCATTGTAAATATGAATCCGATGACATAAATCGCCAGAATGCACAGCCAAATGTATTGTAAAAAAGTTGGATCATACCAAGTCAGGTTCGCAATGAATGCATTCACTCCTAAACTGAAATATGGTGAAGTGCCATTTTGTGCGTATAAGCTGAAATAGAAAGCCAGTAGCATCGTGATGACCAGACCTGCGGAAAGAATACCAGCTATCAATTTTGTTTTATACAGGCTTCTGCCGATTTTCGATGTGTATTGCAGATCAAGCAGCCGCCTTGTGCGATCTTTTAAAATGAATGGTGAAATGAGAAGTACGACGCTGAATAAGATCGTAATTCCGACATGGACAATAAACTCTTTAAAATTTTGAATGACTACTTCTGGATACGCTTGATACTTTCCTTCTGTGAGTAGTTTGTCAAAACGAGTTTGTTGCAAAGTATTTGGCTCAAACCCTATCATTTCTTTCGTGTCGTGAAAGTCGATGAGCCGTGACCTCTCCTGCAGTTCCCAAAAAAGATCTACCTGCTGTTCATGCATGATTTGACTGTGTAAATTTTGTTGCTCTTCATTGTCCCAGTCGGAAGTTACCAATCCCTCATAACCATCTATCCCGGCCTCTGCAAACTCAGGGCGTGCTTGCAAGTACTCATTTGCTTCCTCTTTCCGTGACTCAAACTGCCGGCGGAAATCGAGCATCTCTTCTTCATCCATCAGCACACCATATTCTTCTATCATTTCAATGCCGAGATGGTATCCGTCAAGTGCTGGTCTGCCATTCGGAAAATATTCAATGTCAAAACTTATTAATAAAAAGTACAAAACAGCATTGACAAGAAGTAAAAACGTCAGCATTCTCCATGTTAAAATTTTCTTCATTTCATTCCAAATCATTCGCATCGCCTATCACCTACCCTATATCCATTTTGGTAAATCTTCTATATGCTACGAAGCAAATTCCTGCAGCAATCAGCGTCCAGCAGCTGACTGTCAGCCATTCGTAATTTCGAGAACCAGTCAGACCGCCTCCCATGAACGAGTTAGGGATCCCGAGCAATAATTGAGACAGATTATAGCCTGTAATGAAAAACAGAATAGACGATTTGGACATAAAACTCGGCAATAGCAAAACAGCCACAAAAAAGAGCGCGATTCCTGCAAAAGCGATGTAACTATTTTTCACTACGGCAGACAACGCGAATGTCAAACATGACATGAGCAGCCCCCCCGCCAAGACAATGCCGGCCACCAGCCATAAAAATGTTTCAAACGATATATCCCACCAAGCAATATAAGGAAAATTATATTCCCAGTTGAATGCACTGCTAATTGAAGTTGACCATACATGTGAATAATCAAATACGATGAAAAAGGTACCTAAGGTGATGCCGAGTAAGAAAATCATCGTGACAAGTGCAATGACTATGGAAGCTGTCAGTTTATCTTTCATTAACTTCCTTCCACGCTTTGTAGAAAACATGAGCAGCTGTGTTTTTTGTTCAAATTCATATGCGGTTATTAAAGCCGTTGCTAAGACAATCAGCAGCAACGATTCAATGATAATATGCCTGAAAACCGTTTGAAACAGGAAGCTATGCATAAAATAGGCTTTCCCTGCAAAAAACCATTGCTTGTGCTCCTCATTTTTCACTAGTTCTTTAAAACGTTTGTCCAACTTCTCATATTCTTGTAAAAGATAAGAAGCTGCTGAGCCGCTGAGCCCGTACCTTCTCACTTCGTCTTCTCCTGCTGCTTGAATAGTAATCACTGCATAGTTTTCGTCTATTGAACGGGCTGTATTGAAATACATTTCTTTTACTGCAAGTTGCTGAATTTGACTCCATTGTTCTTGGCTATATGTTTCTTGTTCTTCTAACGACATATTTTCTAAGAGTTCCTGTACGCTTTCAAATTCCAGTCCTACACTGCGTTTCAACTGGGTCATTTCCTGCTGAATATCCTGATCCAACCGTGCAAGCGAAGTGTCTGAAATGTCACGCCCATATATATCAATCAGTTCGTTGACTATTTTCAACTCTTCTTTATGATCTGATGAACTGACGATCAGATAGATGTTATAAACAGAAAACAGGAGAAACAGTCCTAAGAAAATTGGCGATTGTATTACTTTCCTGCACTCATACAATAAAATCCTCATTGCTCTGTTCCATTCGTTTCATCCCGGTATTCGTACAGAAAAACATCTTCCAACTGCGGTTGTACAGGCAGCCAATCAACGAGTGGAGTTTCTTTATGGATAAACCGAACAATCATTTTTCCGTATTCCTGCTTTTCAGAAAGCAATACATGACTTTGACGGAAGGATTCCAACTGTTCGAATTCCATTGATGTTTCAAAAACCGCTCCATCCAATGTTCCACAAATAGTTTCCACCGAATCTTTGTATAGGATCTGCTGATTTTTAATCATGATAATTTCATTCGCAATGGATTCAATATCCGATACAATATGGGTGGAAACTATGACAAGCCGCGAACGAGCCAGATCGGTCAGCAAAATTCGAAACCGCGCTCTCTCTTTTGGATCAAGGCCAGCAGTCGGTTCATCCAAAATCAAGATCTTCGGATCATTGAGCAAAGCTTGTGCAATGCCGACCCTCTGCACCATTCCGCCCGAAAATTTTTTCATCTTTTTATTCATGACATCGCCAAGAGCTACCTTATCAAGCAGTTCTATGATTTTTGGTAATGCTTCTTTTTTGCTTATTCCCTTCAAGGCGGATAAATAAAGTAAATACTGCTTAGGCGAATAGTTCTTATAATAGCCAAATTGCTGTGGCAAGTAGCCGAGCAACTCGCGATAGCTACTATCCATGTCGCTTATATTGTTACCGTTATATAAAATTTCTCCTTTTGTAGGATACAGCAAAGTCGTCAACATTTTTATGAGTGTTGTTTTCCCTGCACCATTCGGAGCCAGCAAGCCATAGAGTCCTGTTTCAAATTCCAACTGTATATCTCGCAAGGCAGTAAAATCTCCATATTGTTTTGTAACCTCTTTGACCACTAACACGTTACACAGCTCCTTTCATTTGTCGTAAATCAAAATATTTTTTCAGCAGGCAGACATATACATACAAACTGCCAAGCAGAACCAGCACATAGATAACTATTGGGATTTGTACAAGCATCTCACCGTATAATGAGCCCATGCCATAGTGCAGCAGAAGATTCAAAAAGATCCAACCAAACGTCATAGCTGCAGTAGTTACAAGCGAGTGTCGCTTCATCAAAGTCCATAAAAACAGATTCGAGAAAATAAACAATGAAGTTAAGGAAATCATCAATGCCCGAATGAAATGAATAGATGGATGAACTTGTGCGACTAAAGCTATGAAGAAACTATTGATCAAGATGGACAGCACACTAAAGGCCAGCATCCTAAATGCCATGAGTTGATAAACGTTAAACTTACAAGCCATTTCGACTTCGTACGTATCCTGTTCCACCCTTGTCCAATAGCTATATAAGGAGAACCCAAGAAATAAAACAGGTGATATGAGAAACAGTCCTGTATAGACTGCCTCACTCTCTAATTGGTGCTGCATGGAAAACAACCAGCCAAACAGCAATATTCCGATTAAAAAAATGAAACTTAATTCTTTTCGATCTGCAAATATCTGCCGGATGCTGATTTGTGAGTACATAGTAATTAGCTGACGAGAAAATGTGGGTTTGGCGGAAACACTTTGTTCCACAATTTGTTTTATCTGCAATTGAATTAAATGTTCATCCAACTCCGGTACCTGAAACTTTTCTTTATTCAAGACGATCTGCCTCCATTTTTGACCGAACCCACCGCAGCGCCGAATAATATCTCGTTTTCACTGTCGACAGCGGGAGGACTTCGATTTCTGCAATTTCCTGCAGCGTATATTCTCCAAATAATTTAAGGCGTATCACTTGCTGAGAACGAACATCCAGTTTGTTTATGTATGCAGTGACACGCGCGTAATCCTCTTTATATTCCAAAGATAACGTCAGATCATACTTATCTTCAAATTGATCCTCCTCCATCGGCTGTTCAAGCTGTGCATACCGATAACTTTTCGACCTGTAATAATCGACTAGACGATTTGAGGCAATCTTATATAACCATGTCCTAAACGATGCTTTTTGATTGTTGTATTGACCGATGGACTGAAGGGCACTCATAAAAATATCCTGCGTCAAATCTAGCGACAAGTCAGCATCCAGCGTCTGCTTGTAACAAAATGAATAAATCTCTTTGTAATATTTTGCCACGAGGTCATTCGCTACTGAGGCTTTTATGTTTTTCTGAAGCTGCTTAATCCACTTTTTCTCTTGATCCATCCAGATGCCACCTACTTGTTTCCTTCATTTCACTTTTGCTCTCTTAAGTATATTCGTAAACTGCTTGGAAAAAGTTTGAGTTTTGATAAATTCATTTTTCTTTGGATGTTATCATATACTATTGAACGCAAAAAAAGCTGTTCCCCCCATCAAATTGAGGAAACAGCTCTTCAACTATACAATTAGACGTTAAAACGGAACAGCATAACATCGCCGTCTTTAACGATATATTCTTTACCTTCCAATCGAACCTTGCCGGCTTCCTTCGCTGCCGCCATCGATCCGTTCTCGACTAAATCATCATACGCCACCGTTTCGGCACGGATGAATCCGCGTTCGAAATCGGTATGAATAACACCCGCACACTGAGGAGCCTTCATTCCTTTAATGAACGTCCATGCACGCACTTCCTGTACACCTGCTGTGAAATACGTTGCAAGACCAAGCAAGTTGTATGTTGCTTTGATCAATTGGTCAAGGCCCGATTCTTTGATGCCAAGTTCTTCAAGGAACATTTCCTTCTCATCATCTTCAAGCTCTGCCATCTCTTCTTCAATCTTTGCACAGACAACAATCACTTCTGCATTGTCCTTCTCTGCAAAGTCGCGGACTTGTTGTACATACGGGTTATTGTCGGCATCAGCAATTTCATCTTCTGATACGTTCGCCACATACAGCATCGGCTTGATCGTCAATAAATGCATGCCTTTAATGACCTGGTACTCATCATCTGTCAATTCAACAGAACGCGCAGCTAATTCGTTTTCAAAGCCTTCCTTTAACTTCAATAGAATAGGCTCTTCAATCATCGCTGCTTTATCTTTCTGTTTCGCCATCTTGGAAACACGTGCCAATCGCTTGTCCACGCTTTCCATATCGGCAAGAATCAATTCCAGATTAATGATTTCGATATCATCGATCGGGCTTACTTTACCGGCTACGTGTGTAATGTTTTCATCTACGAAGCAACGGACAACCTGACAGATTGCATCCACTTCACGAATATGCGAAAGAAACTTATTACCAAGACCTTCCCCTTTGCTCGCGCCTTCTACGATTCCCGCAATATCCGTAAATTCGAATGCAGTCGGTACCGTCTTCTTCGGCACTACAAGCTCTGTCAGTTTATCTAAACGCTCATCCGGTACTTCAACGATCCCGACATTCGGGTCGATCGTACAGAACGGGTAGTTCGCTGCCTCTGCTCCCGCTTTCGTTATTGCATTAAATAGTGTTGATTTTCCCACGTTCGGAAGACCTACAATCCCAGCTGTTAACGCCATTCTTCCCACACCTTTCTCATCTATCCAAAACCTTCATTATTCAATAGTCAACCATTTCATTATAAGGACAAACCCCGTGAATGTCTATTCGTTGTCAGATTCATTCTTCACAAGGACTTTTTTCATCTTCTTAGCAAATTCATTGCGCGGAATCATGACGCTGTGGCCACAGCCCTCACATTTAATTCGAATATCAGCACCCATACGAATGATCTTCCATGCATTGTTACCGCAAGGATGCGGTTTCTTCATCTCCACCACGTCTTGCAAATTAAATTCCTTCTCCGCCATCTTGTGAATCCCCTCTCTTCTTTTCGTCATACAAAACCATCCTCGGATAAGGCATTTCAATCCCATTCTGATCCATAAACTTCTTCAGATCCTGTCTCAGTTTACGTCCAACTCCGAAGTTTGCCACCGGCTCTGTTTCAGCCATAATCCGCAGTACAATCCGTGAAGGCTCTATATTTTGCACTCCGAGCACTTCCGGAATTCCAATTACCTGACTGTAACGCTCTTTTGGCAAGTTTTTCAAAAACTCTTTAATGAGCTCTTCCGCATGATCGATATTCGTTTCATAGGATACACCAATATCCAGCAGAACGAGTGAGTTGGTTACCGAGAAGTTAATGACTTCACCGATCTGACCATTGGGCACGGTATACAGCTCACCGCCGAATAATTTAATTTTTGTCGTGCGAAGTCCTATTTCAGTAACAGTTCCTTCTGCTACATTAATGCGAACGTAATCGCCGACTCCAAATTGATCTTCAAAAATAATGAAAAATCCGGAAATCACATCTTTTACTAAACTCTGCGCTCCGAAACCGACAGCCAGACCGAGAACCCCAGCACCTGCCAGCAGCCCTTTCACATCAATTTCAAACTCTGTCAAAATGGCCAAGATGGCAGAGAAGTACACGACATATTTCAGCGTATTCTCCAGTAGCTTAATTAACGTCTTTTCACGACGATCAGATTTCTGCGTTGGACTTTTCAGTTTAATGGCGAAAAATCGCCGGATCATCACTTGGCCTACTTTCACTAAAATACTCGCCAGTACAACGATCATAATAATTTTAAATACAAATAGTCCGGTATCCAACCAAAATGCTGAATCAAATATCGTATCTTTTGCGTGCTTAGCGGATTGGTCTACTACATCTTTCAGCTTATCTTCCACGCCTTCCAGATTTTCTTTCATATCTGTATTTTTAGGCACTGTCATGGAAAGAAATCCTCCTTTCGTATAAAGCACAATCCCACAGGCTATACTTCACAGCAATACGCATTGACCTTCATTGTTCACCGTAAATCGTATAAAAATTCATAAAGGACTGGTGTTTCCATATGTATATTGCTGAGCCTTCTTCTTATCATTACCGTATGCCTTATAAAGAGTCTGGTGTCACTTGGAAACTAAGCTCTTATTTCCTGGAACATATCCCTTTCAAACAGCAGCCCATTGTCTTCTACTGCATCGGAACTGATCGTTCCACAGGTGATTCGCTAGGTCCGCTGACCGGTTCCTATTTATCCGAATTAAGCCTGTTCCCCTACCCAGTCGTTGGCACATTGCAAAATCCACTGCATGCTTTAAATTTACAGCATCGCATAGAACAGACAACAGATTTATATCCAGATGCTTTTACCGTAGCAATAGACGCTTGCCTCAGTAAAAGGGACGCAGTCGGTGATCTATTGTTCCACAGTGGCCCAATTTCGCCGGGAAAAGCAGTAGGTAAAGAATTGCCGCCTATCGGTGATGTCTCGATAAAAGGGATCGTCAATATTGCTGGCTTCATGGAGCAGGCAGTCCTACAAAGCACACGGCTACATCTGCCATTCGAAATGAGCCGGATCATCGGAAGAGCCTTGCAACTAGCACATCATAGACAGACGTCAAAAAGCATAGACAATCGTTACAATAACCGCCACCACAGCGATGCCCGGAATGAAGTTCGCTATCCTGATTTTCGTCAGGCCGATTAAGTTCAGACCAATTGCTGCAATCATCAGACCGCCCGTCGCTGTCATTTCGGAAATGAATAATTCCATTAATCCATCAGGTACGAACCGGCTGATAAGAGTAGCCAGAAACGTAATGCTTCCTTGATAAATCAATAGAGGTATAGCTGCAAATGCCACCCCAATACCTAATGTAGAACTCAGAATAATGGAAGTGAAGCCATCTAAAACTCCTTTCATAACCAAGACATTATGGTCATTACGAAGGCCACTATCAATAGCACCAATGATTGCCATAGAGCCTACGCAGAAAAACAGCGTGGCTGTAACGAATCCTTGTGCAATTCCCGGACCTTCCTTTTTTGTAGGCAGCTTACTTTCAATCCATTGTCCCAACTGATTGATCTTTTGATCCAAATCGATCCATTCACCCAGGATTGCACCTAAA
The DNA here is from genome assembly GCF_029257255.1 of Sporosarcina sp. Lineage (GTDB taxonomy): Bacteria > Bacillota > Bacilli > Bacillales_A > Planococcaceae > Sporosarcina. The sequence goes on along the minus strand of NZ_JARICI010000046.1, from coordinate 2,169 downwards.
ACAATGCTTAGGATCACAATCACAATCTGTGTAGTTGCAAATGTCATTTGTATACCAATTGCCACTACGGCAAGCCCTATACCATACATGATGGTTTCCTTCATCCGTTCCGGTATACCATATAAAAATCTACCTATTAATGTACCGATTATAATCGTTAATACATTAAACAATGAACCAAACAATATCATGCAGTCACGTCCATGTTCTCTTCAAGAATAAAACCTATTTTGCAAAACAGCAAAATAGGCAGTTTACATCCAATTAGTCATTCAATAGTTCAAGGATCCGTTCAAAGTCCTCATCCGAGAAAAACTCAATTTCGATTTTCCCTTTGTTTTTTGTCTTTTTAATCGTGACGTTAGTTCCAAATTGTTCACGCAGTGTGGTTTCCTGCGCCGCTAGGAATACATCTTTCTTTGGTTCCTTCTTTGTTTCACGTGGAACATCTTCATTTAATTGTTGAACTAGTCTTTCTAGCTGACGAACATTCAAATGCTCTTTCTTTGTCTTTTCAGCAATCAATAAGATTTGTTCCTTCTTGCGTAACCCCAATAATGTTCGACCGTGTCCCATTGTCAAATTCCCTTGGGAGATGTCTTTTCTTACCGGTTCCGGCAATGTCAGCAACCGTACATGATTCGCAATATGTGGCCTGCTCTTGCCTAATCGGAAAGCAAGCTGCTCTTGCGTCAGTTGTAAGTTTTCCATTAGCTTTTGATACGCTTCCGCCACTTCAATAGGCGTCAGATCTTCCCGCTGCAAGTTTTCCAGAATCGCCATTTCCATGGACTGTTCATCTGATAAATCACGGATAACTGCTGGAATTTCCTTTTTTCCAGCCAGTTTAGAAGCACGGTAGCGTCTTTCCCCTACTACGATTTCGTACTGTGTTCCAGCTTTACGCACGATGATCGGCTGAAGAACTCCATGTTCTTTGATGGATTCACTTAACTCCGTAAGCGATGCGTCATCAAACTCTTTACGTGGCTGATAAGGATTCACAATGATGCTGTTCAACCGCAGAAGTTCTACCTTTTCCAGTGACTCACCAGGAAATAATGCATTCAGACCTTTACCCAGACCTTTACTCATTGTCCACCACTTCCTTTGCCAACTCTAAATAGACTTCCGCGCCTTTTGAACGCATATCGTACATAATGATCGGTTTTCCATGGCTGGGTGCTTCGCTTAATCTAACATTCCGTGGAATAATAGTCCGATATACTTTGTCTTGGAAATACTTTTTCACTTCTTCAATAACTTGAATACCCAAATTCGTACGCGCATCGAACATCGTGAGCAACACACCATCAATGTACAGTTGATCATTCAGATGTTTTTGTACGAGGCGGATCGTACTGAGAAGCTGACTGAGTCCTTCCAATGCATAATACTCGCATTGCACAGGGATAATAATTGAGTCGGCCGCTGTCAACGCATTTAGCGTCAGTAATCCTAATGAAGGTGGACAGTCAATGATGACATAGTCATATTCATTCTTAATATCTTGAATGGCATGCTTCATTCGCACTTCCCGCGAAATCGTAGACACCAATTCAATTTCAGCACCCGCCAATGAAATCGTTGCAGGGACAATCTCTAAGTTTTCAATTTCCGTTTGGAGTATAACGTCTTTTACCGGAACATCATCGATCAGAATACTGTAGATACAGTCCTGAACATCTCCTTTATTAACCCCCACTCCGCTTGTAGCATTTCCTTGAGGATCGGAGTCGATCAAAAGCACTTTCTTGCCGATATGGGCAAGGCATGCGCTTAAGTTTACAGAAGTCGTCGTTTTACCGACTCCCCCTTTTTGATTTGCTATGGCGATAATCTTACCCACTCTCGCACCTGCTTTCTTTCTTAGTTTTCTCTATTTAACCTAACGTGCGCTATATGCTATAAAACCATTATATAAGTTGAATAAAAAAACCGCATTGTCAAAGTTACCTAGTATCGTTGATTTCCGTTCCAGGCGGACGCGTTCTGGAGGGCCCGCGGTGAGCCAACTTGGTCGCAAGCTCCCCTAAGTTGTCTCACCTGTCGGGCTGATCCTCCCAGAGCATTCCTGTTTGGTTAGTGGAGCCCTATTGAAATAGAAAAGTCCCCTTGGTATGATTCGGGGGTGTCAAGGCATCGACTACTTGACCCCTAATAATAACC
>NZ_JARICI010000088.1 GCF_029257255.1 Sporosarcina sp. | reverse complement strand
GAAGGAAGAAGGGTGGAACCACGAGCTCAAGCCTCGTCCCTTTAGGGATGAGGCTTTTTTGCGTTCAATTTTTTAGTTTTCAATAAGAAAGGGAGTCATACAAATGGCAGAAAACATTCATTTAACATTTCCAGATGGAGCAGTAAAAGAGTTTCCGAACGGCACAACAACTGAAGACATTGCTGGATCTATTAGTCCGGGGCTACGTAAAAGCGCTCTGGCAGGAAAAATCGGAGATCAGTTGATCGACTTAAAAACACCGATTCATGAAGACGGGGAGATCAGTATTATTACTCCGACTTCCGATGAAGCTTTGGAAATCCTACGACACAGCACGGCTCACTTGTTAGCACAGGCTGTTAAACGTAAATTCCCCGATGCGAAATTAGGAATTGGTCCGGTTATTCAAAACGGATTTTATTATGATATCGACTCACCTACACCGATCACTGCTGAAGATTTACCTGAGTTGGAAAAAGAAATGAAGCGTATTATCGGTGAAAACTTCCCGGTTATCCGTCATGACGTTTCCCGTGAAGAAGCAGAAAGACGCTTTAAAGAAATTGATGATGAGTACAAACTAGAACTTCTTCAAGCGATTCCTGAAGGTGAACAAGTCTCAATCTATGAACAAGGTGAATTTTTCGACTTATGTCGCGGCATTCACGTACCGGCCACTGGCAAGTTGAAAGAATTCAAATTGCTTAGTATCGCAGGTGCTTATTGGAGAGGAAACTCAGACAATAAAATGCTCCAGCGTATTTACGGTACAGCGTTCTTCAAGAAAGATGAGCTGAAAGAGCATTTGCGTTTATTGGAAGAAGCGAAAGAACGGGATCACCGGAAGATCGGTAAAGAACTTAATCTTTTCACTAACTCTCAAAAGGTCGGACAAGGTTTACCTCTATGGCTACCGAAGGGTGCAACGATTCGCCGTGTTGTTGAACGATACATCGTCGATAAAGAAGAGAGACTAGGTTATCAGCACGTTTACACTCCTGTGCTGGGAAGCTTGGAATTATATAAGACTTCAGGACACTTGGATCACTATCAAGACGGCATGTTCCCGATAATGAGCATGGATAACGAAGATTTAGTCCTGCGGCCGATGAATTGTCCGCACCACATGATGATCTATAAAAATGGTATTCACTCTTATCGTAACTTACCTCTCCGTATTGCAGAGCTTGGCACAATGCACCGATATGAAATGTCGGGAGCTCTCTCAGGTCTTCAGCGGGTACGTGGTATGACATTGAACGATGCGCATATTTTTGTGCGACCTGATCAGATTAAAGAAGAATTGAAACGTGTAATTTTATTAATTATTGAAGTTTATAAAGACTTTAATATAAAAGACTATTCGTTCCGTTTATCATATCGTGATCCTGCTGATACGGAAAAATACTTTGATGACGATGAAATGTGGGAACGTGCACAGTTTATGCTCAAGGAAGCCATGGATGAGCTGGAACTTCCATATACAGAAGTAGAAGGCGAGGCAGCTTTCTATGGACCGAAACTTGATGTACAGGTAAAGACAGCAATCGGAATGGAAGAAACTCTTTCTACTGCACAGCTTGACTTTCTTCTTCCTGAACGCTTTGATTTAACATATATCGGTGAGGATGGAAAACAACATCGTCCAGTGGTCATTCACCGCGGTGTCGTTTCGACAATGGAGCGTTTTGTGGCTTTCTTAATTGAAGAATACAAAGGTGCATTCCCGACATGGTTGGCACCAATTCAAGTAGAAGTGATTCCAGTTTCACCTGATGTGCATTACGATTACGCTGAGCAAGTGAAAGAGAAATTAACGCTTTCAGGTTTCCGTGTTGATGTAGATAGCCGTGATGAAAAACTTGGTTACAAAATCCGTGAAGCGCAAGTTCAAAAAGTACCTTACATGCTTGTTCTTGGGGATAAAGAAGTCGAAGCAGGAGAAGTAAACGTCCGTAAGTACGGTGAACAAAAATCTGAAGTTATGCTGTTTGATTCGTTTTTGGAAATGATTAAAGAAGACGTTAAGAAATAAGCGAATAAAAACTCTACTGAGGTAAAGTGTGCAGCTATTTATAGCTGCACACTTTCGCTGTTAGGGAAGATTTTATAAAATAGTTGCTAAACTTTAAATAGTGCGGTATACTAATAAAGTTGATTTAAATCAAACGTAAAAAGTGAATCCAGCAATTGAGAAGTTTGTTATTGTTGACACTCAGCACAAATCATGATAAAGTAAATAAGGTTAACTGAATACAGTTTGTGGTATAAGAAGAGGCTACCCGCTTCTCACCTACTCGACGCAATGAAGTTGTTGACAGGTTGGCACATAAGTGAATTACTATGCAGATTTGCATAGATTACTTACGCGGGTAGACAAATATCATTTGTCTACTTTTTTTATTTCGTAAAATGGATGGACCTATGGGAACCTAAAGTCGAATTGTTCGACATACCCAAAACGTGTATTCACGAGACAATATTCGGAGGTGGATTACTATTAGCAAAGACATGTACGTAAATGACGGTATCCGAGCAAGAGAGCTTCGCTTAATTGATCACAATGGCGAGCAGCTTGGTATCAAAACACGTAATGAAGCTTTAGAAATTGCTGCTCGAGTGAACCTGGACCTTGTTCTTGTCGCTCCACAAGCGAAGCCCCCAGTAGCTCGTGTTATGGACTATGGAAAGTTCAAGTTCGAACTGCAAAAGAAAGAGCGTGAAGTTCGTAAAAATCAGAAGATCATCAATATGAAAGAAGTTCGGCTCAGCCCGACAATTGATGAACACGATTTCCAAACGAAACTTCGTAATGGAGTTAAATTCCTAGAAAATGGGGATAAGGTAAAAGCTTCAATTCGTTTCCGTGGACGTGCAATTACGCACAAAGAAATCGGTCAACGAGTGCTCGATCGCTTTGCAGAAGCATGCAAAGAAGTCGCAACTGTTGAAGTAAAACCAAAAATGGAAGGTCGGAGCATGTTCTTAATACTTGCACCGCTTGCCGAGAAACAGTAACACGAACAATTTAGGAGGAACAGAACATGCCAAAAATGAAAACTCACCGCGGTTCCGCGAAACGTTTCAAAAAAACTGGATCTGGTAAATTAAAGCGTGGCCGTGCTTACACAAGTCACCTTTTTGCTAACAAGTCTACGAAGGCTAAACGTCACCTACGTAAGTCTTCACTAGTTTCTTCAGGCGATTACAAGCGTATTCGTGAAATGCTAACAAACATGAAGTAATACCGGTAGAACTCGGTAACGAATTCTATCAACACACACTTACAAGATAAGCAGGAGGTAATGCACTATGCCACGCGTAAAAGGTGGAACAGTCACGCGCAAGCGTCATAAACGAGTATTGAAATTAGCAAAAGGCTACTTTGGTTCAAAACATAGACTTTATAAGGTTGCTAACCAACAGGTAATGAAATCTTATAACTATGCATACCGTGATCGTCGTCAAAAGAAACGTGATTTCCGTAAACTATGGATTACACGTATCAACGCGGCTGCACGTATGAATGGTCTTTCATACAGCACATTAATGCACGGCTTGAAAGTAGCTGGCATCGATGTTAACCGTAAAATGCTTGCAGATCTAGCTGTTACAGATGCACAAGCATTTGCACAACTTGCAGAAACTGCAAAAAAATCGGTTGCAAAATAAGATGAACTAAAATTTCCGCTGTTGTTTTCATTCTTATATGAAACGACAGCGGTTTTTTCGTATGAAGGAGTGAATCACTTGGCGCAGACACTGATGATTTATATGGCAATCCTATCTGTTTGGGCATTTGCATCGATGGGCTACGATAAGAATCAGGCAAAGAAGAAAAGGCAACGAGTTCCTGAACGCAATCTTTGGCTGCTCGCAATACTAGGCGGGGGCATCGGTTCGTATTTAGGAATGCAAGTTTTCCGCCATAAGACGAGAAAGACTGGATTTCGAATCGGTTTCTTACTGCTGGCAATGGCTGATATTGTCCTTATACTTGCTGCTTTAGGTGTTCGGATGCCAAGTGCCATCACATATTAAAAAAGGAAACAGCTTGAATAAGCTATTTCCTTTCTTAACTATTCTGATTTCATGAGCTGCTCAATGGGATTTTTCCAGTTGATCTCCGCATGAGGATAATTAGTTTTTACTTCAGATTCCAAGAAATAAAAGTCTTCTTTAGACATCCCTTGCAGTTTCGCTTCATTTTTTACCCAAATGAATATAGAAACTACGTCGAATGAATCTGTTGTTGTACCTAAGTATTTTTCACCTTCAAACATTGCACCTTTATAAGTAATAAAGAAATTTTTACGAATATTTTTCACATCATCAAAAAAATAATATTGTTCTTTTTCATACGCTTCATCCAATTTTCGCTTGGCATCTGTCAAATAGCGGATTCCAGCATAGAACAAGTAAATGACAAGTGCTATGATGAATACGCGAATCAGTAAAACCATGAAATCAACTCCTGCAAAGATATAATACACTACTATACGGACGGGCAGGTCAAAAGGTTTCATTTTACCGCAAACAATCGGAGGGATATTTGAAATGAAATTAGATAAATTATTTGAGATGCAACGTGCACTAGATACATACATACAAAAAAATCATCAGCCAGCCGAAACTTTTAACGAAAGAGGCTTGGCGCTGGCAGTCGAATTAGCGGAATTGGCCAATGAAACGAGATGCTTTAAATTCTGGAGCACAAAAGGTCCTTCTGCAAACGATGTCATCTTAGAAGAATATGTGGATTCTATTCATTTTCTGCTTTCATTGGGAATTGAAAAAGGATTTGATAGTTTGGAAGAGTGGCCCGCCAATGCAGTAGATGAACAAGATCTGACGAAGTTGTTTCTCCAAACAGGCCGTTCAATCTATACATTTTTAGATGATCTGTCGTTTGAAAACTATCAGGCGATCTGGGTAATGTACGGCTTGTTGGCAAAACAACTGGGCTTCACTGAAGAACAGATTATTCAGGCATACATCGATAAAAACGAAGAAAACTATGCTCGACAAAGAAGCGGTTATTAACAGGTAGTAACTTGATTGATATATTGTGGATTTGATGATAAAATTATTTTTATAGGAAAAAATTTTGATTTAAAAGTCAATTGACAAAAAGACCTTCTGAACAATAATATTAAAGAAGAATGGTCATATGGGGGGGATTTAGTTGAACGAATGGAGTAAGGACGATTTTGGGTTGCGGTTGAAAGCATTGAGAGAACGAAGAGGACTGTCTATGATGGCCTTTGGTGCTGCAATCGGAACATCTGCTAGTCGGATTAAAGATTGGGAGCGCGGGAAAAATGCGCCGTCTGCAGCCTGGATTGCAAAAATTTCAGAACGCTTTTCAGTTTCAACAGATGAGTTAATTATGGGTGAAGTGACCTTTACTCCTTTTATAAAAACAACTGGAAATACAATAGAATCCCTGTACGACCGACTTCGTGAAACGATGAATGTAGAAGCAGCAAGCAAATGGCCTACTGAAAGCGACCAAATGTATGCAGATATTGATTCATTCAATAAAGAACGGTATCGCAGCGGAAAAGGTCGTCGACTCGCCGAAAAAGAATTGCTGGAACTTGTCATCAGACTGCCTAAAAAAGATGTGCTTGAATTAGTAGAGCTGGCCAAATATAAAAGACGAAATATATGACACAATGAGCAGTTTGCTCATTGTGTTTTTTTATGCAAATATACAGATAACACAGAGTATGAAAAAGGTTCAAAATACGATATGATAGAGGCGTATATAATCGTAGGGAGGATGAGTTGATTGAAGGCATTCGTTCATGAGAATGGTGAATTGAAGTATTCAGACATCACAGAACCTAAAGCAGGTGAAGGAGAAGTTATTGTTGCGTTAAAAGCAGCAGGCTTAAACAGGCGAGATACCAAAATTCCAGCACGCAGAGGAGATGCAAAGGACGCACTCGTACTTGGTTCTGACGGAGCAGGCATAATAGAATCTCTAGGTGAAGGGGTAAATAATTGGAATGTCGGGGATGAAGTCATCATCAACCCGTCACTCCGCTGGTTTAAAAAGAGCCACGCTCCTTCAGCTGAATTTGATATTCTGGGCATGCCGAATCATGGCACATTTGCAGAGAAAATATGCATTTCTGCTGAACAGCTGGAGAAGAAGCCTTCCTCTTTAACATGGGAAGAGTCTGCTGTCATTGCTTTAGCCGGACTGACTGGTTATCGGGCACTTGTCACAAAAGGACAAATAGAAGAAGGTCAGACTGTGTTTATACCAGGAGCAGGTAGCGGAGTCGCAACATTTTTGATACAGTTTGCTAAGCAGCTAGGGGCTCGCGTTATTGTATCATCAAGAAGTGAAGAAAAAAGACGACGTGCTGTTGAAATAGGAGCAGATCTGGCAATCGATACAAATAGCGATTGGCAGGAAGAATTGAAAAATGAAAATGTTGATCTTGTAATTGAGAGTGTAGGAAGAGCAACTTTTAATCGCTCACTTGAGGTGCTGAAGCTTGGGGGACGCATTGTAGTCTTTGGTGCGACTACTGAGGATACGGTTGAGTTTAATCTACGCGAGTTCTTTTATGGACAATTCACCCTCCTGGGAACGACAATGGGTAGTCGAGAAGAGCTGCGTGAAATGCTTTCATTTATTGAAGAGTATAAGATCCATCCGGTCATTGATTCTGTTATTCCTCTTTCAAAAACAGAAGACGCGTTTTCAAGATTGGATGATAGTGTTCAATTCGGAAAAATAGTTTTACAGATAGAGCAGTGAAATTCTAGTTTGAATGGAAAGGCAGTGGGAGAAGTGACGGAGCAAGTGAAGATTGTTTCAGATTTAGAAATTGCTTCTAAAGCAACGATGCAGCCAATTGAGGCAATTGCTGAAAAAGCCGGTATACCTTTAGAGGCCGTGGAGTTATACGGGAAGTATAAAGCAAAACTGAATGTGGATTTGATCCCTAAAAATACGAGTCAGGCAAAAGTGATTCTGGTTACAGCAACAAGTCCAACACCTGCTGGAGAAGGTAAGTCTACGGTTACTGTCGGGTTGGGGGATGCGCTGACACGTCTAGGGAAAGATACGATAATTGCATTACGTGAGCCTTCATTAGGACCTGTTATGGGAGTAAAAGGTGGTGCAACTGGCGGCGGATTTTCTCAAGTATTGCCGATGGAAGATATTAATCTGCATTTCACAGGAGATCTTCATGCCATTACAACAGCAAATAATGCATTGAGTGCTATGATTGACAATCATTTACATCAAGGTAACTTCTTGAATATTGATCCACGCCGTATTACATGGAAACGTGTCATGGATATGAATGACCGTGCGTTGCGCCATGTAACTATCGGGCTAGGCGGTCCTTCTCAAGGTGTACCGAGAGAAGAAAGTTTTGATATTACTGTTGCTTCAGAAATTATGGCTATATTCTGCTTGGCAACAGACTTACAGAACCTGAAAGAACGCTTAGCTGAAATTGTTATTGGCTACACATACGATAAAGAGGCTATTACGGTAAGGGATTTGAAAGTAGAAGGTGCTCTTACTTTACTGCTTAAGGATGCCTTTAAGCCGAATCTGGTACAGACTATAGAAGGTACACCCGCATTAATTCATGGTGGCCCATTTGCAAATATTGCCCATGGCTGCAACTCGCTGATTGCAACAAACACTGCTAGAAATTTAGCTGATTTCGTTGTCACTGAAGCTGGTTTTGGTTCAGATTTAGGTGCGGAAAAATTCATGGATATTAAAGCACGCATAGGAAAGTTCCAACCAGATGCAGTGGTGTTGGTCACTACAATTCGTGCGTTAAAAATGCATGGTGGTGTGGCAAAAACTGAGCTGAAACAAGAGAATACTAAGGCTGTCGAACGTGGCCTAGTGAACTTAGAAAAGCATGTGGAAACTGTGCGTGCGTTTGGTGTCCAACCGGTCGTCGCTTTAAACCATTTTATTACAGACTCAGAGAGCGAACTGCAACAGGTGCAGCAATGGTGTGAATCCAATCACGTGAAAATTGCTTTGACAGATGTTTGGAAAAATGGTGGAGCTGGCGGCGAGCAATTAGCGAAGGAAGTGCTAAAAGCGATGGAGGAGCCTAATAACTTTTCCCCGATTTATGATGTAGGGCAGACAGTGGAAGAAAAAGTTACAGCAATCGTCCAGAAAGTGTATGGGGGGCTCGGCGTAATTTTTACAGATCAAGCAATGAAGGATCTTGCTGAGATTCAAAGAAATGGATGGGATCTTTTACCTATTTGCATGGCGAAAACTCAATATTCATTTTCAGATGATCCTAAAAAATTAGGAAAACCAACTGATTTTATGATTACTGTCCGAAAGATTCTACCTAAGTTAGGTGCAGGTTTTCTTGTTTGCCTAACAGGAGAAATTATGACTATGCCTGGTTTACCAAAACAACCAGCAGCCTTAAATATGGATATAGATGAAAATGGGAATGCAAAAGGTCTCATGTAACACAGAGAAAAAAGCAAGGAGTTTATTTGGCTCTTTGCTTTTTTTTATTGTAAATATTTCTAATTAATGACAATAATGAATTGTGACATTAGTAGGGGTTCCATTGGACTATTCTTATGTTATACTAATAAAAGAGTTTTATAACTATTGAATAAAATAAAGAGGTGAAGTGAACTGGATAAGTATTTTCGCACCAAGTTAACGATCATCCTTCTTTCATTTACACTGCTCTTATCCCTCATTATCGTTGTTGCGGATTATCTCAAGCTGAAGACCAATGTGGAAGAGAATTTAGAGACGCAGATTCAGATGGCAGAAGACGAAATCATTACAAGTCTTTCTACGATCGATAAAGTATATAATATTCTAGATATAGATCGTACTGTTAATATGGAAGCCTATTCATTTGAGTTACTTGAGCTGTATAAGCAGAACCCTGATTTTACGAAGTGGGATTTTGAGGGCATGGCAAGAGATAGTGGAATGGAAGTTTTCATTATTGATACGAACAATGAAATCATTGCAAGCAGTTACAAACCTGATATCGGTTTGAATTTTAATGAATGCTGCAAAAATTTCGGTAAGTTATTGACAGAGCGTCGAGAGAGTGGAATATTCTCTCATGATGCATTAGATATTCAGCAAAATACAGGCGAATTCAAGAAATTCACCTATATGCCAACTCCCGATGGTCACTATATAATTGAACTGGCTTATTACTTAGAAGACCAGATAGAATTTGAAGAATTTAATTTCCTTGATACAACGCTTCGTCTTGAAAAAGAAAATGAACAGATAAAGTCGATCAATGTTTTCAGTTCCTTAGGATTGTTATTAGGTGATAGAAGATCAGATCGAGAAGATAAAATTGCTGAATCACGAGAAGCAATTTTAAAAGAAGCGTTCAGTGATTTTGAGACAAAAGAAGTGATGGTCAAAGAGGAAGGGCAAGTTTTGACTTATCGATACATACCTTATAAGGCAGAAAAAGCAGAAGGACTTTCAACCAACAGAGTCGTAGAAATCGCCTATTATGATGTTCCGTTTGCCAGTGTGTTGGCATCTTACAGAACTAAATTCATTTATGAAATCATTGCGATCACTATGATAACGATTATCCTTTCCATCATTATCGCCCGTATGGTTTCAAGGCCTGTTCATTTAGCTTTCCATGATGTACTAACTGGATTGAAAAACCGTGCTGTATTTGAGGATTCTGCAGTTGAATGGCTGCGTCAGAAGAAAGGTCCGCTGCAGTTTATGATTATTGATTTGGATAATTTTAAGTTAGTAAATGACTCTTTAGGGCATGGAGAAGGTGACAAGCTTCTTAGGCAGGCAGCTAAAATTATTGAAAAAGAGAGCGGCAGTGAAAATTTATCTGCACGTATTGGTGGAGATGAATTCGTCGTGTTATTCTCAAGGTTGACTGAGGAAGAAGTAAAAGTACGCGCTGAACGGATGCTTGAAACAATGCGAGATTCCTTTAGCTACTTGGCGAAAGAGAATATTCACTTATCGATCAGTATAGGAATAGCGATTGCAGAAACGAAGGATACGATGCATACGCTCTACCATAAAGCTGATTTAGCCTTGTACCATTCTAAGAAAAAAGGAAAAGATCAATATTCCTTATTCCATTCCATAGAAATCTAAAAAAACGGTCATCACATGCGATGACCGTTTTTGTTTGTAATTAGGTGGGCTCGTTTTCTGATAACCAGTGCTTAATTGAATCGACAATATCCTGTACAGTGCCATCTTCGAAAGGAGACTGCAGATGTGCTTCTTTTAGCAGTTCTAAAAAGGACTTTGAACCGCCAAGTTTGCAAAGAGTAACATAATCAGCCCATGCCGAATCGAAATTATCAAGCGAACGCTTCCAGAACTGGAATGCACAAATTTGTGCCAGCGTATAGTCGATATAATAAAACGGCACTTCATATATGTGACCTTGACGCTGCCAGAAGCCGCCTTGCTCTAAATAAGGATGCCCATCATAGTCACGGGATGGCAAGTAGGTATTTTCCAGCTCCGTCCAAATGGCTTTACGTTCTGCAGGAGTAAGTTCAGGCTGCTCGTAAATACGATGCTGGAATTCATCAACAGCCACACCATAAGGCAAGAAAAGCACACCTTCGATCAGGTGTGTATAGCGATAACGGTCAGCGTGCTCTCCGAAGAAGTAGTCCATCCACGACCAAGTGAAAAATTCCATACTCATCGAGTGTATTTCAGCAGCTTCGCTCGTGGGCCAAATATATTCGGGAATGCCGATTGTTCGGCTGGAGTACACTTGAAATGCGTGGCCCGCTTCATGAGTCAATACATCAATATCGCCAGAAGTCCCATTAAAATTAGAGAAAATGAACGGTGAATCATAATCTTCAATGAATGTACAATAGCCGCCTGCTTCTTTGCCTTTTTTCGCTACCAGATCCAGAAGGTTTTTACGGTTCATATAATCAAAAAAACGTCCGGTTTCCCTAGAAAGTTCCTGATACATCTTTTGCCCATTACTGATAATCCATTCCGGCGAACCTTTTGGCTGTGGGTTTCCATCTTTATAATGAAGCGGCTCATCGTAAAACATCAATTCAGATACCCCTATACGTCCAGCCTGTGCTTCACGTATTTCTACAGTTAACGGAACAATTGATTCTCTAATTTGTTTCCTGAATCCTTCCACCATCTGTACATCATATCCAATACGGTCCATGCGTACATATCCGAGTTCTGTAAAGTTTTTATATCCGAGAGCAACAGCAATCTGATGGCGAACATTGACAAGCTGATCAAAAATATCATCAAATTGACTCTCATGTGACGCAAAGAAATCAGCAGAAGCTGACATAGCTTCTTTCCTGACTGCTCTGTCCAGTGATTCTTTATAAGGTCCGAGCTGCGCGAGAGTCAATATTTCACCTTGAAACTCAATTTGCGCAGAAGCTACGAGCTTCGCATATTCAGAAATCAGTTTGTTCTCCTGCTGTAAAAGAGGTTGAACTTCGTCCGAGTAAGCGTTAACAGCATTCTCCGCAAGTGCAAATAGCTGGAGGCCCCATTTTGACTCGAGGTCCTTCCTAAAAGGCGTGGCAAGCAGGGCTTTATAGTATTCGCTTTGAAGAGCTTGGAATTGAGGTCCCATTTCATCAAAAATATCTCGTTCTTGCTGATAAAATGTATCATTTGTATCGATAGAAGAACGAATATACATAATATTTTCCTGGGTGCTGTAGTTCCTTGTCAATTTGTTAATCTGTTCGATGATGGCTGACTGATCTTCAAAAGAACCAGCCGTTCTAAATTCACTAAGCAAAGAATGAAACTGTTTTGACAGTTCTTCGAGATTTGGCCGGGCATATTCATAATCCTCAAATGTAAGCATGTAACTCCTCCTAATACATCTATAACGTGTCTATCCCTTCATTTTCCAGCAAAACGAGGGGGATAGCAAACTTTTTAACAGAAATTTGCTCCATAAATTGCCCCACTCCTATTAAATGAGGTAGGATAGAGGAAGCAAACTCTTTACAGAGCGGGAAGAAGGAGAAGTTGAATGAATATAGTAAACGGCAACGCACAAGAATTAGTAGATCCAACAGGGATTATCGAAGGTCAGAGGTATGAATTTCTTTTGACAGTTAAACTGGATGAAGAGGACGAATTATTTAATGAAAACGGCACCGGACTGAAGGTTCTTTATTCAGTCAGAGACGGCCAACGTAAAATGCTTACATACCAATTTTATGAATTGGCAACGGAGAGTGTTTTCGACGTGGAATGGGACGATGAAGAAAAGGCAGCAGTGGAACAGTATTGCTTAGCGAACTTTCCTGAAATGTAAAACAAAATAGATGTATTTACTTTAAAAATAGTAGATAATATAGTTGGAATATACGCAGTAAACCTCAGAAGTTTAGCTATTAAGAATTGAATATAGGAGTGTTTTACATGAATCAAGAAATAGTGGATATTACGATTATCGGCGGAGGTCCGACTGGATTGTTCTCATCTTTCTATGCGGGTATGCGTGAAATGTCTGTAAAAATTATCGATAGCCTGCCGCAGCTCGGTGGCCAATTGATTGAGCTATATCCAGATAAATATATCTATGATGTAGGCGGCTTCCCTAAAATTCTGGCGAAAGACCTCGTGGCGAACTTAGTCACGCAGGCACATTATGGCAATCCCGAGATTATCTTGGGAGAAGCAGCGATTTCTGTAGAGAAGAAAGACGATTATTTCGTTTTGACTACAGACAAGGGCCAGCATCTGACACGTACAATTTTATTGACTGCCGGAATCGGAGCGTTCCAGCCGCGTAAAATAGGTTTGAAAGAAGAGCCAGTTTTTGAAGGAAAGACATTGCACTATGGCATCAAGGACCTTTCTTTGTTTAAAGACCAGAATATCCTGGTTTGTGGCGGAGGAGACTCTGCACTTGACTGGGCCCTAATGCTTGAAGACATCGCAAGTCAAGTGACTCTTGTTCACCGCAGAGAACGTTTCACTGCACATGAAACAAGTGTCAATCAGCTTCATAATTCATCTGTCAATGTACTGACTTCACATACTGTAAGCGAAATTCACGGTGATGGTGAAAAAATCGAGAAATTGATACTGACTGAAAAAGGTGGCAGCACAAAAGAGTTCGAAGTGGACCATGTAGTTGTTAACTACGGAAACATTTCTTCTCTCGGACCGCTGAAAGAGTGGGGTCTCGAAATGGAGCGCAACTCGATTGTCGTCAACTCCCGTATGGAAACAAACATCCCGGGTATTTTTGCGGCAGGCGATGTAACGACGTATGACGGCAAAGTAAAATTGATTGCAGTCGGTATGGGCGAAGCGCCGATTGCGATTAGCCATGCTAAATCATTTATCGATCCTAAAGCAAAAATACAGCCATTGCACAGTACAAGTGTATTTGGTTAATAATACTAGAAGCAGCCTTTATGACTTGTTCATGAAGGCTGCTTTTTTATGTGCAATTTTAGTATAAATTTCTTCAAAATGAAACTCTTCCCAGCCATTTACGTATAGTAAGTAATGAATTTCTAAAAGTAAGTAAATGAATTGCAATGTGATAAGGGGGAGGAAATGAAATGAGGCGGCTGTACATCAAGCAAAAGATCTTCAGTATTGCGGGAAAGTTCACGGTAAAGGATCAGGATGAGAAAGATGTTTTTTATGTAGAGGGAAGCTGGATGAAGATCCCTAAGACTTTTTCTATCATGAATAAAGAGATGAACGAAGTGGCACTCATTACAAAAAAGACTTTCAGTTTCCTGCCGACCTTCTTTGTAGAAACGGAAGGCCAGGAATTAGTGACGATTAAAAAACAATTTACATTCTTTAAATCTAATTATTCTATTGATGCTGTCGGGATTGAAGTCACAGGTAACTGGTGGGATATGAATTTTGACGTTCTGCAAAATGGGGAAGTCATTGGAACGGTAGATAAGCATTGGTTTACATGGGGAGACAGTTATCAGATTCAAATTATGAAAGAGGAAATGGAAACGCTAATCGTGGCACTTGTAATAGCAATTGATTGTGCAAAAGCTGATCAGGCGGCAGCGAGTTCAGCAGCTACAATGTAATGGAACATGCTATTTACTGAAGAGGATCAGGAGGAAACAAGTATGAATATTCGAATTGCAAATGGAAATGACGTACGGTCGATTGCGCAAGTACAAGTGGAGAGTTGGCGTACAACTTACCGGGGAATCGTTCCGCAAGCTTATTTGGATGAGCTTTCCGTGGAGAATCGAATGATTGTATGGAAAAAAGTCACAGAAATACATTCGGTTTTTGTTGCAGAAAACGCAGTGGGAGACATTATCGGTTTTGCTGCGGGTGGGGAAGAACGCACAAAAGAGTATCCATCCTATACAGGTGAACTGTATGCCGTTTATTTACTGGAAGAATGTCAGAAACAGGGAGTCGGACGTAGACTCTTTGATCATGTCGTTTCTGTGTTAAAACAAGGAGGACATCAATCTATGCTGATCTGGGCACTGACAGAAAATCCAGCTTGCCGTTTTTATGAAAAAATGGGCGGTGTGATCGTGGATCGGACGATAGACGAAATTGGCGGAAAACAGCTCGAAGAAACTGCTTTTGGATGGATGATCTAATAAGTTTCTTTGCTTTAACTGAATGTCAGCAATCTTATTGAGCATACTGTATGGGAAAGAAAAATGAAGGAGTGATCACTGTTGAAGAAAGCAGTATTTCTTGATCGGGACGGAGTTATCAATGAAGTGTTGACTGACCGCGTGAAGTTTGTAAACCGGCCTAATCAGCTCTATTTTCTCCCTAATACAGCAAAAGCTATCCGGCTACTGAATGAAGTATTTGATTATGTGTTCGTTGTTACCAATCAGGGTGGTGTAGGACTGGGATTTATGAAGGAATCACAGTTGCAAGATATACATAAACATATGATAGATGAACTGCTGAAAGAAGGCGCTGTGATTCATGAGGCTGTTTATTGTCCGCATAAACCGAAATCCGGCTGCGCATGCAGAAAACCGAACAGTAAACTTCTTGAAGACTTGGCGAAGAAGTATCACGTGGAATTATCTTCATCGTATATGGTCGGAGATACCGATACGGATATTATCGCAGGAAAGAAAGCGGGAACGAGGACAGTGTTTATTGGCGAAAGTGATGAAATTGCTGATGCTGTGCGCCCCGATCTATTTCGTGCAGCAGAGTGGATTATAAAAGATAAAGGGTAAACGGTCTATTGATCTTCATAAAAAGATCAGTGGACTTTTTGATTTATAGTAGATTCCGAAGGGTAGAGGAATAACAGGACAGTAAAATAGGAGGATTGAAATGCCTGTACAAATCAAACGAGCCTATGATGAAGCTGAAAAAGAAGATGGTATGCGCATTCTTGTGGATCGATTATGGCCGCGTGGCGTCAGTAAAGAAGACGCAAAGCTTGAATATGACCAATACCATGATATTATTTAACTACTAATTTAAAATATAAAAGAGTTATAACTTTAAGTTGTGACTCTTTTATATTTATTTCGTAGGAGGAATTTGTTTGAATATATTTTTAAATGTAATTATAAGCGTGGTAGCAACTGTTATATTATTTTTTATTGCGATTGCGGTACTTAACGGGGATTTGACACCTTATTTTATAATTGTAATTTTTTGCGGTGTGATTATTGGTTTATTAATTACAATATATAAAAAGTTAATTGAAATGCAAAAAATATAAATAATACGTTAAGGAATTCCCTTTAGAATCAAAAAATCTAGAAAGATTAGACAGTGGGCAAGTTGAATGGTTAAAGGAAGTGGGACCGAGCAGGGAGCTTCGCTTATGGTTTGACCATGATCCTGATAAGTATGAAGAATTTAAAAAGAAATATAAGCGAGAGCTTCAGGAAAACGTAGCACAGAAAAATGAACTGGAACATCTGAAGAAATGGACGAAAGAACATAATAAAAATCTGACGCTAGTATTCGGTGCGAAAGATGAAAAAAATAATCAGGCCGCTGTGCTGAAAGAAATATTGGATCATCAGCAAACATCCTGAAAGAAAAATCCCCTGAGTTTTTTATAAACGCCCAGGGGATTATTGCTGTTATTTTGTTTCAGGATCTGCTACTTTTACAAGCTGTTTACCAAGGTTTGTTCCCTCAAAGAGACCGAGAAATGCTTCTGGTATATTTTCAAAACCGTTCACAATCGTTTCCTCGTATTGAAGTTTTCCTTCTGACAACCACTTGCCCAGGTCAGCTCCTGCAGTGCTGAAATCAGCTGCATAATCGCCGATAGTGAAACCTTTCATTAAAGCACTTGTTTTAATCATTGCCGAATGAGGACGTGGCCCAAGGTCTTTTTCTGTTTTGTTATAACCCGAGATTGCACCGCACAATGCAATACGGGCATGTTTATTCAACAGTCCAAATACAGCATCTGTTACTTCGCCGCCCACGTTATCAAAATAGATATCTACTCCGTCAGCTGCGGCAGCTTTCAAGTCATCATAGAAACTGTCTATTTTATAATTTACGGCTTCATCAAAGCCTAGTTCATTCTTCAGATAATCAATTTTTTCCTGTGAACCTGCGATTCCGATGACCTTTGCGCCTTTCATCTTGGCAATCTGACCAACGACGGAACCTACTGCACCTGCAGCTCCTGATACTACGACAGTTTCGCCTTCTTGAGGTTTACCGATATCCAATAATCCAAAATAAGCTGTCAGGCCGGTCATACCGAGGATACCCAAATGTGTAGTGATTGGTGCTAAAGTTGGATCGATTTTACGAATATCTTTCTCGGCAGCTGCGGTGTATTCCGCCCAGTTTAGATTTCCTACAACAAAATCACCCGGTTTGAAAGAATCTGAATTAGATTCCTTCACTTGACCGACAACTCCGCCAACAATCACCTCGTTGAGTTTAAAGGGTGGAATATATGATTTTACATCCTGCATACGTCCTCGCATGTAAGGATCTACAGATACGTAAAGAGTCCGGACGAGTATCTCATTTTCTTTAATGGAAGGCATCGGTCTTTCGACAAAATCGAATGTTTCCATAGTTGGAAGCCCTTTTGGACGGTTTGCTAAATGAATTTCCTGCTGTGTTGACTGAGTCATGTAAATTTCCTCCAATATTTTTAGAATAGAAACCATCTCTATATGTGAATGATACATCTTACTAACTAAAAGTAAGCTTTTTAAGGTTACTATTAGTAAGTCTAGGTGTCAATTAGAAAGCATCTTACTATATAAGTTGAACTTAAAAATCTACATTGTCGAAGGTACTGAGTACCGTTGATTTCCGTTCCAGGCGGACGCGTGTCTTGCGGGCCCCTAAGTTGTCTTCACCTGTCGGGCTGATCCTCCGAGAGTTCATCTCGCCGCGGGCTCACACGAAGTGAGTCATGCAGTCGTTGCCAATCGAATTGCGGAGGATTCGATTTGCCTTAATTTCTGTGTTTTTCAGAAATTAAGGCACTTTGACGCGGCGAACTTAGACTGCCTTGCACTCCAATCAACTGAGTAGGCTGTACATAGCATGCTTTATCATGTGAAGAGTTTAATTCAATCTATAATAGAAGGATAATTAATCTTTTAATATCACTGAACAGGATTGATAATCTTACCGGCAAATAAAATTGTGTCTGATTCTGTATCGCGAATGGTCAGAAAGAAAGGCCGATCCGCACGTAATACGAATGTTTCGGCCGGTGCTGATGTTTCAGAAACAGCAACCGAAGTAACCGCAGCGGCTTCTGTTCCGTTTTCATCGACTGACAGATAGGTTTTTTGCTTTACTTCACTTACAAGTAGCGGGGAGTCTTCTGCTACCAGCTTTCCTAACTCTGCCTGATCGGTGAATGCGCGCTGCATGCCCAAATCACTGAGTAAATCGTTCAGTATCACTTCATATTCGATCTTAAATTTAGGGATCATCACTGTTCCTTGCCGCTCTTCGAATTCTCCAATCCACGCTGCATGATTTACAGCTGTCCACGAATCCATAAATGTGTCCAACTCCACACTCTCTCTTGGCACGTAAATGTCCATAGCCATTTCGCCTTCTCCGTAGGGAAGTGATACCGCCTGGAATTCATCGTTTTCAAAATAAGGGACAGATTCTTGCAAATTCATAAACGGAACAGTCGTTTCGGTACCATCTTTCAAATGAAACACACCGCCAGCAGTGGCGCCAGTACTGAAAGGATACATCCACGCTGCTTTAAAATACACGACATTCATAAGGTACATGACAAGGTTATCAGGCAGCGGCGGCTCGACAATCTTATCAATTTTGCCGTTAGTTGATTCTGATGCCCATTTATTGATAAGGTCTGCTGACTTCGATTTGCTAATATCGATTTCTTCGGCGACAGCCAAATAGTAGTCATGAAGAAGATTCTTGAATTCAGTCTGCAGTGTGTGTTCATCATTAAGCCATACTGAATTTGCAATAGTAATAACAGTATCCGTTTCCAAATTCTGAAGATGATCGAGTAAAGATGCATTCGCCTGATTAAGTTCATCTGGGGACATATCTTCCGCCTGTATGGCTGTTATGATCTCTTTGCGGGTTTCTCCTTCAGCTCCGTTCTGCAGCATGGAAAGAGCCATAAAAAGACTTACCGGAGAAACGAATACATTGCCGCCATCATTCGGTTCAGCCCGCCTGGATAATTCCCTAGCAAGTTTGACTGAAGGAACGGATTGATTTTTGTAGTCATTCTCTGTAAACGTACCAGTGACTTCTTTTTTATTGGAATTTTCATCCATTCCACTACAGGAGGCAAGTATGAGGACTGCAATGATAAAGATGGAAAGTATTGATTTATTGACCATATTATTCATCTCCTTTACTCAGTTGTCGAACAATCATCAAAGAAGTTACATAAACAAGAAATAGATTTCCTAAAAAAGTAGACATTTTCGGAAAGGGACCGTACAGTAGACTTGTAGACTGTCTGAAAATAATGTCTTAGCCATAAAGGAGCTAAATGAATGAAGAAAGTATTGGTTGTGGAAGATGAACAGTCAATTGTCACACTTTTGCAATACAATTTGGAGCAAGCCGGATATACTGTGTACATTGCCCGCGATGGAAATACCGCGGTCTCGATGACGCTTTCAGAAAAGCCCGACCTGTTGCTACTCGATATTATGCTGCCGGGAATGGATGGAATGGACGTTTGTAAAACGTTGCGTCAGGAGAAAGTCCATACGCCTATCTTGATGCTGACAGCTAAAGGCGATGAATTCGATAAAGTTCTTGGACTCGAACTCGGGGCAGATGATTACTTGACGAAGCCATTCAGTCCCCGGGAAGTCATGGCCCGTGTGAAAGCAATTTTACGAAGAGTCGAACTGCAGGATTCGCTGTCGGTGAAAGAACCTGAAGTGCAGGTCGAGGTCAGGGTAGGAGAGTTAGTCATTTATCCTGAGAAAATCGAAGCTTTCATAAATGAAAAGTTACTCGATCTGACACCAAAAGAATTTGAACTGCTGCTCTATTTAGTACGTCATTCTGGTAAAGTCCTGCACCGCGAACAGTTGCTGGATGCCATATGGAATTACGAGTATACAGGGGATTCA
This sequence comes from Sporosarcina sp., assembly GCF_029257255.1. GTDB lineage: Bacteria > Bacillota > Bacilli > Bacillales_A > Planococcaceae > Sporosarcina. The sequence goes on along the minus strand of NZ_JARICI010000088.1, from coordinate 17,730 downwards.
AGGATTGTAGATGTCCATATCAGTCATTTACGAGAAAAGATTGAAACGGACACAAAGCATCCAGTTTACATTAAAACTATCCGAGGGTTTGGTTATAAGTTTGATGAACCGCCAGTTAAATAGTTTACATACATAATTTAGTTAAAGCTGCCCGTAAAATGGCAGCTTTTTTCTATCTATACAGAAGCTTTACACAACCTTTACGTTTCATCCATCACTGCTTAACATCCATGGATTACATTAGATGTGCAGCTGAAAGTTGGCTGACAACACTACGAGTAATCGAGGGGGCACCATCAATGAAGAAGGGCAATCGATTTACACTATTGGCATTTGTTTTACTTTGCACGTGGGTAATGGCAGCCTGCAGCACTACACAGGCAGACGGGAGTCAGGACAAAGAAAAGGCAGCCGACTCATCACCAGAATCGATTACAGCGGTTGGCTCGAGTGCACTGCAACCTTTAGTAGAAGCAGCTGCTCAGCAATACTCAGCAGAAAATCCTGGCGCAGTCATTACTGTTCAGGGCGGCGGCAGTGGAACGGGATTGAGCAAGATCAGTGAAGGTGCTGTTGATATAGGAAATTCAGATATTTTTGCAGAGGAAAAAGAGGGCGTAGATGCAACTGCTCTGACGGATCATAAAGTGGCTGTAGTCGGTATGGGTCCAGTTGTTCATAATGAAGTCGGTGTTGATAATGTCAGCACGGAAGACTTGATTGGAATTTTTACTGGTGAGATCACAAATTGGAGTGAGCTTGGCGGAGAGGATCAGGACATCATCGTCATCAATCGTGCTCAAGGTTCTGGAACACGCGCTACATTTGAAGAATTCGCATTGCAGGGCAAAGAGCCAATCGAAGCGCAGGAGCAGGATTCATCAGGAACTGTACGCAAGATTGTCAGCGAAACGCCTGGTTCCATCAGCTATCTGGCATTCTCGTATTTCGACGATTCTACTACGGCAATGAAAGTAAATGATGTGGAGCCGACTCAGGCTAATGTCGAAACAAATGATTGGGAAATTTGGGCGTATCAGCATATGTATACAAATGGGCAGGCAAAGGGATTAGCAAAAGATTTGATCGTTTATATATTATCAGCAGAAGTACAGCAGGAGTTGCTTCCAGAAATGGATTATTTACCGGTGACAGGAATGAAAATCGAACGCGATGCAGAAGGCAACATTACGAATAAATAATGCGCTTTGGTCGATTCCGCAGTTGGAAAGGAGAAATAGATCTTGGCTAAGTTACTGAAAGAGACCGAGCATCCTTTGTATCAAAAAAGTACTAAAATGCGAATGGAGAAGGCTGGTAAATGGATAACATTTCTTTCTGTCGCACTTACGGCTGCTATTACAGCAGCCATCTTGTTTCTGGTTTTCTCAAAGGGACTGTCGACATTTATTGTGAATGATGGAAGTGTGAAAGAGTTTTTGACGGGAAAGGAATGGAATCCTGCAAAAGTAAGCGAGCTTGGAAAGCCGGTCATCGGCGCTCTTCCTTTTTTGATTGGTTCATTGGCAGTAACAGGAATATCTGCTGTCATCTGTGCTCCCATAGCAATTGGTGCAGCAATATTTATGAGTGAAATTTCCCGAAAAGCAGGAAAGAAAATCATGCAGCCGGTGATTGAACTGCTGGTCGGAATTCCGTCGGTTGTTTATGGATTTATTGGTCTGAGCGTAGTCGTTCCGATACTGCGCGAGGTGTTTCCCGGCAGTGGTTTTGGTATTGCGGCTGGAACGATTGTCTTATCAGTCATGATTTTACCGACTGTTACTAGCTTATCTCTAGATGCGATTCAATCCGTTCCCCGTTCGCAGCGTGAGGCGTCTTTGGCGCTTGGTTCGACCAGATGGCAAATGATTTATAGAGTCGTGTTAAAAACAGCGAAACCCGGTTTGATGATGGCGGTCATTTTTGGTATGGCTCGCGCATTTGGTGAAGCGCTCGCTGTTCAGATGGTCATCGGCAACGCTTCTATCATTCCTCATTCGCTGTTTGAACCGGCGTCGACATTAACCAGTATTTTAACGATGGGAATGGGTTATACAGTGATGGGGCAAGTGGAAAACAATGCACTTTGGTCCCTGGCTCTCGTTCTCCTGCTCATGTCATTGTTCTTTACACTGGCGGTGCGGATGATCGGAAAGGGGAGAACTAGCTGATGACTGCGAAAAGAGCAGATCAACTGGCAACCGTCTGTCTGTATGCGGTTGTTGGAATCATTGTCACATTGCTTGCAGGTCTATTGGGATTTGTCTTTGTAAAAGGCATTCCGCAGCTGAGTTGGCAATTCATCACCTCCCCTCCACAAATTTTCAAAGAAGGCGGCGGAGTGGGACCTCAGCTGTTCAATTCATTTTATTTACTCGTACTGACACTCTTGATTTCTGTACCTGTGGCTATCGGAGCGGGTATCTATTTAGCCGAGTATGCAAGAGATCATTGGATCATTCGCTGCATCCGGGTACTGATTGAAGTACTATCCTCTTTACCGTCAATTGTTGTCGGACTGTTTGGATTTCTGTTCTTTGTTCTGTATTTAGGATGGGGGTTCTCCATTTTGTCAGGTGCACTTGCACTTTCGGTGTTCAACTTGCCGCTACTCGTAAGGGTTGTTGAGCAATCCATCAGTAATATACCTAAACAGCAAAGAGAAGCGGGCTGGGCACTTGGCTTTTCAAAATGGGAGACCATCACAACGATTGTTCTGCCAGCGGCTCTGCCGGGTATCGTGACAGGAGTCATTCTGGCATCAGGGCGTGTCTTTGGTGAAGCCGCCGCATTAATTTATACAGCCGGAATGAGCACACCAGCAATAGACTTCACCAATTGGAATCCATTATCGCCGGTGTCTCCGCTCAATCCTTTCAGACCGGCAGAAACAATGGCTGTACATATTTGGAAAATAAATGGTGAAGGAATTATGCCCGATGCATCTGCCATTTCAGACGGAGCAGCCGCATTGCTGATTATATCGATTTTAGGATTTAATTTAGCGTCCCGTTTCATTGGGAAATTGATGTTTAAAAAACTAAGCGCCAGTTAAGGAGGATGACATATATGCAGTCGATTGCATTACAGCCTGCGGTAATGAAGCGAATGAAAGCTACAGACGGACCTGGTTACGCCCCGGGTTCTGTACTGCAGACAAAATGTCTTTCCGTGTTTTACGGGGAGCATAAGGCAGTCGATCAAGTCAGTCTGTCTTTTCCTAAGCATTCTGTAACCGCACTGATTGGTCCTTCAGGCTGCGGAAAATCAACTTTTTTACGTGCACTGAACCGAATGAATGATGATATTGATAAATGCCGTGCTGAAGGAGAAATTTATTATGAAGGAATCGATCTGCATTCTTCACGTGTGAATCTCCATGAAGTCCGCAAACAAATCGGTATGGTGTTTCAGCGTCCTGTGCCGTTTGCTAAATCAATTTTTAAAAATGTTGCATCAGGGCCTATGCGCCATGGAGTGAAAAAGCAGGCAGAATTAGATGAGATTGTAGAAGACAGTCTGAAAAAGGCAGCCTTATGGGATGAAGTGAAGGATCAATTGAATACATCAGCTTTGCGGTTATCCGGAGGTCAGCAGCAAAGACTGTGTATTGCAAGAGCTCTGGCCATGCAGCCAAACGTGTTGTTGCTTGATGAACCCGCCTCTGCACTTGATCCGATCTCTACGGCGAAAATTGAAGAGCTAATTGCGCAGTTAAAATCGGATTATACGATAGTCATCGTCACACATAATATGCAGCAGGCGGCCCGGATATCTGATAAAACAGCTTATTTCTATATGGGAAATGTCATAGAATACGGTCAGACTGGACAAATATTTACCAACCCCCGCCATGAACAAACAGCACATTATATTAATGGACACATTGGATAGGAGGACTAATATGTCTCAGACAGCTGTCGCACGGAAGAAGCCCGCTATTGAAACAGAAGATTTACAGTTCCATTATGATTCTCTGCATGCATTGAAAAATATTAATTTGAAGATAGAACGCAAACGGATTACCGCATTAATTGGCCCGTCAGGCTGCGGAAAATCGACTTTTCTCAGAACGCTAAACCGAATGAATGATTTAATTCCGGGTATCCGTACAGAAGGCGGTATTTGGATTGACGGCGAAAACATTACAGAGCGGTCAACAGATCCAGTAGAATTGCGCAAGAAAGTGGGGATGGTTTTTCAGCATGCTGCTGTGTTTCCAGGTTCAATTTATGAAAACATAGCCTTTGGGCCACGGATTCATGGCGTGAAGGATAAAAAAGTGTTGGATGAGCTGGTAGAATCAAATTTACGTTCAGCTGCACTCTGGGATGAAGTAAAAGATCAGCTCGGAAAGCCGGCAATAGGTTTGTCGGGTGGACAGCAGCAACGTCTGACAATTGCCAGGACCCTAGCGACTAAGCCCGATATTTTGCTGATGGATGAGCCGACTTCTGCACTTGATCCGATTTCTACGTCAAAAGTCGAACAGCTAATTATTTCGTTAAAAGAGCAGTATACGATTGTTATTGTGACGCATAACATGCAGCAGGCGGCACGTATTTCAGATTACACCGCTTTCTTTCTGAATGGAGAAGTGAAAGAGTATGGAAGTACCGATTTCATTTTCTCAAATCCCGCATATCAGGAAACGAAAGACTACATAGCCGGGAAGTTCGGCTGAATTTCTCGTTTTATAACAAAGAAGGGCTGCAAAGTGAGTATGTAACTCACTTTGCAGCCCTTATATTTTTAATGATATGGATTTTTTACATCACATGGATTAAATAATACAAAAACTCTTTACGTAATTCCATTTACAATATAGTTTAATTTGTTATCATTATTAATGATAATGATTCTCAATATCAAATGGAGGAGATGTAATACAAAATAAATAAGTAAAGCTCATTCATTGAGTGGTTAGAAGAAAATTGAACTGAACGAGATTCACTTAGTTTTACCCATGAGCTCGTTCTTTCTGTAAGAAGGGATTAGATGATAGACACTGAGCAATTAATAGAATTATATGGAACAGCTCCCCTTAACTTTTTGGATATCGTTACACAAAAAATGGCGGAGAGGGATTCGATTCGTTCATTTACATCAAATGCTGGAGCAGGAGGACTGCTGTTTGCTATAGATGGATCAGCAGAATTAACCATTGACGATGAAGTCTACATGATTGAACGTGGAACGGTTTTGCATGTAGGACCCAATCTAGCGCTGCAGAGTCAGATAACAAGTGACCGTCCTTTTGAGTATGCAGTGATCCACTTCCGGCTTGCAAATAACGCATCATCACAATTTCCACTGTTTTATAAACATTTCTTTATCAAAGCATATGAAAGTATGAAGCTGATTAAAAAAGTTCAGCAGCTTCAGCAAAACTTTTTAATTCCAGGCGGATTGGCATATCTTCAATCTAAAGGGTTGTTTTTGAAAATCCTGGAAGAGATTATTATAACGCATGAAAAATCGGGCAAAGACAGCACCGAAGATTTGGATGACATCATCGATTATATGCATCAGTTCTATGATGAAGGTATCAGTGTTCTTGATATCGCACAACATTTCAAAACAGACAGAAGAAAACTGTCGACTTTATTTATTAATCAAATTGGAGTCAGTCCTACAGTCTATATTACAGATTTAAGAATTCAGAGGGCTAAATTATTGCTGCGCACATCTGATTTAGCCATTACTGAAGTTGCTGAAAATGTTGGATATAGAGATCACTTCTATTTCAGTAGAGTCTTTAAGAAAGAAACCGGTTTTTCACCTACTGGTTATAGAAAGTATATGAAATAAGTTGAATTTCGAAAAAACTTTAGAGAAAAAGATTGCTATTTATCCCATCATATTTACTTGTACTGCAATTGAAGTCTTTCGTAGGCTAAAAAAGCCAACAAATGTAAGGAACTATTTACAGATTCGCTAATTATTCAAAAAAGGGGAACTTAAAAAATGAAGAACAAATTTCAGTTATTTATTCTATCACTTATAGCACTTTTCGCACTGGCTGCATGCAACTCTCAAGCTCAAGTCGAGGAAGATGCACCCAAGGATGCTGACAAGCCGGCAGCTGAAGTAGAAACAAGTGAAGCAGAGACGCAAGAAATTACATACTTAGGAGAAACATATACTATACCTGGAAATGTTGAACGTATTGTAATTGCTGGTGCAATGGAAGCAATGGAAGATGCTACGGCTCTAGGTGTTGAGCCTGTCGGAGCTATTACAATTGCTGGAGAATTCCCAGAAGTATTTAAAGAGGCAATGGGACAAGCTGAATCGATTGGTGAGAAGCAACAGCCAAATTTCGAAAAAATCGTGCAATTAAAGCCAGATATAATTTTAGGATCAACTAAATTTCCAGAAGAAGTGGTAAGTAAGCTAGAACAAATTGCACCGACTATTTTAGTTTCACATATTTCATCCAATTGGGAAGACAATATCATGCTGATGGGGAAATTAAGTGGAAAAGAGGATCAGGCGCAGACGTTATTGAGTGACTATAAGAAAAACATTGAAGAGTTAAAGACTTCATTGGCTGAGGATTTAAAAGGACAAACCGTAGTAGCAATGCGAGTTCGCGGCGGCAAAATGTTTGTCTATCCGGAAAATGTATTCTTCAATCCTGTTTTATATGATGAACTAGGTTTAGAAGTTCCTGATGCTATTAAGAAAGCAAAAGCACAGGAAGAGATCTCAATTGAACAACTTGCAGAAATGAATCCGGACCATATTTTCATGCAAGTACAACAATCTGAAAATCAAGAGAATGAGCAAGCATATGAACAATTGAAAAAGAATCCGATTATCCAGAATATCAAGGCGTTTAAAGAAGATCAAGTAAATGTCAATATCGTCGATTCACTTCTTGAAGGTGGAACAGTATTCAGTAAAGTTACATTTTTGGATGAGTTAAAGAAAAAATATTGATTAAATAGAAATAGGAGTTACATGTATGTCGATGATACGAAATAAAACTGCCCTCTTCCTAATCATACTGCCGCTGGCACTCATCGTCACGATGACAAGTTCAGTTATGTATGGTGCGACTACTTATGACGTATCAACTATTTGGAAAGCTGTGTTCCACGCAGACTTATCAAATATGGACCATCTGATTATACGGAACTCCCGTATACCGAGGATGCTGGGCGCACTTCTTGTAGGATTATTTATTGCGATTTCGGGGGCGTTAATGCAGGGGATGACAAGAAACTTTCTTGCGTCCCCTAGTATTATGGGGGTTTCAGACGGATCTGTATTCGTAATTACATTAAGTATGATCTTCATGCCCAACGTCTCTACGTTAACATTAATTATTTACTCATTTATAGGTTCTATTTTAGGACTGGTATTTGTATTTGGGATTGCCAGTTTGATTCCGAATGGATTATCCCCGATTTCATTGGCAATCATCGGAACCATTCTGGGCATGTTCCTAAATGGCGTGTCACAAGCGCTTGCTACATACTTTCAAGTCTCACAAAACATAAGCTATTGGTACAACTCACGGCTGCATGAAATCGATCCGATTGTAATAAAATGGGCGATTCCATTCGCCGTCACAGGACTTCTTATCGCGTGGGTTGTCAGTAAATCAATCACCGCAATTTCTCTCGGAGATGAAGTTGCGCAAGGGCTCGGTATTAATCTTCTTAAAGTTAAATTACTGACTATACTGAGTGTGGCACTTTTAACCGGAATTTCAGTTGCAATGGTAGGCAAAATAACATTCATCGGATTAATTATTCCGCATATTGCCCGCTTTTTAGTAGGTGAAGATTATAAGCAAATCATTTTCTTTGCCGGCATACTCGGTGCATTTTTCTTAGCCTGGGCAGATATTATCAGCAGATTGATCAATCCGCCATTTGAAACGCCGGTGGGTGTTGTGACGGCACTGGTGGGCGTTCCATTCTTCCTTTATCTGATTCGAATAAAGGGAGGGAAACAAAATGCGTAGTCGTTCGAAATTAAGCCGTTTCATTACGGTTTTTTTGGTAGGCTTATCATTGGGAATTTCACTGATGTATTTGAGTTTAGCTACTGGTGTCATTGAATTGAGCCATCTTGAGATTATTCGAACACTATTTGGACTAAATGAAAATGCAGAACATCGACTTGTGATTTTTGAATTTCGTATACCCCGCATTATCATCGCAGCTTTAATTGGTTGTGCGTTAGGAATGGTGGGTACTGTTTTACAAGGTATTACGAAAAACGAATTAGCGGATCCCGGTATTTTAGGGATACAAGCGGCTGTTGGATTTTCAGTAGTTTGCTATATGTTTATTCAAAACAGCAATGTGGTCGGTATGGATGGACAGTCTATTTTCAGTATGTCTTTATTTGGATGGCTAGGCGGGGTCTTAGCCGCCGTATTTCTCTTCTTATTTTCCAGAAGCCGAGGAGAACTCGATCCAAAAAGGTTACTATTGGTGGGAATCGCAATCAATGCAGGATTTGGGGCACTTACTCTTTTTGTTTCATTGAAAATGAATCCTCAAGATTTTGAAATGGCAACAGTTTGGCTGTCAGGAAGTATTTACAGTGCATCCTGGGAACAGATTTACTCCATTCTTCCATGGCTGTTCATTATCGTACCTTTACTGGTGTGGAAATCCCGTACATTAAATTTGCTGCAATTAGACGAAGTTTCTATGGTTGGACTTGGTTTACGAGCAAATCGAATACGTTTACTGCTTCTTGTAGGGTCAGTAGGTTTAATCAGTTCAAGTGTTATCGTATCAGGAAGTATCAGCTTTGTTGGCTTGATCGCACCTCATATAGCCAGACGATTGGTTGGGATTCATAATCAGTATGTTCTTCCAATCAGTGGAGTAATCGGAATGCTGCTGGTTGTAACAGGTGATTGGATCGGCCGGACAATATTTTCACCGGCAGAATTACCTGTAGGCATCGTCATTTCCATTATCGGTGTTCCGTACTTTGTATACTTATTGATGCGTTCATCCCGCTCAATGTAATTTGCAAAAAGGAGAAGATGTATATGTTACGTGATATTGTAGAGAGATTTCCACATCCAACAGCTGGCAGTTCTTATTCAGTCACTGTGTCGATTCCAAATGAAGAACCACCGGCAGAAGGCTTTCCGGTCTTGTATATATTGGATGGGAACGCATACGGGCTCATGTGTAAAGAACTATTGAAGTTGCAGTGGCAGAGAACGGAAAAAACACATATTGCGCCGATGATTATCGTCAGTATTGGTTACGCGACTGAAGAATTACACCCTAGTTTAAGGGTATTTGATTTTACACCTACACCTTCCGCAGCATCATTGCCTGAAAGACCGGACGGTACGGAATGGCCGGCGTATGGAGGGGCAAAAGAATTTCTGCAGTTCTTGGAAGCAACAGTTCAACCACTTGTCCGCAGGCATGCGTCTGTGGATCAAGAGAATCAGATTTTATTTGGTCATTCACTAGGCGGATTATTTGTTTTATACGCATTATTTGAACGACCGGACATGTTTTCTGATTATCTAAGTTGCAGTCCCTCTATCTGGTGGAATGATCAAGAGATTTTAACGTATGAACAGAAGGATTGTCTAGATTCTACTAAAAGATTATTCCTCGCTGCAGAACAGCAGGAAAAAGGTAAGATGTATGAATCGGCATTTGCACTATACACTAGATTGAAAGAACATCATCCAGATTCTGTGACTTTTACATCTCCAGCAGGGGAGAATCATATGTCCATCGTTCCGACTATTTTCAGTGAAGCAATCAGATTCTTTTACAGGGGAACTGAGGAGGCGAACTAAATGATAGGGATCGATCGCGTTCAAGTAGGGTATGGGGAACATCTAATAATAGAGGATTTAAGCGTGAACATACCAAGTGCGAAAATCACTACAATTATTGGATCAAATGGCTGCGGAAAATCGACTTTGCTTAAAACAATTGCTCGTGTATTAAAAGTGAAGCATGGTGCGGTCTTTATTGATGGGAAATCGTTGCAGGAAACACCTTCTAAAGAAATTGCGAAGAAAATGGCGGTTTTGCCTCAAACAGCAGAAGCGCCAGGAGGTCTTACAGTACAGGAATTGATTACGTATGGCAGGTTCCCACATCAAAACTATTTTGGAAAGTCTTCAACGGAAGATAAAAAGATGGTGGAGTGGGCTTTGCGTGTAACCAATTTAGAACGATTTGCTGAACGTCCGATTGAAGCTCTTTCCGGCGGTCAAAGGCAACGGGTTTGGATTGCCATGGCGTTAGCACAAGATACAGATATCTTGATTTTGGATGAACCCACCACCTATTTAGATATGGCGCATCAGTTAGATATATTGGAGCTTTTAAAAGAATTAAATTGTAAACAGAATAAAACAATTGTGATGGTTCTTCATGATGTGAATCATGCTTCCAGATTTTCGCATTATTTAATTGCTATGCGTGAAGGGGATATTGTTACTGAAGGAAAAGCTTCAGAAGTAATGACTACACATAACTTACGTGAAATATTTGATATTCAGCCTTATTTCGCTGTTTGTCCTATTAGTGGTAATCCTATTTGTCTTTCTTATGAAAAAGCAGTGAAAGGACCTGTGTTGTAAGTGCAGGGCAAGTGAATTCCGAAATCATTAAAAAAAATGAGTATGTTCACACATGAAATGTGAAGCATACTCATTTTTGTTGCATAGTATAGTATGAAATAAAAAAGTAGCCAATTTTCATCGAGGAAAATTGGCTACCAATATTTGTTAAATTAAGATACAGTTTCTTGTGAACGCAATTCTTCAATTTTAGCCATACGTGCATCGAACTCATCAACTGTTAAATTATGCTCGACGAAATAACGGTTGCGTGGATGTGTGCGGCACTCATCTGAACAGCTGCGCATATAGAAATGCTCATTCTCTTCAGAACTTAAAATTTTCGCATTACATTCTGGATTTGCACAGTTTACATAACGTTCGCAAGGTGTACCATCAAAATGATCGCGGCCAACCACGACGTGTTCCACCCGGTTGATAGGAACTGCAATACGCTCATCAAATACGTAACACTGTCCATCCCACAGCTGTCCTTTTGCGACAGGGTCCTTACCGTAAGAAACAATGCCTCCATGCAAGTGTGCCACATCTTCAAAGCCTTCACGCTTCAGCCAGCCCGTGAATTTCTCACAGCGAATTCCGCCAGTGCAGTACGCAAGAATCTTTTTCCCTTCCAGCTGTTCTTTGTTATCCAAAACCCACTCCGGAAGATCACGGAAGTTTTCGATATCAGGACGGATCGCTCCGCGGAAATGACCAAGATCATACTCATAATCGTTTCGTGCGTCCAAAACAACTGTATTTTCATCCTGCATTTGCTCTAAAAATTGATCAGGCTCTAAATATTCACCTGTTAATTCTAGAGGATTGACATCTTCAGGCAAGCTAAGATTGACAATTTCCTTACGGTGACGCACGTGCATTTTCTTGAAGGCATGACCGTCTGCTTCGTCAATTTTAAACCAGATATCTGCAAAATGCGGATCAGCTTTCATATGCTCCATGTATGCATCAGTCTGTTCGATCGTACCTGAACATGTGCCGTTAATGCCTTCTGCTCCCACTAGGATTCTGCCTTTTAGACCAATTTCTTTACAGAATGCCAAATGCTGAGCCGTATATTCTTCTGGCTCTTCAATTGTGACATATTTGTAAAATAATAAAACTCGATATTCTTTCTTTTCCATTTTGATTACCGCCTTCTGTTTTCTCTTTGCAATAGATAACAGCCGAGATCGGTGTGTATCAAAGGGATATAACTCCCTTGCACCCGAATTTGCAAGATTCGAGCCTTAGGCATTATATCACAAATCAGTTTTCAGTAAAAGTATTTATGCATTCATAAGAAGAAAAAGCCGGAAATTGACAATGAATTTCTTGTTTAGTTATATTTTTATTGTATACTGATAACTAGACATAATTTTATAGTTTTCGATGTAAATCTACTATAATAGACTAATTTAGCAACTACTCTTAATCCGTAAAAATGTAAAATTGGCAGTTCATCGAAAACACTTAAAAAAATAGAAAAGGAGTCTTTTTATGAAATTCAAAAAAAGAAAACGCCGTTCGCTATGGATTGATGTTGCGTTTTCAAGTGCAATTATGGCAATGATAGCTATTGCATTGCTTTTAATTTTCAATACATCAAACGGTTTTATGAGCGCATCACCAAATAAGTCGACAAATAAAGCCAAAGAAGAACCCAAGTCGGAAGTCTTGATCAATTCAAGCGATTCCAACTTTGCGGGTATTAAAATTGTTACCGAAACTACAAACGATCCTAAACAGCCATTTGCGATTCAATATCCGCAAAGTGAATACGACGAATTCAATGGCCGTATTTTAGCGTACATAGACCAATGGAAATCACGTTATTTAGAATCAAGCCACAAAGGACAGGACTCGGATACAAAAGAATTGAATATTTCATTTGAAACGGTGCAGAATCAATCAGGTAATTATTCATTCGCCATACTTGCTGCGATTTCTACAAGTGAAAGTGATATCGATTCAGAGATCCGTACATTCCGTATCCAGCCGGAAACAGGCAAGGAAATTAAAATGGCAGACCTGGTTGGGAATGACGTAGAAAAGCTAAAACGTACTGCAAAAGTTGTACGAGACCACATTTATCAAAATCCCAAATTTAAGGATGTTCTGATTCCGGAAAATGTCTGGGGACCGACAGAGCCGCTATGGAGAAATTATCAAAACTTCGCATTAACTGATCAATCGGTACTGTTCTATTATGGAGCAGGTGTCTTTACAGAAGAATCAGAAGGTCCAGTAACGGTAGAAGTTCCATTAGAAAAGTTAAATCCTTTCTTAGCTGCAGATTATCAAGTAGAAGTAACGGAAAAGCAGGTCGGTAAAAAAGTGGCACTCACATTTGATGACGGTCCGGATCCGAAATCTACGGTGAGAATTCTCGAGACATTAGAAAAGTATGATGCCAAAGCTACGTTTTTCATGCTTGGGAGCCGTGTAGAATATTATCCTGAAATCGCGCAGCAAGTTGCTGTCGCAGGTCATGAACTGGGGAACCATTCATGGAATCACCCTTCATTGACGAAATTACCTGATAAGAAGTTATACGATGAAGTGCAAGGGACTACGGATATCATAAAGCAGGTCACAGGTGAACCAGCAACTGTTTTCCGTCCACCATACGGCGCTGAGAACGAGCGTGTAAGAGCAATTACGAATCTTCCTGTCGTGCTCTGGGATGTTGACACATTAGATTGGAAACATCATAATCCACAAAAACTATTGGCTAAAGTAAAGGCGAACACACGAAATGGCAGTATTATACTGATGCATGACATTCATAAATCGACAGCAGACGGACTGGATTCTGTACTCGCATATTTGCAGTCGCAAGGCTACACATTTGTTACAGTGTCTGAACTTGAAAGTTACTAATCTAAAGTTGTTTCATTGTTTTTCTTCTGACAATGGAACAACTTTTGTTTTGCAACAGTCCTATTTAGCAGGAGTTGGACATACAGTAGTTGAAACGGGATAATAGAAACAACCGAACTAGGTAATTTACTGTGGAAAGCGTGACATACTGTTAGGAATGAAATTCATTGGAGGAACAGCGAGCATGGAATGGAGAAATTTATATCGAGGATTTTTAATGGGAATCAGTGATTTGGTCCCGGGTGTAAGTGGCGGAACGATCGCTTTTATATTAGGTATCTATGATCAGCTTCTTATCTCAATCAGCGGATTATTCAGCAAGGACTGGAAGAAACATATCGGTTTTATACTGCCGCTTGGGATTGGTATGGGTGCGACGATCATTTTATTTAGTAAAGTGATCTCCTATTTACTTAAACATTATCATGAACCTACTCAATATTTCTTTTTAGGTTTGATTATTGGAGTAATTCCATTCGTGTCAAAACAGGCAGGATTGCGTAAAAACTTTAAATTGCATCATATGATTTTGATGATACTGATCGCTGCTGCTCTAGCTTCTGCAGCCTTTATAAAGCCTGTAGAACCCGTTTTAATTTCACAGTTATCAATGAAATCAGCGGTCATTTTATTCTTCTCTGGATGGGCAGGCAGTATGGCAATGCTTCTGCCAGGAGTCAGCGGTTCATTTGTTCTGCTGCTGATCGGAGTGTACTCAACGGTCATTACAGCGATTTCAGATTTTAACATACCGGTTCTTCTAGTAACTGGCTGTGGTATCGTTGTAGGGTTTATAGTGAGCAGCAAACTCATACGCTTCTTATTGGGACATTATCGTACAGGAATGTTCACAGTGATAATGGGATTGATCATCGGCTCTATTTTCGTCATATTCCCAGGGATTCCTGAAAGCGGCACGCCGTATGTAATGAGTATTATCGCGATCATTACGGGTCTGATCGTTGCCAATATTTTAAACGGAGTAGGGGAAAAGAAAGCTTAAAAAACGCTCAGAGACTTAGTCTCTGAGCGTTTTTATGCTGCAATCGATTAGTTTCTGACGATTGTGGTAGTGTTTTCGATGTCTACGTCAGCCATTGGGATCCCAAGAGCTTTTGCAACACCTTCACCGTATTTTTGATCTGCCAAATAGCAATGGCGGATGTGCTTAATTTTGATTTCAATTGGTGCATCGCCCATATTACGTGCAGTGTTGTCGAATAAACGCTCTTGTTCTTCAGTGCTTAAAATATTGAATAATTTTCCTGGTTGTGTGAAGTAATCGTCATCGTCTTCACGGAAGTTCCAGTTATCTGCATCGCCATGAATTTTCAATGGAGGCTCTTTGTAATCCGGCTGTTCCTGCCATTCTCCGTAACTGTTTGGCTCATAATGCGTTGTAGCCCCCATATTGCCGTCTACTCTCATCGCGCCGTCACGGTGGAAGCTGTGGACCGGACATTTTGGTGCGTTAACAGGAATTTGGTGATGATTGACACCTAAGCGATAGCGCTGTGCATCTCCGTATGAAAACAAACGGCCTTGCAGCATTTTGTCAGGAGAGAAGCCAATTCCCGGAACGATCGCTGCAGGTGTGAAGGCAGCTTGCTCTACTTCTGCAAAATAGTTTTCGGGATTACGGTTCAGTTCAAATTCTCCGACTTCGATTAAAGGGAAGTCTTTTTTGTACCAGACTTTAGTCAAGTCAAATGGATTGTATGGCATTTCATACGCTTGTTCTTCTGTCATTACTTGAATATACATTTTCCATTTAGGGAAGTTTCCGTTATCGATGTTAGACAGTAAATCACGTTGTGAACTTTCGCGGTCTGTAGAAATCGTTGCTGCCGATTCCTCATCCGTTAAATTTTTGATACCTTGTTGAGAACGGAAGTGAAATTTTACCCAGTGACGTTCATTATTTGCATTAATCATACTGTATGTGTGACTCCCAAAACCATGCATTTCACGGAAAGATCTAGGAATTCCGCGGTCACTCATCAAAATTGTAATTTGATGAAGTGCTTCAGGAAGCGAAGTCCAGAAATCCCAGTTGTTCTTAGGGCTTCTCAGATTTGTTCTCGGATCACGTTTCACTGCGTGGTTCAAGTCAGGGAACTGCAGTGGGTCACGGAAGAAGAATACAGGTGTATTATTGCCGACTAAGTCCCAATTTCCTTCTTCTGTATAAAACTTCAATGCAAATCCACGAATATCGCGTTCTGCGTCTGCAGCACCCCGTTCACCGGCCACTGTGGAAAAACGTGCGAACATTTCTGTCTTCTTGCCAATCTCTGAAAATAGTTTTGCTTTCGTATACTTCGTAATATCATGAGTTACAGTGAAAGTACCATATGCGCCTGAGCCTTTTGCATGCATTCGACGCTCAGGAATGACTTCACGGTCAAAATGGGCAAGCTTTTCCAAAAGCCAGACGTCCTGTAATAAAAGAGGACCACGTGGACCTGCTGACATAGAGTTTTGATTATCAACTACTGGAGCACCCGCAGCGGTAGTCAGTTTTCTTTTTTGAGAATTGTTTTCATTAATTGACATTTTGATTTCCTCCTGATTGATGGATTTGTTACCTATGATTCCTATTATAGCAAAATGAAAACTAAATGGGAAGCCTTATTTATAATAATTATTATAAAGTAATAACTATCATTAAAGAAAGGTTACTAATTGATATTTTCTTTATCATAATTGGATACTGCCTATTTGTCTAGAAATAGGATTGTGCAACGAAACGTAAACGATTGATGTATAATAATGAAAGAAATAGTTTGTTTGAAAGGAATGTTGATCTATGAAACTAGCACGTAACTTATTCATGATGTTTATTATCTTTGCAGGCCTGCTGTTAAGTGCCTGCAGTGAAGAGAAGAAAGAGACGGAAGATAAATCCGAAGTGAAAAATCCCGAAGAAGAGGTAGTAATTATTCCGTTGCTGTCAGATGAAGCATTTTTCGAAGATTTACATAGTCGATTACTAAATGAAGGATTCAAAGTTAGCGAACCGTTAAAAGCAGATCCAAAGCTTTTCGGGGCAGAAAGCGGGATGACACTTCAAATAAATGAGGAAAAGCTGATGCCTCTGCACGTATATAAGTTTGCTGATTCTGATGAACGTCTGTCTCAAGTAGACGAAACAGGATATCTTCATGTAATTACGGAAACGAAGAATGAGCGTATTGCAGCCAAACGAAAAAATTCCTTCATTATATACTTGCATAAAGGACATCCAAATTACGATCAAGTAATGGAAATACTAGATGACTTGTAAGATTACAGCTCGTTACCACTCTATTCGCAAAACCACTCCTCTAACCCTCTTACTTCAGGGGTAATTTTGTCCTGTTTACAAAGCCGCCATAACTTACGTACATTTCAGACATAAGTTTGCAGCTTTGTAACAGGAACTCCCCACATTGTTCACGAACTAAATTTCGAAATGCGTTATTCTAGGTGATAGAAACAAAGTTCGAAAGGAGCTCGTGTAAAATGGAAGAGGTATTATTATCTAGAATTCAATTTGCTTCCACAACATTATTCCACTTCATTTTCGTGCCGCTGTCTATTGGCCTGGCACTGATCATTGCTATCATGCAAACAATGTATGTAGTGAAAAAAGAAGAAATCTATTTGAAAATGACGAAGTTTTGGAGCGTGTTTTTCCTTATTAACTTCGCAATCGGTGTCGTGACCGGGATCATCCAGGAATTTCAATTTGGGATGAATTGGTCTGCTTATTCAAGATTCGTCGGAGATATATTCGGTGCTCCGTTAGCAGTTGAAGCTTTACTTGCATTTTTCCTGGAATCCACGTTTATCGGAATATGGATATTCGGATGGAATAAACTACCTAAGAAACTTCACTTGGCATCTATTTGGCTAGTTTCAATAGGTACCGTCATGTCAGCATTCTGGATACTGGCCGCCAACTCATTTATGCAAAATCCGGAAGGCTATGTGCTGCAAAACGGACGTGCAGAAATGAATGATATTGTTGCCTTGCTGACCAATGAAAAACTTTGGGTCGCATTCCCGCATACGGTGTTCGGAAGTTTTGCGACAGGTGCATTTTTTATAGCAGGTGTCAGTGCCTGGTACTTAATTAAGAAAAGACAAGTTGACTTTTTCAAAAAGTCACTGGCGATTGCTTTAGTAGTCGGGATGATTTCAGGACTCGGAATCGCTTTCTCTGGTCATTCTCAGGCTCAATACCTAATGCACGCACAGCCAATGAAAATGGCTGCTGCAGA
>NZ_JARICI010000065.1 GCF_029257255.1 Sporosarcina sp. | reverse complement strand
GCAATGAAGTCTGAGCGCAATTTATCCAGCTTATGCTGCTCTGTCATGTCACGGAACACAGCAACAGCGCCACGTATACTGTTTTCACTGTAAAGAGGACTGATTGAAATCACATAAAACTGCCCGCCTAATTCTAATTCATCTTCCACTTCTTCGGAAAATGAAATCGCATGCTCAAGCATATGGAAAACTTCCTTAGGCAGAGGCTTGTTCTTATTATCGTTGTAGCCGTACCATTTTTTCAGCAATAGTTCAGCTTGAGGATTCTTCAGCAAAATAGAATAATCCTGATTGAATGTAACAACTGCATCCGTCATTGATGTAAGAATACTTGATAATTGCTCTTTTTCTTGTTTGATCAGCTCAATATTATATTTCAACTGACGTCCCATCTGATTAAACGCTGTCGCCAGCTGTCCGATTTCATCTTTTTGAGCGACCGGCAGATGTGTATCAAAGTTTCCTTTTGACAACTCAAATGCCGCCTGTTTCATTTTGCGCAAAGGCAATGTGATTCTTGTCGATAGGAAAAAAGCAAAGAATGTAGTTAGAACAAATGCGATGAAAGCAGATAAGAATACGATATTCGTCGTACTTTTTGTTGTACGGTGCACAGCATCTAAACTCTGATACATGAGCACACTCGCTTTTTCACCTGACAGCTGTGTAAACGGATAAGACAGAATCAGATACTGCTCCATGACTTCAGCTTCTGTCAGTGAAGGAAGAATCATCTCTTTTACCTTCTGTTTTCCGGCTTCAGACGCTTCAAACAAACTACTTTCAGTTAGCAGCTTTTCTTCGATTTCTTTTTTAGCGTCGGCAGTATGAAAAGAATGCAGCACAGCCCCCTTCTCATCGACTACTACTGCATTCGTTTCTGTATCTAATATGTCATCAATAATCTGGTGCATGGAACTCGATGATTGTCCTTCATGATCATTGATAATTTTGCTGATGGTGGCAGCTTCCCTCTGCAAAGACTCTTCCGCTTGTTTCGTGTGGAAATTATCCAAAAATTCAAGCAGAAGTAGCGTCACAATGAACAATACAAATGAAACGAGAAGCAATATGGTGGCCCATAGCTTCCCGACAATTGAATTCCATATTCTAATCATTCGTTCGGAACCTCGAACTTATAGCCGACACCCCAAACGGTAACGATCATTTTTGCTGCCCGTTCTGATACGCGGCTGAGCTTTTCACGCAGACGTTTAACGTGGGTATCCACTGTCCGTAAATCGCCGAAAAATTCATAATGCCAAACTTCCTTCAGCAGCTGTTCCCGGTCAAATACTTTATCGGGAGACTTCGCCAGGAAATAAAGCAATTCATATTCTTTCGGTGTTAAATTTACCTCTTTGCCTTCAGCTGTAACACGGTGCGCGTCATGATCGATTGTCAGCTGAGGGAATACTACCAGATCTTTTGAGGTAGTGGATGCTGAAACGTTTGGGAAAGAAACCGATCTTCTGAGCATCGCTTTAACCCGCAGGACCACTTCTCTCGGACTAAACGGTTTGACGATATAATCATCCGCTCCGCTTTCGAAGCCTCCGACACGGTCTGCTTCTTCCCCTTTTGCAGTCAATAGAATGACAGGAGTCATCTGCTTATTTTCACGCAGTTCAGCAAGCACTTCCAAGCCGTCTTTTTCCGGCATCATTACATCCAGCAGGATACAGTCATACTGTTCGGAAAACGCTTTCTCCAATGCTTCTGCACCATCTACCGCTTCATCAATTTCATAGCCTTCACGAGATAAATACATATTCAGAAGCCGGCGGATTCGATCCTCATCGTCGACTACTAATAACTTCACAGTTTCTTCCACAAATCATTACCCCTTTCGACAGTCTTCTATGTTCTATTGTACAATTTATCATCTTTAAAAGAAATAAAAAGACTGCATGACAATATTTGCCATGCAGTACGCTTATTATGCGTATGAATGCAACCCGGCAATAATCAGGTTTACCGCAATCAAGTTAAACATAATAATAACGAAACCTATTACCGCTAGCCATGCTGATTTCTGACCTTCCCAGCCGCGTGACAGACGCAGGTGAAGGAATGCAGCGTAAAACAGCCATGTAATAAGAGCCCAAACTTCTTTCGGGTCCCATCCCCAGAATCTCGACCATGCCTCATGTGCCCAGATCATAGCGAAGATCAGCGCACCTAAAGTAAAGACCGGGAAACCTATCAACACAGCACGATAGCCGATTTCATCCATCAGCTGAGAATTGGCCTTTTTCGCAAGCGGCTGGAATACCGCCGCTAATGGCTTGCGTGCAATTAGGCGCAATAGGAGATACAGCACGGAACCAACTACGATAGACCACACGAGAGTGGAAAGCTTTTGTGCGTTTAGAATAGGTGGCAATTCAATCAATGGTGTCATACCATCAGGTGTCATCGCTTCGTATTCATTCATACCGAATAACGGTGGAACATGATACGTAATTTCTGACGGCGCTTGATTTTTATCTATATACGTGAATTCCGCTTCATAATTCATTACCTTGAATGTAGTGGATGTTACCACGAAACCAAGTACAAGAATCAACGTATACATAACTGCTTCAATCCAAAAACGCTGCTTAGATTTCTTAGTCATATCGATATTTTTCACTAAGAACACCAGACCTGCAATCGCACTGATCGCAAGGATTGATTCACCAATAACCGTTGTGATTACATGGATGAACAACCATTTACTCTGCAATGCAGGAATCAGCGGAGTAACTTCCCGCGGAAACATTGTTGCATACGAGATAATGATAATCGCAACCGGCAAAGCAAATAATCCGAGCGACGGTGTTCTGTAGATAACATACAACAGAATGAATGCTCCTACGAGCATCATCCCGAATGCAGTCGTGAACTCGAACATATTACTAAGCGGCGCATGACCTGACGCGGCCCATCTTGTAAAGAAATAACCTAAGTGAGTTAGGAACCCGATGATTGTAATGATTAGACCGATCGTTCCCCACTTGCTGTTATGATACGCTTTTTCTGTATTCGATTTTTTAATAGCTCCTCCAAAAAACAGTGTCGCTACTAAGTAAGAAATAAATGATACTAAAAGTAAGTTACTACTGACAGCAACTAAATCCATTACTTTTCGTCCCCTTCCTGTTCAAGCTTGTCTAACTCAGGATCTTGACGATCAATATAAGCAGGCAAGACGGCAGACTCTTTTAATTTATCCAGCTCTTTTCGTAAAGAGAACCAGTTTTTATTTGTATGCGCTGCAATCAACAGATGACCGTCTGCATCTTCTTGAATCCATATTCTGCGATGCTGCCAATACATTCCTTGAATGACGCCGATCATGAAGACCAGTCCGCCCAATAATAAAATATAAAGTGTTTTATCTTTGCGAATCGTTAAACCAGAAATGTTTCGAGTTTCAGCAGCCGCAAACTTCACGGCATAGTCGTTTTCCTCAACTTCTAAAGTCTTTTGGATCGCAACAAAACTTTTTTCACCTTCTGGTTTGTCAGGAGTGTTCATTTGGAAAATAAACGCCGGATTGTTTGGTACAGGTGATTTGGAATAAGGTTCCCCGTCTTTAATGCCGTCATAATCAGGATAGAATCCAAGCATGTTGACAGTAGTTCCATTTCCAAAATCATATTTCTTTTCAGGATTGCTTAAGTCGATGGTAAATTCACCCAATGATTTTTCCGTAGACTTATTAACAAGATTAAACTTCATAGATTTCAATTCGTTCAGCTTGTAATCCATCTGGAAAACACTGTAGCCATTAAATGTTAGCGGCTTATTTACCACAATGGAGTAATCCTTTACCTTCTCTAAGTCGGCACTTCCCGTCAAAGCCCCTTCTTTTTCTTTATATAGGGTTACATCCGTTTGATAGTTTTTTACGACGCTTCCTACTTTATCAAGCGCATCTCCGAAAACTTCCGCTGCTTCTTCTTTTGTATAATTTTCTAAAATGAAACCGCGATTTTCAAGAACATAGCCGTCTGCACCAATAATATTTCGGGTTTCCCCTTCGCGCAGCCACATCGTTTCATCTACATAGAAACCGGGTATTCCCCGTAATAGTACACCGATAAAAAAGATTATTAATCCCGTATGGTTTACATAAGGACCCCAACGGGAGAATCGATGCTTTTCAGCTAAAATCGCACCGTTTTCTGTTTTCACGTTGTAATGAAGCTCTTTCAGTTTCTTTTCGGCATTAGCAAAAGACTCATTTGTATTCGCAATGTCGCCTTCTCCAAAAATACGCTGACGTTTCATGAAGGATGGATGACGGCGGGTGCGTTGTTTTTTTAGTGATTTATACAACGGTACGACACGGTCGATACTTGCTATAATTATAGAAGTTGCCAGCATGCCGATTAATATTTTAAACCACCAGCTATTGTACATATCATAAAAACCAAGTTGATAATAAAGCTTTCCGACAACACCGTACAGGCGTTCATAGTATTCCAAATACTCCGCATCAGTTGTTGCCGGTACATAGAACTTCTGCGGGAATATTGTACCGATTGCAGAAGCAATAAGCACAGCGGCAATAATGCTCACACCAATTTTCACACTCGAGAAAAAGTTCCATATCTTATCGACGATGGAACTGCTATATGTTTGAGATCTTCTGGAAGATCCTTCATACCGCATGTCTACAACGTCACTTTTCTTCGCCTTTTCAGATAAAGGACGCCCGCACTTCTCACAAAGCTCCGTACCATAAGGGTTTTCATGACCGCATTGGCATTTAATATTGCTCATTGAGTAACAAACTCCTTACTTCGGTTGAATACTTTCTAAGTACTCCCTAATTTGTTCTTCTGTCATCCCTTGTTTGATAATTTTTGTAATCTTACCCTCAGGGTTGATCAAGAAAGTAGTAGGCAGCGGTTTAATATTGTAAAGATCCATTACCGATTTATTCTTATCCCATAACATTGGAAATGAGAGACCCATGTCATCTCTGAAGAGCTCAACCTTAACTTTTGGCTCCCCGACATTCACTGTCAGTATATGTACGCCCTTCTCTTCGAAGTCTTTATACATATCCTCCATATGCGGCATTTCTTTCTTACAAGGCGGACACCAGGTACCCCAGAAATTTAAGAATACACCTTCACCTTTATAATCTGATAAGCGATGTGTATTTCCATCCAGATCCACAAGCTCAAAATCAGGAGCTTTGTCTCCTTCCGCTAATACTTTTATTTTATCCTTTGAAGTAATCGCGTATACAATAATTGCTGCCATAATTACCAGAAGGACTGTCCTGTAAACCAGCCGATTCTTCTTTTTATTCTGTTTGTTGGCCAACCGCTATACCTCCCGTCAAATTTACGTTCAACAGCTATTATACCAAAACGAAAAAACAGTTTACGAAGCACTAGTGATAGGTTTGTGAACTTTTACTGCTTTTATTAGCCGATTCTGCCGGTTTCCGCAAGTACACGAAGCTGTTTAAGTTCATGCGTTGTCAACTCTCTCGCTTCTCCTGCGTTCAAACCACGCGTCGTTAAGTTTGCAAACTGTTCACGTTTTAATTTTTGTACGGGACAGCCTATCGCATCGAACATTCTACGGACTTGTCTATTACGGCCTTCGTGGATCGTAATTTCGACAATAGCAGAATTAGTTTTCTTATCAACAGTCGTCATTTTCACTTGTGCAGGTGCTGTCATTCCATCTTCGAGTTCAATTCCTGTCTCTAGTTTTTTCAGGTTTTCCCGTGTTGGAATACCTTTCACTTTCGCGACATAGCGCTTTTGAATTTCAAATTTGGGATGAGTCATTAAATAGGAAAAGTCTCCGTCGTTCGTCAGCAACAAAACGCCTGACGTATCGTAATCTAATCTGCCGACAGGAAAAATTCGTTGGCTTACTTCGGGTACCAGATCAATGACCGTTTTACGTCCCTTTTCATCATCGACAGTGGATATGTAGCCTCGCGGTTTATAAAGTAAGTAGTAGACAGGAGTTTCTTTCGTTAATTGAACATCCTCTACTGCAATTGTATCCATTCTGCTCACTTTTGTTCCAAGTTCTGTTACCACTTTACCGTTCACTTTAACTAAGCCGTCAAGAATCAGTTTTTCAGCTTTTCTACGAGACGCCACACCAGCTTGCGCCAATACTTTTTGTAATCTTTCCATGGGTTCCTCCTTGATGTTACATACATAGAAAAATTATGTCACACTTTGGGTCAAATGAAAAGAAGACTGACCTAGACCGGTCAATCTTCGAAATTGTTAATTTTATAGTTATTTATCGCTTTCGATATCGACTGCTACCGTCTTGATGGGTTCTTTTCCTAAATAGATGTTCCAAAAGCCTGTTTTTTGTTGTTCGTCGGTTTGTGGGATTTGTAACACATTCGACAACTTCTTCTTCTCTTCTTTGCTGACAAGCAGCTTAATTGGCTGATCAATGGATGCCGTAAGATGAGGAAAAACTTGATAGCGTCCCTTTTTCACTGCTGTATAATGCTGATATTCGGAAAATGCCTGCTGGGAAAGATGTTTATGCGTTTTCCAGTCATCTCCGTTATTCAGCGTCACCACAATAACGGACTTGCCATCTTTCTCAAAATAAGTAGCGAGTGTTCTGCCTGCTGCTTTCGTAAAACCTGTTTTGCCTGCAATTGCAGTGGGCTCGGATAAAAGTAAGCGATGTTTATTCTGCCAGCTGTTTTTCCCTTGTTCATTTTCAAATGGATAGTTTACTGTCGTGGCGATTTTTCGGAAGTCTGGATTTTTCATTGCATAATACAACATTTTGGCTGTGTCGTATGCAGATGAAAGATGTTGTTCATGGTGTAGTCCCGAGGGATTTGTAAAATAAGTTTGGTCCAGCCCGTGATGTTCTGCCTGTTCATTCATCAGATAAACGAACCCTTCTAATGAGCCACCTGCATGCTCCGCAAGTGCCTGTGCCGCATCATTGCCGGAGCGCAGCAACAATCCATACAGCAGGTCATGGGTTTTTACCGTAGAGCCAGCTTCCAGATAAATCGACGAGCCTTCTGCCGCAGCAGCTTCATTTGAAATAATTGTTTCCTGATTATCCGGTTGCAGTTCTAAAAACGTGTAGGCAGTCCACATCTTCGTGAGACTTGCAATCGGCAGCGGGGTATTTTCATTCTCACCCTTTAGCAGCCTTCCGTTCTCCGCATCAATCACTGCCCAGGAAGAACCTGATGCCTCAGTAGATAGTGGAATAAACAGTAGTAAACACATGAAAACGACTACAAACATCGAACGCTTTCTCAAGCATCATGTCCTCCTTCTCCCTGTAATGAAAATGCTTCCTGAAATTTCGTCATGAATAGATCAGGATCTTCTGTTTCCTGTTCTTCTTCCAATGAAAGCGGCGGGAGCTCAGCAATCGACCCGAGTCCGAACCGGTCCAGAAAGAACTCCGTTGTGCCGTATAAAATCGGTCGTCCAGGACCTTCCATTCTTCCGACTTCCTCGACAAAGCCCTTACCTGTCAATGAATATAATGCCCGCTCAGACTTCACGCCCCGAAGATCGTCCACTTCCACTCGTGTGACCGGCTGTTTGTATGCGATAATCGCCAGCACCTCAAGCGCCGCCTGTGTAAAGGTCGATGGTTTAGGATTTTCGAGCATTTTTTTGATTTCATCAGCCAGCTCGCTCTTCGTCACCAAGCGGAAGTTTCCACCATAACATTTGACTGTAATACCGTGTTTCTCGTCATCATCATAATTCTGCTGTAAGGCAGTGATAATCTGATCTGCCTGTTCTTCGTCACATTCTAGCAAAGCAGCCAGCTGAGCAAGTGTCAGACCTTCATCACCCGCCACAAATAAAAAACTCTCGGCTTTGCCAAGCTGTGTTGTTTCTATATCCATTTCATTCATCTCCCTGAATCAACGAGATTGTCAATTCTTCAAAATTATCACTCTGCCGGACTATGACTTCCTGGAGTTTCATAAGTTCCAGCAAAGATAAGAATGTTAGAACAAGCTCTGCAGTATTGGTCATGTCAAAAAGCTCATGAAATTCACATTCCCCGCCGCATGTTTCAAGCTTGCCCATGATAGCAGACATCTGATCACCGACAGACTGCTCCGTTTTTGTTATACTCGCTGTAAGAGGCAGACGAAGTTTCTTTCGTCGGAGCATCTTTTGAAACGCGCCGATTAAATCAAAGACATTTAGCTGTTCTTCTGTGTCCGGCATTGGTAATTCACCGTAATCTGCAAGGTCTTCAGGCTTTTTTGTGAAATGTTCATCGCGGTCTGCCGCAGATTCACGCAACGAGTTGGCGGCTTCTTTATATCTTCGGTACTCGATTAATCGGGTAATCAGTTCCTCCCGAGGATCTGCTTCTTCATAATCGAACTCGTCATCAAATGCTTCTTCTTCATTTACTGGCAGCAGCATTTTACTTTTGATTTCGAGAAGAGTGGCTGCCAATACAAGGTACTCGCTTAATTCGTCTAATTTCAGAACACGCATGGCATGCAAATGCTCTATGTACTGATGAGTTAACTCTGCCATTGGAATATCATAAATATCAATCTCTAATCGATTGATTAAATGCAGCAGTAAATCTAATGGTCCTTCAAACACTTCTAGTTTTACACTATAGCTCATTTTGCTTACCTACCTTAACAGAAAGGAATGATTTAGTTGAACCCTTACTACCATCCTCTTTTTCTACATTTTATTGTGTATTTCAATGACAATCAAGACTATTTCGAATGCCACGAAGTTCTGGAGGAGTATTGGAAAATGCAGGACGGTTTTTCAAAGGATCATCCGCTGACTGCTTATATCCTGCTGGCAACCGGTATGTATCACTGGCGCAGAGGAAATGTGACAGGTGCTTCAAGAACCATGAACAGAGCGATGCTTCGCTTCCGGCAGATTGCGCCTGAATTTGATGTCTATCACGACGAAGTTGCGATAGATGAAATTTTGTATCATATCAAAAACAGCTTGGACTGCATGCAATCAGGAGATTGTTTTAACGCATTCCCGCTTCCTGTTTCACCAGCGCTTCTGGCAGCAGCTGAAAATGCAAAGTCTTCCCTGATCCTCTTGCCCAAAAACAGTGAGTCTGTCATTCATAAGCATATGCAGCGGGACCGGTCAGATATTCTGCTGCAACGCGAAGAAAAGAAGAAGGGCAGCAGTTAAAAATCTGCGCCTTCTTCTTTTCTTTTACAGCTTTGTATAAATTGCTCTGTAAAGTCGGTACTTTTACATTGATAGCCTGGATAGATCAATGCCAGCTCTTTGACCATTTCGTAGCCAATCCCTTCCCCTCGGAAAGATGGATTAACAGAAATGTGCTGGATTGTGTAGGTCTTATTGAGTTCATCCAGCTCTACACCAATCAGCCCGATATAATCTTCTGCTTCTTTGTAAAGAAATAGCTGGCTGTTCTCATCGCATAAATATTGCTGAATAGTCTCTTGTAGTTTTCGCAGCATTTTTTCGCTGGGTATATAAGAAAGAAAACCCATAGCAATTTTTTCTTGCGCTTTCTTAAAACGGATAAGTTTCAATAGTAACCCCTTCTTTTCAGAAATCCTCTGTACAGTTTACACGAACATTCCATTATATTCAACTCATCGCCTTATTGATAATTCGGATCGATGACAGGAACAACAAAATACCAATAGACGACACCCCAAATCATTGCCATCACAATAATTCCTAAAAACAGATAAAGATTTTTTTTCTTCATTCGTAAATCTCCTTAGCTAGTTGCTGAAGCGGGAGGTCTAATTTGATAAGGTCTTCAAATGTTTCCCGTCTAACGACTAGCTGATGCTGTCCCTTTTCGGCAAATACTACCGCAGGACGTGGCAGACGATTATAGTTGCTTGCCATGGAGTACGTATAGGCACCTGTACAGAAAATTGCAATCAGATCGCCTGTTTCAACATTTGGCAATAATGCTTTTTCTACTAGCTTATCGCCAGACTCACAGCACTTTCCTGCAATAGTCCATTGTTGATCATGAGGCTCATTCATTCGATTTGCTGCAGCACTTGAATAGTGCGCATCATATAAAGCAGGACGGATATTATCAGACATACCACCGTCAACCGCCACGTATGTGCGAACATTCGGCACTTCTTTCGTACTTCCGGCAGAATAGATCGTCGTCCCTGCGTCGCCTACAAGTGAACGGCCCGGCTCAATCCAAATTTCCGGAACAGGATACTCACATTCTTCAGACATCGCTTTGACAACCTCTGCCATTTCTTCTACATAGACCGCAGGCTCAAGCGGCTGATCTTCTTCTGTATAACGAATACCAAATCCGCCGCCTAAGTTTAACACAGGGCATATGAACTGATACGTTTCACGCCATTTGACCATTTTCTCCATCAGCACTTCTGCAGCAAAGCGAAAAGCATCTGTTTCGAAAATTTGTGATCCGATATGACAGTGCATACCGAGGAAGTTAATATATTCATGATTATGCAGCGCATTAAATGCCTGGTCAGTTTGTCCATTTTTCAGATCAAATCCAAATTTGGAATCTTCCTGTCCAGTTGTAATATAATCATGCGTATGAGCTTCCACACCTGGTGTGACACGGATCAGTACATTCATCTTTTGTTTGCGTTCTGTCGCAATTTCTTTGATGAGCATTATTTCTAAAAAGTTATCGACAACCATACAGCCGATCTTTTCTTCAAATGCATATATGATTTCTTCCCTGCTTTTATTATTTCCATGGAAATGAATTCGCTCACGCGGGAAACCTGCTGCAACCGCTGTATACAGTTCGCCTCCTGAAACGACATCTAAAGACAGTCCCTGCTGTTCTGCCAATTGATAGATCGCAATTGAAGAAAAAGCTTTGCTTGCATAGGCAACCTGTGCTTTAATGCCTTTGTCCTCAAATGTTTTCTTAAAAGCATTCGCTCGTTTCTTGAACAGCTCCGTATCATAGACCATCACGGGTGTCCCATATTGCGAGGCAAGTTCAGAAACATCGACGCCCCCTATTGCTAAATGACCTTTTTCATTCACCGTTTGTGTCCCATAAAGATGCATCTTACATCCCCCTCCCAAATTCTCTCTAAAACAATTACGCCTCGGCGTAATTGCGTCTGGATTTTGAATTGAGGCCTGCGCGAAGCAGGTCATGCAGTCGCTGCCGCACGAAGCGGCGGTTTTAGACTGCCTGCCTCCTTTCAAAATCCATGACATCCGCCGGAGGCTATACCTTAATTCAGCTATAATGATTTTTTGCTAAACGGAAAAATTCATATATATATCCTACCACTTATAGATCTGGAGGTCATCTGCTGAATTAAGGTAAACTTTATCATAACAAGATAGAGGGAGGCAATCTTCTATGGGAATGAACGTAAATTATGACATTCGGTCACGGTTCGGTGATTTCGTAATAAATGGCCTCGGGTCATCGATTGTCATAGGGAAACGTATCAAGACTCTCAGCAGTGCTTTTGGGAAAAACGGTGTGAACGGCCACAAATATGGCACATTCATCGGTTTCAGTGAGCATAAATAGAAGTACATTACTGCGAAAGCTACGAAAAATCCGGGTGCTCCGAATAAAGCCGTTGATACAAGTAAAAAGATGCGGAACACTTTCGTTGTAATGCTCAATTCGAATGAAGGAATGGCAAACGTTAAAATTGCGCTGACAGCGACATAGAGCACGACTTCCGAAGAAAACAGCCCCACGTCAATCGCTACCTGACCGATGACAATCGCAGCCACTAAGCCCATAGCGGTCGACAGCGGGGTAGGCGTATGAATGGCCGCCATCCGCAACACTTCGATTCCAACATCTGCCAGAATGAGCTGTACGAATAGCGGCACTTCTCCCCATTCATTCGGTCCGATATACTTGATCGCCTCCGGAACGAACTGCTTTTCAGTCGACAGCAAATACCAGAACGGCAGCATAACCAGACTTAGAAATGTACCTGTAAAGCGCACCATTCGAATGAACGTCCCGATCAGCGGCGCTTGCCTGTATTCCTCTGCGTGCTGCATATGGTGTACAAGTGTAACAGGCACGAGAATTACAGAAGGCGATGTATCCACGATGATCGCAATATGTCCTTCTAGCAAATGGGCTGCGCAAATATCCGCGCGCTCCGTATAGCGTACAAAGGGCATAGGATGGAACCCTTGCTTGAACAGGAATTCCTCAAGCGATTTATCGGTCATTGTCAGACCATCCGTTTCTAGATTATCGAGCCGTTCACGGACAAAATTCAGATGTTCTTCATTCGCTGCACCTTTCATAAAAGCGATGGCGATATCCGTCTTGCCTTTTACAGATGTTTCATGCATTTCGAATCGCAGTTCCGTCGCACGCAACCTTCTGCGGATCAATGCGGTGTTCGTTAAGATATTTTCCGTAAAGCCGTCTCGCGAGCCCCGAATTACTTTCTCGGTGTCCGGCTCTTCAGGTTGCCTGCCGGGATAGGAACGAACGTCCAATATGAACGTAAAGCCGTCTTTCATTACGAAGACGGCCTGTCCGCTCAAAATAGATTTAGCAATTGAATCTTCGTCTTTCGCCACTTCAAGTGCATGATACGGAAAGTAATCGACCATTGCACGATCTGTTTCTTCATCAGATGAAGCAGACTTGAATAATTCATTGCGGTATTGCATTTCTGTCAGTAAGGTTGTCAAGACCTCTCCATCTACCAGTCCATTTATATACAGAAGAAGTATTTCTTTATCCCACAGGTGGATCCGTCGGCGTGTCGCGTCAAATGACTCGTCTTTGCCGAACTGGTTGATAAACCACCTTTCCCCTTCTCTTATAGACGTAAACAGATTGTCGGTCAAATTATTTTCTCCTCACCTTCTCAAGTTGATCCTCAGCATTTGCACCCATCCAGGTTTTTATTTGCGCGAGGATTTTCTTCTCAAGCCGTGATACCTGAACTTGAGAAATACCGATACGTTCGGCGATATCACTTTGTGTGCAATCTAAGTAATAACGCATGTAAATGATGGTTTGGTCTCGTTTATTCAGACGGCTAATTACATCTCGCAATGGTATATGATCAAATACTCGCTCCGACCGGTCGTCACGTAGTTGATCCATGAGCGTCAAACTGTCTCCTTCACTTTCATACAACTGTTCATGAAGCGAAGCAGGATCCCGCAATGCGTCCGTCGCTAAAATAATATCTTCTACTGTCACTTCAAGAATTTCCGCCACTTCTGAAATCGAAGGAGACCGCCCTTGTTTCTTAATGAAATCATCCGTCGCGTGCCGAATTTTGTAGCTTAATTCGCGAATGGTCCTGCCTACTTTCACCATGCCGTCATCGCGCAGATAGCGCTGGATTTCTCCGACAATCATCGGCACAGCATATGTTGAAAACTTCACTTCATATGAAAGGTCAAACTTGTCTATGGATTTCATCAAGCCGATACAGCCAATTTGAAATAAATCTTCTAAATCCGCACCACGCGAAGCAAATCGTTGAACAATGGACCACACTAGCCGTGTGTTTCCCTCTACCATCATTCGCCTGGCTTCTTTGTCACCCGCTTGTGATTCTAGGATGAGTTCCCGCATTTTCTCTTGTGACAATAGAGCGTGCTGCTTCTCAACAGATGCTTCCATATGTCACCTCATTCTGCTTACTTCTATAATGGGAGAAAAGCTTTTTTCAAATGTTACGACGGTCCCGTTTCCAAGGGTCGAATCTACACGGATACAATCGGCAAAACTCTCCATAATGGTGAAGCCCATACCCGAACGCTCCATTTGAGGTTTGGTCGTGAACATCGGCTCCATTGCCTGTTCCACATCAAAAATCCCCATACCTTCATCTGTTACGGTCATTTTAATATTACGGTCTTCAATTGTTGCATGGATTGTTACAAGGCTTTTGCCGTCACATTCATAACCGTGAATAATTGCGTTTGTAACAGCTTCTGACACGATCGTTTTAAATTCTGATATTTCTTCCAGTGTCGGATCCAGCGGCGTGATGAAACAGGTCATCGCCATTCTTGCGAGTGCTTCATTTTCTTCTATCGCCAGAAACGATAATGTTAACTCATTTTTCATGTACAACCCCTCCGATTTCGTCGATTGCTTGTTCGACTGTACATTTTCTAATTGCATCGCCAAGTCCCGAAAATTGAAAGATCTTTTCCATTGTTGGTGACGGATTCAGTATCAATGTTTCACCATTGACGGGTGCCAAATCGCGCATTCTCCCTAAAATTAATCCAATTCCTGCACTGTCCATGAATCCTAAGAGGTTCAGGTCCCATATGATTGCGTTGGTTTTTCCTGTATAAATTGCCGTGGATACTTCTGCTCTAATTTGATTGGCTTCATGGTTATCGAGTTCACCTGCTAACGTTATTACGACGACGCCATTTTCCAATTGGGTAATATTTGCCATATGTTTAAACGCCTCCTTCATGAAGGTATCATTACATATTTAGAACCCGAATCCTTTACTTTAGACAAAACTAGTCATCAGCCCCTATAACTTCTTAGTTTGCGACAGGCATTAACAGTCCTAATATCGCTTCGGCGCTGGCGAATTGCCTTACGCCATGAGCCAGCCAGCACGTATTCTCAGTATTTATTAAAATGACTAGGTTTTTTAAGAACTATTGTTGAGTATGTACAACGAAAATCATTTCTACACATAGATAACAAAAAAAGCCATACAGTCTGTCCAAATCCTTTTTCAAGGGTTCAGACAGCTGTATGGCTTATATTTTTTAAAGTGTGTGGATTAGTGATGGTGTTTGTATTTTTTCTTTGGTGATGCTGATGTGGTCCTGGAGCAGTTTGATGGAATCTTCCGCGTTTTTTTTGTTGGTATGCAGAATAGCTAATGTCTCGCCTTCTTTTACGCTGTCTCCGATTTTTTTCTGGAGAACAATTCCTACTGCGAGGTCAATGACATCTTCTTTTGTGGCACGCCCTGCACCGAGCAGCATGGCTGCGACTCCAACTTCGTCCGCATCGATTTCGCTGACGTAACCGCTTGTCTTAGCCGGCACTTCAATTTGATACTCTGCTTGAGGCAGAAGTTCTGGATTTTTTATGACTTCTGGATTTCCACCTTGCGCTCTGATTAGCTCACCGAACAAGTTAAGTGCTTCACCATTTTCCATGACGCTTTGCAGCTGACTCCGTGCGTCTTCTTCTGTTTCCGCTTTATTTGCGGCTAGCAGCATTTTACTGCCGAGCACGAGACAAAGTTCTGTCAGGTCTTCCGGTCCATTACCTTGAAGAGTTTCGATCGCTTCTTTGACTTCTAAGGCATTGCCGATAGCGAGACCTAATGGCTGACTCATGTCGGAAATGACAGCGCTCGTATTGCGGCCAACCTCATTGCCGATTGCTACCATGGCATCAGCCAATTGCTTCGAATCTTCCAGAGTCTTCATGAATGCACCAGCACCCGTTTTAACATCGAGCACGATGGCGTCTGCGCCCGCTGCCAGCTTCTTGCTCATGATAGAGCTGGCAATCAGAGGAATGCTGTCTACAGTCGCTGTAACGTCCCGTAACGCATATAGTTTTTTATCGGCAGGCGTCAAATTTCCGCTTTGTCCGATGACAGCAATCTTCAGATCATTAACTTGTTCAATGAATTGTTCTGTTGAGATTTCAACATGGAAGCCTTCGATTGCTTCCAGCTTATCGAGCGTCCCCCCTGTATGACCGAGTCCGCGACCACTCATTTTCGCTACAGGCACACCGCAGGCAGCTACTAGAGGAGCAAGGATTAAAGTCGTCGTATCGCCTACTCCTCCAGTAGAATGCTTATCCACTTTCACGCCTTCAATAGCAGACAGGTCAATCTGATCACCTGACTCCGCCATTGCCAATGTCAAATACCCCTGCTCTTCAGTCGTCATCTTCTGGAAATAAATCGCCATCAGGAACGCACTTGCTTGATAATCAGGAATGGAACCGTCTGTATAGCCGTTGACGAAAAACTCGATTTCTTCTTTCGTCAGCTCTTCGCCGTCGCGCTTCTTTTGAATAACATCAACCATTCTCATACTATTATTCCTCCTCAGTTAATGATGATAAAAAACTTTCGCCATATTCCGGAAGATCTACTTGGAAGTTCTCCGCAATGGTTGCTCCAATATCAGAGAATGTCTTACGGATCGGCAGTTTACCTGAAGCTCTATTGCTTGGTGAATACACTAAAAGCGGTACATACTCTCTTGTATGATCCGTCCCTTCATGAACCGGATCGTTTCCGTGATCTGCTGTGATGATTAATAAATCATTCGGTTCTAAAGCTGCCATAATTTCAGGCATTCTAGCATCGAACTCCTCTAGCGCTTTCCCATAGCCGATCGGATCGCGGCGGTGACCGTACAACGCATCAAAGTCTACGAGATTCACAAAGCTGATTCCTTCAAAATCTTTTTTCATTACATCAACTAATTTATCGACACCGTCCATATTGCTGCTGGTTCGGACAGCTTCTGTCACGCCTTCACCATTATAAATATCAGCAATCTTACCAATTGCAATGACGTCAAAACCTTGATCCTTCAGTTCGTTCATAACCGTTTTGCCAAATGGTTTCAACGCGTAATCATGACGGTTCGTAGTACGCTTGAATGTACCAGGTTTCCCAACAAAAGGTCTTGCGATGACACGGCCGACCAAATATTCCGGCTGAAGTGTCAATTCTCTTGCAATTTCACAGATTCGATATTGTTCTTCGATCGGAATAATATCCTCGTGCATCGCAATTTGCAGCACTGGATCTGCAGAAGTATAGACAATGATTGCACCTGTTTCCATATGCTCAGGTCCAAACTCTTCAATTACTTCTGTTCCGCTAGCCGGTTTGTTACAAATCACTTTGCGGCCCGTTTTCAATTCCAGCTCGTCAATTAATTCTTTCGGGAAACCGTTCGGATAAACTTTGAAAGGCTTGTCTATACGTAAGCCCATGATTTCCCAGTGCCCTGTCATCGTATCTTTACCAACAGATGCTTCTTCCATTTTCGTATAATAGCCCTGCGCTTCTTTTTGAGGAGACAGACCCTTAATCGGCGCAATATTCGCCAGACCAAGACGTTCTAGATTCGGCAGATGAAGACCGTCCATTTCTTCTCCAATATGTCCAAGTGTATTTGAACCAACATCACCAAAAGCTTCAGCATCCGGTGCTTCACCAATTCCTACAGAGTCCAAGACGATTAAATGAATTCGATTATAACGTAAATCTCTCATAATAAAACCTCCAATATTTTTACGCGCGAGGATGATACATGCTATAGACATCCTTCAGACGTTTTTTACTGACGTGCGTATAGAGCTGTGTTGTCGAAATATCTGCATGACCCAGCATTTCCTGGACTGCCCGCAAATCTGCTCCATTTTCAATGAGATGTGTAGCGAAAGAATGGCGCAATAAATGCGGAGAAATTACTTTACGGATATTGGCTTTTTGTCCAGCTTCCTTCAGTATTTTCCAGCATCCCTGTCTCGTCAAGCGTCTGCCATGCATATTGACAAACAATGCCTCCGTATCTTGTCCTTTTCCAATAAATTTAGGACGGGCTTCATTTAAATAGTCAGTACACGCTTCAATAGCAGAGCGTCCGAGCGGCACAATGCGTTCTTTGCTCCCTTTACCAAACACCCTTACAAACCCCATCGTCAAATGAAGATCAGCCAAATCAATCGCTATCAGTTCACTTACCCTCATTCCTGTTCCGTATAACAATTCCAGCAATGCTAAATCTCGTAATCCCTGCGGAACAGAACAATCTATTATATCCATCAATTGCTCGATCTCTGGAATTGACAGGACATCAGGCAGCTTCTGTTCAATTTTAGGAAGTTCCAAATGAATTGTACAGTCATGTGTTATCACTTGCTCTCTCACTAAAAACTGATGGAACGAACGAATAGAAGATATGTGCCGCGAAAGTGTACGCGAAGACTTACCGCTATCTTTCAGCTTCTGGATATACTGCAGTATAACAGCACGGTCGATCGAATTAAGCGTCTCCAGCTGTGTTCCTTTTAAAAACTGTAAATAAGAAGCTAAATCCCGTTTATACGATTTAATGGTATTTTGCGCGAGTTGCCGTTCTACTGTCAAGAAATGTATGTAATCTTCCAAAGCGAATTGTGCATCCTTCATCAAAATGATCTCCTCCTTTGCCGGAAAAGTAAAAAAGGACAGCACTTATGCCATCCCGTCGTCCTCTTTGCTTTTTTCTGCATCTTTACATCGTTTACAGATGCCGTGAAAAGTCAGCCAATGGTCTTTTACCGTAAATCCATAACGGCCTTCCACCACTTTCTCCACTTCTCCAAGTAAGTCTTCTTGAATCTCATCGACTACTCCACACTCTAAGCAAATCAAATGGTGATGGAAACGTGCTGCGCCTTCTTCTCGAAGATCATAGCGCGCCACTCCATCGCCAAAGTTAATTTTATCAACAACTTTTAATTCAGTCAGTAATTCCAACGTACGATAGACAGTAGCCAGTCCAATATCCGGCGCTTTCTCTTTCACTAAGAGAAATACATCTTCCGCACTCAAATGGTCTTCTTTATTTTCCAGAAGAACTGCTACAGTCGCTTCACGCTGAGGCGTCAACTTGTAGCTGGCCCCGTGCAATTGCTTCTTGATTCGTTCAATTCGGCTTTCCATACGACGCCCCCCTCAAATTGTCTCCATTATACCAAACTGTCTTTCAAGAAGACAATAGAAAGGAAATGTTTCGTTGATTCGGTGTAATAATAGAGTTATTTCAGAAAATGAAAGATCGATAGTTCCAGTAACTGAACGATAAATATCATACCGATCAGCAACGGTACAGCAGACAACGGTCGATCTTTTTTTACAGCAGGTGAAGCAAAAAACGGTGGGTGCAGCACGGTACACAAGATTAAAAACAGTAAACTTCCCGCCAGCTGAAACGGAAACCACCAGACTGCATACATAATGAATTTCATGCTGCCTGACAGTAAATATGTAGAAGACAGGCCAAACAGGACGCATTTCACGGCACCAAACAGCATAATGATGAACCGAAGCTTTTTATAGCGAGACAGGAAAAGCACTACCGCAATAAATAGAATTGTTGTAATGAACGGAGACCACATGGCAGCCTCCCGACCTTTTACTACACGCTGGTCGTACAAGCCGACAATTGTATCCATAGCGGCAACCGGCCACTCTCTAAATAGTAAAGCCCCTCCTATATAACTGATTGCGAGTATAACGAATAAATAGATAAAAGACAATGATCGAGCCATAGTACAGGACACCTCCGCATCGTTTTTACAACATATGCTTGTCCGTACTAATTTATCTTCAAATCATAGACTTTTTGCGTACCAAACCGCCACAACGGTTTTCGCGTCATAGATCCTCTCGTTTGCGATCATTTCCTCTGCTTCTTCTATCGTTACTTCGACTACATGAATAAATTCGTCTTCATCGCCGGCAGCAGGGTTCTCTACTACTTCTAAGTCTTCTGCTATGTACAAGTGTATGATTTCATCCGCAAAGCCCGGCGAGGTCGAGAAGGATTGGAGATATTTGAACGAGTTCGCTCTGTAGCCTGTTTCTTCTTCCAATTCTCTGATAGCTGTCAGTTGTGGTTCTTCCCCGGGCTCGATCTTTCCTGCCGGGATCTCCAGAATGGTGCGCTCAAGCGCTTTTCTAAATTGTTCCACGAGGACTAGTTTACGATTTGCAGTAATCGCAATAATTGCGACTGCTCCCGGATGTTTCACCAGTTCTCTCTTTGCAATTTTTCCGTCAGGCAGTTCTACTTCATCAACTTGCATTGAAATTACTTTACCTGTAAAGATCTGTTCTGTCGAGAGGGTTCGTTCCTCAAACTTCATAAAACCACAACCCTTTCCATTGGTTTTCTTGTCAGTATTCATTGTACCATGAATGGTAAAGGAGCGATGCAAATGAAGAAGCGAAAAGTAGGTTCAAGTGATTTATACGTTTCCGAGCTTGGACTCGGCTGCATGTCTTTGCCTACAGAACTGGATTCAGCTCGATCCGTTCTTGATGAAGCGATAGAAAATGGAATGAATTATTTCGATACGGCAGACCTCTATGATAAAGGGACAAATGAAGAATTGGTTGGAGCTGTATTAAAAGAAAAAAGAAAAGATCTAATCATCGCAACAAAAGCAGGAAACAAGTGGACGTCTGGTGAAACTGGCTGGAAATGGGATCCTTCGAAAGAGCATATTATGTCTGCTGTTAAGCAAAGTCTGCTGCGGCTGCAACTGGATTATATTGATTTGTATCAACTTCACGGAGGTACAATGGAAGATAACGCAGACGAGACAATCGAAGCGTTTGAGACATTGAAAAAAGAAGGTATCATTCGTGAATACGGTATATCTTCTATCCGTCCGAATGTCATTCAGCGTTTTCTTGAAAACAGTAGTGCGGTTTCTGTTATGATGCAATACAATCTGCTCGACAGACGTCCTGAGGAATATTTCTCGCTGATTGAACAACATGGCGCTTCTGTCGTGACACGCGGAACGATTGCCAAAGGCCTGCTGACAGATGAAGGTTTGGAACGCGTAAAAACAATGGATGGTTTTGTGTCCTATTCACAAACTGAACTGCAGCAGACTGTCCAGGCTCTTTCTGAAAAAACGACTGACCTTCATGCTGCTGCGCTGGCGTTTAATTTGAGGCAGCCGGTGATCGCTTCTGCTTTAATCGGTTCGAGAACATCTGAACAGCTCCGAGAGACACTTAATGCTTATAGAACACCGGTTGATCCTAATTTGTTGGCTGAGCTGACTAAGCTTACTGAGCAGCATCGCTATGATCAACATAGGATCGAAAGCTGAATACACGCGAGCCAAAAACGCCAATTCATCTTTGAAAAGGATGA
The DNA here is from genome assembly GCF_029257255.1 of Sporosarcina sp. Lineage (GTDB taxonomy): Bacteria > Bacillota > Bacilli > Bacillales_A > Planococcaceae > Sporosarcina. The sequence continues at coordinate 37,984 of NZ_JARICI010000065.1, read as the reverse complement.
ATTGGCTTTAATTATATGCGGCCGTCGATTTCCGTCTCCATCGACTCCAAAATCGACCGATACTTAGCTATAGAGATTCCAAAGAATTATTTGATCATATTGGCCATCCCCTCTATTGTGAGCTACTGCAGAAACTCTTCCTTCAACTTCACCTCATACAGCCGCATTTCACACAAATCACCCTGATAGTCAAATACGCCTTGTACAATCAGTTCCCGTACTCTGAACTCAATCCACTGATCTCCGGTGTATTGCTCCATATGACCGATCACTTCGCCAATTAACCGGGCTGATTTCATGAATTCATGCTCACCCTGTTCCTGATGTAATCGTTTGGCACATTCAATGATAAAATCATCATGGCGGTCGCTGTCTGAGCCCCATAATTCATCATGTTCCCAGGTCCGCAAAAGGTCCTCCGTGAACAATACGTTTTGCCCTTCCTTATAAAGCGCGCGTCTTCTAACTGCTCTCATCGGACGAAGTTCAACGTGTTCATAGAGTTCAAGCAGCTGTTCAGGTGCCATTTCTCCGGATGTACGATAGAAGTAAACTTTCTCTGGTTGCACGTATACATGAAGTTCGTGAAATGCCTGCAACGTATTCATTTCATAAATATCATTCGGTTTATTATGCAGTAGATACATGGCAATGCGCAGACCAGTCTGCTCTGCAGCATTTTCTCCTGTCCAGATGATAACCTTTTGAGTGGGAGCGACTGCTTTTATTTGTTCCAAAGCTTTTCGCATATCTGATTCTTCCTGTTCAACATCACCGAAGAATGAATGATTATTTTCTCTAAACCACTGAACTCGATTCTTTACTCCTTTTTCTGTATGAAGCGCTTCAACAGGTCCTGTAGATAAGACACCCGGTACGACAATAATATCTTCTGTATTTTTGTAAGCTTTTTTACGGAAAGCCGCTTTTAAACTGCCCCCTGCCGACCCGCCGAATATAATGTGTACTGTTTCCGCCGTCTTCACTTCTTTGTTTGCAGTTTGAAGTAATGACTCTTTTACGGACCGCAACGTTTCATTCAGTTCTTGTTCGCTACATTGTTCAGAACGAATGAGCAACAGTTGCAAAATCGACTTCGCATCCCGTTCATCCAGCTTCGAAATCTCCTGTTTTAGTTTATTGATATTTTCCATTTTCTCCAACACAGCCCCATTCTTCATCGACTAATGAACTTGTAGCGAGCACATCTAAGCTCTTTGCCGGCTTCCGCTCCGCTCAACTAAATATTTACCAAAAAACTTGTTCCACAATAGTTTGCGATAGGTAAGCCTTTGAAGTTATCGCCAGCTCCCCCCCACTTCACATCGTACGTGAGACTTTCACCTCACACGGCGTTCCAACTAACCTATTTTTTGTGAATTCATCATTGTACCTCCCTTTTAAAAAACCAACTACAATTTCCTCCTCTGTTCTTTTGCCCGTTTGTTGAATAAAGAATACCCTTAATTCATGAAACACAGCCTTTACAATCTATCAACTAATTTTATCCTAATTCCTTTAAAGGATTTTTACAATAAGCACCTTCAAAGTTTAATATATCAACAAAAATGGGGACGCTATTCATATACGAATAGCGTCCCCATTTAGTTTATTAATTAATGCTTTCTTCTCAACAAGCAAACTCGTTAGTGAAGAACCAATGTTATCTTTGTAAAGAGTTATTTACTTTGTACAGAAGCACTTACCAAGACCGAAGAAGAACCTTCATTCATCGCAGGTGTCTGTGTGTTCACTACCGTTGTATTCTGCTCAGTCTGCTTCTTTTTTGAAGGAATCATGTTGAAAATGATGTTCAAGAAAATGGCTGTAATACTGCCGAGCACAATTCCGTTACTTGTCAAAATCTGTACACTGTCCGGCAATCCTGCAAATAAATCCGGTACAACCGACACACCAAGGCCAATACCGATTGAACAGGCAACGATCATCGCATTATCTTGAGATTTTGTGATGACTGGACTTAGCATCTTAATCCCTTGAGACACCACCATACCGAACATCGCTACCATTGCTCCGCCAAGTACCGCATTGGGAATGACTGTCGCCAAAGCAGCGACTTTCGGCAAGAAGCCTAAAGAAATCAACATAATCGCTGTTACAAGAATAACGCGTCGTGATTTCACACCTGACAGCTGCATCAGGCCGACATTCTGAGAAAATGTCGTATAAGGGAACGCATTGAAAATTCCCCCGATCACAGACGCCAAACCTTCTGCACGGTATCCTTTTTTCAGCTTTTCCTGATCGATCTCTTCCTCACAAATATCCCCCAGTGCAAAATACACACCTGTTGACTCGACCAATGAAACCATAGCTACCAGTACCATGATGATGATAGGCAATATGTGAAAGGTCGGTGTTGCTAGATAAAACGGCATCACCATATGCACATAAGAGGCTTCCTGGACATTAGAGAAATCTACAATTCCAAGGAATATAGCCGCCACCGTCCCCCCTACTAACCCCAGTAAAATTGCGATGGACTGTAAGAAACCAGTAGAAAATCTATAAAGCAATACAATAAACAGCAATGTACCGAATGAAAGACCAATATTTGTCATGGAACCAAAATCAGCAGCACCCTGTCCGCCGCCCATATTATTAATTGCTACTGGAATCAATGTGATACCAATAATCGTCACGACGGATCCTGTAACAATTGGCGGAAAGAAACGTACAAGACTTCCAAAGAGCCCGCTAATCATAAAGATGATTACACCGGAAGCAATGACTGAACCATAAATAGCAGAGATGCCATATTCATTACCGATCAAAATCATCGGGCCGACAGCGGTAAATGTACATCCAAGAACGACAGGAAGACCAATACCGAACACTTTATTACGGGAAATTTGAAAGAGCGTTGCGATTCCGCACATTAAAATATCAATTGAGACTAGATATGTTAGTTGTGTAGGTGTCAAACCAATCGCATTACCAACAATTAATGGGACCAGTACCGCGCCGGCATACATGGCCAGCAGATGTTGAAAACCAAGTAAGGTAGTTTTCATCAGATAGTTTCCTCCCCAACGAATTGGACTTTGCCATTTTGTAAAGACTGAACTTCAGCCAGTGATTCAACGCGAACACCCGCTTGACGTATCAGATCTGCACCTGTCTGGAATGACTTTTCAATTACGATTCCTACGCCTGCAATCGTCGCACCTGACTGTTGTGCGATGTCTATTAACCCCAGTGCCGCTTGCCCGTTCGCCAGGAAATCATCGATCAGCAGCACCGTATCTTCGTTTGAAATAAAGTCTTTGGAAACTGAAATATCATTCGTTTCTTTTTTTGTAAATGAATAGACTTTTGCGGAGTACAGATGATCTGTCAATGTAAGGGATTTTCGTTTTCTCGCAAAGACGACAGGCACACCTAAAATTAAACCAGCCATCGCTGCAGGAGCAATACCCGAAGATTCAATTGTGACGATTTTCGTGATGTTGTGATCGCTGAACCGTGAAACGAATTCCTTACCGATTTCATACATCAGTACAGGATCAATCTGATGGTTCAAAAATGAATCGACTTTCAATACCTCTTCTGATAATAATTTACCTTCTTGACGAATCTTTTCTTTTAACAACTCCACAATGTTGTGCTCCCTTCGAATATAAGCAAATATAAAAAACGCACAGGCCAATCCCTCATATAAACTATGAGAGAGCGGCATCTGCGCTGTAAAGATGAAAAAGCATTTTCTTGCCGAACGGCAAAAAAAGCTGTTTTCAAACTCCTCATAGGCGATCCATTTACGGTAGACCGGTAGAAACTTGCGGGCCATATTCCCGCGATTATATGAGTCTTATTTAACTGAATGCTAACAGTATAGCACGATTCGACAAATTTTCAATATGTAAATTTTTCATAAAAACCGACAACTTTGTTGCAATCTTTTTTTCATTACGCAAATATAATAGACGACAAATAAATAACGACACCTACAGTAAAACTACTCGCTACAGTTGTAAACAGCACAATCTGTGCCGCAAGCTCTGCTTCTACATCATATTCCAGCGCCAGTGTCGAACTGTTGCGCGAAGTAGGGAAAGAACTGGCAATCCATAGCGACTGGGCGGTCACTCCATCCACTTTCAGCAGCAGAATGAGCAGCAATGCTACGACCGGCGATACAATCAGACGGCCAAACGCACTGAGGAAAATCAGCCGGTTCCATAACGTTTTCACTTTAATCTGTGCAAGTTGAGCGCCCAGTGTAATCAAAGCAATCGCAATAAAAGCATCCGATAAATGACTGACCGGCAGTTCGATGAAACCAGGCAGACGGATATCCGCCAGATTGAGCAGCGCACCGATCCACAGAGCGTGAATGATGGGCATCTTGATGAATTGCTTAAAAATAGAGGTTCCTGACTGCGTAGAGGAAACCAGATTAAACAATCCATATGAATACGTCAGCAAATTTTGATAGACAATGATGATGATTTGAATTGATACGCCAAGGGGGCTCGAATGAAACACCAGCTGACTGACAGGCAGTCCATAATTCCCTGAGTTGATCAGTACGATACTATTCTTCATCACGGCTGACTGCTGGCGGTTCAGACGCAGCATTTTACTAAAGACGTGCCCGATTATAATAAGTGAAGAGCTGAATAAAACAACAAAAAACAGTACATCGAGCAAGACTTCAATATTAATGACAGTATGGTATAAATTCATGAAAACAGCAGCGGGAATCAAGCAATACGTTAGTATATTTCCTAACGCCTTGACGTTAAATGTAAATTTTATTTGCAAAACGACGCCAATTGCTAATAAAATCAGCATTGGTGTGATAACATTTACAAAGACTATGAGTAAGTACTCCATAAAGGATTCTCCTTTCTGCATTTGCAGCTGCCTACTTCTCAGAACAATCTTCATAGAAATATAGGAGGCTTCACAATTTTGAATTCACAACCAGAACGTAAGAACAAACATTTACATTTTCCAAGGAGTCAATGGATTCTTTTAGCCGGTATCTTATTTATTGCTTCAACTATTCGATCTCCGCTGACTTCGGTAGGTCCTATTATTGGATCCATTCGCGATCAATTGCAAATATCCAATTCATTAGCCGGATTTTTAACAACCATACCTTTACTTGCTTTTGCAATTGTTTCACCTTTTGTACCGCGTATTTCAAAACGTTTCGGACTGGCATCCACACTATTTTACGCACTATTAATCTTAATGGCAGGAATTTTGATGCGCTCTGAAGGCTCAAGCAGTCTATTGTTACTAGGCACATTTTTAATAGGTGTCGGGATTGCGTTTGCTAATGTTCTTTTGCCGAGTCTACTAAAATTGAGTTTCCCTTTACATATCGGACTAATGACTGGTTTGTATTCCGTTTCAATGAATATTTCTGCTACGCTCGCTTCAGGTATTTCTGCGCCTATTGCCAATCAAACTTCATATGGCTGGCAGGGCGCACTCGGAATTTGGGGCATTATCACGTTTTTAGCAATCATTGTCTGGGTTCCGCAAATACGCAAAAAGCCTGAGTCAGAAAAAGAGATTTCAAAAAACGTCAAAGTTCATGTAAAGACTCCACTTTGGAAATCTCCCATCGCTTGGAGCATCACATTTTTCATGGGCTTACAGTCCTTTTTATTCTACACGACTGCCTCATGGATCCCGGTGATTCTTCAATCTTCTGGATTTACGGATGAAGCGGCAGGCTGGATGCTTTCATTAGTTCAGTTTGCACAGTTGCCTATGCTGTTCATCATACCAGTAGTGGCAGACAAATTAAGAAACCAAGGAGTACTGGTCGTAGCAATTCTAGTCTGTTATCTGATTGGGTACGGCGGTGTACAATTCGGCAGCGAAAGCCTGACTGGTCTCTGGATGATCTTTATCGGACTTGGTGGAGGGGCAGCATTCGGTCTATCCATGATGTTTTTAACACTGCGAACATCAACACCCGAACAGGCAGCGTCGCTTTCAGGAATGTCACAGTCATTCGGCTATCTGCTGGCAGCAGTAGGGCCCGTATTATTCGGTTACTTGCACGACTGGACTGGCTCCTGGACAGTTCCACTCTATATATTTATGGTCATTGCATTCATCATCTTCCTAGCGGGGATGTATGCAGCAAAAGACCGGGTCATCTCTCAAGAACAGCAAACTTCATAAGTAAAGGAGCAAGTGCCTAGCGCATTTGCTCCTTTTTCATTTATTCAAATGAAATTTCAGCAGAAATCGGGCAGTGATCACTGCCGAGGATTTCCGAATGAATTTGACTCGCTTGCAGCGCAGGCTGAAGACGTTTTGACATCAAAACGTAATCAATACGCCAGCCAATGTTGCGCTCTCTGACGTCACGCATATAGGACCACCAAGTATAAGCGCCTTCTTCATTCGGTTGGAGAGTTCTGAAGCTGTCAATGAATCCTGCTTCTTGCAAGCGGGTCATTTTCCCGCGTTCTTCGGTCGTAAAACCCGAATTCCCGTAATTCGATTTGACATTACATATATCAATTTCTTCATGAGCGACATTGAGATCGCCGCAATAAATGACAGGCTTTTGCTTATCAAGAGCTGTCAGATGGGCATGTATTTCATCTTCCCATTGCAGGCGATAAGATAAACGCGACAAATCTCTTTTCGAATTTGGAGTATAGCAATTTACTAGAAAGAACTCTTCGAACTCCAGCGTCAGCACCCGGCCTTCCGCTTCATGATCACTGCCGTTTAATCCGTACTGCACCGAAAGCGGAGACTGCTTCGTAAAGACAGCAGTCCCTGAGTAGCCTTTTTTCTCTGCATAATTCCAATATTGTTCATAGCCTTCAAACGGCAGTTCAACCTGCCCTTGCTGACATTTGATTTCCTGCACACAGAAAATATCTGCCTCTGCCTGTTTGAAAAAGTCATTGAATCCTTTTTTTACACAAGCCCGTATTCCGTTAACGTTCCATGAAACAATTTTCAAATCTACACAACCTATCTGTTAAATCAATTAACTACCATTAAAACTGACTGCCAATTTCGCCGCCAGTTCTGCATTCGATTTCACTAATGCGATATTTGCTTCAAGACTTTTGCCGCCAGTCAGCTCCTGAACCTTTTTCAGCATGTAAGGCGTTAACTCTTTACCACTTATTCCAAGCTTTTCAGCTTCCTCTAAGGCATCTGCTACAAGGCGCTCCATATACTGCTGATCCATTGCGTATTCTTCAGGAATCGGATTGGTTATAATCGCACTACCCTCAAGACCCAAGTTCCATTTCACCCGCAACATCTCTGCCATTAATTCGATGTCGTCCACTTGATAGTCTACACTGTGTGAACTGCCTCTCGTATAGAAAGCAGGGAAAATGTCTGTCTGATACCCCATGACCGGCACTCCTTTGGTCTCCAGATACTCGAGTGTTTTGCCAAGGTCCAATATGGATTTGGCTCCTGAGCAAACCACCGCCACACTCGTCCGTGCAAATTCATCCAAATCTGCTGAAATATCCATAGTTTGCTCCACTCCACGATGCACTCCGCCGATTGCCCCTGTCGTGAATACACGGATACGTGCCAAGTCTGCAAAAAACAACGAAGCGGCGACTGTTGTAGCCCCTGGTTTTTTTGTTGCGATGAGATAGCTGATATCCCGTCTGGACGCTTTAACGACACCTTTACTGTCTCCAAAACGTTCCAATTCTTCATCAGTTAGACCGATTTTAATTTTTCCATCCATAATTGCAATCGTTGCCGGTACCGCTCCATTTTCACGGACAATCTGTTGTACTTCACGTGCTGCTTTGACATTTTCAGGATAAGGCATGCCGTACGTTATGATTGTTGATTCCAACGCGACAATCGGTTTGCCATATTTCATCGCTTCTTTAACTTCTTCTGAATAAGACACATATCTCCTCATCTGAACCTTCCCCTTTACCGTTCAATGACTCTATCTTCATAATAATCATTATATACTAATAGTTCAATGCTCAGCGTCAATTATCTGGGAGAGCGCGTAACTTTCTAAGTTCCAGCCAGTGTCCTCTGCAAGTACTAATTGTGATAGTAATTTACCAACCAAAGGACCCACTGTTAAACCTGAGGACCCTAACCCGTTTGCCGCAAAAACATTTTCATAGTCAGGCAGCACGCCGATGACCGGCATGAAGTTAGATGTATGCGGCCGTATTCCTACACGGACTTCCGCTATTTCGGCTTTACTTAGACCAGGGGCCATCGGGATTACATGGTTTAATATCTCCAGCACACCGCCGGCTGTCGGCTGAATAATAAATTCAGCCGTTTCTTCATGTGTTGCCCCTGCAACGAATCTGCCGTTCTGAAACGGTACGATATATTGTGTAGCCGGTGGCATGATGACGGGCCATGACTCTGTTACCGTTTCATCTGACTGCAAATGAAGTATTTGAGCTTTCTGACCGGATACTTGTAGTATCTTTCCTAGTGGTGCTGTAAATTCATTAACCCAGGCACCTGCTGCTAGAATAAATTGATCCCCTTTTATTGTATTTCCATCTACTATTACACCTGCAACCTGTCCGTCCTCTACAAAGGGGAACGCGGACCCCTTGATGAGTTGAACGCCTTGCTGGACCGCTGCACGTTCGAGAGCATCCCGCAACGCCTTGCCGTCCACTTTTGCGGCTCCTGAGATCCAGACTGCCTGATAGTCTTCAGACAGCAAGGGAAACCTTTCTTTCATTTGCTCTGTGCCGAGTAATTCCACATCGCCAATTTCAGGTGCAGTTTTTCTTCGTTCCTCTAACAATAAAACCTTTTTCTTCAATTTTTCAATATCCGTATGTATCGCCAAAGCGCCTGCTTGCTGATAACCAGTTTCCGTCTCTCCGGCTTCTTCTAATGAATGAATCAGTTCTGGATAATAGGCAGCTCCTGCTGAAGCGAGTGCGTACCATGCTTTATTTCTACGCTGGGAAGCCCATGGGCAAATGATGCCTGCAGCAGCTTTCGTTGCCTGCCCGGGCTCTTCCCTGTCGACGACAACCACTTCAACATCTCGCCCAGCAAGATGATAGGCTGCAGAAATCCCTACAATTCCTGCACCAATAATGATGATTTTTTTCAATAATTTCCACTCCTTTTTGTATACGTTTCAAAATCGACAAATTTTTCACTTTATTTTTTTAAAAAAAGCAGTATAATAAGTCTATTCGAAATTATATTTTCGGAATATTCTATATCTGAGGAGATCTGATGATTATGACGAGATTACCTATACAAATACAGCTTACGCAAAGCAAAAAAGAAAAGCCCGATCCTGGAACGTTAGTTTTCGGTAAAACATTTACGGATCATATGCTTGTCATTGATTACGAAGAAGGCAAAGGCTGGCACAGTCACCGCGTCATTCCTTACGCTCCTCTCACACTAGACCCGGCAGCGATTGTCCTGCATTACGGTCAAACCGTATTTGAAGGAATGAAAGCCTACAAATCCGAAGACGGAACGATCCGTCTGTTCCGACCTGAAGAAAACATGAAACGACTGAATTACTCACTTGACCGATTATGTATGCCGAGAATCGATGAAGAGAACGCTATGTATGCACTCAACCAGCTTCTGCAGATCGATAAAGACTGGATTCCTACTCTCGACGGGACTTCATTATATATTCGTCCTTTTGTAATTGCAACGGAAGCATTTCTCGGCGTAGCGCCTGCTAAAAAATATCAGTTCTATATGATTTTGTCGCCCGTCGGCTCATATTATAAAGAAGGCATTCATCCCGTCAAGATTTTAGTAGAAAATGAGTTTGTCCGTGCAGCAAAAGGCGGAACAGGCAGCGCCAAGACTGCTGGCAACTATGCATCCGCTTTAAAAGCCCAGGAAGTTGCGGATCAGCAAGGCTATTCGCAGGTATTATGGCTCGATGGTGTAGATCGAAAATATGTAGAAGAAGTCGGCAGTATGAACATCTTCTTCAAAATTAACGGAGAAGTGATCACACCCGCAATTAATGGTAGCATTTTAGAAGGAATTACACGAAAGTCTATCCTTCAAATGCTGCGTCACTGGGAAATTCCGGTCGCTGAACGACAAATTTCGATGAATGAAATCCGTACTGCCTATGAAACCGGCGAGCTGGAGGAAGTTTTCGGGACCGGCACAGCTGCTGTTATTTCCCCAGTTGGTGAACTGAATTGGGATGGCTACAAGATGGTCATCGGCAACGGCGAAACAGGCGAGCTTTCCAAAAAGTTATATGATACGCTTACGCAAATACAGACAGGCAAAGAAGCCGACCCATTTAATTGGGTGTATGAAATCAAAAAATCATTTGCACAGCTTGCCTAATATCTAATCAGCAGTTGTCCTATAGACAGTAAAGCGGCTCCTGTTCCATATCGGAACAGGAGCCGCTTTATTTTATACAGACAGCAATGCAGCGTCACTTGTCAGTTGCTCACCGCGAATCCGCTGGAACTCGTCCATTAGTTTTGCAATCGTTAAGTGTTGCTTTTCTTTTTCTGCAACTTCCAGAATGATCTGCCCCTTATCCATCATAATCAGACGATTTCCAAGGTCCAGTGCCTGCTGCATATTATGAGTAACCATTAGCGTTGTCAGCTGATCCTGTTCGACCAGCCGCTTAGTTAAATCTGTAATAAGCTCTGCCCTTGATGGATCAAGTGCAGCCGTATGCTCATCCAGCAATAAAATCGAAGGTTGTGTAAATGTAGCCATCAGCAGTGACAATGCTTGGCGTTCACCGCCAGACAACAAGCCTACTTTCGCTGTCATTCGATCTTCTAAACTTAAATGGAGGGTTTCGAGCGACGTACGGAAAAGATCCTTACGTTTCTTATCGACTCCGCGGTGAAGTGACCGCTGTTTATTGCGTGAATACGCCATCGCCAGATTTTCTTCAATTGTCATAGTTGGCGCTGTACCTGCCATCGGATCCTGAAATACCCGCCCCATCATTTTAGAACGCTTAAACTCCGCCAGTCTCGTAACATCTTTTCCATCAATTAAAACACTGCCGAAATCCGGTGTTAGAGCGCCGGAAATCATATTCATCATCGTGGATTTTCCTGCTCCGTTACTGCCGATGACCGTTACAAAATCACCCGGCTTCAAATGAAGGTTGATTTGATCCAGCGCAACTTTTTCATCAGGGGTCGCTTCATTAAAAACCTTATTGATTTGGTCGAGTTTCAACAATACTGTGACCCCCTTGTGCTGTTTTCATTTGCATTCGTTCTGCCTGTCGCTTTGCTTTGCGTGCTTTTTCCCGTCTCTTCTCAAGGATTTGTGGAATGATCAGCGCTGCAATAACAATAACAGCCGTAATTAATTTCATATCGCCTGAATCCAAGATCTTCACGCGCAATGAAAGTCCTAATACAATACGATAAATGACAGCCCCGATTACGACAGCCAGTGTCGTGCGGAAAATTGTCTTTGTTCCGAAAATAGCTTCTCCGATAATAACAGATGCAAGACCGATGATGATCATCCCGATTCCCATACCGTTATCAGCAAACTTCCCATACTGTGCAATAAGAGATCCGGAGAATGCAACAAGGGCATTCGAGATACCCAGACCTAAAATAACTAGTGTATCGGTATTTGCAGAAAAACTGCGGATCATCTTTTTATTGTCTCCTGTTGCACGGATTGCCAGACCTACTTCTGTCTGTAAGAACCAATCCGCAATGACTTTAATAAGAATCACGACAAGAATCATTAAAAACAATGTACCCCAAGTAGAAGGTAAATGTTCCAAGCCAAGTCCTGACAGGAAACCATTGATGGCTCCGTCAATACCCGTATCACTCCAGAAGCCCTGGAACTTGCTGAAGATCGTTTCCGAATTTAAAAGCGGAATGTTCGGACGGCCGACTGAATTGTCAGTCGTCAAACCCATTATCCGAAGGTTTATTGAGTAGAGGGCTATCATCATGAGTATTCCGGATAAAAGTGGGTTGATTTTTCCTTTGGTATGTAACAAACCTGTGATACATCCTGCAAAAAACCCGACCACGATAGCGGTCAGTGTCGCAACAAGCGGATGATAATCAAATACAATCATTGTAGCCGCTACAGCAGCCCCTGTTACGAAACTTCCGTCAACCGTTAAATCTGGAAAATCAAGCACCCGGAATGTAAGATACACTCCGAGCGCCATGATCGCATAGATGATACCCTGCTCAACTGAGCCAAATACAGCTGAAAACATGCAAGACCATCTCCTATATTATTCTACCGTTTCTGCGTTCCAGTCATCCTGAATTTTAAGACCGATCATTTCAGCAGTTTTACCGTTTAATACTAACTTCAAGTTTTGCGGCACTTGTACCGGAAGTGATTCAGGAGTGGCTTCACCTTTAAGGATTTTTGCCGCCATTTCACCAGCTTCGTAGCCGATATCATAGTATTCAAAACCGTAAGCTCCAAGACCGCCGCGTTCAACAGAATCAAACTCGCCGACCATCATTGGAAGTTTGTTGTCATTCGCTACAGAAACTACTGATTCAAGAGCTGATACCACTGTATTGTCTGTAATGATATAAAGTGAATCCACTGAACCAATCAATGATTCGGCAGCTTGTTTTACGTCAGCAGACGTGGCAACTGAAGCTTCCACTACTTCCATATCCATATCTTTTAAAATCTCTTTTACTTGGTCTACTTGTAGACGAGAGTTTTGCTCTCCAGAGTTGAAGATCATGCCTACTTTCTTGGCACTAAGTTCTTCTTTCAAAAATTTCATTGTGTTTGGAATCGCTTCAGGATGGTTATCGATTGTTCCTGTCACGTTGCCGCCCGGCTCTTCATTGGAAGCAACCAATTCTGCAGCTACTGCATCTGTTACAGAAGTAAAGACAATCGGAATATCTTGTGTAGCACTTGCTGCTGCCTGAGCGCTCGGTGTAGAGTTCGCGAAAATCAAGTCAACGCCAGCTCCAGCCAAGTTATTTGCGATTGTAGAGTTCGAGCTTTGATCATTCTGTGCGTTTTGCTTATCGTACTCTACATCCAGTCCTGCATCTTCAATAGCTTTTTGGAAACCTTCAAATGCAGCATCCAAAGATGGATGTTCGACAATCTGTGTTACACCAATCGTGTATTTTTTTGCATCGCTTTCTTTATCATCATTTTGATCGTCTGACGATGAACCTGATGACTCCTTATTCCCTCCGCATGCAGCCAATACAAGCACGATACTAAATAGTGCGGCTGCGTAAGTCATCCAACGCTTTTTCATTCAAAATCCCCCTATACTTTTCTCTCTATTACCTTGTCGATTTATTCAGATAAGGCAATAATTATACGTTATCGTACACTCTAGTTACCTATTCGTCAATGCATTATTCAATATTTTAAGTAAATTCCCATAAGTCAAGTAACTTTTCGTGAACTATTATTTATAAATTCAAACAACTTAACCTAAAAGAATCTCTTATACAAAAATCAGCCAAGCACATACCTCAGCGCTTGGCTGCGTTTCATCTATTGCTCTTATAATTCATAGTTTAAAAATTGCTTCGTGCGCTGCTGTTTCGGTGTCTGGAAAATTTCTTGAGGCGTACCTTCCTCCATAATCTTCCCTTCATCCATAAAAATTACGCGATTGGCAACATTGCTCGCAAACTCCATTTCATGCGTGACGACAATCATCGTCATATGTTCTTCAGCAAGTTTTTTCATAACGGACAGCACTTCTTTAGTCAGCTGAGGGTCCAGTGCAGAAGTCGGTTCGTCAAATAATAAAATATCTGGATTCATCATGAGTGCCCTGGCAATTGCAACACGCTGCTTTTGACCGCCGGAGAGCCTGGATGGCAGCTCGTCACGTTTATCTGCAAGTCCGACTTTCGCTAGTAACTCGATGCTTCTGTCGCTATATTCTTTCGCCTGTTCTTTTTTCACTAATTTTGGTGCTAGTTCAAGGTTCTGCTTCACTGTCAGATGGGGGAACAGATTGAACTGCTGAAACACCATCCCCATCCTCGCTATGATCTTTTTACTGTCTGCAGGCCTTGCATAGACACCGTCCCTTACCAGATCATCGCCGTCAACAGTAATACTTCCGCCGTTAACTTCTTCCAGCTGAATCAAGCTTCGCAGCATCGTGCTCTTGCCCGATCCAGATGGCCCGATAATCGCCAGCACATCATTTTTTTCTACTCCAAAAGTTAAGCCCTTCAATACTTCTAACGGACCGAATGATTTTTGTAAATTATTTACTTCAATGAAAGACATACATTTTCTCTCCTCAATCGTATTGCAACTTTCTCTCTAGATATTTGAATACAATCGTCAGTCCGAAGGCAATCAGCAGATAAATACCTGCTGCAATGAAAAATGGAATGATTGTAAAATCACGGTTGACTACAGTCTGTGCATAATGCAGCAGTTCAGGCACCGCTACTGCATACAGCAATGCCGTATCCTTGACTAACGATACAGATTCATTCGCAATAGGTGGCAGCGTAACACGGAACATCTGAGGTAAAACAACACGGACTGTTGTCTGCCATTTTGACAGCCCCAGTACTTGTGAGGCTTCATATTGTCCTTTATCAATCGAAATCAGGCCGCCCCGGAAGATTTCAGCGAAATAGGCCGCATAGTTCAGGATAAATGCCAGTGTTGCTGCAACGAACCGGTCTAAAACCAAGAACTCTCCAATTACCGGCAGAAGTGGCAAACCAAAAACAAAGAACAAAAGCTGCAATAACAAGGGGGTCCCACGCATGATATAAATATATGTCTGCGCCAAATACGAGATTGGTTTAATACTACTTCTTACGGCAAGTGTCAGCATGAAACCAAGCGGAATCGACAGCACAATTGCGAGTACAAATAGCAGTACAGTCGCTTTGGCGCCTTGCAGCATTGGTATCAGCATGGACATAAAATATTCTATCGTCATTTTTTATTCCTCCAAAAAACACTCATTGCAAATTTCACTATTTCATGAATAGCAGAGCTGCAGAAAATGATTCTGCAGCTGCTATCACCTTCTTAACGAAGTACCTTATCTTCACCGAACCACTCAGTTGAAATTTCAGCTGCGGTTCCGTCTTCATTCATCTTATCCAGTGCGTTTTGAAGGTTTTCAAGTAATGCTTCATTGCCTTTCTTCACACCGATACCGTATTCCTCAACCGCTAATGACCCGTCAAGCTTCTTAAAGACACCTTGTTCTGTTGTCATATAATAATCAATAACGACTTCGTCAATAACTACTGCGTCAAGGCGTCCAGTTTTCAAGTCCGTCAGCGCGAGAACGTTATCCGCGAACTCCGTGATCTTTTTGATTTTTTCATGAATCGGATCACTTTCAAGTGCCGGTCCCGCTGAAGAAAGAGCCTGCAGACCAACTTCTTTACCTTCCAAGTCTTCTACTTTATTAATGTCTGAATCCGCTAATGTCACGACTACTTGATTATTATCCAAATAAGGTTTTGTAAAAAGTACTTTTTCTTTACGTTCATCTGTAATTGTATAACCGTTCCAAATTAAATCGATCCGACCACTGCTCAGTTCAGTTTCTTTTGTTTTCCAGTCAATCGGCTGGAATTTTGCCGTCGCGCCCATATGCTCTACAGCCGCTTTAGCCATATCGATATCAAACCCGACTAATTCGTTTTTATCATCTCTAAAACCCATTGGCGCAAATTTATCGTCTACCCCAATCACAATTTCCTGACCTTTTTGATCTGTTGCCTTGTCAGTGTCTGATGCTCCGCTGTTCTTGTCAGAAGAATCTGCGCCGCATCCTGCAATTAGTACGAATACCGCTGTAAGCCAAACTGCTAAAAATGGTTTCTTCATCTATTTCCCCTCTTTCTTTTAACACTTTATCATAGTAAAGCGTTACTGTACTATAAAAATACCATGAGATACACAAAATGAAAAGACCCTAGCAGCTAATTTTCGTTTTTGGACATAAAAAGAAGAATAGACGGCAGCCTATTCCTCTTTTTAACTATTTAGTTCGACGAAACACTTTATGACCATCATAAGAAAATATGAGTGGTTTATTCTCAAGAACAGTTTCAAGATGAACAATCCGACCCCAAAGCCGATGAATAAACGGCAATACATGCTCGAGGTAAGGAAGGTCCAGCTCTATTTCTTCAAAGCGGTGAACCAAATAAAGTTCCCCGTTGCGCATATAATCGCCGTCCTCGACGACAATATATGGAAAACCACCATTCACACGCATATTGATCAGCTGACTGCGCACCGACTCTGCTTCATGATTCGATACCTTATACATATTCTCCTGTTTCTGAAATACATACAAATCTTCTTGTTTAATTAAATCATCCAATAAATAATTGCGGATAAAAGATGTATCATTTTCAATCTCACGTGCTTCAAAAATCTTTTCACGGCCTGTCATCACCTGTTCGCCGCGCTCTTTCGCTTTTAACCCAAGCAAATCTTGATTTCTCTCAATATCTTCATACATTTTAACGCCTAAGTAATAAGGATTAATTGAAGTTTTAGACGGTTGTAATACATTCGCATTGAGCTTCGCAAACTCAATCGTTTCTGCCGGAGTCAAATCCATCTCACGCAAGATTTTTTGATGCCAGTAAGATGCCCAGCCTTCATTCATAATTTTTGTTTCCAGCTGCGGCCAAAAATACAGCATCTCCTCACGAAGCATTGTTAGAATATCCAACTGCCACTCTTTCAAATTGCGGCTGTTTTCCAAGATGAACAGTAAGAGATCCTTTTCTTGCTGCGCGGGATGTTTTTTATGCATTTCGATGGCCTGCTGACCTGTAACTGCACGATGATCAAGTTTCCATAAATCATCATACTCACTTTTTCTCGGCTCCTGTGTCCCAAAGTTTTCAGCGGAAGGCTTAATATCCCTAACAATGCTTGGATCGACATGCTCCTGAATGGCTAATACCGCATCCAAAAACTCTTCCACCTGCTGCTTGCCATAACGTATTTCATAATCTGCAATACGCTCTGCCGTTGCCGCCATGCTTTCTACCATGTCCTTACGCGTCTTGGAAAAATAGATATTATTCTTAAAGAAATCACAATGTGCCAGCACGTGCGCGATGATTAATTTATTTTGTATGAGGCTGTTCGTATTAAGCAAAAATGCATAGCAAGGATTGGAGTTAATGACCAGTTCATATATTTTGCTCAATCCTATATCATATTGAAGCTTCATCTTATGGAACTGTTTACCGAAACTCCAGTGTGTAAAACGGGTCGGCATGCCGTATGCACCAAATGTGTACAGAATATCTGCAGGACAGATTTCATACCGCATTGGGTAAAAGTCGAGTCCGAATCCGCTTGCTATCTCTGTGATCTCTTCAATTGCCCGTTCTAGTTCCCGATATTCAGTCAGCGGAATCCCTCCGTTCGCTTTTCGAAAAACTTCTTCAGCGCAAAGTAGACATCACGATTTTTCTGCAATATATAATAATTGAATTTCGGATGTTCAATAGATTTATATGCTGACATCAGCGTTGACATTCTGCGGTGCTCATTGACTTCCGCATAGCCGAACATGTTAGAAATCCGCAACAGTTCTTCGACATATTCGAGACATTTACGGTTGTCACTTGTCATGTTTTCTCCATCCGAAAAGTGTACTGGATAAATATTATAACTGGACGGCGGATAGGATTCCTTAATCAGATGAAGCGCTTTTTCGTACGCTGATGAACATTTCGTGCCTCCGCTCTCTCCTTTATTAAAGAAATTTTCTTCGGTGACGACTTTCGCTTCGGTATGGTGCGCAATGAATTCGATATCCACCGTTTCATATTTCGTACGTAAAAACTTAGTCATCCAGAAAAAGAAACTTCTTGCCATGTACTTCTCGAACTTCCCCATTGAACCGCTCGTGTCCATCATCGCAAGCACTACAGCTTTAGACTGGTGCTTCTGCACAGGATTCCACGTTTTAAAACGCAGATCATCTTCGAGAATCGGTGCAATCTCCGCTTTCCCTTCCATCGCATTTCGTTTGATCGCAGACAGCAATGTGCGCTTTTTATCCAGATTTCCAATCAACCCTTTTTTCCTGATATCCGTAAAGTCAATATCTTCAATAGTCGTGACAGCTTGGTCTTTCTGTTTTAAATCAGGCAGCTCCAGTTCTTTAAACAGCATTTCTTCGATCTCTTCCATCGTCACTTCTGTTTCGTATATGTCTTGCCCTGGCTGATCTCCCGCTTCTTTTCCAGTGCCTTGCTGTCCTTTTTGCTGCTCTCCCTGCGCTACTATATCTCCAATTTTACTGTCGCCTGTTCCTTGACCAACATGCTTGGACTTATCGTGATTATAGCGTATCTTAAATTCATCCAAAGAACGAATTGGGATTTTCACCACATTTTTTCCGCTTGATAGAATGATATTTTCTTCACTGATCAAATCTGGTAAATTACTTTGCAATACTTCTTTAATTTTATCCAGATGACGTTGTTGATCCTGATGACCTTTGCGATGGAGAGACCAATTTTCCTCGGTAACGACAAATCGGCTTTTCTCGTTTTCTTCCATTCGAATCCCCGCCTATCTCTCGTACAATCTGTTTCCCTATTATATGCTGCAGACATTTGATTATTGACTAAATGTTCTGGAAACAAAAAACAAGGCCTATTTTTCAGGCCTTGTTCTCTTCATCAACGATTTAACAGACTGCCGACATAACGCAGTAGTTCATTAGCCGAAGCGGAGTTATATCCATGCTCATCGACCAGACGGGCTACTACTTCATTCATCTTCTTCAGCTGGGTCTCGTCAGGAGTAGCAGACGTTGTTGTAATCTTTACTACATCCTTCAAATCTGCAAATAGCTTCTTCTGAATCGCCTCGCGCAAACGGTCATGTGAACGATAATCGAAACGCTGATTTTTTCGAGCATAGGCAGAAATTCGGATTAAAATTTCTTCTCTAAATGCTTTCTTTGCATTTTCCGAAATACCAATTTGCTCTTCCAGCGAACGCATCAGTTTTTCATCCGGGTTCACTTCTTCACCTGTGAGCTGATCACGCAGCTTGTTTTTATTGCAGTACGCTTCCACGTTATCCAAATAGTTATCCATCAACGTTTTCGCTGATTCTTCATAGGAATAGACAAACGCTTTCTGCACTTCTTTTTTGGCAATTTCATCGTACTCTTTCCTCGCCATCGAAATATAATTCATATAAGTATCGCGGTCTTCCGCTGAAATCGATGCATGCTGATCAAAACCATCTTTCAGACTGCGCAATACATCTAACGCATTGATACTAGGCACTTCTTTACGAATAATTGCCGATGAAATCCGGTTGATGACATAGCGTGGATCAATGCCATCCATGCCTTCATCTATGAACTCATTTTTCAATTCTTCTGCGTCCGCGTCATTGAAACCTTCCACATTTTGACCATCATACAGACGCAGCTTCTTCAAGCGGTCGATTCCTTGCTTTTTCGATGCTTTCAATCGTGTCAAGACAGAGAAAATAGCTGCTACACGCAAGGCATGCGGTGCAATATGAACATGTGAAATGTCACTATCGCGAATCATTTTCTCATAGATTTTCTCTTCCGCACTCACTTTGAGATTATACGGAATCGGAATCACAATCAGCCGGGAATGCAGTGCCTCATTCTTCTTGTTGCTAATAAAGGAACGGTATTCCGTTTCATTCGTATGAGCGACGATCAGCTCATCTGCACTGATCAGCGCAAAACGACCTGCTTTAAAATTCCCTTCCTGCGTCAGCGATAGTAAATGCCATAGAAACTTTTCATCCAGCTTCAGCATCTCCTGGAATTCCATCATACCTCGGTTTGCGATATTTAATTCGCCGTCAAAACGGTACGCGCGCGGGTCAGATTCAGAACCATATTCTGCAATCGTGGAAAAGTCGATACTCCCTGTCAAATCAGCGATGTCCTGGGACTTAGGATCTGATGGTGTGAAAGTACCAATTCCCACTCTGCGATCTTCTGAAAATAACACTCTTTCAATTAGTACTTCTTCTATTTTGCCTTCATATTCTTCTTCGAGTCGCAGTCTGTTTAATGGAGAAAGGCTTCCTTCAACACGGATCCCGTACTCTTCAAAAAACGAATTTCGCAATGACATCGGAATTAAATGCAGTGGATCTTCATGCATCGGGCAGCCTTTAATCGCATAAACAGCCCCTTCATCTGTCCGTGAATACTCTTCTAAACCACGTTTTAACATGGTCACAATAGTGGATTTACCGCCGCTCACTGGTCCCATCAACAGCAATACACGTTTTTTAACATCCAGGCGCTTGGCAGCCGGATGAAAATATTCTTCTACGAGACGTTCAATGGATTCTTCCAGGCCAAATAACTCTTCATTAAAAAAATTATAGACTTTTCGTCCATTCTGTTTTTCTACTCCAGCACTTTCAATCATTTCATAAATTCTCGAATGAGCCGTTTGCGCAACTTCCTTACGTTCTTTCAGAAGGTCCAGATAGTCTTTAAATGTCCCTTCCCACTTCAACTCATGTTCTTCTTTACGGTAGTTATGCAATTGATTAATAATATCCAACGTCTCTCCTCCAATTATGCTATGATGTATCATCGTATGCCGTAAAAAGAAAAATGATTCACAATCGATTGCAAAGAAAGTTCAAATTGCTACTAGGTTCTTACTTGATATTCCGTTAAAATAGAATGTATAGGGTGTAGAAAAGGGGAATTTGATGAACAAACAGCATAAAAAAGAAAGTGTTGGTCATTTAATCAGGCGATATTTATTCATATCGATCGGAGTTGTAATTACAGCTGTTGCACTAGACTTATTTCTTATACCGAATGCGGTCATTGACGGAGGTATTATCGGTATTGCACTTATATTGAATTTTATTACAGGAGTTCCTTTTGGGATTCTGATCCTCATTCTAAATCTGCCATTTTTATTTTCCGGATATAAACATATCGGAAAGAACTTTTTCATTTCTTCTTCATTTGCGATTGCCTTGCTGGCTATTGTGGAATTTCCACTGAAAACCATCGGGCCATTCGTTACGGATCCACTGCTTGCTACAGTTTTTGGGGGATTACTGTTAGGAGCAGGTGTCGGGACGATCATCAGAAATGGCGGAGCACTTGACGGGACGGAAATACTGGGCATTTTATTGACGCGCAAGATTCCTTATAGCGTGGGCGAGTTCGTTATGTTCTTTAACCTCTTTATTTTCGGATGGGCGGGCTTTGTACTCGGTCCTGAAAAAGCCATGTACTCAATTATTACGTATTATATCGCTTCTAAAGCGATTGATATTGTGATTCAGGGACTCGACGAAACAAAAGCGGTTATTATTATTTCAGATGAATACGAAGAACTGGGAGAAGCCATTCGTCTGCGTCTCGGCCGCAGTATTACAAAATTACATGGACGTGGCGGGTATACAGACAATGAAAAGGATGTCATCTATGTCGTCGTCACCAGACTGGAGATTTCTAAGCTGAAGCAAATTGCGCACGATATTGATCCATCCGCGTTTTTGACGATCATGAATACGCAGGAAACACACGGAGCAACCTTCAAATCACCGATCCATTAAATGAGTTCCTTCTATATAATAGCAACAGCCACTCCGCATTTTACGGAGTGGCTGTTTTGCATCTATATAAGATGTGGAAAAAATTTGCATCTACTTTAGGCACGTTAATTTGCTGCCTATGCTAGAAACTTAACTCATCATATCTATTAATGGAAGACAATTGTTTTATTATCTTCTACAATGATCCGGTCTTCAATATGCCATTTCACTGCGCGTGCGAGTACACGGCGTTCAATTTTACGTCCAATCTTCTTCAGTTGGACTGTATCGTCGCGGTGATCTACCCGTTCAATGTCCTGTTCGATAATCGGACCTTCATCTAAATCATTCGTCACATAGTGAGAAGTCGCCCCGATCAATTTCACTCCGCGTCCAAAAGCTCTTTCATAAGGACGAGCCCCAATGAATGCCGGCAGGAAGGAATGGTGAATGTTAATAATTTGATTCGGGAAATGACTGACGAAATCAGGTGTTAGAATTTGCATATAGCGTGCCAAAATCAGCACATCCACTTTATACTCTTCCATTAACTTAATCTGCTTCTGTTCAACTTCTTGGCGAATGTCTTTATTCGCAGGAATGTAATGGAAAGGAATACCGAGTGCTTCCACCATCTCTCGTGAGTCTTCATGATTACTGACGACTACAGCGATTTCAGCATCCAAGTCTCCGTTCTGCCACTCCCAAAGAAGTTCCATCATGCAATACGGTTCTTTTGATACAAAGATTGCGGCTCTTTTTAATTCTGCAGCATATGAAAACTTGTATTCCATGTCATGTTCATCTGCTATTTTGCGGAAATCTTTTTCAATTGCTTCTTTTTGATCGAGCAGATCTTCTGAGTGGAATTCAATTCGAAGGTAGAATGTGCCGCCTTCAGGATCTGTTGAGTATTGACTGGATTCTACGATGTTTGCTCGGTGGTTCAGCAAGAAGGTAGAGACAGCCGAGACAATACCGGGCTTGTCGGAACATTTGATGAGTAATCTTCCGATGTTCTGCATTGCAGATGATTGTTTTTCTAGGTGTGTTGACATTTTACTTCTGGTTGACATGTATTCTCCATCTCCTACTGGGTAAGTTGAATTGACTGGTTTAATTATATAATGTCCTACTTCAACTTCTCTAATCAATAAATTCTCCAACTGCCTGAGATGGCAGCTGGAGAATGTTTTGCTTCAATATATAGTATGAAGGAAGTTGTACTTTTTCGCAAAGGTTTGTTATTAGGAAGGTTTGTCTAATCCTTTGCCCATTCCTTTTAGAAAATTGAGTCCAAAGGTTAGTGCCCGGTTGATATCCGGGTCGTTGACTGATTTTAGTAATTGAAGGGCACTGGTTTTCTGATTCTGTTCAATGCCCTGCTCCGCTTCATTCAATCCGCGCTGTGCACTTTTTGTCAACAGTTGGATGGTTGCCGGATCGATTGCCGTCAGTGCGCCCGCTGCTGCCATAACATTATTGAGCATATTGGTGACAGGTTCACGTGATATTTGTCCAACTGCAATTCCCGTAATTTTCTCTTTTGCCTGCAGCATCGCCTGCAATGCATCAAGTGCACCGATATCATTCAGTTCACCGGTGATCTCCATAATCTTTTGCAACGATTCTTCCTGTTGCGCAATTAATTTTTGTAGATCCGCCAGCTTCTCCTGCTGAATCTCCATCTCTGTTCGTTCAGTTCGTTTAATAGAAGTAATTGGTGCCGCCATTCCCTTTCACCCCCTGAGTTATTGATCGGTTAATTGTATATACCCCGGACGTTTCCATTTCCGCTCAACTTCCACACCATTTTGCGGATGCCTTTTCTTATCGCGGTGGTTACTCTTCGGTAATGGGTTATCGCCTTCTTTAGCGAGTACTTCCATCCGTACCTTCGTCTGCTTATAAGCAGGTGTGTTCGTACGTTGATCTGTCGCAGGACCTGTAAGGAAGTTGATTGCCGATTGTTTATGCACAGAGTTCATTGGCAGGAATAATTCGTTTTTCTGAACCCGGTCTGTAACAAGGGCCGGCAGTTTTAATGCCCCGTACGGAGAAATGAGGCGGACATAAGTACCTGTCACGACTCCCCGCTCTTTAGCCAGCTCCGGTGAGACTTCTACAAATATATTCGGAACTTTTTCCTGGATACCGTCTGATTTATTCGTCATATTTCCTTCATGGAAATGCTCAAGCATCCGACCGTTATTAATGTGTAGATCAAATTCATCATCGAATTTCACAGGTTCTACCCAGTCAGATAATGCAAAGCGCGCCATCTTATCAGGGAAATTGAAACCGTCTGTATACAGAAGTGGTGTACTTTCTCCTTCAAGGCTTCCCCAGAGGAAACTTCCCCAATCATCAAGCACATCATAAGATGCCTGACTGAACATCGGACTCAAACTCGTCATCTCTTCAAAGATGTCACGTGGATGCGTATAATTCCAATCATGCCCCAGGCGTTTCGCAACTTCCTGTATGATCCACCAGTCCTGTCTTGAGTTCCCTTTATTCGGCAATGCTTTATACAAACGCTGCACACGGCGCTCGGTATTTGTGAATGTACCATCCTTTTCCAATGAAGGAACGGCCGGCAGAATAACATCCGCATATTGCGCTGTCCGGGAGAAGAAAATATCCTGAACAACTAAGAACTCAAGTTTCGATAATACATCGTGAACATAGTTGGCATTAGAGTCGACTAATGCCATATCTTCCCCGACAATATACATACCTTTCATGATGCCGTCATCAATCGAATGAAGCATCTGTATATTATCCATTCCAGGTTTTCCTTCAATCGCGACACCATAAGCACGTTCAAACTTTTCTCTCGCAGCATCATCAGTAATATGCTGATATCCCGGAAGCCATCCAGGCAGACTTCCCATATCACAGGCACCCTGTACGTTATTATGTCCCCGAAGCGGATAAGCTCCAGCACCTTCGCGACGATAATTGCCAGTTGCCAAAAGTAAGTTTGAAATAGCCGCTGACGTATCAGAACCGCCTGTATTCTGCGTTACACCCATTCCCCATAACACACAAGTGCCGTCCGCATCGCGAATTAATTCTGCCGTGTGAATGAGCACATCTTTTGAAATTCCTGTTATTTCCTCTGCGTACTCGAGTGTATAGCGATCCAATACCTTTTTAAATTCTTCAAAGTGATGAACATTTTCATCAATGAAACGCTGATCATGCCATCCCTGATCAATCAAATATTTTGTAACGGCCATCAGCCATACCTGGTCAGTACCTTGTTGCGGCGTCATAAAAATATCTGCACGTTCCGCCATCTCATGTTTTCTGAGATCAGCTACGATCAGTTTTTGTTCATGCAGTTTATGAGCCCGTTTCACACGTGTAGCGAGAACAGGATGTCCTTCAGCCGGATTCGCTCCAACAATGATGACGAGACCTGCTTTTGCGATATCTTTAATCGTTCCAGCATCTCCGCCCATACCGACGGTTCTGAACAATCCGTCTGTCGCAGGTGACTGACAGTAGCGGGAACAATTATCTACGTTATTTGTTTCGAAAACCTGTCGCGCAAACTTTTGAATGACATAGTTTTCTTCATTGGTGATCTTTGAGGATGAAATCACACCGACTCCGTCACGGCCGTACTCTTTTTTAATCTTGCCTAACTTTTCAGCCACCAGATCCAGTGCCTCTTCCCACGAAGCCTCTACAAATGCATCGCCTTTACGAATCAGAGGTGACGTGATGCGCTCTTCACTGTTAACGAAATCCCAGCCGAATTTCCCTTTGATGCAAGTGGAAATCTGGTTGACCGGTGCATCATGTACTGGCTGGATCTTCAGAATCTTGCGGTCTTTCGTCCACACTTCATACGAGCAGCCGACGCCGCAGAATGTACAGACAGTTTTTGTTTTATTGATTTTGGATTCTCTCATCGCAGCTTCCACATCAGATACAGCCATAATACTGCTGTATCCAGGCTCGACATCTTTGATCAGATCGATCATTGGTTCCATCAGTTCATCATCCATCTTCGTCATGAAACCTGCTTCGCCAAGCATCGTTTTCTCCATCAGCGCGTTACATGGACAAACTGTAATACAGTGTCCGCAACCGACACAGGAGGAATCATTGATTTTTGCTCCGCCGTCCCACAACACAATCGGACGGTCGCGTTCCCAATCAATCGACAGCGTTTCATTGACTTGAAGATTCTGACATACCTCTACACATTGGCCGCAGGCGATACACTGGTTTGGATCGTAGCGGTAGAATGGATGGGTGAAATCAACTGCATCTTTTGAACACTTCGGCTCATATGGATACTTTTGATGCTCGACTTCCAACATCGCCACTGTGTTATGTACTTTACAGTTGCCGTTGTTATTATCACATACGGTACAATACAGCAAATGATTTTCTAGAATTCTATCCATTGCTTCTGTCTGGGCAGCCTTTGCACGCGTGGAAGCGAGCTGTACATCCATGCCGTCAACAGCTTTTGCTGAACAGGCGCGCATTAGTTCACCGTTCACTTCCACGATGCACGTATCACAAGTTTCAATCGGGTCGACTTCTGGTAAGTGACAAATCTGCGGATGCTCTATTTTATTAGCATTGATAATTTGAATTAACGTTGACCCTGGAGCAAAGTCAAAGGGCTTGCCGTTTATTGTAATTGACATGTCTGCGTCCCCCTTCTCAAATAAAAATCCACCATGAAAAAGCCGGAATAAACGGCATTTTCATGGTGGAGTAGTTTCTTAACAGGACTTGCTAAAGAACCAATCCGTATTTAATATAAACAATAGACAAATGATGATAATCTGGCAATCACATACCAAACTATCATCGACTTACTGTTTAGTATAAAGTAAAATGACGTTTAATACAATGCCTATAATTTAAAAGATAGACTATTCTGTAAATGGAATCGAGGGAAACTTATGAAAAAAGTCCATGCGTTCAATGATATTATCAGGAAGTTGCGAAAAGACCTATTCGGGAAAGGCCCTGAAAGAATTCATACGATTTTTGTTGATAATATGGCAGTATCAACACTCTATGGCAATTTGACGCCGACTGAAAAATTCATTGCCAGTACGTCTGAGGGAAAAGAAATGGTGCACATGGCAAGAACCGGTATGATCCAAGCTGTCTATGAGAAAGCACCGCCAGAAGGCTTGGAAGAATTGGTCGAGGCAAAGTTTTTACACTTATTCAGTGATTTCAAGGTTGATGATGATATTGCTGTCTCGGTATTTTTATTTGACAGATCGATCGAGTGAGAGGGGGAAAATGTGTGGAACAGCAGCAGAAACGGCCGATTATACGCTTTCAGAATGGACAATTTATTGCAAAGGAAGATCTAGTGGCTGTGGAATATGCGATTACCATCAGGTTGAATGATAAGGAGTTTGCCACCATCGTCTGCACACCTGAATACGTAGAAGACATGGTTGTTGGTTTTCTCGCTTCTGAAGGAATTGTACCAAGATGGGAGCAGATCAAAGAAATTCGCCTAGATAAAGAAAAAGGAATTATTGATGTGAGTACTGATATTGTTTATCCATTTTTCGAAAAATTGCAGAATAAACGCTATATTACGTCTTGTTGCGGAATGAGCCGGCAAGGGTTTATCTTTGCGAGCGATGTCTTAACAGCCAAAAAAATGGACAGCATTTCTGTGCAATTGACAACTAACCAAATTTTCTCGCTAATGAACGAAATGGAAGAGCAGGCAGAAATGTTCCGGCATACAGGCGGAGTGCACAATGCCGCTCTCTGCAAGCCTGATCAATTACTTTTATCAAGAATGGATATCGGCCGACATAATGCTCTGGATAAAATTTATGGCCATTGTCTGAAAAACAAAATTCCTGTGCGGGATAAAATTATTGTATTCAGCGGTCGCATCTCTTCAGAAATTCTTTTGAAAGTGGCAAAAATCGGTTGTGAAATTGTCTTATCAAAATCTGCACCGACCGAATTAGCACTGACACTGGCTGAAGATTTAGGGATTACGACGGTTGGTTTTATCCGCGGCACGTCTTTTAATTTATATACACACCCCGGGCGAATACTTTCAGATAACTTGGAACCTCTTCCAAGTACATACAAAAATTAATATTGACAATATTGTGAAATGGTACTAATATACAGCTTAATCCTAATTCGCACCTTAAATATCGCTAAAACAGATTTTGTTTATAGCAATTAATGGGGATTTTCCTAACAGATCTGTACAGAGAGAGACGTCTCCGGTGCAAAAAGTCATCATGATAAAACTAAATATAAAAGGGAGGGTATCGTATGAAAAAGACTAAGAACAGATGGTTAATCGCTTTATCTGCGGTAGGTATTCACATTTCCATCGGGTCAGTGTACGCATGGAGTAACTTTACCAATCCATTGATCGAAGAATTCGGCTGGACAACAAGTCAAGTGCAGCTGACATTCAGTATCGCCATTCTTTTCCTTGGCTTATCAGCAGCTTTTCTCGGTCACTTCGTTGAGAAGTATGGTCCCCGTAAGGCCGGCTTGCTGGCAGCGACGTTCTTCGGAATCGGTGTGACTGGATCAGGGCTTGCGATAAGCATGGGTTCTTTGCCTATGCTCTATATTTTCTATGGAATGCTTGGCGGTATCGGTTTAGGTGTCGGGTACATCGCCCCTGTTTCCACGTTGGTTAAATGGTTTCCTGACAGACGAGGACTTGCAACTGGCCTAGCTATTATGGGCTTTGGTTTCGCAGCAGCGATCAGCAGTCCAATCATGGAATATTTAATCGTCAATGTTGGATTGACAAACACTTTCTATATTCTCGGAATATCTTATTTCACGATCATGCTTTTGTCCTCTCTTTACCTCGAGAAACCGGAAGAAGGCTGGGCTCCTCCCGGCTTTATTGAAAAAGTCCGTTCTGGAAAAACAGAAGTCAAAAAGGATCTTGCCCAGTTAACTGCAAATCAGGCAGTTAAAACAAAGCGTTTTTATTATTTATGGCTCATGCTGTTTATCAACGTCACATGCGGAATCGCTATTTTATCTGCCGCTAAACCGCTGGCAATTGACAGTATTGGCATGACGACCGTTCAGGCCGCCGCTCTAGTTGGTGTACTCGGTATATTCAACGGTGCCGGACGTCTTGGATGGGCCGCCATTTCAGATTATATCGGCCGTCCGAATACGTATACGACATTTTTCGTCCTGCAGCTCGTTTTATTTGCCGTACTGCCATTTACGACAAATGCGATTATGTTCCAGATAATCCTGGCGGTCATTTACACTTGTTACGGCGGAGGTTTCGCTTCCATCCCGGCATTTATCGGAGATATTTTCGGAACGAAACAACTTGGCGCGATCCATGGCTATATTTTAACTGCCTGGTCAGCTGCCGGAGTGGCAGGCCCCATGTTTGCAGCCTGGATGAAAGATACAACTGGCAGCTATGAGAGCAGTCTGTTGTTCTTCGCCGGACTATTTGCTGTCGCCTTCGTCATCTCATTATTGATCCGCGTTGACATGAAGCGTCTTCGCAATGAACAGGAAGGTATTGATCCATCTGCAATGGCTCAAGCAGCCGCAACAAAATAAATAACAGCGCATCTCCCTCAAATCGAGAAAGATGCGCTGCTTTTATTTTTCGCTCTCTTTAAATGTGTCACCACCCTCTATAGTACCGAGCTTAAAGCCTCGTTCGAACCAGTAAATACGCTGTTTCGCTGTACCGTGAGTAAAGCTTTCCGGTACCACATAGCCTCTTGCACGTTTCTGAATTGTATCGTCACCAACTGCACCGGCAGCAGTGATGGCTTCCTGCAGATCTCCCTGCTCCAAGTAACCGTGTCCCTGCGCATGATGCGCCCAGACCCCCGCAAAATAATCCGCCTGTAATTCAAATCGGACCAAGTATTTATTAAATTCCTCTTCGCTGAGTTTCTGGCGCAGCGGCATCACCTGATCAGAAATACCAAGCAGCGTCTGAACATGGTGGCCGACTTCATGTGCTACCACGTAAGCCATTGCAAAATCTCCTGGCGCTTTAAAAGAATTCTGCAGTTCATTATAAAATTCCAGATCAATATATAATTTCTGATCACTCGGACAATAAAACGGACCCGCTGCTGCACTGCCAAAACCGCAGGCTGTCTGTACTTGTCCCGTATATAATACTAATGTCGGATTCTTATATGTCAGGCCTTCCTGTTTAAACTGCTCTGACCAGATGTCCTCCGTATCAGCCAGCACAACTGAAACAAAGTCAGCCAATTCTTTGTCCTGCTCTGTTTCGACATATGGCTGTTCATTGCCGACAGAAGATTCATTTCCTAATAGATCAGTTGGGTTACCACCAAGTATTAAAAATAGGATTATACCGACAATACCAAGCCCTCCGCCGCCTAGCGCGATTGCTCCTCCTCCGCTCCTGCCTCGTCTGTCTTCCACGTTTGAGCTCTTTCTGCGTCCATCCGTTTTCATAAAATCTCCTCCACCCTTTTTTCCTCTTGTGGAATGTCTGCTGAGCAAACTAAACAATTTAGCTTTTATTTCAACATACCCATCTTTAGAAGTGAGCAAACAAGCCAGCATTCACTAAGAATAATGAAATTATTGTGAAACGGTGGGATATCTATTTCACATGCCCGCTTTTTCATATATACTTTACTTTAGTATTGTAAACTTATGAAGGAGTGGTTATGTTGAGCAGTAAGAAATCTGTATATAATTTCAACGCGGGTCCGTCAGCGCTTCCGCGTGAAGTTTTGGAGAAAGCACAATCAGAACTGGTTGATTTTAAAGATTCCGGAATGTCTATTATGGAGATGAGTCATCGCAGCGCTACTTATGAAGAAGTACATAATCAAGCAATCGAGCGTTTGAAATCTCTTTTCTCTATTCCCGAGAACTACGAAGTACTATTATTGCAAGGCGGAGCAAGTCTTCAATTCGCTATGATTCCAATGAACTTTTTAGCTTCAGGAGAAAAAGCGGCTTACGTTATGTCAGGTGCATGGTCTGATAAAGCGTTAAAAGAAGGTAAAACAATTGGCGATGTGTACGAAGCAGCTTCTACAAAAGAAACTAACTACAATAAAGTTCCGGATCTTTCTGAAATTACTTGGAACGAAGAGGATGCTTATGTTCATATCACATCCAACAACACGATTTTCGGAACTCAGTTCCAGGAATTCCCTGAGACTAATGATGTTCCATTAATTGCGGATATGTCGAGTGATATCCTTTCACGTCCGATCGATGTTAGCAAGTTTGGAATGATTTATGCCGGTGCACAGAAAAATCTCGGTCCTTCCGGAGTAACGGTTGCGATTATCCGAAAAGACCTGTTAGAAAATGTGAATGAGTCAATTCCTACTATCTTGAAATACAGCACACATGCTTCCAATAACTCGCTATATAACACTCCCCCTTCATTCGGTATTTATATGTTGGGTGAAGTGCTTGGGTGGATGGAAAAACAAGGCGGCCTAGAGCAGATTCAAAAGAATAATGAGGAAAAAGCTAAGCTAATCTATGATGCGATCGACAACAGTGGCGGCTTCTACACTGGACATGCTGAAAAAGGCAGCCGCTCCCTGATGAATATTACATTCCGGGTAGCAGATGAAGTTCTAGAGAAACAATTTTTAGCTGAAGCAAAAGAAGCTGGTTTTGTCGGCCTCAACGGACATCGCTCTGTTGGCGGATGCCGTGCTTCTGCTTACAACTCTGTACCGCTTGCTGCATGTCAGGCATTAGAGCAGTTTATGAAGAACTTTCAAGCAAAACATCAGAAATAAAAAATCGGGGCTCTCTCTAATGAGGGAGCCCCGATTTTTTAATGGGTAATTATGCTGAATTCTTTAGAAAATGCCTGCTGCAGTGAACTAAATGTCTGAATGTTCGTAAAATCTAAGCCGAGTTCAGTAGAAGCATGAGCAATTTCTGGCCGGATCCCAGTAAGTATAGCTTCTGTGCCAAGAAGTTCCAACACTTGCGTAACTTGATATATTTGCTGTGCGACTAACGTATCAATAACAGTCACACCGGATAAATCGATGTATAAATGAATAATATCAGCTTCCAGACATTTTGCCGGAATACTCTCGAGCATAATTCTCGCACGCAATTCATCCATGTCCCCCACTAACGGAACCACACCAATTTTGTCAGTCAGCTTAATGACTGGAGAGCTTAATTCATTGATCAAGGTTTGCTGTGTATCAAACTTTCTACTAATAAATCTATTGTATGTTGCAGCAAAGTCTACATAAACTTGATCGAACGCACTATTAATTGTTTTGCTCCAGCGCACATAGACTTCAATTGTCACACTGTCCTCATGAAGATGATAAAACTCTTCGACAAATTTCCAGTAAGCTAAACGGACTTTACTCAAAGCCGACAATACATCTTCAATCGGTGTATTACTGTTAACTCTGCTGAGAGCTACCACTGCAGCCCATTTCTTTTTATTTTTCTCAAAAATTTCTGGATCATCTAACAAACTACTCGTAATAGTTAAATTCGTGAGCTTATTTTGCTCACGCAACGTTTCTTCCAGCTTATTATTCACATCAAGTGAATATATAGATCCATTTTCTACTTCCCTCATTGCCAACCAAGAGTCTGTAATATTGTTGAAATTAGCTAATAAGAACTCATAAAGTTTTACATCTAACTGTTTCATATTATTCCCCCCGCTAATCTTCTAGATATAATCTACATGTGCATACATTTAATCACAATTTCACCTGATCGAAATGACCAAGCGATGCTTTTCGAAATCGAAAATATTTAAAATCACACCGAGTGCTGTAATATATTTGTACAATGACTCATAATAAATCTGACCATACTCTTTTTCATACTGTGCAATGGGATAAGGATAATTTGTTTCTTCCGGAATAGGAAGATACTTCCACGGACGTGATGAATTTTTCGCCTTTTCAGCATGAGCTTCGTTTAAAATTGCATAAAAAAGCTCAACCTTGTCTTTAGGAAAATCATAACAAAGAATATAATCATTTTCAGCAAGCAATACCAAGTGATTTCTGATCCATTCTCCAATCTGATGTTCAAGGGGTGCTTGATGAACACTTTTACATTGTTGTCGAAGAATTGCTGTTTCGGTCATTTCATTGGGCACTTTTTTCGTAAATAATTCAGACCAGTTTACTATATCCTTTTCGCTGAGTAAATCGCTACATTACTTAATATTTTGCCCCTTGATCACCATATTCTTCTAAAAGTTCTTCAAAACTCTTATTTTTTTCCCGTTCTTTTCTTTCTTGAATACGTTTTACTCTTTCCTCCTCTTTTTTCTGTTCGTCAGCTGCTGCAAGTATTTGTTTTGTATCTTTTAGTTTCGCAAGTACATCCTCACCCAATAAGTCAGAAAGTGAATTTCCAGTTTCCTTCATTTCTTGCTTCGGCTTAGATACACTGATATTCTTCCCTTTTTTCGCCATATCTATCACTGCTTTCTATCTGTATTATATAATTCAATTTCAAGCGATTTGTAATGTAAATTCGCTAGGTATAACCATTGCCCTAATTCTTCTTTTTTACGTACAATAGAGGTAGGGAGGGATGTTATATGTTTAGTCTACCAAAAAACGTAACACTAATCGAGGTAGGACCGCGTGACGGCCTTCAAAACGAAAAAAATAATATTTCCACGGACAGTAAACTGGCGTATATCCATGCACTTCAGAAGGCCGGTATTAAAGAAATGGAACTCACCTCGTTTGTATCTCCAAAATGGGTTCCGCAGATGGCAGATGCTGATGAGATTGTCCGGAAAGCAAAAAAATATGGAAGACAAATCGTACTGACACCTAACGACAAAGGAGTTCAAACTGCACTTCAAGCAGGCGCTCAAAATATTGCTGTATTTGTTGGTGTCAGTAATACATTTAACCAGAAGAATATTAATCGCACGACAGAGGAAGCTGTTAACGCTTTACGTCCTGTTATTAAACGGTTGAAACAGCAAGGGCACTTTGTTCGTGCTTGTATATCCACTGCTTTTCACTGTCCTTATGAAGGGTGGATTAAACCTGAGCAGACCATAGCCCTATGTCAACAATTTATAGATATGGATGTAGATGAATTAAGTGTTGCAGATACAGATGGTATGGCGAATCCTGTAGTCAGCTACTCATTATTCAACAGTCTGAAAGAACGTTTTCCTCATATACTGATCACAGCTCATTTTCATGATACGCGAAAACTGGGACTGACGAATATTTATGCGTCTTTGCAAGCAGGTGTGGACCGCTTCGATACATCGGCAGGAGGTTTAGGCGGCTGTCCATTTGCTCCGGGTGCAACCGGAAATGTAGCAACAGAAGATGTTTTGTACCTTTTAGAGTCTCTAGATATCCATACTGGAATCGATCTGCAGAAGGTCATACTTGCGGTGGACGAAGTGGCCCCTCACCTTTCAAGACCCATAACCACTGCTATGTATCAATTAAGTAAACGAAAAGAATAAACAGAAAGGAGGTAATTTCTTGAAGCGCAGATTGATCTATATTTCAGGTATTATTTCCAGTGTGATTGCATCTATACTGACTATATTCGGATTTTTAGTCACGAATCAGTTGATGTACCTGAAAATAAAAGACTCCGAATTCATTTTGCAAAGAGAAACAATTGCTAAAAGATTTGACCGCCAGTGGTTTGAAACGGTGCGTAAAGATAATATGTGGATCCCGTCCCCTAATGGCTATAACCTTCGTGCTATATTTTTACGGCCGCTAGATACGACGCGGACAGTTGTCATTTGTCATGGCGTCACCGAAAATAAAGTAAATTCTATTAAATATGCGAGGCTGTTTGAGCGTCTGGGTTTCAATTCTGTCATCTTTGATCATCGCCGGCATGGTGATTCTGGAGGAAAGACAACAAGCTTTGGATTTTATGAAAAGATGGATTTGAAGGAAGTAGTTTCTGCGGTGCGCAAACGGGTTGGTAAACGGGCCTTAATTGGAATACACGGTGAATCGATGGGAGCTGCAACGACACTATTGTATGCCGGCACATACGAGGATCAGGCCGATTTCTATATTTCAGACTGCCCGTTCTCCGATTTCTCAGAACAGCTGCTGCATATAATCCGTACTGAATTTCCGTTTAAGACTTCCATGAGCCTTCGCGTTGCTAACTTATTTTTGAAGATTCGTGACGGCTATACCTCTGCTGCAGTGTCTCCTCGTGAAGTGATGAAATTTATTGATAAACCTGTCCTTTTCATACACAGTATGGAAGATACTTTTATATTGCCGCATATGACGGAAGAGTTGTATGAATTAAAGGAAGGCGATAAAATGATGAAGCTGTTCGAAAAAGGTGCTCATGCGAAATCGTATAACGATAATCCAGAGCAGTATTTACGTACTGTCCAGACGTTCCTGCATCGTTTTCACTTATGCTAAAATAAAAAACTCCGTAAAAGGTAATTAGCCTGTAACGGAGTTTTTGCTTATTTTTTTTTATCAGGCTTGTCTTGAACTTTGTTCATTTGTGCCATCATTTGATTGATTTTCTTTTGTGAGGGTTTCTGTCCCATTTGCATCATCATCATACGTAACATTTGTTCATTAATTGGTGGGTTTTCCTTCAAATAATTCATCATATATTTACGCGCGATGAAAAAGCCGAGTGTTACCCCACCGATCAAAGCGACGACGATCAAGAGAATTGCTATCCATAGTGTCATTGCTGCCAAACCTCCCTCATTAAAAATAGTTCGATTACATACTACCAAGAAGGATTATACAACATAGCAGCAGTGAATAGCAATAACTGTTCGCTAATTGTTCAGAAGTTTTCACATTACTGCGTCTTCTAAGATTATCCGGTCTGAATACTTAACCGGTTTCAGCCAGCCGCACTCTTCCTGCTCGTTCATCACCGCAAAAAAACGGTCTGTTGAACTGGAAAGAGCCACAAATAAATCTAAATCTAGCATTCTGGACCCTTGGCAATATACTTGGATACAGTGTGTTCCCATCTTGATAAAAACTTCACCTTTAATCAAATGTGTTAACCGATACTCATTATGGCAGGAATCAATGGCATCAAAGCTTTTACCAAGTTTTTGTTTGATCAGCTGATCCAGCTCCGATTCATTTAGTTGATCACATAAATATTCAATTTCCTGATAGTTAGTAGAAGGACCCACCGCTAACAAATCAAATAGTAACCGTTCACGTCCCATTATGAAGGATTGATACTCTGCTTTTATTTTGAAAATTTCATATTTCCTCATAACGAACACCTCCTGATTACTATCATAGAGCTTGTCTCACTAAATTCTTGTCAGATGGCGGAAAACTTCCTCACTATTATTGTCGGAAAGCTGCGAAATTCTTTTCATGAATTGTATAAGAAAAACACATCCTCCGTTTTCCAACGAAGAGATGTGTAATTTATAGGGATTATTGATTTTGAAGTTCTTTAAATTTCTTCACTACATTTTCTACAGTGAAACCATATTTTTCAATAACAAGATCACCAGGTGCGCTTGCGCCGAACGTATCAATTGCCAGAACTGCTCCTTCGTCACCGGCATACTTATGCCAGCCAAGAGACGCGCCCATTTCAATGGCCAGACGTTTCTTCACTGATTTAGGAAGAACGGAATCTTTATATGCCTGGTCTTGTTTTTCAAAGAGATCCCAAGATGGCATAGAGACTACGCTGACATCGATGTTTTGTTCTTTTAACGCCTGCTGAGCCTCTGCCGCTAAGCTAACTTCAGAACCGCTGGCGATTAAAATACCATCGGCAGTTTCTTTAGTAGCTGGGGACACGACATATGCCCCTTTTTGTACAAAGTCCATTGCCAGTTCTTTAGATTTAGGAAGTACTTTAAGATTTTGTCTAGAAAGTACCAGAACCGTTGGTGTATCTTTAGACGTGGCAGCTGTATACCAAGCTGCAGAAGTCTCATTACCGTCAGCAGGGCGAATAATTGATAAGCCTGGCATCGCACGCAATGAAGCCAACTGTTCAACAGGTTCGTGTGTAGGTCCGTCTTCTCCTACTGCCACACTATCGTGAGTGAAAACATACGTTACAGGCAAGCCCATCAATGCAGAAAGTCGAATGGCAGGTCTGACGTAGTCACTGAATACGAAGAAGGTTCCGCCAAAAACTGTGACTCCACCGTGTAAAGCCATTCCATTTAATGCAGTTCCCATTGCGAATTCGCGAACACCAAACCAAATATTACGTCCTTCGGCATTTTCAGCAGAGAAGTCTCCTGCGTTCTTAATGGATGTTTTATTTGATCCTGCAAGATCGGCACTTCCGCCAAATAGTGAAGGCATTGCTTTTGCTAATGCATTTATTGATTCTCCTGATGCTGAACGGGTTGCAACTGAAGCACCTGACTCATAGACAGGCATGCTTTCTTTGAGATCAGTCGGAAGTTCATTGGCCATTGCAGTTTTCAATTGTGCTGCCAATTCCTTATGCTCATTCTCATATTGACTGAACAGTTCGTTCCACTGTTTCTCTGATTTCACACCCAGCTCATCAGTTGTTTCTTTGAAACGGTCATATACTTCGCCTGGAACGTGGAAATCTTCCTCAAATGTCCACTTGTAGTAATCTTTTGTTAATGCTAATTCTTCTTCTCCAAGTGGAGCACCGTGAACGTCAGATTTACCCGATTTATTTGGTGAACCATATCCAATAACCGTTTTCACTTCAATGATTGTAGGACCGCCAACATTTCCTTTTGCTTCTTCAATTGCACCGGAAACAGAGTTGATGTCATTGCCGTCGTCTACACGAAGATAATTCCAGCCGTATGATTCGAAACGTTTCTTGATATTTTCAGAGAATGACATGCCTAGATCGCCATCCAATGAAATATCATTACTATCATAAAGTACAATTAATTTGTCTAGCTTCAAGTGGCCGGCTAATGAAATTGCCTCAG
The DNA here is from genome assembly GCF_029257255.1 of Sporosarcina sp. Classification (GTDB taxonomy): domain Bacteria; phylum Bacillota; class Bacilli; order Bacillales_A; family Planococcaceae; genus Sporosarcina. Next base: position 489 of record NZ_JARICI010000065.1, on the reverse strand, counting down.
CTGCTACACCTTCCATCAGATCACCATCGCCGCAAAGTGCGTAAGTGTAATGATCCACGATGTCAAATCCAGGTTTGTTGTATGTTGCAGATAAATGTTTCTCTGCCATTGCCATACCTACAGCCATACCGATTCCTTGGCCTAGAGGCCCTGTTGTCGCTTCTACACCTGCTGTGTGACCATATTCAGGGTGTCCCGGTGTTTTTGAATCCCACTGTCTGAAATTCTTAATATCGTCGATTGTCAAACCATAACCGCTTAAATGAAGCAAGCTGTAGAGCAGCATCGAACCGTGGCCTGCTGAAAGAACAAAACGGTCGCGGTTGAACCATTGTGGATTTGATGGGTTATGATGTAAAAACTTTGTCCATAGCGTATATGCCATTGGTGCTGCACCCATAGGTAGACCCGGGTGTCCGGAGTTTGCTTTTTCGATCGCATCGATTGATAGCGTTCGGATTGTTGTTATTGCCAGTTGATCGATTTTTT
>NZ_JARICI010000015.1 GCF_029257255.1 Sporosarcina sp. | reverse complement strand
CAAATGCTTCTATTGAGACAATTCAAAGTGCAATAGATACAGTCTCAGCAGAGCGTTCTAAACTTGGGGCTACACAAAACCGATTAGAACATACAATCAATAATCTTGGTACTTCTGCAGAAAACTTAACGGCTGCAGAATCACGCATCCGCGACGTGGATTATGTCTTAGCTGCGTAAGCAGTGACAGACACAGTCGTCCTGACTGGTAACGGTCAGAGAGTACGACCGGGTGAATTGCTGGAAACCCCTGAAACTTTTCTTGCCACAACGTAACTGGAAACGGTAAGCGTGAAGGCTTGAAAAAAGAACAGATTGGGCAATCAGCAGCCAAGCTCCTGTCTCGAAAGAGTGGAGAAGGTTCAACGACTAGGATAAACCATCTAACGCGCTAAGCTATGATGATGAAATCCGTAGGAAACGTAAGTGTGAGTAACTTGCCAATCCGAAGTGCCCGGCCCCTACCCATAGTGGAGGGTGAAGATATAGTCTAGTCATTAGTGAAAGCTAATGTTCGCACGATGGCGAAAGAGATGATGGACTTCACGAAGAACAACATCTTAACTCAAGCAGCTCAGGCTATGTTGGCTCAAGCGAACCAGCAGCCTCAAGGCGTACTTCAGTTGTTACGTTAATATGGTTGCAGACACGATCCGAGAAATCGGATCGTGTTTTTTTTAGTGCGCCCAGCATGGATGTAGTCTATAGGGTGCAAGTGCCGAACTGTGAAGGCAGAAGTAGCAGTTAGCTTAACGCAAGGGTGTCCACGGTGACGTAGAATCTGAAGGAAGCGAGCGGCAAACTTCTGGTTTGAAGAACACGAACTTCATATAAGGCTAGGTACAATTGGGGAGAGTTTGCTTAACAAAAAGAAGCCCTTTCTGCTGAAGGTTGTACAGAGTAAATGAAGCAGATAGATGGAGGGAAAGACTACAATCTTACCTGGTGAGGTCTGACTGATACGCCAAGTACACTTGAACCTATCCAGTGATGGACAGCTGAACAGTCAGCAGAAGCCATAGTACCGTTTTATCTCGAGAGAACCATGGGAGACTTCAAGATGGTGGAGCAGAACTGGCATAAGAAGAACCGTTGTTCACGGAAAGAGGCGTATCGAATGTTGATGAAAAAATCGTTTCACGGGAGAATCTACTGTCTGCATTGAAACGTGTAGGACGCAATAAAGGTAGCCACGGTGTAGACGAAATGCCCGTACAAAACCTACGAACGCATATCGTAAAACATTGGGATTCCATGAAAAAGGAACTTCTAGGGGGAACCTATGAACCGCAACCAGCGAAGGTACCAGGTCCCCACACAATTCACTGAACAAACTCACTGACTTTTTTCAAAACAATAAGTCACCAATTGGCTAACGGATAATCCTGTCTGCTGTCTGATCATAGCTAAAACTTCGCGATGGGCTTCAGAGAGCACAATTTGATAAGCAACAGTATCAACAGCAACTATTGACACTTGCTGAAATATATTAAAAATGGTAACTTGGCAAACTGTCTTTTTTTCTGCACAAAACAATGCATTCAGCTTATCCAACTTTTCATTAATTTCAGCTGTTGGTTTAAAAAATTTAATGGAAGCAGGCAAGTACACAGTTGTTCTTTTGGCAATCGTCCGCAATGGCAATTCAACTGCTGCTTTTCTGTACATCGCGTCATGCATCCAAAGTGAAGTGAGCTGCAAAAAATAGATAATCTGAAATTGGTCATATAAAATCAATCGGTTTTGTCCGTCGGTTTTGAATTGCAGTCTGAATTTATGAAAAAGCAGGGTAATCAGCTGCCGGTTTTCTTCTGCTGAAAAGCTCTCCGTCGATAAGATGACTTTTGTCATTTTCCCGTTAACTATTTTCAAATGACCGTCATCCTGATACCACCAGGACAGCGCTTCTTCGGTCAAATATTCATTAAGGAAATGAAACGGCACTCTTTTCTTGCCGTCAGGATACCATGTCTGATAAAGGTCCGTTATCCGTTCATGTGTCCTGGATTGAACTACATAACATTCTGAAAATCCTTTTGTTAACCGTGCATCGATGCATTTCCTATAGGCTGGCGTAGACAACGGCACAAAGTCCTTCAGTTGCTCATAGCAATATGCCGACCAGCCGAGATCCTCAATACGATGAATAAATTGGAACCTCGGCTTTCGCCCCGCTTGCTTAGTTATGCAACCATCCCCGAGCAACTTTCCGCAAATTCGAGAATAAAAAATTTTGTATCCCTCCATTATCCACACCGCCCTATTAGAATATATGTTCCTTTTATAATATCATACCTCTAATAATCACACTATCGCATTCAATAGATGGCCAAGTAGAAAAACCTCTTCATTTGTCGATATGAAAGGTAAGATGAGCAGCAACGGAAGGCGACAGCTATATATGAAGAACAGCCTAATAAAGAATTGGAATTCCTTAAACAACAGCTGGAACACGTGAAGCAGAAGGATCGTATACTTGCCGAGATCGAGATGAGACTTCACAAAATGAAAAAGATTGCGGAGTACGCAGCGGCACATCGTCTTTCTCAGAATGAGAGCACCGAGCTGAATAAGCAGGTGCAGGAACATCACGCCGAGATTCGGTCTTTGGAGAATTATTTGTCTTAATATCTTATTTCTATTGCTATCTATATGGAATTGAACGATCAGTGAAAAGAATATATAAATTTCTTTCAGAACTTCAGAAATGTTAAAGCTGCAAACACATAGACGGGATGAAAAATGTAAATTCCGCCTGTGATATTGGGCTTTTTTAGCTTAGAAATATTTGGATAAATTAAATATGCTAGTAAAGTCTTTTGACCTACTTGTTTTGTACCCATATTTATCTGAATTGTATTACATATTACCCAAGTCTTTAGAATATCCAAATTATACCGATATAAGAATATCGAATAAAATTTAGGAGGTTTGGAAGATGCAGTCTATTGAGCAGTTAGTTTATAAAGATACTATGAAGAAGAATAAAGTAATGGCAATCACGATGGGCATTACGCTGTTTGCGGCGGTTATGCAGGCTGCGGGGTTTAAAGAAACAGAAACCGTGATATTATACAGTCTCGATTTACTAGGAGTTATCGGATTTTATTTCCTATTTACCAAGTGGTTAAAAAAGCCGGAGTGGTATGCTTATGCGGCCATTTTTAATGTGTTCACGTTTGCTTTGGTTGGCAGTATCCTCTTTGATGGCGGCATGAAAGCAGTCATCATTAGTATTTTCCTTGCCATTTACTCTGCTGTGCAGTTGAAGTTACGGCCGTTTATTTTCGGATATACGTACGGTTTAGTCCTGCTGGTAGTTAACCGTATTCTGAGTGCGGAAGTGATGGTCAGGGAACTATTCAGCTATGCTTTTCTTCTATACTTGCTGCTTGGATTCATGTTCATCGCTATCATGCGATTGACGACCGGGCAGTTCAAACAAGTTGCCGCTTTTACGCAAGAGTTTGCTGAAGATGCGAAAAGGCAGGAGGAAGAAAAAGCTATTCTAGAAAAGAATGTGACGGAAATTATCGAGAGTATTTTCGGTATGAACGAGCGTATTCAGCAAAATATGACTTCACAGGACAATATGACGTCCGTTGTAGAAGAGATGGCGGACGGCAGTCAGTCGCAGGCCGATCAAATTTCAACCATTGCGCAAAATACGGTATCTATGAAAGACGGCATCTCCTCTCTATTCAATTTAGCAAATGATTTGAAAAAGGAATCGAGCGAAGCAAACGGAGTGGCGGTTGAAGGAAATGATCAAATTGATATCCTTTCATCAGACATGAGATTATTGAAAGAGGATATTGCTGAGTTACACGAGACTTATCTTTCATTATCCAATAAATTGAATGAAACGAATGAATTCGCCGCTCTCATTAAAGGGATCACGGAACAGACAAACTTGCTTGCGCTCAATGCCTCTATAGAAGCTGCGAGGGCTGGGGAAGCGGGCAAAGGGTTCGCGGTTGTCGCTGACGAGATCAGAAAATTAGCTGAGGTGACTAGAAACACAACAGAAAAAATCACAGCCAATCTGTCAGAATTGAACGATAGCAATCGGGTTGCTTTTAAGAAGATGACGGAGAGCAGTGAAAAGATTGAACAAAATGCGCTGACGACGGAACAGGTTTCAAATCAGATTTTAAAGATTGCTTCGACATTGCAGCATTTGGATGACGGGCTGGTACAGTTCGCATCCTCTTCCACTGAAATGATTGAGCAGTCTGCAGAAATTGAAGACTCGACGAATAATTTCGCGGCAATTGTCGAGGAGAATTCAGCCAATTTACAAGAAATGAGCAAGATTATCGACAATTTAACTTCCGACAGCCGGATTACGGCAGAGGAAATGGATAGTACAGCTCAAAAGGTTACTTCTTTGCATAATGGGAATGACGAAAACGGACTGCTCAATTGAGCGGTCCGTTTTCGTATGCCATTACACGTAATAAAAGAAATAGATAATTAGTAGTTATTGAGCGCCTGCAATTCAAAGCTGAATTCTTTCCATGAATGAATTTCATACTTTGGTTGAATCGTTGTGTTATTCGCGCGGCCGCTCGGGTTGAACCAGCAGGTGTCGATGCCGGCATTGAGACCGCCTTGAATGTCTGATGTCAGCGAATCGCCTATCATCAGCACTCGGGAGGGATCCGTGACGCCAAGTTTTTTAAAAGTATAGTCAAAAATTTCGATTTGCGGTTTCTTGAAGCCGGTTTCTTCGGAGCAGATAATTGCCTCGAACGTATCATGCAGCGGTGAGCCGTCAATGCGGGCGAGCTGGGCGAGTGTAAAGCCGTTCGTTAAGATAGCGAGGCGGTAATCGGTCAAACTTGAAAGCATTTCTACAACGCCGTCGATCAAATGTGATTCATTGCCCAGGTTTTCAACATACAGCTCCCCGAAACGCTGGGCGTCCATTTCAAGTTCATGCTGCTCGAATAATCGCCGGAAACGTTCCACTTTCAACTCCTCAAGTGTGATGCGTCCTTGCTCAAGGTCATCCCAAATGACCGAACTGATGGCACGATAGCTGTCGCGGTACGCTGCCAGGCCGTCCGGCAGACCGAAAGTGGTAAAAGTATTGCCGAGCGCATGCTTTTCTGTCTCATCAAAATCAAACAATGTATCGTCTAGATCAAATAAAAATAACTCATAGGACATAAAGAAAGACTCCTTTTTCTACAATTGCTACCAGTATAACATGTGAAAAGGCGAGGTGGTCGCAAAGTCATGAAAACAGGTACGTATCATATATTTTGCAGCATGGTCGTGCGAGTGACTTATGAGTCATCCGAATTCTCGAATTCGATCCAACAAAAAGGACTGCCATTCGGCAGTCCTTTTCCGTTTTAAAACTTATACAGTAAACCGTGCAATTGCATGGTTTAATTCTTCGCTTAAATCTGTCAGCGTTTCGGCAGCATCTGTTACAGACTGGATGGCGCGCTGCTGTTCTTCGGTCGATGCGCTCACTTCTTCGCACGCGGCCGCGGTTTGCTGAGAGGTGGCCGCCATGGTTTGAATAATGTTCGTGACATCGTCTTTTTGCTTGCTGACAAGATCTATTTCTTCTGTGATTGCCTGGATGGACTCCCGCATGTCCTCCATGAGTGCGGACAGTTCCCCGAAAGTATTTTCGGTATCTTGTACGACGAGTTCTTGCTGACGGAACGTGGCAATTGTATCGTCCATTTGCTTTGTTACGACAGCCGACTCGTTCTGCAACTGTTCAACAGTGTGACGGACATCCACTGTTGCCTGTTCAGACTGCTCGGCAAGTTTACGTACTTCATCTGCGACGACTGCGAATCCTTTGCCGTGTTCGCCTGCACGGGCAGCTTCGATACTGGCATTGAGTGCCAATAAGTTGGTCTGGGCAGAAATGTCAGTGATGGTATCCATAACGCTGCCAATTTCTTTCACTTTATTACCGAGTAAAGCGATTGCTTCGTTCATGGAACGTAAGTCTGTTCCTGATGACTGGAAGGTCTGGGCGAGATTGGCCATTTGAGTCTGTCCTTCTTCGTTCATCTGGCCGGTGCGTACTGCTATATTGTTCATCGTGAGTGCACGTTCCGTAATGCCATTGATTTGACGGCTCAGTTCTTCAGCGTTTTCTGAGACTGTTTCAGCGTCTTCTGCAGAACGCTGGGCACCCTCTGCAATTTCATTCACGGCATGGGCAACTTCTGAGCTTGACGCATTGGTTTCTTCTGCCACTGCGCTCAAACTTTCAGAGTTCATGCGGACGTTGTCTGCAGATTCATGGACGACGGTAATGATCTCGTGCATGCTGGAAATCATGCCGTTAAAGTTGTCGCTCAGCTGGCCAATTTCATCCTGTGAGTGAACAGTAGACTGCACAGTGAGATCGCCTGCAGATACTTCATCCATCGACGTACGGAGCTTTGCAACGGGCTTGAGCAAATGATTGATCAGGAAGTAGAGGAAAGTGCCGACGATAATCAGCAAGATTCCTGAGATGAGCATAATAGAGCTGCGTAATTGCTTGGCCATGCCCATCAGCTTATCTGTTTCATAAATAATTCCTACTTTCCAATTAAACTCCGACATAGTCGAATATGCCGCCATTTTCTTTACGCCGTCTTCAGCTGTGTAATGAAGGGAACCGAATTCGTTCTGCTGCATTTTTTTGGCGTATTCAAGATCACCAATATTTTCTCCTGATCTCGTCGGATGGGAGATTGCCAGCCCATTCTGGTCAAGCAGTACAGGCGCGCCTTCAAAAGGAATATCGAGTTCTTTCAGCTTATCGGTAAGCGAAGTCAGCTCAATGTCCATAGCGATGACACCCTGCAGCTGTCCGTTCTTCACGATTGCCTGTGAACCGGTAATCATATAGGTTCCTGTAGTGGAATCGGAATATGGCGGAGACCATACCGTTTCGCCTACGTGTTCAGCAGCAAGCTTGTACCAGTCTCTTTCAGTCGGATCATAGCCCTCCTCAGTGCTTGGGGGATACATATTTTTATCTGGAAGCGTGTAGTAGATGGAAGACGCGTCCAAAAATATATCCAGATTATCCACTAGTTTATCGGTTAGCTGCTTTTCGGTGACTAGCTCACCATCAGCTCCGGTGAAATTTTCAACAGAATAGGATTGACCGATTGCTTGAAGGCCTTTTGTATATTGACCAATGAAGTTTTCGATCGTATAAGTCATCTGGTCTGCCAGTGCTTCACTTGAATTCTGGACTTCCTGCATCGAAATTTTCTTTACTTGTCCATTTACCATCCAGATCATCAACAGAATACCCAGAGTAAAAAGTATAATGGCTGAGCCGATGATTTTTGTCTTCAATGATTTTTGCATGGTTCAGTTCCTCTCCTATATAAATAATATGTCTACCATTCTAATGTCGGAGAAATTGACTCATATTCCATTATATTTTACTCTCCGTAATTAAATGTTTCATGTAAGCGTTTTAATTGTTCATGTATTAGACACAATTCTATTTATATGCATTTTTGTGAATTTAATCCTCCGAATACCCTTTGACTATGACGATAAACGCATAAACAGATAGTAAAAAGGGGACGTAGCCCAAAACGGTAGCATCCCTATTTATTGTAAATGAATAAAAAGCCTGTCGAAATTACTCGACAGGCTTCTTTGTATTTCTTATAGGCAGGCTGCACCTACAATGATGAGTAGGATGAATAACACGACGATCAAGGCAAAACCGTTGCCTGCGCCGCATGGTCTTTCACATCCCGCTCCGCCGCCGTATCCATATCCGCCAAATCCGGACATTTTGCCACCTCCTTTTCGTAATGAGTGCAAATCAATATCAGTACCCTAGAAATCCTGCGCCTACAATGATCAACAAAATAAACAACACAACGATCATTGCAAAGCCAAATCCTCCATTGTAACCTGCTCCGCCAACTGCTTCACCCATAGTTACTTCACCTCCAAATGTGGAACTACCCTTATCGTATGCAAATATTTTCAGATTGCCTTGGCTTTAGGAAAGAAACCTTAGAATTTTTTCTGTAAATTTCTAAATGGTAATTCGGTGTTAAATCTTTTGGCCTTGACCTCAGGGGAAAACTATTCATAGTAAAAATAAGATAGGTAAATAAATCTATATGAATGATCATTCATTCATGGTAACTTATGTATACTAGATTGGAAGTTATGGGATTAGAGTGAGGGGGATGGAAGTTGGATATCGTAGTATTAAAGCAACAAGATTGGATAATGAAAAACAAAATTATGGGGCTGGGATTTGGAATTGCTTCAGGACTGGGGCTGCTGGCGCAATTTATTCAAAAATCTCCAATGGCAATCATTTTGTCTGTTGCGATACCGTTCGCAATAGCGTCCGTGCTGTATTTTTACTTTTTACTCACGAAGCATAAATTTATTACCAACGCACTGCCGATATTCTTATTACTAATGAATTTCGCTATTGCGGTAGGGGTCATCTTTTTTTCAGAAGCGAATTTAGGATCACTCGGAATTATTATTCTATTGCTGGTGCTTGGGGGAATACACGGGAAGATGTCAATCATGGCATTCGGCTATGCGCTCAGTCTGATTGCGCTGTTATTAAATAATGCAAACTTTGTCGATCCGGCATTAGTGGCGGCAAGCGGCAAGAACCTTATTTTGCTTCATTTCTTAGGCGGTGTAGTGTTATTTTTGGTTGTACGCCAAAACGCCCGAAACTTTAAACAAGTTGAGGAATACGCAGAATTGACAGCGGAAAAGATGCGCAAAGAAGAACAGATTGCTCAAAAACTGGATCGGGCAGTAGAAAAGATTACGAGCAATTTGAGTCATCTGCAAGGGAGTTCTGAAACATCTGTCTCTTCTCAGAGGGAAATGCTAACAGCCATCAATGAAGTAAGCGCTTCAAGTCAAGATCAGGCGGACCACATAATGGAGATCGCTGAAAGCACTGAAAACACACATAGTTCTGTCACGCGTATATCGAAACAGATGGGGGATCTGGCGGGACAAGCAGATGAAGCGGGTCTGAAGGCAGAAGAAGGAACACATCAAATCAATGAATTAAAAGAACAAATCCACCGTTTTTCAAAATTCTTTGAAGAACTGGATGAAACGTTCGCGATTCTGTCCAATAAAATTAAAGAGACGAATACATTCGCAAGTAATATTAAAGAAATCACAGAGCAGACGAATTTACTGGCATTGAATGCAAGTATCGAGGCGGCACGTGCAGGTGAAAAAGGGAAAGGTTTCGCCGTCGTTGCAGATGAAATTCGAAAACTTGCAGGTCTGACGGACGAAACGCTGAAGAAAATTGATAAGAACTTATCGGAAGTCAACACGTTTAATGAATTGTCAGTAGGCAAGCTGTCAGACGGTCTGAAGCAAGTTGCTGAGCAGGTGGAAGTAGCAGACAGTTCGAATAAATCTTTCACTGATTTATTCGGTACGATGGTCACGCTACAAAACGCCTTGCATGCATTCATGGATGATTTTGAATCCATTGCAACAAGTAGCGAAACCGTTTCAGAGCGTACTGTCGAATTCGCTTCAATTATTCAGGAAAGCACAGCAGCAATTGAAGAAATGAATGCAACGCTTACCGAACTGACGAATGAACAAGAACAAATCGCGCAGTATATCAATGAAACACATGAAGAAGCAGTGCAGCTGCGCATGTGATGGCGGGCTGCCCGTTCGAATAAACATTTGCCGCTAATGAATGATCATGGGCAAAGGGGCTGGGAGGAAACTTTGGTTTCGTCACAGTCCTTTTTGATTGCGCGCGAAAAAGAAGGTTGAACGAACCAAACGGGCCGGTTGCCGCCACATGTCAGAATTCACAGGCAAAAAAGCCGCAACATCGCGTTGTGACTTGCCTGGCGGCTATTCGTACACTTTAAATTGCTCTACTGCCATACTTAGATCTTCACTTAGCCGGGTAAGTGTTTCGGTAGCTTCTGCAACGGCGCCGATTGCATGCAACTGTTCATCGGTTGAAGCATTCACCTGTTCACAGGCTGCAGCTGATTCCTCTGTCGTTGCCAGCAAGTTCTAGATTTGTGCTGAGACATCGTTCTTATGAACATCCATTTCCCGAAGGTCGTCGCTCACCAGTTGGATGCGGAAATGAATGCTGCAATGATCATAATATTTCGTAAGCCAGCAGCGAGCGCGTTCATTTCAGACACTTCATACACTACGCCAAGCTTCCAACCAAGTTCAGGAATCGTTGTGTACATATCGACTTTTTCTGATCCATCATTCTTGAAATTAAAATGACCTCTTTCATCTTTATACATTTTTGCTACGTACGATTGATCCATTAAATTCTCACCGACAGATGTAAGGTGCGCAATGACTGTACCTTCAGTATCTAGAAGGAAGGCGTGGCCGTTATACGGGATTTCGCTCGCTGAAATCTCAGCGGACATGGTAGCCAATTGAATATCAAGTCCTGCGACACCAATCACTTTGCCATTGTTGCGAACGGCTTTAGAAGCACTGATGACCGGCTCTTCAGTCGCTTCATCGATATAAGGCTTTGTCCAGTGAACTTCACCGGGTGCTGGCACTGCATTCTGAGACCATTCACGTGTCGTAGGATCAAAGTCAGATAAATCGAGATAAGGACGAATTGTCGTTTCTTTTGTAGTGAAAGACATATAGTTGCCGGATACGTTTGGATAGGTTTTCAAGACATTATCGAGTGCTTCCGCAAGTTCAGCCTGTTCCTCAACAGTCGCCTGTGTGTAGTTACTAGACTCTGTTAGAATCTCCAGCCTTTTTCATACTGCTAGCAGGTAAGTAATTAGTGTGATGTAATTTGTTTTGATTTTAATAATAGTGTTCGTCTTGTTGCGTTGGATTTTGAAAAAGGACAGCAAGATCTACATCCTCTCTACTCACAATCGAAAAATTTCATTTGACAGACTCAACATCATCTGTTTTATTCCGATACTATAAGTAACAATGCAGTTATGAAGACGGGGGGTCCCATTATGGTAAGCCGAATTGGCAGTGGATCCGCACCCCAACCAGTGCAAACAACCTTTGAGAGTGCGACCATTGAAAACGATAGACCAGTAACTGAAGTACAGGCAATCAAAGACCCCAGGCAGCAGACTTCGCCTGAGGAAAGAAGAGAGCTGACGAAGAGTGAAGCCAGACAGCTGACTGAAGGCATGAACAAGTTCCTCGAAAGTGTCAATACCCAGCTGCGTTTTAAATTTCATGATAAGCTGAATGAATACTATGTAGCGATCGTAGATTCAGAGACTGACGAAGTCGTACGCGAAATTCCACCCAAGAAACTGATGGACATGTATGCGTCAATGAAAGAATTCGTCGGACTATTAATAGATCGCAAAATTTAAGGAAAAGGTGTGAAGCCCTATGAGAATTGGTGGATTAGCATCCGGTATGGATACAGATCAAATTATTAAAGATATGATGAAAGCGCACCGGATCCCGCTTGATAAGATTACACAGAAAAAACAGTATACGACTTGGCAGATGGAAGATTATCGGAGTACAAACCGAGATTTGAAGAAACTTAGTGATAAGTTGTTGACTGACTCTATATTGCAGAAAAACTATTTGCATAAAAGTGTGAACGTTTCTGATGAAACTGCGGTTAGTATTCGGTCAGTAAGTGGTTCAAGTGATTTTTCTGGTTCATTGGAAGTTAAGCGGTTGGCAAAACAAGCAACTTTGCAAGGTGGCGAAATTACACAAAAATACACGGACAAACAAATTAAAGAATCTACATTAGCCGAATTAAATTTAAGTAACAGTGATAGTAAAATTTCTATTGAAGCTCCAGGACGAGGTATAGTGGAAATTGAAATTAAATCTACCGATACTATATCAAGCGTACTAAAAAATATAAATGATAATACAGGTGTTAACGCTTTTTATGATTCACATACTGGAAAAATCGCGATGTCGTCAAAGGAAAGTGGAGAGGGCTCAATAATTGTTAAAGATGTAACAGGTGATTTAGCCGAAAAGTTAAAAATATCAAATGACCCTAATTCAATAGTAAAAACTGGAGCGGTTTCAGTTGCAGGACAAAACGCCAAATTCGTGTTTAATGGATTAGAAACTGAACGTCCATCCAATACATTTCAAATCAATGGTTTCGAAGTGACACTTAAACAACCTACAACGTCAGCCGTAACATTTAGTTCAAGTGCAGATTCTGATAAGATTGTTGATTCTGTAGTCCAATTTGTAAATGATTATAATGAAATGATTGAAAATCTAAATAGCAAAATTAAAGAGAAAAACTTCAGAGATTTTCATCCGCTTTCTGATGAACAAAAGGCAGATATGAAAGAAAAAGAAATCGAGCTTTGGGAAGAAAAGGCGAAAAGTGGTACATTACGCAATGATCCGGCAATTTCTAGTATGTTATCAAAGCTTCGAGGAATTATGACAAAGGAAGTAATTGTTGGTGAGGACGATAATGGCCAACCCATTAAAATGACTCTAGCTGATTTAGGTATTACACCGTCTAAAAGTTATTCTGATAACGGTAAACTAATGATTGATGAAAATACATTGCGCAAAAAAATTGCTGAGAACCCAGATCATGTATATAACTTAATTGGTCGTGACGATAAGACTGTCACCAATAATTCTGGTATTGCTCAGGACTATAGAAAAGCTTTACAGGATGCACAAAAGACTATTTCAGCAAAAGCAGGATCCTCAACAGCAGTCAACGACACTTTCGCCTTGGGACGTTCCCTAAAAAGCATGGACAAACAAATCGCACGCTTTGAAGATAAACTACAAATGATGGAGACACGCTACTACAAGCAGTTCGCTGCAATGGAACGTGCGATCCAGCGTGCAAACGCACAGTCTGCACAGTTAATGCAATCACTAGGCGGCGGCATGTAAATAACTTTGTAAGAAAAAGGAGATTAACATAAAATGGCTACAAACAATCCTTATGCAGCATATCAAAACAACTCGGTGACGACTTCTACGCCTGGCGAATTGACTTTGATGCTTTACAACGGATGCCTCAAGTTCATTCAGCAGGGGAAAATGGCGCTGGAAGAAGGTAATCTTGAAGAGAAGAACGTGGCGATCCAAAAAGCTCAAGCGATTGTGACGGAATTGATGTTGACGCTGGATACATCCTATCCGGTTTCCCAAAACATGTTGGTGCTGTATGAGTTTGTCAACAGCCGTTTGATCGATGGCAACATCAAAAATGATCCTGCGCTATTTGATGAGGCATCAGGCATCATTAAGGAATTCCGTGATACGTGGAAGCAAGTCATCCAGGTGAACCGCACGAAACAGTATGCCAATGTGAGTGAGATATGATCCGGGCTGCTTTGGCCATGTGGCGTGAACGTTCTCGGCAATTGATTGAGTTAACAAAAAATGTAGACGAAGAAGAGCGAGAAAAGGTTATCGAGCAAATCGAGCAGTTGCTGGATGACCGCGATAAACTGCAGGCTCATATCGTCCAACCATTCACAGCGGAAGAAGAAGAGGCGGGGCAAGAAATTGTTCGGCTTGAAAAAGAAGTACAAGCTAGTCTTGCCCGTTTCATGAAAGAAATCCGCGTGAATATTATGGAAGCTCAAGCGAAAAAAGAGAACATGAGTAGCTACGTGAATCCTTATGGAAATATAAACCCTGACGGTGCCTACTACGATACAAAGCAATAATGACCGGAAGAGAGCGCATCTCTTTCGGTTTTTTTACATGAAATTTTGATTGGAAGGGAGAATAGCTTATGCGCTATAATCGGCATGACTATTTCCGGTATGAATTCGAGCCACGTCTTCCCGCAAAGTTCCGAATTCAACTCGAAGGAGAAGAAAAGAAGTTATCAAATGAAGGGGAATGCGAACTGCTGGACATCAGTACAGGCGGCGTAAAGTTTTTCACGTTTCTTAATTTGCCGTTTCAGTCGAAGAAGCTTGCACTGCAATTGGAATTTACGCTTCATCAGCATCCGTTTAAGTTATTAGGTGTTGTTGTCTGGAAACACGAAGCGGAGCACGGCTTTCAGTATGGCTTTGAATTCGGCGAAGAACAGCAGGCGGATGCGTTGATAATTGAAGAATTGAAACTGCGTAAACGTACTGAAATTCAGGCCGAAAAAAATCCAAAGAAAAATTATGAGTGATTTTTATTCAGCCAGGCAAAGATTCTTGGTGGTTCAGCAAATTTCTTGAGTTTGTAAAAGGGTTTTAAGGGTACTATGTAGAAGTATAGTAGTGAAGGTTCAATTAAAGGAGGAGTTCATATGTTAGACTTTAATATCCGCGGTGAAAACGTCGAGGTAACTCCGGCGATCAGAGAGTATGTTGAAAAGAAAGTTGAAAAACTGGAGCGTTATTTCTCAGAAGAAGTAAATGCGACAGCTAATGTAAATTTGAAAGTTTACAATGATAAACAGACTAAAGTGGAAATCACTATCCCTATGAAAAACTTGACACTTCGTGCAGAAGAGCGTCATAACGATATGTACGCGGCAGTTGACTTAATCATCGACAAGCTCGAGCGACAAATTCGTAAATATAAAACTCGTGTCAACCGAAAGTCCCGTGAGCGCGAAGGCGTAGCGGCTTACTTCCAATCAGTAGAGGGAAATAACAGCGCGGCAGACCAAGTAGAAGAAGACAATGACTTCGACGTAGTACGTACAAAGCAGTTCGACCTGAAGCCAATGGATCAAGAAGAAGCCATCCTTCAAATGAACATGCTAGGCCACAACTTCTTCATCTTCACTGATGCAGAATCAGACGGCACACACATCGTCTACAAACGTAAAGATGGTAAATACGGCCTGATCGAAACTAACTAATCTATCCAAGCAAGTGATGAGCGCCTAACGGCTTTCATCACTTGCTTTTTATTCATTGTTATTTTACATAGAATGTTTGATGTAACTTTATTCAGTCAGAGAGCTATACGATGTTACTTCTACATACTCAGGGATTGAAGCGGAACGCGTCCGCCTGCAGCGCAAATCCCGCTTTTAACACAAAAAATTACAGCAGACCATTTGCACCAGCCTATTGACAATGTTAAAATGGAGTGTGACTCAAAAATTACTGATACTTGATGAAAAAGCCCCAACAACTTGCAGGAAAACCTGCTTGATTGATGAAGTTAATGAGGATGTGACATAAATGCTTGGCGTATTAAATAAAATGTTTGATCCGAACAAACGTGACCTGAAACGTCTAGAAAAAATAGCAGACCAAGTCGAAGCATTAGCTACCGACATGGAACAATTGTCAGACGAACAACTAGCTACGAAAACTGACGAATTCAAAGCACGCTATCAAGAAGGCGAAACCATCGAAGACCTGCAAGTTGAAGCATTTGCGGTCGTTCGTGAAGCAGCTAAACGAGTGCTTGGACTGTATCCATTCCGCGTACAAATCATGGGTGCCGCTGCACTGAACGAAGGTAACATCGCAGAAATGAAAACCGGTGAAGGTAAAACACTGACTTCTACACTCGCCGTTTATTTGAATGCGCTGACAGGCAAAGGTGTGCACGTCGTAACAGTCAACGAATACCTGGCAAGCCGTGACGCGGAAGAAATGGGCCAGCTCTATGAATTCCTTGGCATGCGTGTCGGCTTGAACCTGAACAGCATGGGCAAAGACGAAAAGCGTGAAGCGTATGAATGTGATGTAACATACAGCACAAACAATGAACTGGGCTTCGACTATTTGCGGGATAACATGGTTCTCTACAATGAACATAAAGTACAGAAACCGCTTCATTTCGCCGTCATTGACGAAGTCGACTCCATTTTGGTGGACGAAGCGCGTACACCGCTAATCATTTCCGGTCAGGCTGCGAAATCGCAGGAACTGTACCGTTTAGCAAACCGTTTCGTGATTACGCTGAAAAAAGAAGAAGACTATTCATTTGATGAATCAACGAAAGGCGTCGTTTTGACGGAGTCCGGGATTGAAGCAGCGGAGAAAGCATTCAGTATTGACAACTTATTCGACCTGCAGCATGTTTCGCTCAACCACGCGATCAATCAGTCATTAAAAGCGCATGTCAGCATGCATAATGACGTGGATTATGTCGTTGAAGAAGGTGAAGTCGTTATCGTTGACTCCTTCACGGGACGTCTGATGAAGGGCCGCCGCTACAGTGACGGACTACACCAGGCGATTGAAGCGAAGGAAGGACTCGAAGTTCAGAACGAGTCGATGACGCTTGCGACCATCACGTTCCAGAACTATTTCCGTATGTATGAAAAACTTTCCGGAATGACGGGTACGGCGAAGACAGAAGAAGAAGAATTCCGCAATATCTACAATATGAACGTCATTGCGATTCCGACGAATAAACCAATTGCGCGTGACGACCGTCCGGATTTGATCTATGCATCGATGGACGGCAAATATAAAGCAGTAGCGGAAGATATTAAAGAACGTCACGAAAAAGGCCAGCCGGTATTGGTCGGTACGGTAGCGATCGAGACATCTGAAATTATTTCCGCATTCCTAAAGAAATACGGCATTCCGCATAACGTTTTAAATGCGAAGAACCACGAACGTGAAGCGGAAATCATTCAGGACGCCGGTAAAAAAGGTGCTGTAACAATTGCGACAAACATGGCAGGCCGTGGTACAGACATCAAACTTGGTGATCATATTCAAGAAGTCGGCGGTCTTGCGGTAATAGGTACAGAACGACATGAATCCAGACGTATCGATAATCAGCTCCGTGGACGATCTGGACGACAGGGAGATCCCGGTGTTACGCAATTTTATTTGTCACTCGAAGATGAATTAATGCGCCGATTCGGTTCCGAACAAATGAAATCGATGATGACGAAGCTAGGTATGGATGATTCCACGCCGATCCAGTCCAAAATGGTTTCACGATCTGTAGAATCTGCGCAAAAGCGCGTCGAGGGTAATAACTTTGATTCGCGGAAACGTCTATTGCAGTATGACGATGTACTTCGCCAGCAGCGTGAAGTAATTTATAAAGAACGTAATGAAGTGCTGAGTTCTGATAATATCCGTCCTATCTTGGAAGGCATGCTCCAGTCAGCCATCGAACGCGTTGTAGCGCTCCATACAGACGAGAAGCAAGTGTTTGCCAAAGGATTGAAAGATTATCTCGAAGCGAACTTATTGCCGGAAGATACGGTGACAGTCGAGGAGCTAGAAAATAAAACTCCTGAAGAATTGCAATCGATGATTCACGGATTGGTCATTGACCGCTATAATGAGAAAGAGCAGGAAATGTCCGAAGATCGCATGCGCGAATTCGAGAAAGTTGTCTTGCTGCGTGCCATCGATACAAAATGGATGGACCACATCGACGCAATGGATCAGCTGCGTAACGGAATTCATTTGCGCGCGTACGGACAGAACGATCCACTCCGCGAATACCAGGCAGAAGGATTTGCGATGTTTGAAGATATGCTCATGGCCATCGAAAACGATGCAACCAAGTATGTCATGAAAGCAGAAATCCGCAACAACTTGGAACGCGAAGAAGTCGCAAAAGGTCAGGCCAACAACCCGAAAGAAGGCAGCGAACCCGCAGCCAAAAAACCAATCCGCCGCACAGTCAACATAGGCCGTAACGACCCTTGCCCATGCGGCAGCGGCAAAAAGTACAAAAACTGCCACGGCAAAGATTAAGGATACTTTATTCAGGTTGCTAATTTAAGGCGGTTAGTTCCTTCGTTAAGAGGGGGACTAAGTTGATCGTAGCGCAGGGCGGCGACTCCCGGAGGCTCAAGCCACGCCCTCGGGAAAGCGTCCGCCTGGAACGCAGATCAACGCTGCCGTAACTACAAACTGAATTTTGCTAAAGCAAACACTCAGAAACAACAACTCAGGAGGAAACAATTATGATGGAATTATCCGATGTTCGGAACGAGCTCGACAAAACAGCTAAGAAATTAGCGGACTTTAGGGGGTCTCTTTGACTTAGAAAACAAAGAGGCACGAATGCAGGAACTAGACGAAATGATGCTCGAGCCAGGCTTCTGGGATGACCAGGATGGCGCGCAAAAGGTCATTTCGGAATCCAACGCACTAAAAGACATCGTCGGCGAATACAACGAACTAAACGAAGAACAAGAAAATCTTGAAATGACTCATGAACTGCTGAAAGAAGAGGCAGACGAAGAACTTCAAGAAGAACTTGTTTCCGAATTAAAAGAGTTCAAAGGACGAATGGATAAATTCGATCTGCAAATGCTATTAAGCGATGAATTCGATAAAAATAACGCGGTACTCGAACTGCACTCAGGCGCTGGCGGAACCGAGTCTCAGGACTGGGCCTCCATGCTTCTCCGTATGTACACACGCTGGGCTGAGCAACACGGCTTTAAAGTCGAGACACTTGATTATCAGGCAGGTGACGAAGCGGGCATAAAATCCGTTACGTTAAGCATCAAAGGTCACAACGCTTACGGTTATTTGAAAGCGGAAAAAGGCGTTCACCGTCTGGTCCGTATTTCACCATTCGACTCTTCAGGAAGACGACACACATCGTTCTCATCCATTGAAGTCATGCCTGAGTTTGACGGCGACATCGATTTAGATCTGAAGACAGAAGACATCAAGATCGACACGTACCGCTCAAGCGGCGCCGGCGGTCAGCACGTCAATACAACAGACTCAGCTGTACGGATGACACACATTCCAACAGGCGCAGTCGTCACATGTCAGACAGAGCGTTCACAGATCAAAAACCGTGAGCGCGCGATGAACTTATTAAAGGCGAAAATTTATCAGATCAGAGTAGAGGAAGAAGAAGCGCGCCTTGCTGAAATTCGGGGCGAGCAAAAAGAAATCGGCTGGGGCAGCCAAATCCGCTCCTACGTTTTCCACCCGTACTCCATGGTAAAGGATCATCGTACCAATGAAGAGACTGGTAACGTCAGCTCCGTCATGGACGGCGAACTAGACCCATTCATCAACGCATACTTACGTTCAAGAATATCCTAATCAAAAAAAGTGCAGAAATGCACTTTTTTTGTGTATAGAAATGATGAAAAGGAGTATGCTACTTTGTATGGCAGTTTGGGATTTTATCTTCGGGTGGTACGCTTTCCGGAGGGCTCGCGGAGTCGACCGTCCTGCGCTTCAATCCTAGGTTTTATGCACAAGGACTAAGCAGGTGGTTGTAAATTAGTATGTAAATTGATGTTTCTTTTTTTAAAAGAGTAAAGTTCAAAACAACCATACACCGTATTTCAACATTAAATTATATGGGCAACAAGCCGGCGAGTTGCCTAAAGTATTCAAACTACAAGTTAATTTCTAACTCAAATATGAAGCAAGGGACTTGCTTGTACCATATATATTCTGCTATTTTCTGCTGTATTTTAATCAAAATAGTGCAATAATAAGTCTTGAAAGACCACCCAGTGGACCGGAGTGGAGGGCGGCGACTCCCGGAGGATCAGCGTGTCAGGTGAGACCCTGGACTGAGCGCAGCGAGGGAAGCGGCTCACCGCACGCCCTCGGGAAAGCGTCCGCCCAGAACGCAGGGAAACGGTATTCTTCTACACACCAGCTCCCGAACGCGTCCCCGTCTGCAGCGGAAACCCCCACCTACCACACAAAATCTCCACACAAACTTAAAAAACCATGTTTAAACTTCAACATTCATGTCAATACTATATAGTGTACTCAACATAAATCTGCCCAAACCACAAAAGCATACGACAACATTTCAACAAAATTTGAAAACTTGTCAATTCTGCACGATGTGAGACGGAAAAGATTTGGTATACTTAACAATGTTAGAAAATATTTAGCAAGAGGGAGGATATTGCATGAAGAACAAATTACTAGCTACACTATTCGGAGCAGCACTAGTACTCGGCGCATGTGGCGGAGGCGGAGACAAAGCTTCTGACACACCTGCGGACACAAACGACAGTGGTGCTGAAACATCAGGTGTAGATGCAGAGAAAGTCGTACAGACTAGCTGTGTATCTTGCCACGGATCTAACCTGGAAGGACAAGGTAACGCTCCTTCAATAGCAAAAGCAGGCGCAACTCACACGGAAGAAGAACTCCATGACATTATAGTCAACGGTCAAGGTGCTATGCCTCCAATGCTTAAAGGCGAAGAAGCAGACGCAGTGGCTGCTTGGTTAGCTGAGAAGAAATAATATTGTAATAATCGGTCGTTCTCAAGAATCCTTGGGAACGGCTTTTTTCTTTCGTGGTGAGCATTCGGCAGCTTTTTCCTTTAATTCACATACTTTGACCATTTGATACATAACTGTAATACTTGCTGTGTCGAATCATGCTATAATTGAATTGGCGAATATGAACAGAAAACAAAATTCAGGTGGTTATAACTGTATGATTGTTATGAAGAATGTCTACAAAAAGTACCCGAATGGCGTTGTCGCCTCTAATGGAATCCATGTAGAGATAGCCAAAGGCGAGTTTGTTTACGTCGTCGGGCCAAGTGGAGCAGGAAAGTCCACTTTTATTAAGATGATGTATCGGGAGGAAGTTCCTTCAAGCGGTACGATTTATTTCAACGGTACTGACCTCACGAAGATGCGCAGCAAAGAAGTACCATACTTGAGAAGGCAGATCGGCGTGGTCTTCCAAGACTTTAAATTACTTCCAAAATTAAATGTTTACGAGAATGTGGCCTATGCGCTGGAAGTAATTGAAGAGACTCCGAGTGTCATTCGTAAAAAAGTGACTGAGGTGCTCGAACTTGTAGGGCTGACGCAGAAAGCACGAATGTTCCCGAATGAATTATCAGGCGGTGAACAGCAGCGGGTGTCGATTGCACGATCAATCGTCAACTCACCGAAGCTTGTTATTGCTGATGAACCAACAGGAAATCTCGATCCTGATACTTCTTGGGAAATCATGAGTATTTTCGAACGGATCAACCAGCAGGGTACAACTATTGTCATGGCTACGCACAACAAAGAAATAGTAGATACGCAGCGGCACCGAGTAATTCAGGTCGAAGGCGGTCTCATCACTCGAGATGAGTATGAAGGAGAATACCGCTATGAAATTTAGAACATTTAAACGTCATATGCGGGAAAGTTTCAAGAGCCTCAGCCGGAATAATTGGATGACTTTTGCATCTGTCAGTGCCGTCACTGTTACGCTGCTGCTCATTGGCGTGTTTTTTGTCATCATGATGAATTTAAATCAGCTGGCAGATAATATCGAAAATGATGTAGAGATTAAAGTAGTGGCAGATCCAGGTGCCGATGAAACGGCTGTCCGGCAACTTCTCGTAGAAATAAAAAAGACGCCGGGTATAGAAGAAGTGGTGTATTCGACACGGGATCAGGAGCTTGAGAAAATGATCCAGTCATTCGGGGATGAGCTTGCGCTGTATAAGCAGAGCAATCCGCTCGGTGATGCATTTTACATCAAAGCAGCCGATCCGAAAGATACCGCAACACTGGCCAAGAAACTTGGTACTTATGAGTATACATACGATGTGGAATATGGAGAAGGCAAGGTCGAAAAGCTGTTCAACGTCCTGAAAATCGGACGTAATGTTGGACTTGCGCTTATTCTCGCTTTATTGTTCACCGCGATGTTCCTCATATCCAATACGATCCGTCTGACGATTGTGGCAAGACGGACTGAAATCGAGATCATGAAGCTCGTAGGTGCAACCAATAGCTTTGTACGGATTCCATTCATGCTTGAAGGAGTATGGCTGGGGATTTTTGGCGCGATTATACCGATGATTTTGGTGACCGTATCCTATTCTCAGCTTTATAACTTATGGGAATCCAGATTACAGAATGAATTATTTCATTTGCTCGACCCGATGCCGTTCTTATTGCAGTTGAACGGATTGCTTCTGTTCATTGCGGTATTCATCGGCGTGTGGGGCAGCTTTATGTCCGTACGTAAATTTTTGAAAGTATAAGAGTTTGGAAGGGGGAACTGGGATTTGATAAAGCGACACCGAATCCTTTCAAGTGTTTTGTCGGTCTTGCTGCTGACGACAGTAGTTGGCAGTGCAGGCGTATCGGCAAGTACACTGAAGGATCTGCAAAATGAAAAAAATGCGGTAGAAAATAAAAAGAACAGTCTAAATTCCACGATTCAAAAGAAAGAAAATGAAATACAGGTCAAACAGACAAGAGCAGAAGAGTTGACGACACAGATTAAAAAGCTCAATGCAAAAATTGATGAAACGAACAACAACATGAACCAATTGATTGCAGAAATGAATCAGACGAAAAAAGAGATTAAAGAGCTGAAAGAGTCCATTAAAGCACTGGAAATCCGTATTGCAGAGCGCGATGAAGTATTGCGTGATCGCGTGCGGGTAATGCAGGTGAAGGGCGGCAAGGTCAGCTATCTGGACGTACTTCTAGGTGCGAACAGCTTCTCAGATTTCATTGACAGATTCTCGGCAGTTACGACGTTGATGGATGCAGACCGTAAAATCATCGTCCAGCAGGAGGAAGACATAGCGCAGCTTGAAGATGAAAAAGCGCAAGTCGAGACAAAACTGGCTGAACAGGTAGAACGCAAGAAGAAAATTCAGGCAATGAAAGATGAATTGGATGCTAAGAAGAAAGAAAAGAATACGCTTGTTAATAAATTGCAGGCTGAGCAAGAGAAACTTTCAAAAGAGAAATCCAGTTTAGAAGAAGAATATAATGACGCAATTGAAATTAGCTCAGAGCTAGAAGGCCAGATTGTTGCCGAGCAGGATCGTCTAGCTGAAGTAGCGCGTAAAGCGGAAGAGAAACGCCGTGCCGAAGCTGCAGCAAAGCGAGAGCGTCAGCAAAGCCAGTCATCAAGCAGTGGCGGATCTTCAGCGTCTTCAGGCAATCTGCCAGCAGTATCAAGCGGATTCTGGACGAGGCCGACAAATGGACGTTACAGTTCAGGGTTCGGATGGCGTACACACCCAATCACTCATGCAAAGAAACAGCACCGCGGTATTGACTTAAGTGCGCCTATGGGAACTCCGGTTGTAGCAGCCGGTGATGGCGTCGTATCGTATGCGGGTTCTATGAGTGGATTCGGTAATGTCATTATGATTACTCACTCTGTCGACGGAAAAATCCTGACGACTGTGTACGGTCATTTATCTTCGATTAGTACAAGCTCAGGTGCGCATGTTTCAAAAGGACAATATATTGGAGCGGTTGGTTCGACAGGCTTCTCAACAGGACCTCACCTGCACTTTGAAGTTCACGTTGGAAACTTCTCAGCATCCGGTCCAAGCGCGGTCAACCCTTTGCATTACGTGTCTTTTTGATATAAGATAAAATGAAAACCTGCCATTTGCGGCAGGTTTTTTATATGTAAACAGATGGGAGAGACTTGGTGATGCCTGTTACACAATATTATCCAATAGGTTCAATTACAGTGCCGTCATCCTGGATTGCGGTGATTGCGGGTTTTGTCATGACCTACTTCTTTATTCGCATATACTTTGGAAAAGCGACGGGCGAGCGTATTGGAAATATCTTTTTCAATCTCGTGATTATCTGGAAGTTTTCTGTAATTTTGACGGATTTTTCGACAGTTATTCATTATCCGCTTTCTATTCTATATTTTCACGGCGGGTCAGTGGGCTGGATTTTGGCTATCATCATTGTCGGTTTATTGACGCTCCGGCAAAGTCGGAAAGAAAAGTGGCAATTTGAAGAGCAGTGGTCCCTGCTGCTTGCATTCATCAGCTGGCAGGCCGTCTATCAGATCGTCATGGTATTTTTGAATGAAGGAAGTCTTCTAATAAAAAGTGCGACCGTTATCTTGTTTGTGCTGGTAGGAGTGTTTGCTTTCTGGATCTATAAAAAGGAGACGAATACAGTAAGTGATCTATCAATAATTTGGATCGCGGTGCACCTAATGGTTTCCGCTATACAGCCAGGAGTTTTTTGGAGTATGCCGCTCGTCACGACGGTCAGCGGCGGATTATTGCTTGTTTTGGTTCAGCAACTTGCGGCCAGATCGCTACATAGAGAGGAAGACGTACAATGAGTAAAAAAATGATTGGTTATATTGTTAGTGCGCTTGTGGTTGGTACACTGATTTTTCTAATGGTGAAAAATACGTTGGATAAACCTGAAATTGAACCGATTGATACACCCCAGACTTCTGCAAGTCAGACTGACGGACAGCAGGAGGAAGAAGGACTCGAGCAGTATTCACCTGCCCCTGATTTCACATTGGAAACACTTGCCGGCGAAACCGTGACACTTTCTGAATTAAAAGGAAAAAAAGTCATCCTGAATTTCTGGGCGACATGGTGTCCGCCGTGTAAAGCGGAAATGCCGCATATGGAAAGTTTTTATTCGAAGTTGACGGAAGAAGATCATGTTGAATTGATCGCAGTCAATGTGACGGAATCCGAGAAGCTAGGCGTCAGTGAGGTCAAAAATTTTGTGGAGTCTTATAAGTTGAGCTTCCCGATTCCATTGGATGAAACGGCGCAGGTGACGCATCAGTACGGTGTGTTCTCGATGCCGACGACGTTTATGATCGATACAAAAGGTCGGATTGCACAGAAAGTGATTGGACCGCTGGATGAAAAAACATTGAATGAACTAGTCGATTTCATGGACTGAAAAAAGTCTGTTCCTGTGTCGTAACTTCTTGTCTGCCTTCATATAGTGGAGGGAGGAGGGGTTGCATGCGTAGGAGCAGGTTTTTTTTAGTGGGAATGATGATGCTACTCGGCGTTGTGCTGTTCGGCTTGAACGGATGCGGAAAAACGGAGTCCAAACAGTCGCAGTCGGTCAGTAAATATCCTGTGCTCGATGAAGCGTACGAAGCAATACAGGAGAAAGCGGTTTATCCGGTTGAAAAGGACATGCTGATTGAAGGGGCGCTGCGCGGCATGACTGACACGATTGGCGATCCGTATTCGACGTATCTGACAGAACAGGAAGCAGCATCGCACCGGGAGTCTCTTGCCGGCTCAAGAGTCGGAATTGGAGCAGAAGTAACGCGGACGAACGGTAAGTATATTATTGTTTCGCCAATTAAAGGCGGGCCCGCTGAAAAGGCAGGATTGCAGCCGTATGATGAGATTGTACGGGTGAACGGTGAACGGCTGGGCAATGAAACGCTGCAGGAAGTCGTCAATTCGATTCGGGGTAAAAAAGGGACGGAAGTGAAGCTGACGATATTCCGGCCAGAATCGGATAAGCATATGGAGTTCACGATTGTGCGCGATACGATGCCTGTACAGTCTGTGAGTCATCAACTGCTTGAAGAACGAGGTGCTAAACTGGGATACATAGCACTGACGATGTTTGGGGAA
Source organism: Sporosarcina sp. (assembly GCF_029257255.1). Lineage (GTDB taxonomy): Bacteria > Bacillota > Bacilli > Bacillales_A > Planococcaceae > Sporosarcina. Next base: position 63,777 of record NZ_JARICI010000015.1, on the reverse strand, counting down.
GAGACGGCAAAGGAGTGGCAGAAAGCGACTTCTGACGTCATTAAGCAAGGCGCGCAGGCAGTGATTATTGATGTGCGCGGAAATCCGGGGGGCTATTTGGTAGCGGTATCTGAGATTGCAGCGAGTTTACTCGAGAACGATCAAGTTTTTGTCGTGATGCAAGATGCGAAAGGCAGTCTGGCTCCGATTGTTACAGAAAAGTCGGAGAAGCTGGAGTTTAATGAACGGTTGAAGAAAATCCCTGTCGTGTTGCTGCAGGATGTCGGAAGTGCATCAGCCAGCGAAGTATTGAGTGCCGCGCTGAAGGATTTAAAACGCGGAACGTTAATTGGCACGACGAGTTTTGGTAAAGGGACTGTGCAGGAAACAATGGAGTTATCAAACGGTGGCGAACTGAAGCTGTCGACGAATAAATGGCTGACGCCGAAAGAAAAGTGGATTCACGGCAAAGGGGTCACGGCTGACATTGAAGTGAAGCAGAGCGTCCTGTTCACAGAACATTTACAAATGGTGACGGATTCGTTCAAAGAAGGACACTTCAATGAGCAGATTGCTTACGCGCAGCGCATGCTGAAGGCGCTCGACTATAAGCCTGGTCGCACGGACGGCTATTATGATAAAGATACCGCAGCGGCAGTCCACGCTTTTCGCGCCGACCGCCAGATTGCTGAGAGCAACTCAATGGATCGCGGATTTTTCACTGCATTGAAAGAGACTGTTGAAGAATTCCGCAATCAACCAAAGAACGACAAGCAGCTGCGAATGGCAGTTGATTATTTGGTGAATGAATTAGCAGAATGACGTGGTGGCTCTGGGAGGTATTTTCCTGGAGCTGCTTTTTTGTGGATTTCATTGGGAGGATGCGTGGGGTGCACAGGATTGGTGCGGTGGCCAGGTGGATTGGCTCGGTGCCGGGTGCGAATGGTGCGGCGGAGCTGTGGAAAGGTGCGTCGCAGGATGGTTTTGGCTCGCTTCTCGGGAGTTTTGGTGCGTTGCGACAGCTTTTTGGTGCGTCAAGGTGATCTTACCGCATAGCTGGGTGGATCATACGCCAATAACATTGCCCAGACAGTATCCGCAAACGCTCATTGCCGTGAAGTCTGCATAACTTTTTACTCATCTCTATCAAAATAGCCATTTTAAGCAAGTAGGTATTCGCTATTTGCTTTTATTTTTTGTACAATAGGTAAAAGAGTTGTTTGGACGAGCGGGAAGGTGATCATCATATCTAGTGAACTACTGAATAACATTACAGAAGCGATCCTCTATTTCGTGTTGAATCCGGTGTGGCTGGTGGCGGTTCTTGCAGCTGTTTTGCTCGGCTATGTGCGCGTGAAACGGGAACGGAGAGATTTTACAATTCGTGTGCTTTCGGGCCTAACTGAAATGAAACACTCGATTTCATCCGCCTGGCTTCACGGGTTTCTGCTATCACTCCTCATTGCAGGCGTCGGACTGACCGTAGATTTCAATTGGATTATCCTGGTATCAGCTGTGATGATGATCGTAATCTTATCATTTTCTTATAAACTCGCTTCGCCGATCTATTATGCAGCGATTGCATTTTTTGGATTGTATGCGCTTGATCGCTGGGCACCGAAATTTTCCGTGAAAGATTGGTTCGTGCAGGAAAACTTGGACTTTTTCGGCACGATGGCTGTCACGGTACCGATCATCGCAGGATTGTTCTTACTTACGGAAGGATTATTGATCCGTCGTTATGCGAGCCGACATGCTTCACCGTTTTTAACTCCCACAAAACGTGGGTTGCGTGCCGCGATATATCAGGCTAAATTGCTGTGGATTGTACCGGTTGTGTTGGTCGTTCCAGGACATATGATCGCGGAATATGTGCCGTACTGGCCACAGTTTACGCTGGGTTCTGAGAAGTTTTCTTTGATTCCGATTCCTTTAGTCATTGGGTTCTCACAAATGGCACGCGCTACTTTCCCTGATGTGCTGTTTCCTAAAATAGGGGCAGCAGTTGCATGGCTTGGAGTCGCGGTTGCGGCAGTTGGTATCGGGGCTTACTGGATGCCAATTCTAGGCTGGGCAGCACTCATTGCGGGTGTCGTATGCCGAATCTTCCTGTCTGTTTTGATGTCGGTCACTGAGCGCAAACATGCACTTTTATTGGTTCCCCAATCAGAAGGAGTCTACGTCGTTTCGGTGCTAGAAGATTCTCCAGCAGAGAAAATGGGAATTATCCCGGGAGATCTCATCAAGTCGGTTAACGGAATTACGATTCACAATGAAGACGAATTATATGATGCGATTCAAATAAACGCTGCTCACTGCCGCCTGCAAGTCATCGGACGTGACGGCGAAGTGCGATTGAAACAGCAAGTGTTATACCGCCACGATCATTTCCGACTGGGCATGCTGGTTGTGCGGTAAAAGGAGAGAGTGCGATGCATGATTTTGAAACGAAGCTTCTGTTTGCGACTTTACTGCCTGGAATATTAGTGGTATTTTTTACGAGGGTGACATTTCACCATGTGGTCGGTCTCATTTTGACGCTCGCGCTGATTGCGGCATCCGTTTACGCGGGCTATACGCATAACTGGTTGCTGTATGTGGCCGATGCGGTTTCATTGACAGCTGGATTTTGGTTTGCAACGCGTATGGTGCGCACTGCACGAAAGAATCAAATTGAGGAATAAAAATACGCGGTTTTCAAAGGAGTCGACTCTTTGAAAACCGCATTTTTGTACCGTAATGAAGTTTTGCTGTTTTAGTTAGCTATTCTTTGGGAATCATTGTAGTAAGAGATCTTAAAATAAACTATACACCGCTAGAACGGCGATCGTGCCAATGACAACGAACATGACGTCCAAGCCAATAAAAGATAAAATGAATGCAGTAATAGCACCGATAATTCCAAATAACATATGATCCTGGATATGCAAGATTGCAGGGAAGATCAATGCGCCGAGCACAGCGTAGGGAATATTGCGCAACACTCCGCTGACGATTGGCGGCAACTCTTTTCCGTCAAGGAACGTCAAAGGAATCATTCTAGGCAAATATGTCGCGATTGCCATTCCGAGAATCATCCACCAATAAACAGGTCCCATTATTGATCAGCCTCCTTCTCTGCAGTCCAGTTCTCAACAGTTTTATTGGTTTTTACATATAAAATTTCCACAATGATTGCGGAACCGAGCGTTGCGACCAATATAGACCAGCCGGTTGAAAGCAGGTTCGAGTAATACAGTACACAATGAATACCGGCGCCAATTACGGCCAGCAACACGACTTTCCGGTTACCTTTCATCGAAGGAACGAGCAGTCCGATGAACATCGCATAAAGCGCAACGGACATCGCTTGCTGCAGAAACTGCGGCAGATTGGCTCCGATTACATGGCCTACTGCTGTGAAGATCACCCAGCTGCTGTAGGCAATCAAGGTAACACCGAACGTGAATACGGCTGTGATCTTACCGCCTTTTTGCGTAGACAGTACAGAAAAAGATTCATCGGTAATACCGAAAGCATAGATCGCTTTCATCCACTTTGGTGCAGGTGCAACATTTTCGCTCAATGAAGCGGTCATCAAAAAGTGGCGGATGTTGACGATGAATGTATTCATTACGATAAGCCAAGGGGCCACGCCCGTTGCAATCAGGCTGAGCGCCATATATTGTGAAGCGCCGGCATAGACGAGCAGGCTCATGGCAGTAGCTTCAAAAATGGACAGGCCGGTTGTTTTGGCAAGCAGTCCGAATGTCAAGGCGACAGGGAAGTAGCCGATTGCAATGCTTGTCCCCGCTTTTACGCCTTGAGAAAAGGTTGTGTTCATCTAGCAACCCATCTTTCTTTAAGAATCTGTCTGCTATTATACTATAAGTTAATTCGAAACGGTGAGGGTGTTTGTGATGAATGAATGGTTGTCGATTGATAAAGTAGAAGACTTGGCAGAGCAGTATGAATCAATAGGTTTGTTTGTGGGGCTCATCCCGCCATTTCTGGAAGCGTTTCTGCCGTTTCTGCCGCTTGTCGTCTTCGTCTTCGCTAACGCCATCGCGTTCGGCTTCTGGTACGGCTTTTTGCTGTCATGGGTGGGGACGGTTGCGGGGTCGTATGCGGTGTTCCTGCTGGTGCGCTATTACGGCCACAACCGCTTCTTTTCATTCTTGAAGAGACCAGCGAAAGTGCAGAAGCTGATTCAATGGGTGGAGCGTAACGGATTCGGACCGCTTTTCATACTGATATGTTTCCCGTTCACGCCGTCAGCACTCGTTAATCTAGTGGCGGGTTTGTCGAATATGAATAAGAAGAATTATTTGTTTGCGCTGATGCTTGGAAAGCTTGTGATGATTATTATGATTACGTACATAGGTTACGATTTCAGGGCTTTGTTTACGAAGCCGATCAGAACGCTGATCATGTTCTTGCTGATTTTCCTGCTGTGGATTGTTGGGAAGTGGTTTGAACGCAGGCTGAATAAAAAAGTGGAAGATGATTTCAGAAGCTTCTCAACGCTGAACAAGCCAGAGGAAAAGAATAATTAAAAAATTTCCTGTCTCACCACTCTTTCGGTACAATGAAAGAAACGGTGTGGCGGGATTTTTTTGTGTTGAATGCAAGACTAGTTAGTGGGCAGTTTGGGATTTCCGCTACAGGTGGGGACGCTTTCCGCGGGCGTGGCTTCTGCCAATCGAACTGCGAAGTGTTCGATTTGCCGTATTTCTGTGCTCTTTACAGAAATTAAGGCATCTTTGCGGGGTCTCCAGACTCATGCTCATAACGCTTCGCCTTTAATCGCAGAAGTAATTGCTATTCCCGCAGGAGTCGCCCGACCCTCCGCTTCAATCCTACTTTTTGTTACGAATTGATATAGTAAGGACGCTAAAGCCTTCTAACATCTGGGAAGCTTTGTGGATCACGGAGTATATAAAGTATTTATGTCTCATTGGCTTGGGTTAAAAGAGGATATTGAGTTTGATTTTAGTCTTTTGTTTATTGCTAAGTTATTAATATTCATGGTTTTGAACTTTGCACCAATGTTTTGGGATCAAGACGCTATCTGCATATTAGTGACACCAAACTACATTTAAACAAATAGCATTTTCACTGGCACAATACCTATGAACTGGAAATTTATTGTGGGCTTAAAAGCTAAGTATGAGGTTACAATACTAAGCTTGCTTTCAAAGAACTAGAACTCATTTTAATATAAAATAGAACTGTATAAATTATACATACAGTTGTTTTTTACACAAGACAAAGTACCGAAGAACTTAAGAGGTATAATTGAAAAGCTAACTCTTATTCATTTAGCTTACTATTTAGGGATTGGAGCGCAGGGCGGCGACTCCTGCGGGAATAGCATGAGCCTTGAGACCCCGCAGGTAGCGTAGCGGACGAGGAGGCTCAAGCCATGCCCCGCGGAAAGCGTCTGCCCGGAGCGAAAATCCCCAACTACATACAAATTCAATTGTACAAAGAAAGGAGCAAAACCAACATGTCACTGCGTTTCATCACAGGCCGTTCAGGAACGGGGAAAACATACTTCATTCAAAATGAAATCGCTGAAGAATTGAAGCAGCGTCCAATGGGGCCGCCGATTATTGTCATTGTGCCGGATCAGCTGTCGTACTCCATGGAATACAGCCTCTCGGTCAAATTCGGGCTGAGCGGCATGATTCGCGCGCAAGTCTTGACATTCAAACGGCTCGCCTGGCGCGTCCTTCAGGAAGTCGGCGGCATCACACGTGAAGAAGTCGACAGCTTTGGCTACCGCATGCTCGTCCGTAGCGTGCTCGAAGAAAATAAAGAAGACTTCCGTCTGTTCAAGCAGGCGGCGTCGAAACACGGCTTTGCCGAGCAAATCAGCGATGTCATGAAAGAATTCAGCAAATACTGCATTGATCAGCAAACTTTCGCTGCAGTCACTGCTTTACTAGAAGATCAACAGGCACCTCGGATTTTGCAAGACAAAGCGCATGATCTGCAACTTTTGCTAGGTAAAATAGAGGAACGTCTGGGCACAACGTATATGGACAGCGAAGGGCAGCTCAACGCTCTCGCCCAACAGATTCCGCATGCAGAGTGGCTGAAGGATTCCACTATTTACATAGACGGCTTCGGCGATTTCACGACGCAGGAATACAATATCATCTCGCAGCTGATGAAATTCACGAAACGTGTTAATGTGGTGCTGCCTATGGAAGATGCGGGGCAGAGTGGCGAGCATGAGCTGTTTTATACGGCTGAACAGCAATTCGCAACGCTTCAGCAGCATGCGTACAGTGATTCTGTGCCGCTCGACGAAACGGTTCATCTGACAGAACTGCAGAGATTTTCCAATGAAGAGTTAAAGCATTTAGAAGAACAATTTGATAACTATCCGCCACAAACAAAAGAATCTGAAAGTCATATCCAGTTAATCGAGGCGACGAACCGGCGTGCAGAAGTGCATGCGGTCGCGCGTTCGATTCGTAAGCTGATGCGCGAAGGCAAGCGTTATCAAGACATTTCCGTGATCTACAGACAGCCTGAAGAATACGATGAGCTGCTTCAAATGATTTTTCCGCAGTACGATATTCCCGTGTTCATCAGCCGTAAAAAGCCGATGCTGCACCATCCGCTCATTGAGTTTGCCCGTTCATTGCTCGAAGCAGTGCGCACGGATTGGACGTATGAAGCAGTCTTCCGCGCTGTCAAAACGGACCTCTTTTTCCCTGCTAATGAAAGCAAGCAAGTGTGGCGGGAACGGGCGGACCGTCTAGAAAATTTCATTTTGGCAAAAGGAATTCACGGCAGCAAACGCTGGCTGGACGAGGAACGCTGGATTGTTAGCCGTTACCGCGGGCTTGAGATGGTCAAGAAAGTCCAGACCGATGAGGAATTGGCGATGCAGGCAGAATACGCGGAGACACGAGATATAATTCGTCAGCCGTTGCTGGAACTTCAAGAAAAAATGCAAGATGCGAAAACCGGCCGCGATGTTGCGGAAGCACTGTTCTTTACGATGGAATCGCTGCACGTCTATGACAAAATGGTCGGACTTGAAAAAGAAGAGCAGCAAGAGAACCGGCTGCGCGAGGCAGCAGAGCATGAGCAGGCGTGGAACAGCTGGATCAATGTGCTCGATCAGTTTGTGCTGATGTTTGGTGATAAAGAATTGCCGATTGCAGACGCGATTAAAATACTCGACGAAGGTTTCGATACACTCGAATTCAAACTCATTCCTCCGTCGCTTGATCAAGTGACGGTGACGACGGTCGAGCTGTTTAATTCGATGGATGTCGATTGTGTGTTTGTGTTAGGGGCAAATGAAGGCGTGTTGCCTTTGCGTAATGATCATGAAGGGTTGCTGTCAGATCACGATAGAGAGCTGTTCAGCGAGCTTGGCATTACCCTCGCGCCGACTTCAAAGACACAGTTGATGCGAGAATCGTATATGGTGTACCGTGCCTTCACGGGTGCGAGGGAGCGTCTGACAGTCAGCTATCCAATTGCGGATGAAGAAGGAAAAGCGCTCATTCCGTCTCTCTATGTTCCGAGACTGCAGCAAATTTCTAATGATATTCCGGTAGAGCTCGCCGTTATTGAGCCGACGGACCTTCCCGATACAGAAGATAAAATGCCTTATATTGAGCACCCCGAAGTTTCCTTGTCCTATGCGGTGCGCGTCATGCGACAGGCAAATTCACATGAGGAAATGGAGCCGGAGTGGCAGGCGGTGCTTGCGTATTATAAGGAAGATCCGCTATGGTCGTCTATTATTCAGTCAATCGCGCAGCCTGCATTGAAGCGGCAGAAAACGGAGATGCTTGATCCGCATTTGACTGCCGGGTTATACGGCACTTCATTTACCACGAGTGTTTCGCGAATCGAATCGTATTACAGCTGTCCGTTCCAGCATTTCACGACGTATGGTCTTGGCTTGCAGGACCGGACGGAATTCCAGTTGGAAGCACCGGATATCGGTGATCTATTCCATGCCGCATTGAAATGGGTATCGGACGAAGTGATGCGGCAGGGGCTGTCATGGGCTGAGTTGACGAGAGAGCAGTGCTGGCAGCTTGGACGTGAAGCGATTGATGCGCTGACGCCGAAATTCTTCCATAAGATTTTGCTATCGAGCCAGCGCTACGCGTATATTCAGCGCAAACTTATGCAAATCATTCAGCGGACGATTAGCGCGCTACAGTCGCAGTCACGCAACTCAAAGTTCACACCGATTGCGATTGAAGCAGGATTTGGTCCGAATGAAGCCATCCCGCCACTTGAGATTCAATTAAAGCAAGGGCAGCAGATGCGCATTAGAGGACGGATTGACCGAGTGGATACGATGAAGAAAGATGATCAGACATTTCTGCGTGTCGTAGATTATAAATCTTCCGCGCGTGCTCTTGATCTGACCGAAGTGTATTACGGTCTTTCATTGCAAATGCTGACGTATCTCGACGTCGCGCTTGAACACGCGGACGACTGGCTCGGTGTGCACGCAGATCCTGCAGGTGTGCTGTATATGTACGTGCATAATCCGATGCTGCGCTTGACGAAAGAGCTGGCGGATGATGCTGTCGAGAAGGAATTAATGAAGTCTTACAAGATGCAAGGGTATATCGTGGAAGATGCGGAAGTGGCGCTTGCGATGGATGATCATCTGGAAAGTGAATCGCTCATTATTCCGGCGCGGCTGAAAAAGGACGGTTCGTTTTATTCGACGTCGAAAGTATTGCCGACTGAGGATTTGAATATGATGCGTACATTTGTGCGGAAGCGGCACAGGCAGGCAGGCGACGGTATGTTGGCGGGAGATACGCGAGTTTATCCGTACCGTCTGAAAGATCATATGCCATGCCAGTTCTGCTCGTATCAGTCGATTTGTCAGTTCGACCGGACAGATCCGACGCAGCCAGAACGGCATTATGCAGCACTGAAACCGGAAGATTCATTAGAAAAAATGCGGAAGGAGGTAGATCCGAATGCGAATTCCTGAAAAACCGGCCCATGAAACGTTCACTGATGAACAGTGGAAAGCCATTTATGCGTCGGGCAAAGATATCCTCGTTTCTGCTGCGGCAGGTTCCGGGAAAACGAAAGTTCTGATTACACGGATGATCGAGAAAGTGCTCGATACCGAAAATCCAATCGACGTCGATCAGCTACTCGTTGTGACATTTACAAATGCCGCGGCTGCTGAAATGCGTCACCGGATGGCTAGTGCGCTCGAGGAAGCGATTGCGAATGATCCGTCTTCCGTTCATTTGCGGAGGCAATTGAACCTGCTGAATAAAGCACAGATTTCTTCGCTGCACTCATTTTGTCTGCAGGTGGTCAGACAGTATTCTTATGTACTTGATATTGATCCTGGATTCCGTATTGCAGACCCGACGGAAGCTTCGATTTTACGGGATGACACGGTGGCGGCCGTACTTGAAGATGCTTATAGTCAGGCAAATCCTGAAGCGGTCTACCGTCTGAGCGACAGTTTTACGGCGGACCGCAATGACCAGGCGATTGAGACGTTGATTGATAAGCTGTACGACTATTCACGCGTACATCCGAATCCTACCGAGTGGCTGGAAATGATTCCGCAGCAATATGACATTGGGGACAACGCAACAATTGACGGTTTATCTTTCATTGAGCCGTTAAAGTTGGCGATAAAACATACACTCGATGAAGCGAAAACGATAGCGCTCGATTTGCAGCGTGTAGCTGAAATGAATGAAGGCCCGCTGCCGCTTCTTGATACCGCAAAGGCGGATGAAGCCTGGCTGAATCAGGCGATTGACTATGTGACAAACGGCGAGTGGGAAGATGTGTATGCGTATTTCCAGACGCTTACCTGGGTCAAAGCGGGAATGATTAAGAAGGATTCTTGTGATGAAGAACTGGCGAAGCGCGGAAAAGATATGCGTGACTCGGTGAAAAAGATCGTCAATAAGCTGAAAGAAACGTATTTTACAAGGACGCCTGCACGGCTGCTGGAAGAAATACGTTTGATGGCGCCGCTGATGCATACACTGGTCGGGTTAGTTGAAGATTTCTCTGCACGTTATCAAGCATTGAAAGCAGAGCGTGGACTTGTCGACTTCTCAGATTTAGAGCATTATGCGCTGCAGATTTTATCTGCTGAAGCAGACGGCAAGCTGGTCCCTTCAGATATAGCGCTCGATTATCAGGCGCGTTTTGCAGAAGTGTTGGTTGATGAATATCAGGATACCAATTTCCTGCAGGAAGCGATTTTGCAGCTGATCAAGCAGGGAGCAGAGGCAGATGGCAATCTGTTCATGGTCGGCGACGTCAAGCAGTCGATTTACCGTTTCCGTCTGGCTGAGCCGGGGCTTTTTCTCGGGAAATATGACCGGTTCCTTGATGATTCATCGGAGCAAGGCTTGAAAATTGATTTAAACGCAAATTTCCGGAGCCGTAAAGAAGTACTTGACGCCACCAACTTCATTTTCAGGCAGATCATGGGCACGCGTGTTGGAGAAATTGAGTACGACGACGCGGCTGCGCTGAAATATGGCGCGCAGTATCCAGACAAAGATGTGGCGGCAGGGCTGACAATTCTTTATGAGAATGAAGACGAGGAACTGTCAGAAGAACAGGAAGCACAGCAGGACCTGAAAAAATCACAGGCTGAAGCCCGTTTCATTGCGCAGAAAATCAAGCAGTGGCAGGCGGATCAGGCGCAGGTAGCGGATGCATTCAGCGGTAAGACACGTCCGCTCGAGTACCGTGATGTTGTGATTTTAATGCGTTCGATGACGTGGTCGAGTGAAATTGCGGATGAATTAAAAGCGGCAGGAATTCCTGTGTATGTGGAGCTTTCTTCCGGTTATTTTGACGCCATTGAAGTGATGATCATGCTTAATACATTGCGGGTCATCGATAATCCGTATCAGGATATTCCACTAGTATCTGTACTTCGTGCGCCGTTTGTTGGGCTGACGGAAAATGAGCTGGCGGAAATTCGTCTCGTGAAACCGAATGTGCCGTTTTACGAAGCATTGCAGCTATTTGTACAAACTGGCGGGGCGGGTGTAAGTCCCGCAGCACAGGAAAAGTTGCAGAAGTTTTTCCTTCGCCTGGAAGACTGGCGCAATATGGCCCGGCATGGATCCTTATCCGAATTAATTTGGAAAGTCTATCAGGATACGTATTATTACGAAATGGTCGGGATTCTGCCGAACGGCAAACAGCGGCAGGCGAATTTGCGCGCGCTTCATGACCGGGCGATGTCGTATGAGAAGACTTCTTTCCGTGGGCTGTTCCGCTTCCTGCGCTTTATCGACCGCATGCGTAAACGCGGCGATGATTTAGGGGAAGCTCGATTCATGAGTGAGAAAGAAAACGTGGTAAGGATCATGACGATTCACTCGTCGAAGGGTCTCGAGTTTCCGTATGTGTTTCTTGCGGGGATGGGGCGTCCGTTCAATAAAATGGATTTCCATAATCCGTATTTATTCGATCAGCATTTTGGGCTGGCTGTTAAAGCAATCGATCCGGAGAAACGCATTACATTTACTTCACTGCCGTTTTTAGCGGTGAAAGAGAAGAAGGAGCTAGAGATGCGTGCGGAAGAGATGCGCGTGCTGTATGTGGCGATGACGCGTGCTAAGGAGCATTTGGAGCTGATTGCTTCCGTTAAGGATATTGAAAAGACGATGAGTCAATGGCAGGAAGCCCAGCTGCTTGATGAAAATCTGCCGCTGCCTGAATATAAACGTTCGCGTGCCACCGGTTATCTGGATTGGATCGGCCCTGCCGTTGCGCGTCATATGGATTTCGGCAAGTTCGGCAAAGCGGCTGGCGGTGAATTGATGGATGATGCGTCTGTCTGGAACATCAATGCCTATCCGTTCTCTGCTTTTCATTCGGCAGACAGCATGGAAATAGACGAATGGATCCCGCTCGACAATGAAAATGTAACTGCTGATCCGCAGATGGTCAAAACGATTACCGAGCGTTTTGAAACGCGCTATCCATATAAACATGCGGTCGATATGCCGTCTAAGCAATCGGTCAGTGAGTTGAAACGCATTGCTTTGCTCGAGCTTGAACGTGGGGATGCGGATCCGTTTGAGGAACGTTCATCTGAATTTGCAAATCGTCCTTCATTCCTGCATGACCGTCCGTCGTTTTTGCAAAAGCGTGAGTTGACGAAAGCGGAAATCGGTACGGCCATGCATACTGTTATGCAGCATATCAATTTGAAACTGCCGATGGATATTGGACAAGCAGGCCAATTTGTAGAAGAGCTTGTCCAACGTGAACTGCTAACAAAGGAAGAAGGAGCTGCAATCGATGCGTCGGATATCGTGAAGTTTTTTGCGACGCCTCTAGGTGAACGAATGAAGCAGGCGGATGACGTGCTGCGCGAAATGCCGTTTACATACGCGCTGCCTGCAGAACAAGGGGAATTCCAACTGCTGCAAGGTATTGCGGACTGTCTGTTTCATGAGGACGAGGAATGGGTACTCGTTGATTACAAGACGGATTACACGGGTGGTTTTCATACACAGGAAGCAGTGGCAAATGAAATGCAGAAGCGCTATGGTACGCAGTTGAATTTGTATAAGAAAGTGCTGCAGTCGATTTTAGGCATTGAAATAAAAGAGATGCTCCTTTACTTATTTGACGGAGCAAAAACAATCAGTTTACAGGAGGAATCAGTTTGAAGTTAACTCCTACGCCTCTGAAGGATCGGGTTGATGGGCTTGATTTTCTAAGAGGCATCGCGTTATTAGGGATTTTCATTGCGAATATGCTGCATTTTCATTCGCCTTATGTTTATATGGATCCGTATTCATGGTTCACTGTACCGGGCGAGCAGTCGGCATTTCATTTTATTGACGTATTTGTAGAAGCTAGTTTTTATCCGCTGTTTGCGATGTTGTTTGGATACGGTATCAATATGCAGTATGAAAAGTCCCTGCGCAACGGGACGCCTTTTGCTCCATTCATGGCACGACGGATGAGTTGGCTGCTGGTATTTGGGGTGTTGCATGCTTTACTGATCTGGTTTGGTGATATTTTATTTACCTACGCGTTAATGGGTTTCATCATGATCGCTGTTGTGCGCATTCCGAAAAAATGGCTTTTGTCGTTGGCCTTCGTGCTATATATCGTGCCGGCGGGACTGCTCTATGTATTTCTCGTCATCGCACGGAAAATCAATCCGAACTCACTGATGGACGGCTTTGTTGATATTCAAAGCATTGAACTCGCAATTTCCGCCTATGCGCATGGAACATTCGCCGAAATTTTCGTGTTCAGAATGCAAGAATGGCTGATGTTCAGTGTAACCGGCTTGATCACATCGGTGGTCTCGATCTTACCATTGATGATGATTGGCGCAGCTCTTTCAAAATGGAAGATTATTGAACGGATGTATGAAATGAAAGGGAAGTTAGCTGTTGTAATGATCATTTTCATTTCACTGGGTGTCTTTCTGAAAAATGTTCCGTTTATGGATGGACCAAAGTTTGAGAACATATATCTCGTGCAGTCGACGTTCGGTGGCGCGGTCTTGACGATTGGCTATGGGGCTCTATTCTTGCTACTGTGGCAGATTCCGTTTTTGAAGATTGTCACAAAGCCGTTTGCAACAATCGGCAGAATGGCGTTTACGACCTATATCTTGCAATCTATCATCGCGACATTGATATTTTACTCATACGGAGCCGGACTCTATGGTAAAGTAGATATCATAACAGGTACGTGGCTCGCCATTGGAATCTTTTTCATTCAGCTGATTGGCGCACAGATCTGGCTGTCAAAATTCCGAATGGGACCCTTGGAATCTATCTGGAGAAAGTTGTCTTACGGAAAGAATTTCGGTATTAAAGAGGAAAATGTATAGATTTTGTCGTAACATAGAAGTATGTGAATACACATGGAAAGGGTTGGGCATTCAAATGAAACTATTGTCATTCCGTTACGAAGGAAGAACGTTATTCGGTACAAAAGTGAAACGTGAGGAAGCAGTTTGGGACGTGCTTGCAATGGCGGAAGCACAGGATCAAAATGATTTTCCAAAAACGATGATTGAAGCCGTATCCCTTGGTATGGACTTTGTGGAAATGGTTCGTAAATTAGTGGAAAAAACAGAGGCAGAAGACAATGCAGAACAGTTTAAACATGCATTTACTGAAGTTGAGTGGCTTGCACCGATTCCGCGCACACCAAAGAACGTTATTTGTGTAGGGAAGAACTATGCAGAACATGTAACCGAAATGGGTGACGAAGCACCGCCTGAGAAAGTTGTAGTGTTTACGAAGGCACCGACAGCGATCGCTGGAGATGAGCAGACTCTTTCAATTCACAGCGATGTGACAGATTCATTGGATTATGAAGGCGAATTGGCAGTTGTGATTGGCAAGAATGGCAAAAACATTCCGAAGCAACTGGCATATGATTATGTATTTGGCTACACGATTGCGAACGATATTACAGCACGCAATGTACAGACGGATCATAAACAATTCTTCCTTGGCAAAACATTAGACGGTTCATGTCCGATGGGCCCTTATGTTGTAACGAAGGATGAAATTCCAAACCCGCATAATCTGTCCATCGTTACGAAAGTGAATGATGAAGTTCGTCAAAACGGCAATACTTCTTCCATGATGTTGAAAATCGATGAATTGATCGCAGAGATCTCTAAGTATGTGACGCTTGAAGCAGGCGATGTCATTTTGACAGGCACACCAGCTGGCGTTGGAAAAGGCATGACTCCGCCAACATTCCTGAAAAAAGGCGACACCGTAAAAGTGTCTATTGAAGGCATTGGCACATTAGTTAACCGATTCGAATAAAAATTGAGTGGTTGACAGCAAGCAATAGAATAGTCGTCGTTTGGAAATTATGGTAACATATCAATCGACTATATTAAAATGAGGTGGCAAGTTTGGGATTTTTAACTGATACAACCCATTTTCATATTTTGACATGGGTAGTGGGGATTGTTTTGTTCTTCGTAGCTGTCGGTATGGCTTCAGGTACGAAAGGCAAGAAAATCACTCATATGATTTTGCGTTTGTTCTATATTTTGATTATTATTTCGGGCGCAGCGCTGTTCTTTGAGCATATGGGCTTGAACTCGATGTTGTACGGAATTAAGTTCGTTCTAGGTCTTCTGACGATTGGGTTTATGGAGATGACGCTTGTACGTGGAAGCAAAGGAAAGAGCACGGGTGTTATGTTGATTTTGTTCATCGTGTTCTTGCTTGCTACGATGTTCGTAGGTTTCAAGTTGCCGCTTGGCTTTGACTTTTTTGCTTAATCTGGTGATGTGATTTTACGAGGAGGGCTGCAGATGGCAAGTCAAACCGGATGGATCTTTTTACTGGTGGTCCTTTTGCTGATGGCGCTGTTTGCAGTTTCCGTTTTCGTAAGCGCCCGCAAGCAGAAGGATCCAGCATTTTTTCTGGATGAAGATGAGTGAATAGGTATTAGCTTTTAAGCAGGGGGAGGAATGGTAAACATTCTTTCCTCTTTTTTGTGCTTTGGAATTTGTGTGTAGAGGGAAGACCGTTTCCCTGCACTTCAGGCGGACGCGTTCGGGAGGGCCCGCGGTGAGCCGACTTGGTCGCTTTGCTCCCGCAAGTCGTCTCACCTGTCGGGCTGATCCTCCCCGAGTCGCCGCCTTCCGCTACGGTACACTAGCTTGGTTTTTAAATCTTTTACGTAGATGTTCCAGCTGCAAGATATAATGTTATTCAACAGAAAAAGTATTGTGGTTTAAAGTACCAAAAAAGTTATCTTCAGCAATAATAAATTGTACCCTGTTCAGCGAGGGAATATAGTGATTGAAACGTAGATCTGAGACTGGAAACCAAAGTTTCACTAAGCCTTTAGGATAGCCGTAGTTTGCAGTCCCCGTATTCGTATTCGCCCGCAAGCAGAAAGATCCTGATTTTTTTCTGGATGAAGATGAGTGAATTAGAAGGGGAGGGAATAGTAAACATTCTTTCCTCTTTCCTCTTTTTGTGTTTGGGGTTGGCTCGGTTTTAAAAGAAGAAAATTAGTGTGGGTCATGGGATTTTCGTTGCGGGATGGGGCGCTTTCCGGGGGCATCTTTGCCAGGTCTCCAGCTCATGCTCATAACGCTTCGCTATTAATCGCAGAAGTAATTGCTATTCCCACAGCAAAAGCGAAGCGTTGGGAGCACATCTTTGCATTTCGTCCCATCCTCCGCTTCAATCCTATGTTTTGTTGTGAAGGGATGTAGTAAGTTGATTGAAGCTGTCTACGATCTGTGAAGCTTTGATTTTCAAGTAGTATATAAAGTGTTCATGTCTTACTGGCTTGGTTTAAAAGATGGTATGAAGTTTGATATCCAGAATTTGTTTCATAGCACCACCAGAATTTTTCTGGTTTTGAATTTGAGCTATTTTTTAAAATTTAAACAATGTCAGCTTATTAGATACAATAACCAGCACATCGCACTTCGCCACTCAAACTAGGGATTGAAGCGGAAGACGGTCGACTCCGGGAGGATCAGCGGGACAGGTGAAACACCCGGCGAGCGAAGCGAGGGGTGTGGTTCACCGCCCGCCCTCCGGAAAGCGTACCGTCTGAAGCGAAAATCCCAGACTGCAACACCTATCAACTTACTAATTTCAACAACTTTAAAAAAGGAAATATCATACTTTGTGGCTAATGGCTAAGTCAGTAATTTTCTTAGTTTTGAATTTGAACTGCTTTTTTTATGAAACACTGTCAGCTTATGATCTACAAAGAACTACACTTACTACTTTACCACTCAAACTAGGGATTGAAGCGGCCCCTCCGGAAAGCGTACCGTCTGAAGCGAAAATCCCCTACTGCAACGCAAAATATCCTTATGCCTTTGAACTTTACTCCAACACTTAGCAAGCAATTCACAGGATTGCCGTATTTATAGAGGAGTGCTGGGTAAATAAGCAGAAAGAATGGCGCGGGGTTCTGGCGTTTGATAAACTTATGAAAGAGTTTGCGTAAGGAGGATTTACTACATTGAAACGAATCACCGGACTACTGGCAGCTTGTATGCTTGCCCTATCTATAGCACAACCGGTCACCTATGCAGAAACAGAAAAGACCTTCAGCGATGAAAGTATATATGATCTGCTCGTCGACCGTTTCAACAACGGCCTGGGAACCAATGATTTTGACGTCAATGCCCAAGACCCTAATGCTTTTAACGGCGGAGACTTTGGAGGAATCAGCAACCGACTACAGCACTTGATTGATATGCATTTCTCCATGATTTCAATCGGACCCGTTTTCAAGACGGCTACATATGACGGCAATCAAGTACTCGATTATTCCGAGCTTGAGCCTCATTTTGGAACATCAGAAGAATTAACAGAATTACTCTCACAAATGCATGATGCAGACTTGAAAGTGATGGCGGATTTTCCACTTGGAAACGTCAGCGCAGATCATGTCTGGGCGAATGAGCTTGCTTCTTCACCTGCTGAAGAAGGAACAATTGATTGGGATTTGAGCAGCAAGGAAGTTCAGGATCAACTGATCGGTGCAGCGGTTCAATTTGTTAAAGACTACGAGCTCGCCGGTCTTCGTCTGACAAAACTGAAGGAAGTAGACACTGCATTCCTCAACCGTATGATTGAAGCGCTTAAGAATGAGCGTGAAGGTCTATATGTCATTACTAATGAAGCAAGTGACGCTTCATTTGACAGCGTGCCTGCTAAAGAACGTAGTGACGCGATTCAAGAATCATTCGTTCAAGTAGATCCTGATTCTTCTTCGATGGATCAGTTTACGGGTGAAGATACAGATAAATTACTTCAATTCGACGATTTAACAGGACCGCGCTTTACTTATAGAATGGTGGAATTACGACAGTTCCCTCCAACCCGCTGGAAAGTGGCGACGGCGGCACAATTCATGTTGCCGGGTGTTCCGCTAGTACCGTATGCAACGGAAATTGCAGTGAATGGTAAAGAGGCGCCTGAATCTCATCCATTCTTTAACTTTAAGACGGATATGGAGTTGCATGAGTGGATCGGGGATCTTAATACGCTTCGTAATGACTCAGACACATTGCGCAACGGAGACTTCCGTATTTTGCACAATGAAGACGGGTTCATGGTATTTGAGCGTTCTTCCGAAAAGGAAAAATGGATAATCGCGATTAATAATACTTCAGAAGTTCAAAGCTTTGAAATTAACCCGGCTGAAATCGGGGAAAAGAAAAAGCTGCGGGGTGTTCTTGGTCAAGATTTAGTAAAAGAAACAAAAGACAATAAGTACCACGTCGTGCTAGATCGTGAACTGGCAGAAATCTATATCGTGGAAGAGGACGAAGGTTTCAACACTCCATATTTAATCGCTTCACTTTTAGTTTATGCATTCTTCTTATCATTCCTATTTGCGATATTCCGTAAAGGTAGACAGCGCAAAAAAGAGGAAGCACTAAAAAAACAGCAGCAAACTAAATAAAACAAAAACGTCAGTCCACATTTTATATTTGTGAACTGACGTTTTTTATTTGGAACTGACTTTATTTAAGAAAAACAGTGCAATCGTGCCCGGTCCTGCATGTGATCCGATAACAGAGCCAATTTGATGAATCTCAATGGCTTTTGGCTGAATGACTTCTTCAATCATCGCTTTAAATTCAAGGGCTGTTTTTTCATCGTCACCATGGCTGATGGCAAGGACTTGCTCCTCGAGATTGTGGCCGCGTTCTTTCATCATTTCGATCATGCGGCGCAGTACTTTTTTCCGTCCGCGATGCTTTTCGATCGGCACGAGTTTTCCGCCTTCTACATGAAGTAAAGGTTTGATGTTGAGCAAACCTCCAAAAAATGCGCTTGCTTTTGATACACGTCCGCCTTTTGCCAGATAATCCAGGTCTTCCACTGTAAATAAATGTTCCATGTGTGAAGCCATGGCACGAATCTTTCGTTCGATCTCGCGTACATTCAATCCTTCTTCGCGCAGCCGAACTGCTTCTTTAACGAGCAGTCCATAGCCAAGTGAAGCACAGCGGGAATCAATGAGTACGAGATTCATGGATGGGTTGCCTTCTTTTACTTGGTCGCTCGTCATGACGGCTGTTTGATACGTGCCGGAAAGCTGTGAGGAGAAAGCGATATATATGCCATCTTCTCCAGACTTGGCAAACTCTTTCCATGTTTTCATCATCACATCAGGCGAAGCTTGTGAAGTCTTAGGTTGCTGTCCTTTACGGATGGCATCGAACACTTCTTTTGAATTGATTTCCACGATATCTTCGTATTCCTTGCCGTTAAGCAGGACGCTCAGCGGAAAGAGTTCTACATCGTTTTCCTCAAAGTAAGATTGAGGCAGATCACAGGCACTGTCAGCAAAAATTTTCATTGGAATTCCCCCTTGAACAAATGATTTTTCTATTAATAACTACTGTTCTTAAGTATGGATTTATTTAATGAGAGGCGGTCTTCTAGAATTAAAGAGATACCGTCTTGGTTGTTCGTATCGGTCACTTCATTTGCGATGGATTTTAAGCGGTCGATTGCATTGCCCATTGCGACGCCGACCCCTGCATAATCAATCATTTCTAAGTCGTTGTCTTCGTCACCGAAAGCAATAATGCGCTCTTTCGGGATGTTCATCCACTTCGAAACTGCGTCAATACCTACTGCTTTGTTCAAGCCGTGTCGGACGATCTCGACTATATTAAATGGAGCCCCCCAGCGTCTGTGATCGATCACTTCTGCGTGAATATCTTCAAGATGTTGGCGAATTGGATCCACTGTCAGGTGGTTAGCTTGAATTAATAAACTCGTCGGATCCGTTTTCAATGACTGCCGGATGTCGCCTTCTGTAATATTTGGATTGCCAAAGCTCAGAATATCCAGGAAACGTTCATCATGATACTGGGCATACACATCATCCATTACTTCTGCAACAATATTCTCGACAGAAAAGTCCTGCATGGCTTCGACGACTTCATTGACAATTGGCAAAGCTATCGTTTCGTGCATGGTTTTCCAAGATGTATCGGTTGGATGGTGGACGAAGGCCCCGTTAAAATTGACGATCGGTGTAGTTAAACCGAGCTGGCGGTAGTAAATTTCACTTGCTCGGTATGGTCGGCCAGTTGCAATCATGACATGATGCCCCTGTGAAACTGCCAGTTGTAATGTTTCTTCCGTTTTAGGAGAAATCACTTTTTCATCAGTTAATAATGTTCCATCTAAGTCTAAAACAATTAAATGTGGTTTCAAAGAATCCTCTCCTATTGCTTTATAATATGTTCCAGTGTGCTCATTATATCTTCATAGTTTAGCGCTAATAAGGCAAGTAAGTCAAAAAAACTGGAATAAGGCGAACCTTTTGTCTTCTACTGAGATTGTTGCTATCCTAAAATAACACTAAAGAATCGTAGGAAGAGAGGAATTCGTATGATTATCCGTTCGGAACATTGGCAGAATATCCCGGTGCTTCATATTGTGGAGGAGTCTACAGAACAAGAACAGCTTCCAGTTGTACTGTTTTTTCATGGCTTTACGAGTGCGAAGGAGCATAATCTGCACTACGCTTATAATTTAGCAAAAAAAGGCATTCGTGTGATTTTACCGGATTGCATGCTGCATGGAGAGCGTGCGGAAGATCTGGATGAATTTCATTTGGCATTGAAGTTTTGGGAAATTGTTTTGTCTAACATTAAAGAAGCAGGAATTTTACACGAAGAATTGAAAGCAAAGAATTTAATTGATGATAATTCTCGGGTTGGCATGGGCGGCACTTCGATGGGTGGACTGACGACATTCGGCTGTCTGGCGAGCTATGGATGGATCGATGCAGCTTCTGTGATGATGGGTTCCCCGGCGTTTGTCAAATTGGCAAAAGGACAGATTTCCTATGCTGAACGAGGCGGTCGAAAACTACCTGTTACATTGGAAGAGCGCGAACAGCTTTTTGGTGCACTGGATCAGGTTGATCTATCGAAGAATCCAGGCAGACTGAATGAACGCCCGCTATTTATGTGGCACGGGGAGCAGGATACGGTGGTGCCGTTTGAGTTTACGAAGGAATTTTATTTGGCGATTCAAAAAGAGTATGAAGGTCATCCGGAGCGTTTGAAGTGGATGAATGAAGAAGAAGCAGGGCATGCGGTTTCGCGTCCAGGAATGCTGGCATCTGTTGATTGGCTTGCACAGCATTTGCTTGCGGGGGAGTAAGTTGGTAAGATGAAATCAGATCACGACAGAGAGGAGCATTCCGATGAGCAAAGAAGAAATCAAAGATTACCTGTTTGGCGCGTTGGAAAACGTTATTGACCCTGAGCTGGGTGTTGATATTGTCAACTTAGGTTTAGTTTATAATGCAGAGCTGCTTGAAGGTGGAGTAGCAAAAATCACGATGACCTTAACGTCAATGGGCTGTCCAATGGGTCCACAGATCGTAACCAATATCAAACAGGAGTTAATGGAACTTCCTGAAGTAAAAGAGACAGAAGTAGATATCGTCTGGAACCCGCCATGGTCCAGAGATAACATGTCACGCTATGCTAAAATGGCGCTTGGCGTACGATAATAAGCAATTCTGACCATACTCATTTGGGTATGGTTTTTTTGTATTCAAAGGAGTTGAAAGATTACTTGTTGTTGGTCGTGGGATTTCGCTTCGGCTTGGGGCGCTTTCCCGAGGGCGTGGCCTAAGCCGCTTCCCTCGCTACGCTCAGTCCAGGGTCTTAGACTCACGCTGATCCTCCGGGAGTCGCCCCACCCTCCGCTTCAATCCTACGTTTGTTGTGAATAGATGCAGTAAGGTCACTGCAATTATCTAACATCTGGGAAGTTTTGTGGATTACATAGTATATAAAGTGTTCATGTCTCATTGGCAATATCTGAAAGACGGTATGGAGTTTGAGATCAAGTCTTTGATTAAATGAACTGCTTGATGTTTTCAGCATTGAACTGCTTTTTAAAACAAAACACTGTCAGCTTATTTACGATAGGAAACAATACATTCTAACTTCACTACTCTAACTAGGGATTGAAGCGTAAGGCGGTCGACTCCGGAAAGCGTACCGTCTGAAGTGAAAATCCCCAAACAGCAACTTCTATCAACTTACTAATTCCAACAACTTTAAAAAGGAAATGCCAAACCTACTCTATTCGCTTGGTCTAAAAGTTAGTATGTCTTGACATTGGTTTTGAACGACTGTTTCGAATTGAGAGTCTATCAGCTTATTGCCTACAATGAACCACACTCCCTACTTCACCACAAAAACTAGGGATTGAAGCGTAAGACGGTCGACTCCGGGAGGATCAGCCCAACAGGTAAGACGACTTTGGGGAGCTTGCGACCAAGTCGGCTTACCGCGGGCCCTCCGGAAAGCGTACCGTCTGAAGCGAAAATCCCCAAACCGCAACTTCTATTAACTTACTAATTCCAACAACTTTAAAGAAGGAAATGACAAACTTTGTCGAATACGTACTAATGAAGGATGAAACATTATTTAACTTAGGGGGAATAGGGAAATGTCAGTTAAAACAGCGGATTTATGTGATGATTTCATTGAGGAGCTGCAGGTGTGTACGATGGAGTTCAAATCGTACGGCAAGCATAAGCGGTTTTCGGGACCGATTTCTACAGTCAAAGTCTTTGAAGACAACGTGTTGGTCAAAGAAGCTTTGCAGACCATTCCAGAAGGCAACGTGTTGGTGGTTGATGGGGGAGGTTCGAAACGCTGCGCATTGATGGGGGATATGCTTGGCGAAATTGCTCAGGACCGTAAACTTGCAGGTGTTATTATTTATGGCTGTGCGCGCGACACTGCGGATCTAGGCACGCAAGAGATTGGCGTCATGGCGATTGGCAGCATGCCGGTGAAAAGTATTAAGCGCGGCGAAGGTCAAACAAATGAAGTACTGCATTTCGGTAACGTCGAATGGACGCCGGGACACTACGTCTATGCAGATGAAGACGGGGTAGTCGTAGCACCGAGAAAACTCGTATAAACCTCGCAACCGCTTGCCTTGTGCGAGCGGTTTTTTAGGTGAAAATTGCTCCTTTCATTCGAAGCAAATCCATTTACATCTCTAATAAAATAATCTATAATTAAATTAATCAAAGATAGTCAAAGTCAAAGAAATGAAAGGTGGATGGTTATGCGTATGGATGGAATGCAGGAAGACCAACGCTCGCCTCTTGAGCAATTTGGTCGGAATCTTGTGGATGAAGTGAAAAACGGTAAAATGGATCCGGTGATCGGCCGGGATGAAGAAATACGAAATGTCATACGAATTTTATCAAGAAAAACGAAGAATAATCCCGTACTGATCGGAGAGCCAGGTGTCGGTAAAACCGCAATCGTTGAAGGACTTGCTCAGCGTATTGTCAAAGGTGATGTACCGGAAGGATTGAAGGACCGACAGATTTTTGAGCTGGATATGAGTGCATTGATTGCGGGTGCCAAGTATCGCGGAGAATTTGAAGAGCGTTTGAAAGGTGTATTGAAACAAGTAAAAGAAAGTAATGGGGAAATCATTTTATTCATTGATGAAATCCATACGATTGTCGGTGCAGGGAAAACGGAAGGCGCGATGGATGCGGGGAATATGCTGAAGCCGATGCTTGCGCGGGGAGAACTGTACTGTATCGGTGCGACGACGCTTGATGAATATCGGATGTATATTGAAAAAGATGCAGCACTTGAACGAAGATTTCAGCAAGTTTTGGTGCGCGAACCGTCAGTCGAAGATACAGTTTCGATTTTACGCGGATTGAAAGAGCGATTTGAACTGCATCATGGGGTGCGGATTCATGACCGTGCATTAGTGGCGGCCGCAACGCTGTCAGACCGCTATTTAACGGAGCGTTTTATGCCCGATAAAGCAATCGATTTAATTGATGAAGCGAGCGCGATGATCCGGACCGAAATTGATTCCATGCCGCAGGAACTGGATGCAGTGACACGCCGTATTATGCAGCTTGAGATTGAAGAGCAGGCACTTCGCAAAGAGAAAGATACGATGAGTCAGACGCGGCTTGCTGCTTTGCGTGAAGAATTGCAGGAGCTGAAAGATTCTTCGAAAGGTATGCGGGAGCAGTGGGACAGTGAAAAAGCTTCATTGAAAAAGGTTCAAAGCAAGCGGGAAGAATTGGATCGTTATCGTCGCGAATTGGAAGAAGCAGAGGGTCGTTTTGATTTGAATAAAGCTGCTGAATTACAGTACGGTAAGATTCCTGAGTTGGAGAAAGAGTTAAAAGCATTGGAAAGTCCGCTTGAAGGCAGTAAAGATCTTCGTTTATTGCGTGAAGAAGTGACGGAAGAAGAGATCGCTTCAATTGTTGCACGCTGGACAGGCATTCCGGTGACAAAATTGGTGGAAGGTGAGCGGGAGAAATTGCTTCGCCTGCATGAAACATTGAAAGAACGCGTCATTGGCCAGGATAACGCGGTACAACTTGTGACTGAAGCGGTTTGGCGCGCACGTGCAGGAATTCAGGATCCGAATAAACCAATTGGCTCGTTCCTATTCTTAGGTCCGACGGGTGTTGGTAAGACGGAACTTGCGAAGACACTGGCTGCTACGTTATTTGATTCAGAAGACCATTTTGTGCGGATTGATATGTCTGAGTATATGGAAAAACACAGTGTGTCGCGTCTTGTCGGTGCGCCTCCGGGGTATATCGGCTATGAAGAAGGCGGTCAGCTGACAGAAGCTGTTCGACGTAATCCTTATGCAGTTGTGTTATTGGATGAAATCGAGAAAGCCCATCCGGATGTCGCGAATATTTTACTGCAGATTCTGGATGACGGACGGATCACGGACAGTCAGGGACGATTGGTAAACTTTACGAACACAGTCGTCATCATGACTTCGAATATAGGTTCTGCTTATCTTTTGGATGGAAATTTGAATGATGAGGATCATGCAAAAGAAGATTTGATCATGGCAGAGTTACGTCGTCATTTCAAACCTGAGTTGCTGAACCGGATGGATGATATCATTATCTTCCACTCATTAACGATTGATTCATTCAAAGCAATTACCCGAAAAATGCTTGGCGATTTAGTGGCGCGGCTTGCAGATCAGGATGTGCTGTTAGTTTATGACGATGAAGTACTGGACTGGATTGTCAAAGAAGGCGCGGATGCAGATTTCGGTGCACGGCCGCTGAAACGCTTCATTCAGCGTCATGTGGAAACGAAAGTGGCGAAAGAAGTCATTAAAGGCAGTATGCAGGAAGGCGAACGAATCCAATTGACGATGCAGGACGGGGAATTAGTTGTGCAGGTCGGAAGGATATAACGGTATGAAAAAAGCGTAGGCACTGTAGAGTGCTTACGCTTTTTGGCTTTCGATTAAACGTCTGCCGGGGACTCGTCTGGAATAATAGCTGTGATGATCAGAACCAATACAGCTAATACGATTGAGACGGTAACGCCCGCCATGAAGTCAAATTCAGTACCTACAATTGAACCAGCAACATAGTTCAACATGGAAACTAATAAGAACGACCAAACAAATGTCATAATATATTGCATGATTTTCACCTCGACTAGTCTATTTCAAACTACATCATACCATAGCACATCTGAACGATGAAATGATAATATGAACTATTTTTGACGAAAAAGTGTCCTTGTATTGAAAAATGTTCGATTTTCTTCTATAATTAATACCAGGTACTAATAATAGATGATAAGGAACGGGGTAGATGAAATGAGAGCAGGATTGTTAGGGATGGGAAAATATAATCCGCCGCAGGTCGTAACAAATCAAGATTTGGAAAAACGCATAGATACATCTGATGAATGGATTCGTTCACGTACGGGGATAGAAGAACGTCGGATTGCAGATGATCAAACGAACACATCGGACATGGCATTTGAAGCAGCAAAGCAGGCATTGGAATCAGCTGAAATCAGTGCAGATCAGATCGGTTTGATTCTCGTTGCGACAGTAACTCCTGACCACTCGTTTCCTTCTGTTTCTACAATGATACAAGAGCGATTGGGTGCAAAGAATGCTGCAGCGATGGATATTTCAGCAGCCTGTGCCGGATTTATGTACGGTGTCGTTACTGCAAAACAGTTTGTTGAATCGAACACTTATGATTATGTATTAGTGGTCGGTGTAGAAAAATTATCCAAGATCACAGACTGGGAAGACCGCAATACTGCAGTTCTTTTCGGCGACGGAGCCGGTGCGACGGTCGTCGGTAAAGTAAGCGGCGACAGAGGTATTCTTTCGTTCGAATTGGGCGCTGACGGTGGAGGCGGTAAGTATTTAATGCATAACAAATTCATTGAAATGAACGGCCGTGAAGTATTTAAATTCGCTGTTCGTCAAATGGGTGAATCTGCACTGGCTGTTACGGAAAAAGCAGGTCTGGCAAAAGAAGATGTAGACTTTTTGATTCCTCACCAGGCGAATATCCGTATTATGGAAGCAGCACGCGAACGCCTTGGCCTGCCTGTCGAGAAAATGTCAAAGTCCGTTCATAAATACGGTAATACGTCTGCCGCGTCTATTCCAATTTCCTTGGTGGATGATCTGGCGGAAGGCCGTGTCAAAGATGATGATGTCATTGTCATGGTTGGATTCGGCAGCGGCTTGACTTGGGGTGCCCTATGTATAAAATGGGGTAAGTAAACAGTAACTAACTAACAAAGTTAACGATAGAAAGGAAGTTTGAACTTGGAAAAACGACGTGTAGTGGTAACTGGAATCGGTGGTATCTCGCCAGTAGGAAATTCTGCTGAAGACTCATGGAATGCAGTAATTGAAGGGAGATCAGGTATCGATATCATGACCCGCCTGGATCAAGAAAAATTCCCGGTGCGTGTGATGGCTGAGGTTAAAGACTTTGATATCGAGCAGTATGTCTCACGTAAGGATGCACGAAAAATGGACCGCTTTACTCACTACGCGGTTGCTTCGGCATTGATGGCAATGAAGGATGCTGATCTTGAACTGGATGATGAAACAGCACTCCGCACAGGTGTCTGGATCGGTTCTGGAATCGGTGGCATGGAGTCACACGAAATTCAGTTCAACACATTCCTTGAAAAAGGCTATCGCCGGGTCAGTCCGTTCTTCGTGCCAATGATGATTCCCGATATGGCAGCAGGACAGGTTTCGATTATAACGGGTGCAAAAGGAATTAACTCTTGTTCGGTTACGGCATGTGCTTCAGGTACAAACTCAATCGGAGACGCATTTGAAGTTATTCTGCGCGGAGATGCAGATGTCATGATCACAGGCGGAACTGAAGCGCCGATCACGTCACTTGCTGTTGCCGGATTCATTGCGAGCACTGCACTTTCATTGAATGAAGATCCTGTAAAAGCATCGCGTCCGTTTGATAAGAACCGCGACGGTTTCGTCATGGGTGAAGGTGCGGGAATCTTGATACTGGAAGAGTATGAGCATGCGGTGAAACGCGGAGCCAAGATCTACGCAGAAATCGTAGCATACGGCTCGACTGGAGATGCGCATCATATTACGGCACCGGCGCCAGGCGGAGAAGGTGCCGCGCGTGCAATGGTACAAGCTTTAAAGAAAGCGGACATCGAGCCGAATCAAATTGATTATATTAACGCGCACGGAACAAGTACGCCGTATAATGATTTATTCGAAACGATGGCAGCTAAAACAGTATTCGGGGATCATGCATATAAGTTGATGATGAGCTCAACGAAATCGATGACTGGTCACTTACTTGGCGCAGCTGGCGGTATCGAAGCAATCTTCACAGTGAAAGCATTGCAGGAAGGCATTGTTCCGCCGACGATTCATTACGAAACGCCCGATCCTGAATGTGATTTGGATTATGTGGTAAATGAAGCGCGTAAAGCAAATATCACCTACGCGATGAGCAACTCGCTTGGATTTGGTGGTCACAACGCTTCCTTGATATTTAAAAAGATCTAATATACAAAAACGGAAAGAGCTCATGGCTCTTTCCGTTTTTGGTATGCTCGTCTAAAATGGGTTCCTTCAATCATATATTGAAAGAAAACAGAAAAGGCGAGGATCAGTTTGACACGTTTTCTGGTATTCATCTGCAGTTATTGTGTGATTGTAGTATCACTGGCCAATTTACTTTTCTACTTAAACTACTCTGCGTTAGGCTATGACTATCAGCAAATACTGCTGTTCATGCTGCAGTCAGTAGATTTTACTTTGCTGTTGATTGCGAGTTTTGCGCTACTACTTACCGTCTACGTCCCAAGCCCATTGCGGCTTCCATTTTCTTAAGCGTCGCGGAAGCAATTTGGTGAGCTTTGTCAGCTCCTTGGTCTAAATAAGTATCCAGTTCAGGAGAATCGATCAGCTCATAGTAACGTTTTTGGATAACAGCTAAATGTTCATTAATCGCTTCCGCAACGCCGGCTTTAAACGCTCCGTAGCCTAATCCTTCATATTTCGCCTCCAATTCAGCGATTGACTTTCCGCTCAATGAAGATTCGATAATTAATAGATTAGAAACGCCTGGTTTGTTTTCTGTATCAAATTTTACAATGCCTTCTGAATCGGTAACTGCACTTTTAATTTTCTTTTCAATTTCTTTTGGTGTGTCTAAAATAGTGATCGTTGCTTTTTTATTCGGGTCAGATTTGCTCATTTTCTTCAGTGGATCCTGTAAAGATTTTATTCTTGCACCGTTTTTCGGAATACGAACGGCCGGAATGGTCAATACTTTTCCATAGCGACTGTTGAATCGCTCTGCTAAATCGCGTGTCAGCTCGAGATGCTGCTTTTGGTCTTCGCCGACAGGAACGATGTCAGTGTTGTACAGAAGGATGTCTGCCGCCATTAATGGAGGGTATGTCAACAGTGCAGCTGATACGCCTTCTGCTCCATCTGATTTGTCTTTAAACTGTGTCATGCGTTCGAGTTCCCCAATATATGAGACGCACTGCATGATCCAGCCAGCCTGTGCGTGTGCCGGAACTTCGGACTGGATGAAGAGTGTGGACTTCTCCGGATCGATGCCGCTGGCGATGTACGTAGCTGCGAGGGCTCTGATTGCTTTCTTGAGTTCGTCAGGATCTTGCTGGACGGTGATGGCATGCTGATCGACGATGCAGAAGATGCAGTCTTCTTCGTCCTGAAGCTCGACGAATTGACGGAATGCACCGATGTAGTTGCCTAGAGTAATGACGCCTGTAGGTTGTACGCCTGAGAATATGGTTTTCATTTTTGTTTTCCTCCTGGTTTTAAGTTTTTAAAAATGTATGCATATAAGGTTTTGGGCATGGTGATTTTCGCTTCAGACGGTACGCTTTCCGGAGGGCCCGCGGTAAGCCGACTTGGTCGTGAGCTCCCCAAAGTCGTCTTACCTGTCGACCTGATCCTCCCGGAGTCGACCGTCTTCCGCTTCAATCCCTAATTTTTTGTGGTGAAATACTTTGTTGAGTTCGTTGTAGTTATTATGCAAATAAATTTTGATTCTAAAGATACTGTTAGAAGTTCCAAATCAATACAAACTTGCATCGATATGATTCAAGACTGCAAACAAGTTACCTTTTGGATTTAAAATATGCAAATGAGACATGAATACTTTATATACTATGTGATCTACAAAACTTCACAGATGTTAGAAAGCTTCAGTGGTCTTATTGCATCCTTCCACAACAAAACCTAGGATTGAAGCGGAGGGTGGGGCGACTCCTGCGGGAATAGCAATTACTTCTGCGATTAAAAGCGAAGCGTTATGAGCACATCTTTGCTTTAAATCCCAAACTGGATAATAATCAATCCAAACCTGCCTTAAGACCCACTCACCTAAAAAACTGCATAAAAAAACATCAGTCCTCCCTGGATATAGGGACGATTGATGTTGGGAACCGTGGTACCACCCGAATTGCTTTTGAAAAAAGCCACTCTGTTCCGTAACGTGGAAAACGTGATGGAGTACTTGTGTTCATCCATCAGGCTCAGGATCCCATTCCTTTTGGGCGATTTTGCTTGTTCACACCTTGTACAAGCTCTCTGGGAAAATCGCGGCAAAAATACTCTTTCCTTCACGGCCGTTGTTTTATTACTTAAAAGTATATCGGCTTGCCTTGACAAATGCAACTTCTTGAAAGAATTTCTAATTAAAATGAAACCTTTCAGTACATCTGTACGTACTATAAGAAAGAGAAGCAGTAAATGAGAAAAAATCTAAATGAGAATCCTATTAATTTTATGCAGCAGGTTTAAATCAAATCGGTAAGGGGTATAAAAAGAAAAGATGTTCATTTATTGCTGAAAACATCTCGATTCATGGAAGATTTCTATTGATGAAATAATTGTAGAAATTCCGTAAAAGTTTTTTTGAAAAACTATATTAATTGAGAATGATTATGTGTATAATGAGCAGTATCAAGATAAATTATAATAATTCTAAATTAAAGTCTAAACATATTAAATCCAAATGAGCGCAAGCCGTGAGAAAGGACGTGTCAGGAATGGGTGTAACACTTTATACATCACCTAGTTGTACATCTTGTAGAAAAGCTAAAGCATGGTTGGAGGAACATGAGATTCCTTATACAGAGCGTAATATCTTCTCTGAACCATTGAATATTCAAGAAATCAAACAAATTCTGCGCATGACTGAAGACGGTACAGATGAAATTATCTCTACACGATCTAAGATTTTCCAAAAGTTAAATGTCGACGTAGAAAGCCTGCCGCTACAGCGGTTATATGAATTAATTCAAGAGCATCCAGGTCTTTTAAGAAGACCAATCATTCTAGATGAAAAAAGACTTCAAGTAGGATACAATGAAGATGAGATTCGTCGTTTCCTACCTAGAAAAGTTAGAGCCTATCAGCTGCTCGAAGCGCGGCGTATGGTAAACTAATCTAAATACAAAAGCTGATAGGGACGACACACTGGATACATTTGTGCCTATCAGCTTTTTTGAATTCAATTTCCCTTGGATTCCTCTAGGATTTTCGCTTGAATGCTTAGGCAAATGAAATAAACCCTTTCGAATTCGGTTTGGTAGACATATAGTAAGAGTAAGCATTGCAAGCGAGTAAATTATATAACAGGGGAAGGCCTGTTTTACAGAAGGGAGAGATAAGGGATGGAAATAGAGAGAATTAATGAAAATACGGTAAAGTTTTATTTATCATACGGGGATATTGAGGATCGCGGCTTCAGTAAAGAAGATGTATGGTATAACCGCGAAAAGAGTGAAGAGCTTTTTTGGGATATGATGGATGAATTAGGCGACGACACAGAGTTTGAAGTAGAAGGTCCGCTATGGATTCAAGTCAATGCGATGAATGAGGGAATCGAAGTAATCGTTACCCGGGCGCATCTGCCGAAAAATGCTGAGAGTTCCCAATTTCCTTTTGGGATCGAAGACCCGGAAGAGTTATTTGATCCAATCTTTGACGCACTCAATGAATCTGAAGAGGAAGATGAAGAAGTGCAGCTTACGGACAGATTGTTTAAGTTCAATGAATTTGACGAACTGATTCCCCTTGCAGCTAAGCTGATTTCTTTGGATGACGAGTTCGAAACTCAGCTATATGCATTCGAAAATCGTTACTATCTAAACTTGCGATTTGATTACTCTCTCATTGAAACTAAACGCGCCAGAGATATTGCCAGCATGATTTCAGAATTTGGTTCACCGTCCAAACTGACGATCCACCGTTTAGAAGAATATGGTACTGTTGTCATGGAATCTGATGTATTCAAACAAGTCGATAAATATTTTGCATAATATACTGAAAAGCTACCGATATACTGGTAGCTTTTTTATTTTTATAAAATGCTTGCTAAGTAGTCTGAAAATTTGTAAGATAAATTAGAGAGGAGAGTGAAGTCCTTGTTGACAGCTCTAACAGTTGAAGGGAAACTAGTCATCCTAACTAGAACGCAATCCCTGGAAAGCTTAAGAGAGTGGCGTAAACAAGAATCCTTTTATTGTCCCCAATGTAAAGAACAGTTGCTTTTGAAAGTCGGTAATGTCGTCATCCCACATTTTGCTCACTATCAGAAGTCGTCCTGCCGAGATAGTTTTTCTGAGGGCGAATCTCCTGCACACTTGCTTGGTAAAAGTCAGCTGTATGAATTGTTTTCGAGTCATGCACTTGATGTAGAGTTGGAACCGTTTCTGCCAGACATAAAGCAGCGGCCCGATCTGCTTGTTCGTTGGCAAAACACAGAAGTGCCGGTAGAATTCCAATGCAGTACAATTCCCATTACGCTTGTCCAGCAGCGTAATGCAGGCTATTATACATTGTCTATGCTTCCCATTTGGATTATCCTGACACCTCAATCAGTTCACGCATCTTCTGCTGACACTCTTATTCTTCGTTTATCTTCATTTCTTCAATTTTTTATTCGGCCAATACATAACCGAATGTCCGTCCTTCTTACCTATCATCCTCATAGTGAAAAATTCCACTATCTAAGCCCGATAATTCATTTACAAGGTTCGACATATGCAGCTCGGCGTTTAACATTGTCTTTGCATAAACAGACCGTTCCATTTTCGCTTCCTTCTGCTCCCCGACAAACAGATATCCGTGAGCTTACCCTTCATTATCAATCTGCCCGTCGCAAATATTTGCGTACTGTCATCGCTTACAATCAAAAGGGCATACACAATCAATTCTTGCGGGCATGCTATGAAATGCGTATTCAGCCGGTTCAGCTCCCTGCTTGGATTGGAGTTCCTGTTCTGGGGCAGGAAGCATTCAAGCAATCGGACTGTGAATGGCAATTATTGCTTGTAGCGGCTGTTCGTGAAACCAGAAAGTCACCTCATCAGCTGGATCTGTCATTTTTTCATTCATTCGCCAAAAAATTCGAAGGAGAACAAGTCAATCTACTTGAGGCTTGCCGCTCGTATGTGGATTTTTTACGTGCAGAACGCATAGATATCTATCGTATGGATCAACTTTCTGAAGGGAATTACGTTTACGAGGTCCTTTCAGGGCGATTTCTTGCAATGCATGCGAAGAATTGAGAAAATATAATGGATTATAACTAAGTTGAATAGGCTGAAGGAGGAATTTAATTGACAAATGATAATACAGTATTGACTCGCGATGAAGTAGCCGAAGAAGAAACATGGCGCCTGGAAGATATTTTTGTTTCTGATGAAGCGTGGGATAAAGAATATCTGAAAGTAGAAGAAATGGTTAATGAAGCCGAGGGATATAAATGGACTCTCGGCGACGGAGCTAGACCGCTTTTCGAAGCCCTCACTTACCGTGACAAATTGGCGGAACGTTTGCGAAGATTGTATACGTATGCTCATTTAAAGACGGATCAAGATACGACTAACAGCTATTATCAGGCAATGGATGGGCGTATTAAAACGCTGGTTGTTAAAGTCTCCACAGCCCTTTCGTATTTCACACCTGAATTGCTTTCAATTGATGAAGAGCAATTGAACAAAACGATTGATTCACATGAAGGTTTACGTTTATATAAGCAGGAATTCAAAGAATTGAATGCAGAACGCGCGCATATCCTTTCATCAGAACAGGAAGAATTGCTTGCGCAGCTGTCTGAAGTGACGGCAGTGCCTGGTGAAACATTCAGTATGCTGAATAACGCCGATTTGACGTTCGGCAAGGTGAAGGACGAGGAGGGCAATGAAGTACAGCTGACACACGGCCGTTACTCACGTTTCTTGGAAAGCAAAGATCCGAAAGTTCGGGAGGCTGCTTTCAAAGAAATGTATTCAAGATATGGTGAGTTCAAAAATACTTTTGCTTCTACATTAAGCGGAAATGTCAAAGCGCATAACGTCAATGCAAGAATCCGCAACTATAGTTCTGCAAGAGAAGCTGCGTTGTCTGGGAATCATATTCCGGAACAGGTGTATGAGAACCTAGTGTCGACAATTAATAAAAACCTGGATTCTCTGCATCGCTATGTAGCTTTACGTAAAAAAGTCTTACAGACCGACACCCTTCATATGTGGGATATGTACACGCCACTTGTAGAAGATACTGAAATCAAGTACACATATGAAGAGGCAAAAGAGACGATGCTTGAGAGTTTCCACCCGCTTGGTGAGAACTATCAGTCCATCGTCAAAGAAGGGCTGGAGAATCGTTGGGTAGATGTGCGTGAAAACAAAGGGAAGCGTTCAGGCGCATATTCTTCAGGTTCATATGGAACGAATCCGTATATTTTAATGAATTGGCAGGATAATGTGAGCAATCTGTTTACGCTAGCACATGAATTCGGGCACAGTGTCCACAGTTATTATTCACGCGAGAACCAGCCGTTTATCTACAGCGGTTATTCAATTTTTGTGGCGGAAGTAGCTTCTACAGTGAATGAGGCATTGCTGAACGATCACTTATTGAAAGTGACAACGGATGAAGATCAGCGAATTTATCTTCTGAATTATTGGTTAGACGGATTCCGTGCGACAGTCTTCCGTCAAACGATGTTTGCAGAGTTTGAGCAGCTGATTCATAAGCTAGATCAAGAAGGCGTGCCGTTAACAGCTGAAAAATTAACTGAAGAATATTATGCACTTAATAAGAAATATTACGGCGATGCGATTGTCAGTGATGAAGAAATTGGCTTAGAGTGGGCGCGTATCCCACACTTCTACTATAACTATTATGTCTATCAATATGCGACAGGATATAGTGCAGCAGTAGCGCTGAGCAAGCAAATTCTTGAAGAAGGCCAGCCGGCAGTCGATCGGTACATCAACAACTTCTTAAAAGCGGGTTCTTCAGATTATCCAATCGAAGTACTGAAAAAAGCAGGTGTTGATATGACATCGGAACAGCCGATCGAGGATGCCTGCCGCGTATTTGAAGAACGTTTGAATGAACTGGAACAGCTATTGGCTAAAAGAGGGTAATTGGTTCCATACCATTCACATGACCGTGTCGAAACCTGTGACATCTGAAGGAATGCGGGTTTAATTTGTTGATGTCAAAAGTCAATTATGATAAGATATGAGTGTGGAATAAATCACATACCAAACATACACCCCTTTTGTTTGAACGTGAACATTTCTCCCATTCCCTTTGAAAAAGAGCATTCACTCCCCCCCAGGAGCGAATGCTCTTTTCTTTTTGTCTGACGAATGTATAACAAGCTGATTTTTCGCTGAGTATTGATGTAGTTGCTGTGGTTCCGTTGCTCGATTTTGCAGGCAGTTAAATGAAGTGTGAGTTTGCGGTTTAAACCCGCTTCGGCGCTGGGGGATTGCCTTAAAACCAGCCAGTGTCCCGGAGTGGAAGCGTCCGCCTAGAACCCAGGGAAACGATATTCTTCTACTTACTTTTTACGCAGAAAAATATCCGGGATAATAAAATGATTATTATCCCGGACTAGAATAAGTGCTATTTGATTAATGAACAATTGGGCTGTTTCTTCCGCCATAATGTACGGTCTTGAAAAGGTATGCGTTCAATTTGTTGTTTCAATACACGTTTTTTTAATTCACGTTCCGCTTCTTTTTCTGAAATGTGATAGATCTCTGCGACTTCTTTTGTTGTCAGCAAATCAAAACGATTGAATAATGAACTGATCGAAGGCGGGATATCAGGTGAAATCTGTTGTCCAATCAATTCTTCTAAGATTTGTTCATAGATTGGATAGTCATAGAGGCCGTCCACTTTCAAGCCTTCATCTTCAATATTGCCATTGAAAAAGACAAAGGTCGGCGCTTCATCCACTTCCATTTCATTGCCTAGAAACATATCGACCTGTAACGCACGGAGCGTCTCTTCAGACGTAAAATCGACAATAAATTCATCGACGTCCAAATTAATGCGTGCTGCAATTTCTACCAGGACAGAAAATGATGCCACATCACGATTTTTCATGAAGGAATACTCCAATAAGCAAGAAAGGTAGCGAAAACCGGCACGCTTGCCCTGAAACTCTGCAGCTTTTACTGCGATGCTCGGGAAGCACGGGTTAGAACGCTTCGTTGATGCAGTACCTTTTGTGTTTGTATGTTGCGGTATGTTCAGTTTGTTTATTGGCGTGCGCAACGCAATTCGTAACGTAAAATAGTGATCGTATTCGACCTGTAGTTTACGCAAAAGCGGTTGGAGTGACCAGCAGTCTTTGCAGTAAGGATCCAAAAATACATAAAGTTCAATCGGTTTTGCTGAAGCAGAATAGTGTAACGTATCATCAATTACGGTTAGATAGTTCACTGGTCTTCCTCCTCGTTCCTATTTACCATATGGTTGGCTGTTAAGACAAGGCGCTGATAATAGACATTCCGAAGCGGTCCCTCCAGTCCCACTTCATCCATTGCTTCTTCCATACAAGCAAGCCAAGCTTTAGCGCGAGTAGGTGTTATGGGGAAAGGCATATGCCGGGCTTTCATCATGGGATGGCCGTGTTCTTCTGTAAATAAGTTAGGGCCGCCTAAATATTGTGTCTGAAATTGTTTTTGTTTCCGCGCAGTTTCCGATAGATCATCAGGAAATATTGGATAGAGATCCGGGTGCACAGCGACTTTTTCGTAAAAACAATCAATCATTTCATGTAACTTTTTTTCGCCAATCTCCTCGAAAGGGATAACAGGTTTTCGGGTCATTGCATTCACACCCTTTCGTTCTTCTGTGTCTTTATTCTATCAACGAACGATTTTCTATACAAATAAAAGAGCTTATTATTTATCATTGTTATATAGCAGGCGCTAGCTGAATGAATAGAAATCCATCCGATAGCGTTCGGTAATTGGATGGAAATTGTAAAAGGGGAAACGGAAACATTATACCATCTGCCCATAATAGTTCATGACTTTTTTGACATATTGCTGTGTTTCCTTAAATGGAGGAATACCGCCGTATTTTTTGACGTTTCCGGGGCCTGCGTTGTAGGCTGCCAATGCCGTTTCGATATTGCCGAATTGATTCAGCATGTTTTTCAGGTATTTGGCTCCGCCCATAATATTTTGTTTCGGGTCAAAACGATCCGTAACCCCTATGAATTTTGCAGTACCGGGCATGAGCTGCATGAGACCGGCTGCACCTGCGTGACTGGTGACATTATTATTGAAATTGGATTCCTGCTTAATGACAGCAGCAATGAGTTTTTCAGGCAGTTGGTATTTATCGGCTGCTTGTTTAATGATATCTTCGTAGCGCCCGTTGTATGTGCCAGTTGATGTCGGCAGCGCCGAGACAGCTGTCCTCGGGTTTTGTAGCGGGATTGCAGGCATTGTAGAAGGCATTTGTACTGGGTTTACTCCTTGGTAAAGCAGGCTGCTGGACAATGCCTCTGAACTTTCTGAACCAAGTGTTCCTCCGCCCATCATCAGCTGCGCAAGCATAGACTGAAATTCATTTGAACTTCCTGAAGAGTGTGTACTGAAGGATTGAACAGCTCCGAGAGTTTGAATAGCATTAATTTGCAGGAGTATCCGCAGGTTTTGTGGGTCTAGGTTCATACTTTCTCCCCCTATTTATAATTTTTCTAACATATTTATTGGTCGATTATATCCATTATAGCAACTTCTATACCAGAATGTACAATAACAAAATGCAACTATGTGTGTCATATGTTAGACTGAACGTAAAGACAACAAATAAAGGAAGTGATCATCGTGGATAGTAAAAACAAAATAATAAAAACGATTCAGCAAGACAATGAAATGCACTTCATTTTATCTCCCGAAAACGAGTGGCCGTTAGGTTCGCCAGCGGGAAAAATGCTGACCGACACAGACCGACAATCATTCGTTTATGTATTTGATCATGAGTCGGGCTATCGCTATGCGTATTTTCAGCAGGAAAGCTGGGAAGGTCTTGTGGAAATGCTGCTGAATAAGTTAGCTCCCGTCATCGTATGGAATGATGAAAAAGTTCATTTAGACGGTGCGATAGAAGAATTAGAAGCTTTAATACTGAATATTGAGGGAAATGATAACTATGGTGAAACATTTAGCGCGGCTGTAGAAGAGGTTTTTCGGCCTGTGCTAGAACAGGTGGATTAATAAATGGTAATGGAGTACCAGAAATCACAAAAGAAGAAAGGAAGTGACTTAATGAAATTCACGATTCAGTCGCGAAACGATGAGATTTCGAATAAGTTAATGAAGGAAGCACGGGTCTATCTGCGGGATTTCGGTTTGAAGTATGACGAAGAAGAACCAGATATCGTGCTGTCAATCGGTGGGGATGGAACCTTACTGCATGCTTTCCATAAATACATACACCGTTTAGATAAAACATCATTCGTAGGGATTCATACAGGACATCTTGGCTTTTATGCGGATTGGAAACCTTCAGAAATAGAGAAATTGGTCATTTTAATCGCTAGACAGGAATATGAAGTCATTGAGTATCCGCTAATTGAGGTAACGATTAATTATCGTCATTCCGAAAAAAGTGCTTCTTATCTGGCGTTGAACGAGTCCACAGTCAAATCTCCTGAAGTGACGTTGGTAATGGATGTTGAACTGAATGGCGAACACTTCGAACGTTTTAGAGGAGACGGCCTGTGTATGTCGACACCATCTGGCTCCACTGCTTATAGCAAATCGCTTGGCGGTGCGATTATCCATCCGTCTCTGCCGTCTATGCAGCTGACTGAAATGGCATCAATTAATAATAGAGTGTTCCGTACTGTCGGTTCTCCGCTGATTTTGCCGGATCATCATATTTGTACGCTGACTCCTGTAAAAGGACCGGATTTTATGGTAACTGTGGATCATTTGCAATTGCTTCATAAAGACGTAAAATCGATTGAGTACAAAGTTTCCAATGAAAAAATGGGCTTTGCACGTTTCAGGCCTTTCCCATTCTGGAAGCGCGTCAACGAATCCTTCGTGGCAAGTGATTTGCGCTTTGAACGTGAAGATGATGAAGCAAAGAACTGACCGTTTATTTCGACTTGAATTTCAGACGCAAGTAGGGATGTTGCTTCGTGAATTCTTGGCACAAAATGACATTTCTAAAACTACTTTAACAGCAATTAAGTATGGAGGCGGACAGATCCTAGTAAATGATGAAGTTCGCAACGTCCGTCATGTGTTGCAGCCCGGTGATCGAATCACGGTACAATTTCCACCGGAACAGATGAGTGAAGGTCTGAAGCCGGAGTATGGAAAACTATCGATTTTATATGAAGACGAAGCGATTTTATTGCTGGATAAGCCAGCTGGTCAGAGTACGATTCCTTCGCGCAATCATCCTACAGGAACGCTTGCAAATTTTGTATGCGGTAAATTTGAAAAAGATGGAGTTTTATCGACTGCACATATGGTGACAAGACTGGATACAGACACATCTGGTGTGATCTGTGCAGCAAAAAATCGACATATTCATCATTTATTAAGCAAACAGATGAATCAACAGCTTTTTCAGCGAAGTTATACAGCATTTGCAGAAGGGGCCAGTATTCCCGCTTTTATGACAATTGAGCAGCCTATCGGTAGGAAAGAGGGCAGTATTATCGAACGGACAGTACGGCAGGATGGGCAGTATGCCAAGACTGATGTAAAGTTGTTGGGAAGTTATGTGAATAATGCTTATCCTTTTTCTGTAGTGAATTTGACACTGCATACAGGTAGGACGCATCAAATCCGCGTCCATATGCAGTGGGCAGGTCATCCCTTAGTTGGCGATGATTTGTATGGCGCTGTAAATCATACTTTCCCAAGACAGGCTTTGCATTGTTCGTCCATCAGTTTCCTACATCCGCTTACGAAGGAACGAATGAAGTTTGAAAGTGCGTTGCCGGATGATATGCAACGTTTTTTGCAGGATAGTGAGCTCATCCAACTGTAAAATGAAATAATTTCCCGGGGAATAATAGAAGAATATAGTGTAAACTGTAAATGCGGAAGGGAAGGTGAACCCTCATGAACAATCAACCAGAGGAAATGAAAAATGAAGTCGTCTTTGATGAAGATAGCTTGCGTGAATTACTCGAAAAAGAAGATATTCATTCATTTAGACAAGAATACTTAACCCTTCATCCATATGACAGAGCAATTTTTTATGAAAAAGTTAGTTCCCAATTTAGGGAATTGATGTATTTTTATTTATCGCCAAAAGAACTCGCTGAGATTTTTGAAACAAGTGAAATTGAGGAAGATGAATACAAAGAGTTCCTAGAGGAGATGGACGCGACTTATGCCGCAGAGATGATCTCATACATGTTTGTGGATAATACGGTAGATGTCCTGAAAGAACTTGATAAAAAGCAGGCCGTCAGCTATCTTACGTTGATGGATAAAGAAGCAGCAGTGCAAATCAAAGCCTTGCTTCATTATGAAGAGTATACAGCCGGATCGATTATGACAACGGAATTCGTTACGGTTCCTGAAAATTCGACTGTCCGTTCTGCTATGACCATTCTGCGCAGTGAAGCGCCGAGTGCAGAAACCATTTATTATATCTTTGTTGTAGATGATTATCAACGTCTGAATGGCGTTGTGTCTTTGCGTGATCTCATTATAGCGGATGAAGATACAATTATCGGCGATATTATGAGCGATCGAATTGTCAGTGTATCTGTTTCTGATGATCAGGAAGATGTCGCCAGAACGATTCAAGACTATAATTTCCTTGCTGTTCCTGTTGTTGATTTTCAGCAGCATATATTAGGGATTATTACAGTCGATGATATTATTGATGTTATCGATGAAGAAGCTTCCGATGACTATTCCAAACTTGCCGGTGTATCAACAATGGATACGTTTGATAAAAACTCCCTTTCCGCAGCAAAGAAAAGGATTCCGTGGCTGATTACCTTAATCGTGCTTGGGATGCTGACAGCAAATTTAATTGATTTATTTACCGAAACCATTTCACAAGTAGCATTGCTAGCGGTCTTTATTCCGCTAATTGCGGGAACTGCTGGTAACAGTGGAACTCAGTCATTAGCCGTTGCGGTCCGTGGTATCGCTACGCGGGATATTGAAGATGAAAGCAAAATGAAGTTACTGATCAGGGAAGCAGGTACCGGGCTGATTACCG
Source organism: Sporosarcina sp. (assembly GCF_029257255.1). Taxonomy (GTDB): domain Bacteria; phylum Bacillota; class Bacilli; order Bacillales_A; family Planococcaceae; genus Sporosarcina. The sequence continues at coordinate 22,906 of NZ_JARICI010000015.1, read as the reverse complement.
GATTAGTCTGTGCGATATTCGTGGTCCTGCTGATATTTGTCTGGAAACATGAATTAGTCATCGCGCTGCTTGTAGGTACCGCAACCCTTGTATCGATCTTTGTTGCAACGATTTCAGGATCATTTATTCCTTTGTTCATGCATAAGATCAAAGTTGATCCAGCGGTTGCTTCAGGTCCATTTATCACAACATTAAATGACGTCATTAGTATTATCATCTATCTAGGCCTGGCTACAGCATTTATCAGTTCGTTATGAGCTGATGAATGCTTTTTTTCGTAAAGCACAAGGTTTAGCATGTGGAACGTTAGGCAATTTGCTTACATATGCTAAACAAAAAGGATGTGACTAATGTGCGTAAAGAAGAACCGCTGTTATTTATACAAAATCCGGTGATTCGAAAATTCGTCTATAAACCGATGATGGAAGAAGAAAGTACGTCAGTTTTTGAAATGGAGAATGCGCGGGAAGAAGTACCAGCCGCAATAGAAGAACTACAAGATGAGCAGCCGTCTGTTGCAAATCCAGATATTCAGCACCGTTTGGATTTTTTAAATCATCAGTTTCGAAGAGAATTGTACCAACCGATTGAGATCGTGACGGAAGCCAATGTCATTAAAGGGAAGATACATGATATGAAGGATGGCTTGCTGTTGATGATGGAAAATGAGGAACTGACGTCGATCGAGATCAAAGACATTCAAGAAATAAAGTGGAAACAGCAATCATTCGTTTTATAACAAGTGAAAAGGCGAACCCGATATTCCGGGTTCGCCTTTTTTATCGCATTGCAAGTGTTATTGCTACTAAATTAATCTTCGTCGCAGAAATCAATAAAGACGTCATCGATACATTGGATACCGCAGAAGCAGTTTAAATCGACAGTCAAGCAAGTATTGGTTGGTCCAAAACCGTTAACTTCACAAACTTTTTCTAAACAGATTTTTCCGTTGTGAAAGATATCAAACGGACAGCCGTCTTTCAAAGGCTGCAATACTTGGATTGTTGCACAGCAAGAGTCAAATACTTTTTGTACTCTGAAGAACACTGACACACAGCTTGTTGATACTGGGTGTGGATGTGGTCTTCTGCCTGCATCATCAGACGTGCTTCTTAGCGTCGGATTACAAGGGTTCTTTTTGCCTCCACGGAATACCGCTTTGAAATAGTCTCCGTTTGCTGTCAATAAACTAAACACACGCGTATTGACGCGGCCACGTGCAGGACTTACCAGACTGCCGAGTGGTGCCATGAAACAATCGGTATCACATTCTACACAATCCACCTCCGGACTAGTGCTTTGGACACGCTTGATGTAGCGTAACACTTCACAAATACAATTGGACTTATTGCAACAACCGTCGTGATGATGATGATCTCTTCCACTTTCTGTTCTTTCACATCCCACTAAATCCACCTCCTGTTTGTCTTTCTCTATACTTTATGCCGGGCAAACCAGGACGACAGGGCGTTTGTACAGGGATGCATAAATCATCTTGAAATATTCCATACTGTTAGGAAAGGAGGAGATATCCTTGAAACGAATAAATTTGCTGTTGATTATACTCATTTTATTGGCGGGATGCAGTGAACTGGGAACGAGAGTTGAAAATACTACGGACTATCAGGATGAGCCGCTGCAAGAGATTTTGAAAGCAGAGGATCAAGTAAAATTAGCGTTCGTTCTTCTCCATGAAAAAGAGATGATTGCCGGTATTCGGGTTAACACTTTTTCACGCTTTCAAAAGAAAAAAATTGCCGCTGATTTACAGAAGAAAATTGAAAAAGCTTATCCGGAATTAAACGTTACCGTCTCTGCAGATAGTAAAGTGCTTCTGGAGACTGAAAAACTGATGGATCAAAAGAACAAAGACGAATACGGAAAAAAGATAAAGGAAATTCAATCCATTGAAAAGGAGCAAACCTGATGGAACAACAAAAGTATGCCCATTTAGAGAAAGAACTATCACCGAAAACTCCTCTTCTAAAAAATACAGTTCGTGCTTTTTTGACAGGTGGATTGATTTGCTTAATCGGTCAATTTATCGCTCTCTTCTATATAACATATTTTGATTTTACCGAACGCACAGCAAGTAATCCGACCGTAGCGACAATGATCTTTATTTCCATGCTGCTGACCGGATTTGGTCTCTATAAGAAGATTTCGCAATTTGGAGGTGCCGGCGCAGCAGTGCCTATCACTGGTTTTGGCAATGCTGTCGTCTCTTCAGCGATTGAGCATAAATCGGAAGGTTATGTGCTCGGTGTTGGCGGAAATATGTTTAAACTGGCGGGTTCGGTTATTTTATTCGGGGTATTCTCGGCGTTTCTAGTGGCGCTTATTAAAACAATTTTAGTGAAATTAGGTGTCGTATCATGGTGAAAAATGGGACGATGACTTTTTCGACTAAACCAAGCATTCATTCTGCAGGTGTGGCGGCAGGTCCTTTAGAGGATAAGAAAAGTATTTTTGCGAAGCAATTTGATAAAGTTTACGAAGATGAAAGATGTGATTTACCAACGAATGAAGATGGTCACAGACAATTAATGTACGATGCAGTGATGATTGCACTTAGCAAAGCAAAAAAAGATGTGCAAAAAATAGACTTCTTCTTAACGGGCGACTTAGTAAACCAGATGACGCCTTCGAATTTCACTGCACATTCACTGGGAATTCCGTACATAGGATTATTTTCAGCCTGTGCTACGTCTGTTTCTTCCATGATTACAGGCGCGTTATTTACAGATGCACAGCAAGCGAATTGGATAGTTGCCGGTTCCTCTAGCCAGCATAATGCTGTTGAGAGACAGTTCCGCTACCCTCTGGAATATGGTTCTCAAAAAGGAGCGACTGCCCAGTGGACTGTAACGGCAGCGGGTGCTGTGCTGATTGGTAAAAATAAACCGGGAATGCCGTCAATTGAATGTGCAACAGTCGGCAAGGTCGTTGATATGGGGATGACGGATCCCCTGAATATGGGGTCAGCAATGGCTCCTGCGGCAATGGCTACTCTATCCAGCCACTTGATAGGTCACAGCAAAACGATTGACGACTATGACACGATCATTACAGGTGATTTAGGCAGCAATGGGTTCAAAATTTTTAAAGCACTTGTGAATGAAGCTGGCCTGCCACATACAAAAAACTTCCGGGATGCCGGTGAGGAATTCTATGGAAAAGATCCTTCATTTATGGCTGGCGCAAGCGGAGCGGGCTGTTCAGCTGCTGTATTCTTTTCGGATGTCTATGAAAAGTTGTGTACGGGTGAATATCAGCGTGTACTGATGATTGCAACAGGCGCTTTACTGTCTCCGCTTTCTTATCAGCAAGGTGACACGATTCCTTGTATCGCACATGCAATAGAAATAACTGCAGGCGAGGTGGCGGTATGATATCGATTTATATTACCTCTTTTATAGTAGGAGGTTTAATTTGTGTCATTGGCCAGTTGCTAATGGATGTAGCGAAACTCACTCCTGCTCATACATTATGTACCCTTGTCGTTACCGGATCGATTCTCGACGGAATTGGGTGGTATGAGCCGCTGATTGATTTTGCAGGTGCGGGTGCAACCATTCCTATCACTTCATTTGGCAATGCATTAACACATGGCGCGCTGGCGGAAGCTGAGAAACACGGTTTGATCGGTGTAGTCACCGGCATGTTTGAAGTAACTAGTTCAGGTATCAGTGCTGCGATTATCTTCGGTATGATTGGGGCACTTCTTTTTACATCAAAAGGAAATGTTTAAATAGAAAAAATGCCCTCTCCATTTCTTACTTCTCTGCATACGATAGAGAAGAAGGAAGGAGGGGTTTTTATGTACGGATGTTTTCCATCTTATGGTCCAGGTCAAGGTTATGGCGGCGGAGGCTGCGGAGACCGCTATAACGGTTCTACGTTTGTCTTGATTGTCGTACTGTTCATTTTACTGATTATTGTAGGCAGCTGCTACTTCTAAGGAGGAGATCTGAGAATGAATGATTCATTTTTTCGTAAAATAGAATCGAAGACAGGTGTCCCGATGGAAGAAGTCTTTGCATTAGCCAATGCCATCCAATATGCAGACTTTAAGGATGAAAACCAAGTTCGAAAGATTGTGCAGAAAGTAAGTCAGGTAGCAAGGAAAGACGTACCGCAGCATATAGAAGACGAACTGGTCAATTCCATCCTTCAAAGTGGTAAGGGACTAAACATGAACGACATCAATAAAATGCTTGGCGGTAATTAATTAAATTTTCATAAATAGGTTTAAAGCCGATGCAAAGTGGATATAGTATAAACAAAGAGTACATTCTAAGGAGGTGCACGTCATGGGATATATTTTACCGATCCAGCCACTTCAATCTCAGCAATACGCAGAAAGAATGAATAACGAACGTCATAACTTTGCTTATATCGGCCGGGTAAGTCCAGTACGTCTTCAAAATGAGGAATCAAGCTATTGGGAAGATGTATTGGAAGACGAGAATCGTCAGCGTAAAGAGCAAATGGAAGAGCGCAACATGAAGCGTCGTGTACCTCGACCGTTAGTTAAAAAAGGACCCATTTCTCCGAATCCAGCTCAATTATCTCCAGAGATTGCTGTAGTGGTCGGAAAAGGTCTAGCCGTAAACGCGTATGTATGACAAATTCAAAATACCCCTGTCAGCTCTATGCTGACAGGGGTATTTTAGTTGTATTTCAGTCGTATATTAGAACTTTTTCCATTGCACGATGGGGAATGTCGGCATCCATGAACTCTGGTGAAGTGACTACATAGCCTAGTTTCTCATAAAAAGGCACGGCATAGGTTTGTGCGTTCAGTAGAAGTTTTTTCATCGAGTTAACCCTCGCATGTTCTTCCAGTGTATTCATAATCATATTGCCGAAGTGTTTGCCACGGTGTTCAGGCAGCACGCATATTCTTTCGATCTTTCCATGTGCATTGACGAGACCACGCATACGGCCAGCGCCAATCGGGTGATCTTCATTATCATATACGACAAAATGTGTAGCATCTGTATCATACTCGTCCAATTCTAAATGCAAAGGCACTCCCTGCTCTTCGACAAATACTTTCTTGCGAACAGAGAATGCATCCTGTCTTCCATGATCATCTGTAACGATCTTCATTGTAATCTGCAAATTAAGCGTCCCGATCTAGACGGAATGTTTCATACACTGTCCATGAACCGTCATCTAATTGATACAATAAGTGAATACGATCGATGACTTCAGAGTGGTCGACACCTACCATTTTCATCTGATTGATGACATCGTCGTGCTCGCCGGAAGTGAGGTCTTGAGCGATTGTGATGTGCGGTACAAATGCATAGTTGGATTCAGCATGATAAAAATCGGAATTAAGGTCTTTGTGTAAGTCGAGCAATTCATCGTTTGGCGTAACCTTGAAGTAAATTGTATTCGTAGTTGGCGCGAACGAGCTGACTTTAGTGACATTTAATTCAAAAGGTTCGTTCTTGATTGTAATTTCTTTTAACGCTTTTGCTACCTCTTCAATTTCCTGATCATTTGCTTCAAATGCTTCTTTCAGCGTCATGTGAGGTGTGATCAGCGCGTAATGCGGATCATATCTCTTGCGATAGCTGTTTGCCAGGTCTTGAAGTTTCTTCGTAGGAAATGCAACAATACCGTATTTCATTTAAGATTACCTCCTCGTGAATTGTTTCATATTAAGTCCGTCTATTCTATTATATCAGAAAATAGTCGCATTTGTCTCAAATAACTTTATATGCTGTTAATTTGCAGAAGTGCACGGCGGATATCCGGCTGCCAGGATTTCCAAGTATGATCACCTTCCAGTTCTTCATAAAAATATGGGAAGCCCCTCTTTTTGATCAGTTCGTGAAGTTCGCGGTTCGGAGTCAAAAAGTCCAGTCGGCCATCTGCGGTTGTCGGTACATTTGTCTCTTCTTTACCTATCACATGATAAATTGACAGGGCTGCCGGATCTTTTATGGATTCTACTGCTTTGAGCACTTGTTCATTCACAAAAGGAGAATGCAGCGCAACTTTGCCAAAACAATTTGGATACTTAGCAGCTGTCAGCAGGGAAATGGAAGCGGCCAATGAATCACCGATCAGCATCCGGGTTGCACCCATTTGGTATGTTGGATAGCTTTCATCAATATACTGAATTAACTCATGTGCAAGGAAGCGGATATAAGCTTGGTGTCGGTCTCCTTCTGGATGATACATGCGTCTTCGCTCTGCGACGGTTTTGTAAGGAATACCGACGATTATTGCAGGTTCAATCATTTCTTCTTCCATTAACTCATCTGCTACTCGGCCGATTCTGCCAAGCTGGAAATAATCCTTTCCGTCAGACGCGATGATGACGTTATGTTTGTATAAGGGAGAATAGCGGGAAGGCAAATACAGCAACAATTCCATTTCTTCCTGCAGTTCATTGCTGTAAAAGCGGATTTCTTCTATCTTACCAGGGTTCATTTTGTACGACCTCCAAAAATAATGTACACTAAGTAGATATCATACCGATAACTAACAGTGAAATGCCAGTGAAAAAAGTTATTGGCAGGAAAGAGAGGGGATATAGTATGGTAGCAGGTAAAAATATTGTTCATTCGGATATCGTAACGGCTGCTGCGAAGGATGCGTTAATCCGCCGCGGAGTCAAAATTGAGGATATTGCAAAAATTGTTTATGAAATGCAGGTGCCTTATAATAAGGGGCTGTCTTTAGATCAATGTATTGATTCGGTTGAAAATGTGTTACGCAAACGCGAATTACAGCATGCGATCCTGGTCGGTGTGGAGCTGGACGAAATCGCGGAAAGAGGTCAATTGTCTGCACCGTTGCAGCAGATTGTAGAGTCTGATGAAGGTCTGTTTGGGGTGGATGAAACGATTGCCTTGGGAGCGGTTTATACATACGGCTCCATTGCAGTTACAACTTTCGGGCACCTGGATAAAAATAAAATCGGCATCATTAATGAACTGGATACGAAAAAAGGAATTGGAATTCACACATTCCTGGATGATTTAGTGGCAAGTGTTGCTGCGTGTGCAGCTTCGAGGATTGCTCACAGAACACGTGATTTACAGGAAGCTGGACTGACATTTGAAGACGTCCAGAACGGTAACGGCCAATAATTAATTGGGCGCACAAGCACTGCAATATGCGGAACTTGTGCGCCTTTTTATGTGGAATCAGAAAAAGAATAGTAATATTGAATGGTAAAACGTACAATTTCCTATTATAAAGTGAACTTATTGACTATGAAATTATGAAATAGATTGACACATTGAAGCGCTTTCATGGTAGAATGAATTTGTCTATGACTACTATTAGAAAAGGGGAGATTGTCACATGAAGAAAAACTCTATTCGCCTTTTGGCACTGGTTTCTATGCTTGCTCTTTTTGTTTTGGCTGCTTGCGGTACCGACAAAGCAACTGACGGGGACAAGGATGCAGGAGACGGAAACAAAGATGAAGGCAAAACAGAACAAGAATACAAATTCTTGAGTTTACTTACGGGCGGAACACAAGGAACTTATTATCCATTAGGCGGTTCTTTTGCTGAATTTATTACTGAAGAAACAGGCATTAAAACAACTGCTGAAGTTTCTCAGGCATCTGCTGCAAACATGACGGCGCTTAAAGACGGCGACGCTCAAATCGCATTCGTTCAGACTGATATCGCGTATTATGCTTCTAAAGGTGAAATGATGTTTGACGGAGAAGTAATCGACGAAGTGTCTGCAGTCGGTTCACTATACCCTGAAACTGTTCAATTGGTTACATTGAAAAAGAACAATATCAAAACGTTTGAAGATCTTAAAGGTAAAAGTGTTTCTGTAGGAGCTCCAGGTTCAGGTACGTATGCGAACGCTGAGCAATTACTTGAAATACACGGTCTTTCAATGGATGACATCAAGCCTCAAAACCTGGACTTCGGTGAGTCACAGGAAAGTCTTCAGGCCGGCCAGATCGACGCTGCATTCATCACTGCTGGTACGCCAACAGGTGCGGTTGAAGGTTTGAACGCTGTTGCGGAAGTATTCATCGTACCGGTTGAAGATGCCAAAGCAGACGAGTTAATCGCAAAATATCCATACTATGCAAAAGAAGTAATCCCATCCGGAACTTACGGTTCAACTGAGGATACTCCTGCAGTTTCTGTAGGTGCAATGCTTGTTATGCAAAATGATATTTCTGAAGAACTTGGCTATCAGATTACAAAAGCAATTTATGAAAACGCTTCAAAAATCCAGCACGCTAAAGGCGCTTTGATCAAAGCGGAAAACGGTTTGGATGGTATTGGAATTCCAGTACACCCGGGCGCACAGAAGTACTTTGACGAAGTAAACTAATCAAAAAATGAGATTTCTGAAATGAAGGCCAGGGACGGTAAAGCAAATTGCTTTGTCCGTCCCATTCTTCATTGTAAAAATAGGAAGGAATAAGCGGATGAAATTCAGGAAAATTATCCTTCTGCTGATCGCTTTGCTTGTAAGTGCGGTTCTAATCGTCACATTTTATCCCTATAAAAAAGTGGTCGTACTTGAAGAAGTACGGAGCGAAAAACCAATTTCGTATTATCTTCCATTACATACTGATCGTTATTTTCAGGTGAATTATATTCACTCCATCCATTTATCTAATGTGAAGGAGCAATATAAAATAACGGATAATGAAAAGCTCCGTTTCGAATTTATGCAGTATGAAGATGTAGCCATCGGATTGCCCGGGTATGCGGAGAAGGGCGAAACTTTAGTGGTTGAGGATGGTGTTTATACGCTTACATTCGAAAACCGTGTGATTAATTCGTTTGTTCTGTATGTGGGCAGAGTAAATACTGACTTATCTCTGCGTTATGAACAAAAGGATTATCACTTAAAGGATTATCTTCAAAGAGGGCATTCTTATGATTTTCATGTAACAAAAGTATCGAATTTTGAATTGTTGAGAGGGGTTAGAATTGATGGCAAAAAACAAGGATAGGGAAGAGGAAATTCCGAAATTGTCGGATGAACAAATGAGTACGCTTTCAGAACGGGAACAGTTGGAAATTCTTCAAAAATATGATCCTGAATCCAATACACGAGATTTAACAGGTCTTATAAGCAAAATTGTGTTTTTTGGCTTACTGGCATTTTCTATTTTTCAGTTATACACAGCAATTGGTAAACCATTTACTGCGCAGATACAGCGTTCCATTCACTTAGGGTTTGCTTTGTCGCTGATCTTTTTATTGTTCCCTGCACGTAAGAAAATTGGAGTTAAACGAAATAAAGTTCCATTTTATGATATTATTTTGTCATTACTGGCCATTGCAGTCGGTTTATACTGGCCGTTATTTATGGGCGATTTAGTGTACCGTGTCGGACGCGTTTCTGACATTGATTTAATTATCGGTATACTGGCTGTGCTTTTAACTTTGGAAGCAGCAAGACGTGCTGTTGGTTTACCGATCACGATCATTTCAGTCGTATTCTTGATTTATGCTTTCTTCGGTCCGTACTTCCCAGGATTCTTAGCCCACAGGGGTCAGAGTGTAGAAAACTTAGTTCAATTAATGTTCTTTACGACAGATGGGATTCTCGGTACGCCGATCAGTGTATCTGCTACTTTCATATTCGTTTTCCTGCTGTTTGGAGCCTTCTTGGTGAAAACAGGAGTAGGGAACTACTTTAATGACTTAGCAGTTGTCGTAGCCGGCCGTTTGACAGGTGGACCAGCAAAAGTTGCGATCTTCTCAAGTGCTTTGCAAGGTACGATTTCAGGAAGTTCTGTAGCAAACGTTGTGGGATCGGGTTCTTATACGATTCCCATGATGAAAAAGCTTGGTTATCGCAAAGAATTTGCCGGTGGTGTTGAAGCAGCGGCTTCGACAGGCGGTCAGATTATGCCGCCAATCATGGGTGCAGCTGCATTCCTGATGGTTGAGTTCATTGGCGGAGTGACGTACTGGGAGATTGCGAAAGCAGCAGCTATTCCTGCGCTATTGTATTTCACCGGAATTTGGATTATGACGCACTTTGAAGCGAAGCGTGTTGGACTAGCTGGGATGGATGCTTCTCAGATTCCAAACAAAAAAGAAACACTGAAGAAAATTTATTTGCTCCTTCCGATTCTGGGGATTATCGTGTTCTTATTGGTAGGTATACCTACGATGAAAGCGGCGTTATTAGGTATCGTTCTGACGATTGTTGTCAGTTCAATCAGTAAAGAAACACGGATTGGTATTCGCGATATGATTCAAGCGCTAGTGGACGGTGCACGTACAGCATTAGCCGTTGCTGCCGCAACTGCCTGTGCGGGTATTATTGTAGGGGTAGTCGTGAAAACAGGATTGGGATTAAGTTTGGCAACCGGTCTGATTTCTGCTGCAGGCGGTAATGTATTCCTGACATTATTCTTTACGATGTTAGCAGCGATCATTCTGGGAATGGGTTCGCCAACAACAGCAAACTACGTTATTACATCAACAATTGCAGCACCAGCTATAATTACCTTGCTGATGCTTGATATGCCTCCAGGCGCGACTGTTCCGATAGTGGTAGCTGTCTCTGCACACTTATTTGTATTTTACTTTGGTATCATTGCTGATATCACGCCTCCAGTGGCACTTGCCGCTTTTGCAGCGTCAGGAATTTCGGGTGGAGATCCGATTAAGACAGGTGTTACATCCGCTAAACTAGCAATTGCAGCTTTCATTATTCCTTATATGTTCGTATTCAATCCAGCGATGCTAATGCTAGATTCTACTGTTCCGGAAATTGTATGGGTGACATTTACAGCTATTGTTGGTATGGTAGCGATTGGAGCCGGAATGATTGGTTTTTGGTATCTTAAATTGAACTGGATCATGCGAATCGTGACAGTTGGTACTGGTATGCTATTGATCTATCCAGAAACCTTAACGGATGTTGTTGGTTTAGTTCTATTCGCTATTTTGATGGCGTGGCAGTTTATTAGTCATAAAAAACAAAATCCGCCCAAATTGGTAACGGATTAACTTTATAAAGACTTGTCTGTTTAACTGTAAAGTTGAGCAGACAAGTCTTTTTTATCAAATTTTAATACTAAGTATTTGAATGGCTCTTAGCCAAAACATGAACTTGACAGGATACTAAGCAAGCAGCTTGGGGTTTGCGCTTCAGACGGTACGCTTTCCGGAGGGCCCGCGATAAGCCAACTCGGTCGCTTTGCTCCCCCAAGTTGTCTTACCTGTCGGGCTGATCCTCCCGGAGTCGACCGTCTTCCGCTCCAATCCTACTTAGTACATTTAAAGCACGTGGTTTCACATTAATCTATCATTTACAGCAGGCGTGTTATAAAAGTATATGTGAAGTCAAGAACAGATAATGGCTAAGACCCTTTGAATAAGTAAATAAGTGGATTAACTAATTTGTGAGTATCGAACTAGTGACGTTAATATGGAAAGTAGCTTGCTAGTATTGTTATATAGGCAATAGAGTAAAAAGTAGTGAAAGGAAAACATAAGGATGTATAAAAGTCAACAAGCCGAAGGTCTATAATTAGATAAAATGATTTTGGACTAATTACGCAGTTTTGCCATAGCTGATTCTGTATATACTATATATAAGCAAATCAATAACAAATACTGAATTACATATCGTCAATAAAAATTCAGCTAACTAAAAAGGAGAGAATCAACTATGCAGAATCAAGACATATGGTTTGAAAACTTATTTGAAGGTCACTTGGCACACGGGATCAACAAAGAACGAATCAGCGAGTTGGATCATGAAGAGTTTTTATACTTCGAGCAGGCACAAGCAGAAGAATCAGTTACACATATGCAGTAAGGATAAAGGAGTGTTTCAACTGGCAAAGGTAAAAGTTATTCATAAAAATCGGTGATTCTTCTGTTAACTTCAGGAAAATTGCCGATTTTTAATTTCTCTATTTACAATAAATGAAGATGATGCTATTATAGTATTTGTGCTTATCCAAGCTGACTTGTTTGTCACAATATGCACATAGCAGTTTAATTCGATTCCTTAGCTCAGCTGGGAGAGCGCCACCTTGACAGGGTGGAGGTCGCTGGTTCGAGCCCAGTAGGAATCATAGGTGCCAAACCTAAGTTAATTACCGTCGGAACACGGTTTTTAACAATAAGAGATCCTATTAGGCCGGATGCCTAGGGGTCTCTTTTTTATATTTTAATGGAAAATTATATTATTACCCAATTTAAAATAAAGATGTAAACTATTTTCATGTTGGAGGTTAGTTTTATGAAAAGAAAGCAACAAGTATCTAACGTAACGGAATATACTGTTCAAGAACAGGTCGAATTGCTGCCGTTTTTATTGCAAGTTATGTCAAAAAGCAGTCGAAATTCTGTTAAATCTGTTTTGACGCGTGGTCAGGTTATGGTAGACGGCGTAATGATAACGCAACATAATCATTCATTGCAGCCGGGACAGAAGGTTGAAATACAAAGTAACAAAGCAGCTCTTAACGTGTCTAAATTAGTAGGCGTATCCATTTTGCATGAAGATGAAGATATTATAGTCATCAATAAAGATGCTGGATTGCTTTCTGTGTCTTCTAATAAAAAAGAACATGAAATGACTGCTTATCGGCAAGTTACAGACTACGTCCGCAGAAGTCATCCTGAAAACAGAATCTTTGTCGTGCACAGATTGGACAAAGACACATCAGGTGTAATGATGTTCGCCAAGAATGAAAAAACGCAGCAAGCCTTGCAGTCTACATGGAGTGAGTCTGTCAAGGAACGTATGTACACTGCACTTGTACAGGGGAAAGTAAGAACTGCTTCGGGCACAATCAACTCCTGGCTGACTGAAAACAGCGCATTCAGGGTATATTCAAGTCAATTTGATAATGGCGGGCAACATGCAATTACACATTATAGAAGGATTCAAGCCAACAAAGAATGTTCATTACTGGAGGTTCTTCTTGAAACCGGACGAAAAAATCAAATCCGTGTTCATATGGAAGAATTGGGTCATCCGGTTGTCGGAGATAAAAAATACGGTGCAACGAGCAATCCTTTGCGTCGTTTAGGGCTTCATGCGACAGCTTTATCCTTTCTGCATCCGCGAACAGGTGAATTGGTGCGATTTGAAGCGGAAGTACCACAGATGTTTATTTCGCGGTCGAAATAATAGCATAAGACTGACTGGCGTTTTATGGAACAGTTCTATTAGCAATTTTTGCTTAATAGAACTGTTTTTTTACATTTACATTCAAGTTATCATTTGAATGACTTGATTGACAAAAGTAATAGAATTGAATATACTGAAAGTAATCAATCAAACGGATGATTGAATGTTAATCATAACTTTACATTGATGAAAGGATTGGTTGAATGGCTACCGAGAAAAATGTCTATCGTCTGCAAAATTTATCATGCACGAGTTGTGCGGCGAAGTTTGAAAAGAATATTCGGCAGATCGATTCGGTAGAAGATGTGCAACTGAACTTTGGGGCATCCAAGCTGACTGTCGCCGGTGATGCTTCAATTTTGCAGTTAGAAGAAGCCGGCGCGTTTGACGGTATTAAAGTATTCCCTGAAAAGCAGCGAATCATCAAACAGCATGTACCGTTTTGGCAAAAACGAGAAAATCAGACGACGATCGCGGCGCTTGTTTTGTTATTGGCAGGGTACGCAGTTTCTTCAGTTAATGGCGGGAATACGTGGCTATCAATTGGGCTTTTCGCTCTGGCCATTTTAATCGGCGGCTACAGTCTCTTAAAAGAAGGATTGTTGAATCTCACCAAATTAGAGTTTGATATGTCTACATTGATGACGATTGCGGTCATTGGTGCAGCTTTAATTGGAGACTGGGCAGAAGGTGCAGTCGTGGTATTCCTGTTTTCTGTCAGTGAGGCGCTTGAAAGCTATTCAATCGATAAAGCGAGAAATTCCATTAGCTCACTCATTGAAATTGCTCCTTCAACAGCTATGGTGTTGCGAAACGGCAATGAATTTGAAGTCGAAGTAGAAACTCTTCAAATCAATGATGTGATTCTCATCAAACCGGGCCAGAAGATTGCGATGGACGGTGAAGTGATTCAGGGGGATTCTTCTGTTAACCAGGCTGCAATCACCGGTGAATCAGTACCGGTGCACAAAGTGATTGGTGACGAAGTATTCGCAGGTACGCTGAATGAAGAAGGCTCGCTGCAAGTGCGTGTGACGAAGCTCGCGGAAGATACGACGATAGCAAAAATCATTCATTTGGTCGAAGAGGCGCAGGCAGAAAAAGCACCTACGCAGCTGTTTGTCGATCGATTTGCGAAATACTATACCCCTGCAATTCTTGTGATCTCATTATTAATCATGATCATTCCGCCGCTAATGATGGGCGGTTTATGGAGCGAATGGTTCTATAAAGGCCTTGTCGTGCTCGTAGTCGGCTGTCCGTGTGCGCTGGTCATCTCGACACCCATTGCAATTGTTACAGCGATAGGAAATGCAGCGCGTAATGGTGTGCTAATTAAAGGTGGTATTCATCTAGAGGAAACGGGACAGATCAAAGTAGTGGCATTCGATAAAACGGGTACTTTGACTGAAGGACGTCCAGAAGTGACGGATACAATTTCTGTTTCTTCATTGACGGAAGAAGAACTGCTGTTGCAGGCAGCTGCTATTGAAAAGTTTTCACAGCATCCGCTCGCAACATCCATCATGCGAGCAGCTGAAAAATTGCCAAACCGCTTGACGAAAGCAGAAAACTTTCAGTCGATTACGGGCAAAGGCGCGAAAGCAGTTCTTGACGGCAGGTTAGTGTATGTCGGCAGTCCGAATCTTTACAGAGAAATGAATGAATTGGATTCGGCATATGAACAGCGGATACTTGAGTTGCAGCAGCAAGGCAAGACGGTCATGTTGATCTGGTCAGAACAAGGTCTTGACGGCATGATTGCAGTGGCTGATCAGGTCCGTAAAAGCAGTCTGTCAATCATTGAGAAACTGCATCATATTGGCATTGAAAAAACCGTCATGCTGACAGGGGATAATCAGTCTACTGCGTCAGCAATCGGTAAACAGTTAGGACTTTCTGAAGTGCAAGCGGAACTGATGCCGGAAGAAAAAGTAGCCATGATAAAATCGCTGGGACAATACGGCAAAGTAGCTATGGTGGGTGATGGAGTCAATGATGCACCTGCTTTGGCTAGTGCGAATATCGGCATCGCCATGGGTGGCGCGGGAACGGATACAGCGCTCGAGACGGCAGATATTGCATTGATGGCGGATGATCTGGAAAAATTGCCGTACACGATCGGGCTCAGCAAGCGTACGAAGCAAGTCATTTTGCAGAATATCTCGATTGCGCTAGGCTTAAAAGTAATTGCTTTATTGCTGATTATTCCGGGGTGGCTGACATTGTGGATGGCGGTAATGGCTGATATGGGCGCGACGGTGATCGTTGTACTGAACTCTTTACGCCTCATGAGAAGCAGAATATAAGTAAGTACTCCGGACGATTTAAATCGTTCGGAGTTTTTTCTTTTGGGCAACATGGTAGAATGGAAGGAAGTACGAAAATGAGGAGCGTGAATGATGTGAGCATGACGAAAAACGACTTGGATATCATCATGAGCAAACAGAAGACGTATTATGTTTCCGGTGTGACACGCAGTATATCTTTTCGAAAAATGATGCTGCAAAATTTATACAATGCGATTCAGCGTAATGAAAAGAAGCTGATGGAGGCGTTGCATAAAGACTTGCGTAAGCCTTCATTTGAGGCATATGTAACAGAAATCGGGTTTGTTTTATCGAGTATTACCCATACTATGAATCAATTGGAAGAATGGATGGCGCCTGAAAAAGCGAAAACGCCGATTCATTTGCAGCCAGCGACGAGTTTTGTTGTCAAGGAGCCTTACGGGAGTGTACTGGTGATCGCGCCGTTCAATTATCCATTTCAACTGCTGATTGATCCGCTGGTTGGCTCGATTGCAGCAGGCAACTGTACAGTGTTGAAACCGTCTGAAGATACACCGCACACGGCGGATGCAGTTGAAAAAATGATTGCAGACATCTTCCCTTCTGACTATATTCATCTTGTGCAGGGCAGAAAAGAAGAAACACAGCTATTGCTGCAAGCGCCGTTTGACTATGTGTTTTTTACCGGCAGTGCGAATGTCGGCAAAATCGTTATGAAGGCTTGTGCGGAGCGTCTGACACCTCTGACGCTTGAATTAGGTGGGAAGAGCCCGGCAGTCGTCGATCATACCGCTGATATAAAGAAAGCGGCAGAAAAAATTGTCTGGGGAAAATTCTTGAATAACGGACAGACATGTGTTGCACCGGACTATGTTCTGGCTGATGCTTCTATCTACAATCAGCTACTGGAGGAAATGAAGAAAGCGATCAAACGATTTTACGGTAAAAACGCACAAAAGAGCGTAGACTATGGACGGATCGTCAATGAACGCCATTTTCAGCGCCTGGCGAACATCTTGGAAGAAGATCAGTCCTATATTATAGAAGGCGGGCGCACAGATGCAGAAGATTTATATATCGAGCCAACAATCTTAGGTATACCCGATTGGAATAGGGCGAGTATGCAGGAAGAAATCTTTGGACCAATTCTTCCACTTCTGGCTTACGATGATCTCGGTGTAGCAATTCACCAGATCGGCATGCAACCGAAGCCGCTCGCTGCCTATTTCTTCACAGAAAACGACAATGCCGCCGATCATTTCATCGAGGCACTGCCGTTTGGCGGAGGGTGTATTAACGATACGATATCGCATGTTGGCAATATTCATTTGCCGTTTGGAGGTGTCGGGCCGTCGGGTATGAATCAATACCACGGTAAAGCAAGTTTCGATACGTTTACTCATTCGAAATCTATGATGAAGAAAAGTACTTCCGTTACTTTGCCGATCGGCTATCCGCCGTATAAAGGGAAACTGCCTTTAGTGAAGCGGGTTATCCGTTAACGGCAGCGTAATAGTGACTGTGGTTCCTACACTCTGGAGACTGTCAACTTCCAGAGTGCCTTTATGGTCAACAATAATTTTTTTAGAAATGATCATGCCGAGTCCAGTACCTTCTGCTTTTGTGGAAAAAAACGGCATGTAAAGTTTTTCTAGCGTATCATTATCCATTCCTTCGCCGTCGTCTTGGATACGTATTGAAAAAGTATCCTCACGTAAATTTAGGGAAAGACAAATACTTCCATTCTGCTCAATGGCATCATAGCTATTGGTTAAGACATTATAGAGAACTTGCTTCAATGAGGATTGATTGCCATAAAACGTTAATTCTTGTTCAGGGAACGTCGAAGAGAGTACGATATTTCGTAGTTCAAAGTCTTCTTGAAATTCTTCGATAGCGGTTTTGAGCGTATCAGTTATTGAAAAGTACGAAGGATTGTGAAGGGTCGGTTTTGACAGGATTAAAAAATCAGAAACTATTTGGTTGACCCGCTTGATTTCCATTTCCATAACTTGAGTGAAAGAAGTGTAGGGGTTTGTTGAGTCTTGATTCATCATTTGAATGAAACCGGTAATCGCTGTCATTGGATTGCGAACTTCATGTGCCACTACAGCTGCAATCATACTCATTGTCTGAAGTCGTTCGATTTCTAATTTATTCTGCTCGAGCTGAAGGCGAGATGTGATATCTCGTGTGACGTAGGAAAATGCCATCACTTCATCCTGGTCATTAAAAATAGGTGTCATGCTAATTTCTGCCTGAAAAATACTTCCGTCCTTACGCTGTTCTGTAACTCGTTCATTCGCCAACGACATGCCTTGCTTTAATAATTCGCATCGTTGCTCAACTTTCTCTATTTCAGAGTCAGGATAAAACTGGATTTTTTCACCTACGCATTCCTCTAATGACCAACCGTACAGCTTCTCAAAAGCTGGATTTCCTGTAATCACTCTGTTTTCCAAATCAAAAACAGAAATAGCATCTTGTGATTGTTTGAAAAAAAGGTCAAAATAGTTATAGTAACGGGGTTCGTTGAAATGCTGTCCAAGCAATGTAATATACCTCCCTTAATAAAATTCAAATAATTCATCTAAGGGGAACTTTTTGAATGTAATCAGCAAAGATGATAGAAATTTGTTATATATATTTTACTTCATTTGAAGCTAAAATACATTTATTTTTTATAATTATCAATTTTATCTAATGTTCTATTGGAGGAAACTATATGAATACGAATGAACTTTTATCTGTCCTGCCTGTCAAAACGATTATAGGGACCGTCCCGGAAACCGTGACTGACTTGGCGGTTGACTCTCGCGCGGTACAAGACGGGGGGGCGTTTGTCTGCTTAAAAGGATATACTGTGAACGGTCACCAATTCGTCAATAATGCGTTATTGAGCGGGGCGCGCCTGATTATCGCTTCTGAACCGATTACTGTAGATGAGGAGCGGACAGCGGTTGTCTATGTAGAAGATTCTTTAAAAGCAATTCAGCTTCTTGCGTCCAAGTTTTACGGTTATCCTTCGAAACGAATGAAAATGATCGGGGTGACTGGCACGAACGGTAAGACCAGTGTCGGCAACATCATTCATGATATGCTGCGGCAGACTGGAGAGAAAACCGCGGTGTCCGGCACAATTGGTTTTAAGTTAAATGATATTTTGTATGAAACGGAAAATACGACAACTGACGTTTTAACGACACAGCAAATGATTTCTCAGGCTGCAAATGAAGGCTGTCAGTCAATGACGATGGAAGTGTCTTCTCATGGTTTAATTGAAGGAAGACTAGCGGGAACGGAATTCGATATTGCGATTTTTACAAACTTAACCCATGATCATTTGGATTATCATAAAACTATGGAGAATTACAGTGCCGCAAAAGCACTGCTATTCGCGCATCTCGGTCAGCAGCTTGATCAGCAGAAGTATGCTATTGTCAATGCAGATGATCCGTGGAGCAGCAAAATGACGGAAGTAACGTCTTATCCTGTATTGACGTATGGAATTCGAGTCAAGGCCGCATTTCAGGCGACTTCTATTGAAATGTTCCCTGACCGTACAAAGTTCGTGTTACTTGCACCGGATGGTACATATCCTGTGACGATGCCGTTAATTGGCGAGTTTAATGTTTATAACGCGTTGGCAGCTGTGGCAGCTCTTTATGCAAAAGGAATGACAGTTGAAGAGATTTTGCCGTTGCTTGCGAATATCTCGACGGTCAAGGGACGTTTAGAGAAAGTCGAAACATCTTTACCGCTGACGATCTTTATTGATTATGCTCATTCACCTGATGCCATTGAAAAAGCGATTGCCACTGTTGAACCGTTGAAAAAAGATGGCAAACGGCTGCTGTTTTTGATTGGCACAGGCGGAAACCGGGACCGTCTGAAGCGTCCTGTAATGGGAGAAAAAGCTGCTGCGGCTGATTATGTAGTCTTTACAACAGATGATCCGCGAGACGAACCGTATGAATCGATCGTTTCCGAATTAAGTGCGAGTATGCCACATGACCAATATGCATGCATCGGTGACAGGGAAGAAGCAGTACGTCATACAATTGAGATGGCAAATGAAGGGGATATCATTATTTTCGCGGGAAAAGGCCATGAGAACTATCAGATTATAGGCCACACGAAATATCCTCATTCCGATGCAGAGATCGCTCTGGATGAAGCGCGTAAAAAATTCGGCGGAACTTCCGTTAATTCATAAGAGAAGAGTGTATGGATTTTTTCTGCAAAACAATGAAAAAACATTGATTTGCCGCTGTATACTCTCTATGATAGAAAACGTAAACAAAAGGAGAGTTCCCACGATGGAAAATAAGATTCAAGATGAAATAAATTCACGGCGCACCTTTGCGATCATTTCGCACCCGGATGCCGGTAAAACAACTATTACAGAAAAACTTCTATATTTTGGCGGTGCCATTCGCGATGCAGGAACAGTAAAAGGAAAGAAGTCCGGCAAATATGCGACTTCTGACTGGATGGAAATCGAGAAACAACGTGGAATTTCGGTTACGTCTTCTGTCCTGCAATTTGATTATGACGGAAAGCGCGTTAATATTTTAGATACGCCGGGCCACGAAGACTTCAGTGAAGATACGTACCGTACACTGATGGCGGTGGATGCAGCCGTCATGATGGTGGATTCTGCAAAAGGTATCGAACCGCAGACGATTAAATTGTTTAAAGTCTGCCGTATGCGCGGAATTCCGATTTTTACATTCATTAATAAAATGGACCGTCAAGGTAAGGAACCGCTTGAATTGATGGAAGAATTGGAAGAAGTGCTCGGAATCCAGTCCTATGCTATGAATTGGCCGATCGGTATGGGGAAAGAATTCCTCGGTATTTATGACCGTTTTAATCAGCGTGTCGAGCTGGCGCGTCCGGAAGCAGAGGAAAGATTTCTGCCAATAACGGAAGACGGGGAGCTTGCCGTTCAGCACTCGATGACTGAAACCTCTTATTATAAACAGGCTCTCGAAGACGTTATGCTGCTAAATGAAGCAGGCAATGATTTTGATGAAGAGCGCATAGCAGTAGGCGAATTGACACCTGTATTTTTCGGAAGTGCACTGACAAATTTCGGCGTTCAGACATTCCTGGAAACTTTCCTGCAGTTCGCTCCAGCTCCTCAGCCGAGAAAAACGCGCGAAGGAGAAGAAGTAGCGCCGGAATCAGAAGTATTCACCGGATTTATCTTTAAGATCCAGGCGAATATGAATCCAGCTCATCGTGATCGTATTGCGTTTGTACGTATTGTCTCCGGACACTTTGACAGAGGTATGTCAGTTACCGTGCCGAGACTGTCCAAAAACTTCAAGTTGTCTCAAACGACACAGTTTTTAGCGGATGATCGTGAAACTGTCAATGAAGCAGTGGCGGGTGATATCATCGGTCTGTACGATACAGGAAATTATCAGATCGGCGATACAGTAATCGGTGGTAAAGCGAACTTCCAATTCGAAGCGCTGCCGCAGTTTACGCCCGAATTATTTGTTAGGGTATCTGCGAAAAACGTTATGAAATCCAAGCAATTCCATAAAGGGATTCTGCAGCTCGTTCAGGAAGGTGCAATTCAGTATTATAAGACACTCCATACAGAAGAAGTGATTTTAGGAGCTGTAGGTCAGCTTCAATTTGAAGTGTTTGAACACCGTATGAGAGCGGAATATCATGTGGAAGTACAAATGGAGACAATGGGTTCGAAAGTAGCTCGCTGGATTGAGAATGAAGAAGAAGTCAAAGAATCGATGGCTGGTCAGCGGGCATTACTGGTTAAAGACCGCTTCGATAAAAAAGTATTCCTCTTCGAAAACGATTTTGCTATGCGTTGGTTCCAAGATAAATTCCCAGATATTAAGCTGTACAATCAGCTATAATTATATTGCGTACAGACCCGGTTGGATTCATTGTTATCCAGCCGGGTCGTTTGCTATTTTTACTAAAAGAAAAAAGATTTTTCCATTGTGTTAATTTGATTTGAATTTTTGATATCCCCATGATGAAAGTAACTGAGACAAATGGTATGGTAGAATGGTATAAATTTTTCTATAGTGACAGAGAGGAATAGATGTATGAAGATAAGCAGCTTTTCGGTAAAACGCCCTGTATTTACACTGGTCACGATGTTCTTGGTCATCATATTAGGAGCTGTCTCGTTCTTCAAGATTCCGATGACACTCATACCGGATTTAAATCCGCCCGTCGCAGTAGTTGTCACCAATTATCCTGGTGCCTCTCCGACAGAAGTAAGCGAGAAGATTACGAAACCGCTGGAAGAAAGCTTATCTACGGCGCCCGGTTTGAAATCTATGCAGTCTTCGTCTCAGGAAGGTGCCAATTTACTATTCCTGCAATTTGACTGGTCCTCTACAATTGATGACGTGCAGATGGATATCTTGCAGCGAATTGATCAGGTACAGGTTCCTGACGGTGCAAATAAACCGCGCTTTATGAAATTCGACCCTTCTCAATTCCCGGTTATTCAATTATCACTGCGTACAGATGATGCCAAAGCGGATATTAGAAGCATAGCGGAGGACTTAGAAAAAGAATTACGGCGCATCGACGGAGTCGCCAGTGTCAACGTATCAGGAAAAATTATTGAAGACGTCCAGGTGATTTTAGATCCTGATAAATTAAAGGAACATGGTCTTGGTCAATCAGATGTTGTGCAAATGATCCAGGCGAGCAATGTCTCGATGCCTGGCGATCCAATTGATACAAATGAAGGCCGTACATTAACAACTAGAATTATCAGCTCTCTACAAAGTATTTCGGATATACGCGACATTCAGCTTGGAGCGAATCCATTAACAGGAACAAAAATCAAAGTTTCAGATGTGGCAGATGTAGCGCTGCTTGAACCGAAAGCGCAGACAGAAACACGTGCCAATGATGAGCAGGCTGTCTTGATGTCGGTACTGCAGGAGTCAGGCGCTAACACTGCAACTGTTTCGAAAGAATTTAAAAAGTCTCTAGATGAGTTATTGGAAAAAGATGCATACAACGGCATAGATTCCAATATACTGTTTGACCAAGGAGACTATGTGAAGCTGGCAATTGGAAATATCGGACAGTCACTGATTCTCGGTGGTGTGTTTGCGATGCTTGTGCTTTTCTTATTCCTGCGCGGGATCAAGAGCCCAATTATTATCGGCGTAGCAATTCCTTATTCGGTTATCGTAACATTCGTCTTGATGTATTTTGCGGATTTCTCGCTGAACATCATGACGCTCGGCGCACTGGCGCTCGGAATCGGAATGCTTGTCGATAACGCCATTGTCGTAATCGAAAATATTGAACGGCATTTAGCAATGGGCAAAGAGCCGAAAGTTGCCGCGAATGACGGCTCGAAGGAAGTAGGGGGAGCAATTACCGCTTCCACGCTGACGACTCTTGCTGTATTTGTACCGGTTATTTTCATCAGCGGATTAATCGGACAGATTTTTTCTGAATTCGCTTTAACTATTTCA
>NZ_JARICI010000035.1 GCF_029257255.1 Sporosarcina sp. | reverse complement strand
CGAGGCTTGAGCTCGTGGTTCCACCCTTCTTCCTTCTATCCGTTAAACGGAAAGACGAAGCTTTCGATCGGCTAACGGGCCGTTACCGTCATCAGTTACTTATGTTCACTGACGCTGCTTGGAGGTGGTAAATGTATTTTTTCTGCCTGCAAGGGTTTCAGCCGTGCCCCTGCTCTCTGGAAGGTGAAAGAATCACTGTTGTCCTCTTCAATGCATTTCGATAAATTTATATTGAACTGAGTCATATTATAGAAAACTCTGCGGGAAAATGCAAGTATATTTTCTTATTTGATTTTTCCATAAGCTAACGCTAAATAATTTACAGGCAGGCGATCAATCACGCCAGCTTTTCCCGCCTAATATGAAGGGCTGACTGACCATGCGGATTCTCTCCATAATTCTTGCTGCTTTGATTGGTTCTTTTTCTCCTCGCTGAGAAGTTGTCAGATGGTGTTCCAGTTCGTTGTAATTGAAATTGGACGTGAAGAATACAGGCAGCTTTTCAGCCATGCGGTATTGCAGAATCGTACCCAGCACTTCGTCTCGAGTCCATGTAGACATCGTTTCAGCCCCAATATCATCAAGCATAAGAACCGGGGCTTTTTTAACGAAATTCACTTTTTCATCGAGCGTCTGATTTTGAATGGACTGCTTCATTTCACGCAGAAATTCCGGTACATAGACAACGACCGTCTGGACTTGGCGTGTAGCCAATTCATTTGCCAAGGCACCTAAGATAAAGGACTTTCCAATTCCAAAGTCACCATATAAATAAAACCCTCTGTCCGGTACTTCGCCTGTAGAATCAATAGTATTCAGGAAATCTTTTGCAGCCCTCATCACACGAACACGGCTGTCTTCCGAAATAAAGTCGACATTTGAAAGTCTCGCCTCCATAACCTCTTTCGGCATATACATGCTGTTGACCATTTTCGATACATTTCGACGCTCATCGTCAAGCTGCTTTGTTGGACAGATAACATAATCTAAATCAATCAAACGCTGTGAAATGACCAATTTCGGTTCAAAACCTTTCATGACGTTGATACAGCCCTGTAGATTCGGACAGCGATCGCATTTATGGGAAGCGGTCTTAAATTCATAAAGCTTTCCTAAACTACGGTTCACTACTTCTGTATTGATCTCATCAGAATGTTCGCTAATAAACTGCTGTACAGATGGATCTTCAAGTACTTCTGTTCGAAGTTCATCATATTGCGACGCTAATGAAGGTGCATTGACAACTCGCTTCATGGCATCTCCAATTCGTTCCATTTTACTTCACCTCGTTCTCCTGTATACCTAGTTCTTTCATTAATTTCTGCCGTTCTTCTTCCACATCAAAATCAGCAGGCACTTCTGCTATTTTCTTTTTATCATTGCGTTTAGAGAACCACTCAGGAACTTTTTCTTCTCGAGTTGCTTTCTGTTTTCTATTCGCGGTCTTTTTACCTTCAGTCTTCCATGCCAAATACTGATCATGCTCTTCTCTGGATAAACGCATAGCCGTTTTGGCATCCTTCACACCTTTTGATGCCCAATGTGAAGCAATGCGTTCAGCATACCCTTTGGTGATTTTACCATCATTACGAAGTTTTAAATATTGGAAAAGAACATTCACAACCCCCACAGGAAGCTCATGGGTTATAATCAGCGTTTCCGCCAACTTGAGATCTACTTCGAAGGGCTCTTTACCGTCACTCATATCACGCAACATCTCTTTAGGAGATATATTCTCTAAATAATGAATGTACTCCTCTTCCTTGCTCATAGCCGCTTTTGGAGACTCTTTCGATTGTGGTGTAATGAAAGCTGTTTGCAATTTCGGTGGCTTTTTTGAACGATTCATTTTATAAAATTCAGAAGCCGCTCTTTTCAGCCGTTCCTCTGTCACTGTATGATTGTCATCCATCGCCATCATCATGACACTTTGCATATCAAGCGGATTTAGAGAATATAAAAAGGCCAATTTTGCAATCATTTCCTGGGAAATGCTGCGAAGTGCAGATCTCGGCATCATCTGTTCTGACAGACCGCCATAGAACAATTCAAAATTGAAATCATATTGTTTAAAAGGGATGCCTGGCGCGGCTGTTTTCCCTTGAAAATGACTGCCCGCGGTGATTTCTACTGCCTGCTGATCTCCTCGGGAAGGCTGGAAAACATCTAAAAATGTACGAGAAATATCCGCATATTCTTGTTCCTCAATAGACTCGGACAGAAACCGGCTACGCAGCTGCCGATATGGCTTCTCCCCGATTTTACTGAATAAAAAAGTAGATAATAATGGATCATTAAAATAAGAAGGCGCATCCAAAGGGGGCAGTAGTTCATAAAGAAAAGAGCGCTTTTCATTTTCATTCCGCTTCTTATATGTACGAAGCAGCCCGATCGCTTCCAGTGTAATTCTCGCTTGAAAAATTTGTTGTAACGGAAATGACAGAACATTCATCAAATAATAATGAGAATGTTCTTGTGGTTCTTGGTTCTCTGCATCCGTCCAAAGCGTCAAAAATAAGCTGACGGCTTCTGAACCGATCAACGGCTGATAAAACAATGTGATCATCTGCCGATCGTACGCAGAAAAAGGGTGCGTTAATTTCACCCGGAAGGAATCGACAGGCTGCAGTTCTGTATAAAGCATGGTGACAATCGCCTCCTTCTATGGTCAAGGGTCCCCTATTCCTGCAAATCTTTTCTATTTTGCAAATGCTGTAATTCATCTATAAAGACCGTGATATCTTTGTACTGGCGGTAGACAGAGGCAAATCGTACATATGCGACTTCATCCACATCTACAAGTCGCTCCATTACCATTTCTCCTACTTGGTCAGATTCGATTTCGACAACTCCCGAGCTTCTTAACTCTTTTTCAATCGATATCACTATATCTTTCAGTTTTTCGACAGGCACAGCCCGTTTTTCACAAGCTCGAATTAAACCGCGAAGTAGCTTTTCACTGCTGAATTCCTCGCGAGTCGAATCCTTTTTGACCACGATCAACGGGGAATGTTCTACTTTTTCAAATGTTGTGAAACGAAAACTGCATTTTTCGCATTCTCTTCTTCTGCGAATTGAACGATTTTCTTCCGCCGGACGTGAATCGATAACACGCGTTCCATTGTAATGACAAGCTGGACATAACATAGTCGGTTCCTCCGCAATTCTATTAGGTATGTTCATTATAACAGAAACTCTCGGCACAACAACATGAGGGCAATGAAAAGCACTTCACCGTTCGAGGTGAAGTGCAGGATCTCGCTATTACGAAGTTACTCTATTGTTTAAAGCTGTTGCCACTTTTTTGGTCAGCTGCACAACACGTGCCGAGTAGCCCCATTCATTATCATACCAGGCAAGCACTTTAATCTTGCGGTTGCCCATGACCATCGTGGAAAGACCGTCAATAGTTGCAGATTCTGTTGTTGTTTTGAAGTCGATTGATACAAGAGGTTCTGTTGTGAAGCGAACGATTCCCTTTAATGGACCATTTGCTGCTTTTAAGAACGCATTGTTTACTTCTTCAACTGAAACGTCCTGCTCGACGTCTACTACTAAATCTACTAGAGATACGTTTGGAGTCGGGATACGCAATGCCAAACCATGAATTTTCCCTTCTAATTCAGGTAGCACTAAGGCCAATGCCTTCGCGGCACCCGTCGATGTCGGGATGATTGATTCACCGCATGAACGTGCACGGCGTAAGTCTTTGTGAGGATTATCTAAGTTTTTTTGGTCATTCGTATAAGCATGTACTGTTGTCATGAGTCCATTGATGATACCGAACTCATCGTTCAGTACCTTTGCCACAGGAGCCAGACAGTTTGTTGTACAGCTTGCATTCGAGATAACACTGTGTTTTTCTACATCTAGTTTGTCATCATTAACACCAAGCACAATTGTGACATCTTCATTCTTACCAGGTGCTGTCAAGATTACTTTCTTGGCGCCTGATTCCAAATGAAGCGCTGCCTTCTCTCGTGAATTAAAAACGCCTGTTGATTCGATTACAATATCAACACCGAGTTCTTTCCACGGCAGCTTTGAAGGATCACGCTGTGTGATCAGCTGTACGCGTTTACCGTCTACAATGATCGCATTTTCTTCGGCTTGAATATCACCGTCGAAAACTCCGTGTGTGGAGTCGTATTTTAATAGGTGAGCAATCGTTTCAGCTGGATATGTCGCGTTTACCGCAACTAAATTAACATCATCTTCCTTGATAATCTGACGAAAAACCATCCGTCCAATACGGCCGAGTCCGTTAATTGCAATTGTAGTAGTCATGAAAGTGATCCTCCTGCATGTATGTTATACTTATTATCCTTTATCGTTAATTAGTATAACATATATTACGATTAAGCCAACACTATTAGGTATTTATTTTAAAAAATAAATTTTCTGAACACATTTCCTCGTCAGCATTGAAGATATCCTTTTTGGATTAAATGCCGTAATCACTCATCACCTTTGACTTATGTAGCAGGAGAAAGCCTTTTCAATAGCCCACGATGTGTAGCATTTGACATTGCGAGTAACAAAACCATTGAGTATAGCTTAATTAGAATAAGGTTTATTATATAGACTGTTTCAAACTGGTTGGGCCTGCCAACTTTCGAGAATTTTGATTAATTGTCGCTTCGTTTCTTCGATAGTTCCATCATTATGAATGACTGCATCAGCGCCTTGTTCTTTTATTTTTAAGTCGAGCTGAGAAGCAATTCTGGCATCGGCTTCTGTTTCAGACAGTTCATTCCTAGCGATTAGCCGCTCCTTTTGCAGCTGTTTGGTGACTGATACAACTAGAATCTTCTCAACATATGACTGCAGCTTGCTTTCAAACAGCAGGGGTATATCCATGATCACTGTCTTAAATCCTTGCTCTACATATTGCTCTTTTTGTCTGACCATTTCACCCCGAATAGCAGGATGCATCAGTTCATTAAGCTGACGGCGCTTCGTCTCATCGGAAAATACGACACTTCCAAGCTTCTCGCGATTAAGTGAACCATCTTCCTGAATGACTTCATCGCCAAATACATTTTGAATTTCATTTAGTAAAGGTGAACCCGGTTCGACTACTTCTCGTGCAATGACATCCGCATCGACAATAGGGTAGCCTTTTTCACGCAGCATGTTTGCGACAGTACTTTTTCCGCTCGCAATGCTGCCAGTCAGTCCAATGATCATATCTCACACTCCCTATCTTTGGCAGGCAGGACAATAAACAGAAGTTCTGCCTGCAATCTGCATGCTCTTTGTAGGTTTTCCGCAAGCTGTACAAATCTTTTTGCTATACATATGCAAGCGGTCCTGCATTGTCCCCGCATTGCCATTAACCGAACGATAGTCTGAAATTGTGCTGCCTCCAGCATCGATACTCTCCTGCAATACACGGACAATTTCTTGAAAGAGCAGAATTTTGCGTTTTCTGCTGATTCTCTCCGCTTTTCTGCCTGGATGGATATTCATATGGAACAATGACTCAGTGGCGTATATATTCCCGCATCCTGAAATGACTTTGCCGTTCATAATGACTTCTTTGATCTGTTTGCCTTTATATTTCATTGACTCCGCCATCTCAAGAAAATGTTCCAATGCCCCTTCAGAAAAAGGCTCCGGCGCCATCTCCAACAACGGCGGAAAATCATCCTCTGATTGCAAGAGCCGCATTTCCCCAAATCTGCGAATATCAGAATAGACCAACAGACCGCCGTCTTCCATTTCTAAGAAAATATGTGCATGCTTTCGAAACTTTTCTTCTGTAATTTCATCAGGCGAATTCACGACAAACCAAGCGCCCGTCATGCCTAAATGGCTGACGAGCAAATGAGGCTGGTCTTGTTTTTGCAAATGAAAATAAATATATTTACTGCGGCGGACGATTTTCTGAATCTGCATCTGTTCCATATCTTGCAGAAAGTTCTCTACCGTTTTACCTTTGATGATCGTTTCTTTTCCAGCTGATTTGGAAGTAACAACCGTATCCGAAACAGACAGCTGTTTGATCGTCCGTCCTTCCACAAGCGGCGCGAGACCACGCACCACCCCTTCTACTTCAGGCAGTTCTGGCATAAATAATCACTCACTTTGTTTCGTACCAAGATTCGCCGTAATCCCAATCGACTTTCAATGGAACATCGAGCTGAATTGTCTGCTCCATTACTTCCGGTACGATTTCTTTTAATTTCTCCAACTCTTCAATCGGAGCTTCAAATATCAATTCATCATGCACTTGCAGCAGCATGCGAGCCTGCAGGTTTTCCTGTTCGAGCCGGGCATCCATATCAATCATTGCTTTCTTAATGATATCTGCTGCCGTACCTTGAATCGGCGTATTCATCGCCGTCCGCTCTGCAAAACCACGTAAATTAAAGTTCGAGCTCGTAATGTCCGGCAAATAGCGTCTTCTCTTAAGAAGTGTTGTCACATAGCCCTTCTGCTTAGCATCGATAATACTGTCATCCATATATTGCTTGACGCCCGGAAAGCTGGCCAAGTAGGTGTCAATGAACTCTCCTGCTTCTTTGCGTGTAATATTCAGACTCTGTGACAGTCCATAATCACTGATTCCATAAACAATACCGAAGTTCACGGCCTTCGCTGCACGACGCATATTGCTGTCCACTTCATCTTCTCCTACACCAAACACATCCATCGCTGTTTTCGTATGAATATCCGCACCATGACGGAAAGCATCAATTAACTTTTCATCCTGTGAAATATGTGCGAGTACCCGCAGTTCAATTTGGGAATAGTCTGCTGCGAACATAATCCAACCTGGTTTTGACGGAATGAAAGCAGCACGGATTTTGCGACCTTCTTCCAGACGAATCGGGATGTTCTGTAGATTGGGATTGATCGAGCTTAAGCGCCCCGTTTGAGTCAGTGCCTGCTGGAAACGGGTATGAATTTTTCCGTCTTCATGAATTTCTTTCGACAAGCCCTCAATATAAGTGGAATTTAATTTTCCAAGTTGGCGATATAGTAAAATGTGTTGAATAATTTCATGTTCACTCTCAAGCTTCTCCAGTACATCTGCTGCAGTAGAATAGCCGGTTTTCGTCTTCTTGATTGGAGTTAGACCAATTTTTTCGAATAAAATAACGCCAAGCTGTTTAGGAGAATTAATATTGAACTTTTCCCCTGCCATCTCATATATGCTTGTCTCAATCAATGACAGCCGTTCGGACAATTGTCGGCCGATTGTTTGCAGCACCTCTAAATCCGTCTTCACTCCTGCCACTTCCATCTTCCCTAAAATCTTCGCTAACGGCAGTTCGAGTTCATGAAATAACTCCTGCTGTTCATTCTCTTCAAGTTGCTTCTTGATGACTGGATAGAGTTCCCACACTGCATGCGCTTTTCTTGCTGTATGATCAACCAGTTTTTCAGAAGACGGCAATGCCCGTTTCGCCCCTTTTCCATAAACTGCTTCATCGCTCTCTACGCCATGATAGCCAAATGATCGGGCAATTTCTGAAACTTCACCAGTTGAGAAAGATGGATTGACGATATAGGCAGCCAGTATAAGATCAAAATCAGCTCCGTTCAGCTCCATACCGAGCCGCGCAATTGCCGCATATGCAGACTTCGAATCCGAAGCATATTTCAACTTCGTTTGGTCTCTAAGCCACTCTGTAAGTACAGTAGAGGATTTTGCAACTTCTATCGGAATGAAATACGTATGTTGTTCATCTGCCAGCCCTATCCCTAGGATTGCAGCAGACAAATAGTTGTCTCCATCAATTTCTACATGAAGAGACATCGTATCCGTTAACATGTCAGATGTAACTTCACTGAGAGTCTGAACATCCACTACTGACATAGGCTGTACTTCAACAGGTGCATCCATCTTTTCAAGAAGTGAGTTAAACTGCAGCTCTTTATAAAGTTGAAGGACTTCATCATCGTTCTTTCCTGCATAGTCCAAGTCATCCAATTTCTTGCTGATTGGTGCATTCACTTCGATCGTTGCCAGTTCTTTACTCATGAAAGCCTGCTCTTTATTGTTAACTAAGTTTTCCTTCATCTTCTTCGCAGTGATCTGTTCGATCGATTCATAGACTTTTTCCACTGAGCCATATTCCTTCAACAGCTTCAACGCAGTCTTCTCGCCAATTCCAGGCACTCCTGGAATATTATCAGATGCGTCGCCCATCAAACCTTTCATATCGATAATTTGCAATGGCGCAATGCCATACTTTTCTTCAATATGTTCAGGCGTATATTTTTCCAGATCCGTAATCCCTTTTCTTGTGATGCAGACAGTCGTGTGTTCATTTGCAAGCTGCGTCAAGTCTTTATCTCCTGAGATGATGACTACTTCTGCTTTTGCTTCACTGCATTCACGGCTCAGTGTGCCAATGATATCGTCCGCTTCATAGAGATCAAGCTCATACTGCTCAATCCCAAACGCTTCGACTAATTTACGAATATACGGAAACTGTTCAGAAAGCTCGGGCGGAGTCTTCTGTCGCCCGCCTTTGTACTCGGTGAACGTACTGTGGCGAAAAGTGGTTTTTCCTGCATCCCATGCGACCAATACATGCGTAGGCTTTTCATTATCTAGAATATTTTCTAGCATCATCGTGAATCCATATACGGCATTGGTGTGAATTCCTTTATCATTCGTCAGTAAGGGCAGCGCAAAAAATGCTCGGTACGCCAGACTGTTGCCGTCAAGTAAGACAATTTTCTTTTCCGTCAATGTATATTCCACTCCTTATAATCACTCGTTTCATACGTCAAAGCTGCTGTGCGGCAGAATACGCCGCTTCTGGAAAGCTCTCCAACGCCTGTCGGAGCTAAACGGCGTCTTCCGCTTTCGTAACCATCCAGCTGCAGCGGCTAGAGGCTCGGGTCATAAGTCAAAGCTGCTGTGCGGCAGAAAACGCCGCTTCGCATCTTCGCCTTATGCCTGCCGCCTCTAAACAGCCGCTTCCGCTTTCGTAAATAAAACATGCGTCATTTTCATCTAGTTTACCATGTAGGCACCTAGAATTGAAAATGACGCACTTTGTATTACTGTAAAGCTCCGGTTAACAGCTTGGCATATGGTGAGTCTGCAGGCAGGATGATCATTGTTTCATCATCTACAACCTTAGAATACGACTGCAGTGTGCGGTACAATTTATAGAACTCAGGATCTTTGGAAAAGGCATCATTATAGATCTTTGCCGCTTCCGCTTCCCCTTGCGCTGTAATGATTGCCGCTTCTTTCTTCGCTTTTGCCAGCATTTCCTGCACTTCTCTGTCTGTTTCCGCTTCGATTTTACGCTTCTCTGCATCCCCTTCAGATAAATAGGACTGTGCAGTAGACTGACGTTCAGAAATCATACGTGTATAGATAGACTGTTCGTTTTCTTCAGGAAGATCAATCCGCTTCATGCGCACATCAACCACTTCAATTCCGTAGTTTCCATCTTCCAGGAAATTATTGACCTTCTCTGTCACACGATCGTTCAAGCTTCCCCGTGAGGAGTCTTCGTCATTAACAACATCCACATAATTCAGACGTCCCATTTCATTTCGCACGACAGAATAAATGAATTCTTCTAAACGTGCTTCAGCGTTGACGATATTACGTGCGTTGGAAATCATTTTCCCGGGGTTAGTAATATGCCAAACTGCATAGTTATCGATAATAATACGCTTTTTATCCTTTGTCGTGATTTCAGCTTCCGATACATTAGATGTCATTTGATTTTTGGGCAGCGTGGATAAACTTTGAATGAAAGGTATCTTTATATTAATTCCCGGTTCTTGCACAATACGTGTGATTTCACCGAATTGGCGGACGACCCGGTATTCATTCTCTTTTACTATGAAGAGATTGGAAAGCAAAATGACGATGACAGCAAACACAACTGTTAATCCGATAATCAATTTAGCATAACGTTTGACATCAACATTTTTCTTAGGTTTGATCACTTTTACTTTGGGATCTCCTTCGGGCGATTTATGAGTTGCTTTTTTCTTCTCAGTTTCACTCATTTTCTTCATTGCTTCTTCTATCTTCTTGAAAGGATTCTGTTCATTGCTCATGAAGCTTTCCCTCCTTTCTCAGCTGATTGTCCAGCATTGTCGGAGTCGCTTGATTCAACAGGCGGAACTGGCTGCATTTGCTGCAGCGGTAAGTACTTCACTGTTTCACCGCTGTCGTTCATAATATAAAGTTTAGCCTTTGGAAGAACTTGCTCAAGCGTTTCAATAATCAAACGATCGCGTGTGATGACCTTGTTTTTGGCATACTCAGTGTACAAGTCTGTAAATAACGCAACATCTCCCGTAGCCTGTTCGACACGGGCAGTTTTCTTACCCTTTGCCTGAGATTTAATGGCATCCCGCTCACCAATCGCTTCTTTCGTTTTCTGGTTTTCATATTTCTTCGCTTCATTTATTTTTGTGTTTTTCGTTTCACGCGCATCTGTTACAGCCGTAAATGCTGCTCGAACTTCCGCATTTGGTAGTTCCACGTCCTGAAGTTTGACGCCTTGGATTGCCAGTCCGATATCATAATTATCTACCAGATTCGTTAACAAGTCGCGTGTTTTCGCTTCAATTTCTGCCTTCCCGTCTGTCAGAGCGGCATCGATTGTTGAGCTGCCGATCACTGAACGAATGGAAGCAGAAGCAGCGTCACGCAATATTTCAACTGGTTCTTCGGCATTAAACAAATATTTCTTCGGATCAACAATTCGCCACTGAACCGTTAAATCAGTCAGAACGATATATTCGTCGCCTGTAATCATTTTCGTTTCCTTATCGACGATTTCTCCGCTTTTATCCTGCTTATAACCGAAATGAATACTGTATGTTTCTTTTGATAATATTTCTGCCCGTTGGATCGGCCAAGGCAGTTTGAAGTGCAGACCTGATTCCACAACCGGCTCTCCCGCTTTCCCGAATGAAATCACTACGGCCTGTTCAGACTCATCTACTGTATACCATGTCGTAAAGACAATCAGTAACAGCAGTAATCCAGTAATTGCTAAACCGAGTGTCACAAGGATTCTTTTTGTTCCCATGCTAGTTCCTCCCTTTTCTATGTATGAATACTCTACGGAAGAGGAGGCGGTTTAGTTTCAACAAACCGATTTTTGTTTCAATTATTATTTAATTGGCAGCTGTAAACTGAATGTCGTTCCGATTCCTACCTCACTGTCGACCGTCACTGTTCCTTGATGAGCCTCGATAATATGTTTGACAATCGCTAAGCCGAGACCGGTGCCGCCTGACTCTCTGCTTCTAGCCCGATCAACACGGTAGAAGCGTTCAAATAAGCGCGGTAGCTCCGAAGACATAATCCCTATCCCTTGATCAGCGACCGCTATAGTAACGCTGCCTGACACTTCCTGGACGGAGATTGTAATGATGGTCCCATCCTGCGAATACGAAACGGCATTGTTGAGCAAATTCACCATTACCTGAACTAATCGATCATGATCTGCTTCGATCGACGGACATTCAGGTGCCTCTACGATAATTTTCATGTCTTTTTCTTGAACTTTTGTTTGAACAATTTGAATGGACTGCTCTATGACATCCATCAAATTGACTGAACGCCTAGTAATTTCAAAGCTTCCACGCTCCATACTGGACAAATGTAGCAGGTCTTCAATTAATAATTGCAGACGATTACTTTCCTTATAGATAATTTCAAGAAACTCTCTTTTAACAGCCGCATCATTAACCGCACCGTCTAGCAACATCTCTGAGAATCCTTTAATGGACGTTACAGGCGTTTTCAGTTCATGTGAAACATTTGCGACAAAATCTTTACGTACTTGTTCCAGACGGATTAATTTAGTGATATCATGCATGATAATTACAATTCCTAACCAATTGCCGTTTTCACCGATAACTGGCGCTCCGTACACTTCCAGATGGCATATTCCGTCATCTAGATAAACTTTTGATTGGAATGAACGCTTTTCTTCCGTTAAAAATATCGCTTCGATTTCTTTCTCTATGTCAGCCGGCAAGCCAATATCCTTATACGTTCTACCGATGAGTTCCTCGCTGTTTTTATGAAACGTTTCTTCATATACACGATTCACCAGATTTACAGCTCCCTGTCTGCCGAACATCAGCAAACTGCTGCCAATACTGCTGATCAACGTTTTCAATCGCTCTTGTTCCATCACCCGCAGTGTTGAATTATCTTGCAGATTACGCGCAATATGATTGATCGCCGCCGTTAATCGCTGATTCATTTGACCGTCCTCACGGTGTGCTCTAGCCAAATAATCACCTTGTGCCAACTGATGCGCGACGTCTGTGAAATGGTCAATTGGCTGCACATATTGCTGGAGTAATTTAGCCATCACGAACATCATGACGGTAAACACCAGCGCAAAAGTGAATAATAGGTAGACCCAGTATGTCTGCTGAATGACTGGATCAATATCTTTTGCAAATAAATGAAAAAATTGCCCTAAGATAATACCTAGCACAATTAATAAAATCGATAAAATGACTGCTGATGCAGCCAATAATCTTGAGTAATAATTCTTCATACTATTTACTCTCCGAACTTATAGCCGACCCCTCTCATCGTCTTGATATATCGGGGCTTCCTAGTATTTTCTTCAATCTTATCACGCAAATGACTGACATGAACGTCTACGATTCTTGTATCTCCTGCAAAATCATAGTTCCAGACAGCTTGAAGCAATTGACCGCGCGTCAGCACTCGATTTGGATGACGCATTAAGTATACGAGCAACTCAAATTCTTTCCGGGTGAATTCCAGTGGGATATCTTGAAGATAAACTTCAAAACGATCAGGGTAAACGAGCAATTGTCCAGCTTTCAGCATTTCTTCTTTCGGCTTGGCCCTTTCTCCAGTTCGCCTAAGGACCGCTCTTACTCGTGCAGCGACTTCTCTTGGACTAAAAGGCTTGGTCATATAATCATCAGCCCCCATCTCGAGACCTATAATCTTATCCATTTCCTCGCCTTTTGCAGTCAGCATGATAATTGGTGTATCAATATCTTGCCTACGAAGTTGCCTGCATACCTCAATACCATCTATTTTTGGCAACATTAAATCTAAGATGATCAAATCCGGACTTTCTTCCGTAACCATTTGAATGGCCTGCTCTCCATCCTGAGCAATTGCCGTCTCGTAATTTGCCTGTCTTAATGTAAATTCCAATAGTTTTTGAATAGGCTGCTCATCTTCTACAATCAGTATCTTCGACAACCTATTTTCCATTGGCGGTTTCCTTCTTCTCAGATCGGTCTGAATTAGACCTCTCAGGCGCTTTTACGACCAGCTCGCCACTCATTACCCGTGCACCCGCTTCATCTGTAGCGTCTACTGAAATCGTCACCTGATTGGTTTCTACATCCAGCTTGGTAATTTCTAAAATAAATTCGACAATTGCATAATGATATACAGGTTTCGGAAAATGAAGCTGCTGATTAATTATATGCGCACCTGGGCCCGGCAAATGTTTAGAAATCGCAGATGTCACAATTCCTGTGAGCATAATAGGCGGAACGATCGGCTGTCCATAAATCGTTTCGGCTGCATAATCATGTTGAAGATAAAGCGGATTTGCATCATTTGTCAATCCTAAATAAAGCATTAAATCTTTATCTTCAATTTTCTCCGTTAAACTAAGCCTCTCTCCCACTTCCAGCTCAGATAATTCTTTCCCCATCAATTTACGTTTACCTTTCAACAAAGAAATCTCCCCCTACGTATTCTTGTATGGTGCAGTAAAATCAGAAACTTTTTTGAATTAGATAAAGTATACCAATCCATCTGTAGAAAATCGAGCAGCAAAAAATCGGACAGCTAGTAAGCTACCCGATTCATGTGAAGGTTATTATGCTAAAACGTTCATGACCGCGCGAACAGAGTCGGCTGATTGCTCAAGACCGGCCTTTTCATTGTCTGTCAATTCAAGTTCTATGATTCTTTCAATACCACTTGCGCCTAATACAGTCGGCACACCTAAATAAATTCCGTCCATTCCATATTCTCCTTCTAAGAATGCAATTGACGGCAATACACGTTTTTGATCTTTAAGGATCGCTTCTGTCATCTCCACTAAAGCAGCAGCAGGCGCATAGTATGCAGAACCATTACCTAAAAGATTAACAATTTCAGCTCCGCCTTTACGCGTACGATCAACAATTTCTTCCAAGCGACCGGCAGAAATCAAGTTTTCAAGCGGGACACCGCCTGCAGTCGAATAGCGTACTAACGGAACCATGTCATCTCCATGACCGCCTAATACGAATCCTGTCACATCTTTCACTGACAAGTTTAATTCTTGCGCAACGAATGTACGGAAACGAGCTGTATCCAGTACACCTGACTGTCCTATTACCCGCTCTTTAGGGAAACCCGACTCTTTATACACTGTATATGTCATAGCATCCACCGGGTTAGTCAATACGATGATCGTCGTATCTGGAGAATGCTTTACAATCTCAGCTGTTACTGATTTCATTACTTTTTGATTGGTCTGAACTAGATCGTCCCGGCTCATTCCAGGTTTGCGTGCAATTCCCGCTGTAATGACTACTACATCGGAGTCTTTTGTATCTTCATAATTAGATGTACCAATGATATTCGCATCAAACCCTTGAACCGGACCAGCTTCGAGCATGTCCAATGCTTTGCCCTTTGTCGGATTTTCCATTTGGGGAATATCGACGATTACGACATCACAAAGTTCTTTTTGAGCTAAAAGGAATGCAGTTGTTGCTCCAGTAAAACCAATTCCGATAACCGATACTTTTTTACGCTTCAATGACATGTAAAACTCTCCTTTTCAGATAAAATATAATAGAAAAAGGGGGAACGAATCCCCCTTTCACCTATGTTTCTTATAGATTTTTGATTAGCTCATCAGCAAAACCTGATGTGCTGACTTCAGTTGCATTTTCCATTAGACGTGCGAAATCGTACGTCACAACTTTAGACGCAATTGTGCTTTCGATAGATGCAGTGATTAGATCAGCTGCTTCGTTCCAGCCAAGGTGCTGAAGCATCATAACACCTGAAAGAAGAACGGATGAAGGGTTAACCTTATCTAGTCCTGCGTACTTAGGTGCTGTACCGTGAGTTGCTTCGAAGATCGCATGTCCAGTTATATAGTTAATGTTTGCTCCTGGTGCGATTCCGATTCCGCCTACTTGTGCAGCAAGCGCGTCAGAAATGTAATCTCCGTTCAAGTTCATAGTAGCCACTACGTCGAACTCTTTTGGACGAGTAAGAATCTGCTGCAAGAAGATATCTGCAATTGCATCTTTTACGATGACTTTTCCCGCAGCTTCTGCGTCAGACTGTGCTTTGTTGGCAGCATCTGTTCCTTCTGCTTCTTTAATGCGGTCATATTCTCTCCATGTGAATACTTTGTCGCCGTATTCCTGTTCAGCAACTTCATATCCCCAGTTAGCGAATGCTCCCTCTGTGAACTTCATGATGTTTCCTTTATGAACAAGTGTCAATGATTTACGGCCTTCTTCGAAAGTATATTCTAAAGCAGCACGTACCAAACGCTTTGTTCCATCTTCAGAAATCGGCTTAATACCAAGACCTGAAGTTTCAGGGAAACGAATATTTTTAACGCCTAATTCTGTTTGAAGGAAGTTAACTAATTTCTTTACTTCATCGGAACCTTCCTGATACTCAATCCCTGCATAGATATCTTCTGTGTTTTCACGGAAAATAACCATGTCACAATCTTCAGGGCGTTTCACGGGTGAAGGTACTCCTTCGAAATAGCGTACTGGACGCAGGCAAGTGTATAGATCCAATTCTTGACGCAATGCTACGTTCAATGAACGGAATCCTCCACCGATTGGCGTTGTAAGAGGTCCTTTAATCGCAATTAGATACTCATCAATTGTGTCTAGAGTTTCTTTTGGAAGCCAGTCACCAGTTTCATTGAAAGCTTTTTCCCCAGCAAGAACTTCTAACCAATTAATTTTCTTTTTACCATCATAAGCTTTTTCGACAGCTGCTTCGATAACACGTGAAGCTGCGTTCCAGATGTCTGGACCTGTACCGTCTCCGATAATGAAAGGAATCGTTGCGTGATCTGGGACGTTTAATACACCGTTAGTTACTGTAATCTTTCCATCATTAGCCATTGTTGATATCCTCCTGATTTCAAAATCAGTGGGCCGGTATACGAGATACCGCCCCACAAATTTACTAGTTTTTATCGTTCATTGATTGGAACATACTTTTGCATGTCTGGTCCAACGTACTCTGCACGAGGACGGATCAGACGGTTGTTTTCGTATTGCTCCAGGATATGTGCAATCCATCCTGAAAAACGGGAAACTGCAAAAATAGGTGTGAAAATATCATGATCGATGTCTAATGAATGATATACCGAAGCGGAGTAGAAATCAACATTTGGAGGCAATTTCTTTTCTCCAGTTACAATTGATTCGATTTTCTCTGACATGTTATACCATTTCTCCTCACCGCGTAGAGCTGTGAGTTTTTTAGACATTTCACGTAGGTGCTTGGCGCGCGGGTCTCCCTGACGGTAAACACGGTGACCAAAGCCCATGATTTTTTCTTTGTTAGCCAGCTTTTCACGAATATATGGCTCGACCTTATCTTCATCGCCGATTTCCATTAACATATTCATAACTGCTTCGTTTGCTCCGCCGTGTAACGGACCTTTAAGAGCGCCGATTGCAGCAGTAACACCTGAATACATGTCAGAAAGAGTTGCAACACAAACACGTGCTGTGAATGTAGATGCGTTCAACTCATGGTCCGCATGAAGTACAAGTGCTTTATTGAATGCTTCTTCAGCGATATCTGCAGGCTCTTCCCCAGAAAGCATATAAAGGAAGTTTGCCGCATAGCTAAGACCTTTTTTAGGTGCAATTGGCTCTTGTCCTTTACGGATACGTGCGAAAGCAGTAACAACTGTTGCAACTTTTGCTTGAAGTTTGATCGCCTTTTTGTAGTTCTCTTCAGGTGACATATCTTCAGCTTTATCGTCGTATAATCCTAGAAGTGAGATCGCTGTGCGAAGAGCTGCCATCGGATGCACTTTATCGATTGGATACATTTTAAAGTGGTCGATTACCCCTTGCGGAATTTCAGCATGCTCTTCTAGCTGCTGTGATAATTCAGCAAGCTCGTCTGAATTTGGCAGACGCTTATGCCAAAGAAGGTAAACTACCTCTTCAAAACTAGCGTTATCCGCTAAATCGTCGATGCCGTATCCTACGTAAGTAAGAGTGTCTTCGATAATGGAGCTAATTTGAGTTTGTGCTGCAACGATACCTTCCAATCCTTTTGTAGCTGTCATGATATTCTCTCCTTCTTCCCAGTTTGGCCATCCTCAGAGAAGCTGAGTGCAGAATGACGGCCACCTGCTAATTATATTTTTATCTAAAACGCTTACAAAATCCATTATAAGCATCTTTTATAGATTTGTGAATGGTAAAGACTCTTTTTATTTATAAATATTCTAAAAGGCTGGCGAAAATCTATGATTACAGTTGACTCAAAACGCTTACAAACCTACACTCGTCAATGGTTACCTGCAGTACTCATTGTTTTGTTTGTATTGATAATACCCCCTATCGGATTTGCAGTGATTTTAGCTTTTCTAACTGCACCGCTAGTAACTTCTTTGATTTCATTAACTAGATTACCCGCTTTTTTAGCAACATTAATCATCATGGTTACTATAGGTATTTTGTTGTATGCTTTTGTTTTTTTCTCTATCAACGGATTTATTTCAATTATTTGGACCATCGAGGATCAGCTCGCACTTGTCTTAGAGATGATCAACTTTAAAGGCTTGCAATTTGATGTAGCAGCAGAACAAATTATTCAGTCAAGCCATGAAGCAATGGAAAATGTTCTTGCATTCTTCCAGAAGCTGTTTCAGCATATATTCAGTCTGTTTATGTTTTTGCTCGCTTATTTCTTTGCTCTGCGTGAGAGTGCATTAAATCGATTTTGGTTTTTAGTTTATTTCCCTCAAAAGTTCCGTCCTGCGGCAAAGAGGATTTTTTCAAAGGCAAGTCGCCTGATGGGACATTTTTTCTCAGTCCAGATTCGTCTCTTTATCATTACCTTTTTACTTATGAGCGCAGGCTTTTGGCTGCTTGGTTTTGAATCACATTTCACCAAAGCTTTTTTGGTGTCTTTATTCGACAGTATCCCATTTCTAGGGATAGGACTGGTGTTTTTACCGATGATTGCCTTTATGTTGTATGTCGATAACGTCCAGTTAACAATTGGATTACTCATTTTATATATCTTATTGCTCATTGTCCGACAGATGACAGAGTCGTATTTGTGGGCACATACTTTCAAATTGCGAACAGTTCATTCTTTCATCATCACTGCCTGCGCAGTGTATTTATTCGGATTATATGGCATTTTATTTTTACCGTTTTTCCTATTCCTCGCATTAAAAGTAAAGGAACATCCAGCATTCACATAACCCGGATTTGACCTTTTTTCATTTTATTGTAAAGCCATTTTACGATAAACGGATACAGTATTTTACGAGGCCCGCTGAATAATAGTAATAAACCAGTCAGATCCGTAATAAATCCAGGCATCAGTAAAAGTAATCCACCAATGAAAATACACGCACTGTCAATTAAAGCTTTGCCTGGCGTTTCTCGATTCGTCAAACGATATTGAAGATCTCTCCAAGCACGGAGACCTTGCTTTTTAGCCAAGTAGGCACCGCCGACACCTGTGGCAATTATGATGAAAATCGTTGGTAGAATGCCCAGCGCCTTGCCCGAATACATCAGTAGCGCCAGTTCTGCCGTTGGAACAATGATGAAAAGTCCTACTAACCATTTCATAACGTAACCTCCGAAAAGACCGCCTTCTCAAATTAAGAGAACGGCGGTCTGAATGTTTTACAATACTTTAGCATGCCCATTATAAATAACGCCTGTCGCTGCGTCCATTGTAATATCACTGCCATTTTTAATAATCGATGTAATATTTTCTGCGCCTACAATTACAGGAATTCCTAAGCTCAATCCAACTACCGCAGCATGGCTGGTCAATCCGCTGGTTTCTGTGATGATCCCCGCACATTTTTCAAGAGCGGCGTACATATCACGATCAGTAGACCGCGTCACGATAATGTCTCCTTCAGCTATTTGAGTCAAAGCTTCTCTTGCTGAAGTGATGATTTTAGCTTTACCAAACGCGACATTTTTACCAATTCCCTGTCCGCGGCCAATTAAATCACCAATAACATGAAGTTTCATCAAGTTGGTTGTACCTGCTTCACCCACCGGTACGCCTGCGGTGATAATGACTACGTCACCGTGCGTTACATATTGATGTTTGACACTTTCTTCAACTGACTCTTGAAGGATACCGTCTATATCGAGTGCTTTTTTACCGACAATCGGATAGACGCCCCACACAAGCGTTAGCTTATTGGAAACTGTTTCAGAACGAGTAACTGCAATAATTGGAACACCTGGACGGTATTTTGCAATCATTACCGCAGTTTGACCGCTTTCTGTAGGAGCCAAAATAACTTTTACATTCAGATTAAGTGCTGTGTAAGCAGCAGCCTGTCCAATCGCTTCCGTAAGATTCCCTTCTTTTTCCTTAGTTCGTGTGGAAACAACTGAATGGAAATCCATAGATTCTTCTGTAGAAATAGCAATCTTGTTCATGACTTTTACTGATTCGACCGGATAAAGTCCTGCAGCTGTCTCACCCGAAAGCATGATTGCATCCGAACCATCTAAGATCGCATTCGCGACGTCACTTGCTTCAGCCCTTGTAGGACGTGGATTTCTCTGCATAGAATCCAGCATTTGCGTTGCTGTAATAACCGGTTTACCAAACTGATTACATTTTTTTATCATCATTTTTTGCACAAGTGGTACTTCTTCGGCAGGAATTTCCACACCTAAGTCTCCACGCGCAACCATTAATCCATCCGACAGTTGAAGTATTTCATCTAAATTGTCGACGCCTTCTTGATTTTCAATCTTCGGTACAATATGA
The DNA here is from genome assembly GCF_029257255.1 of Sporosarcina sp. Lineage (GTDB taxonomy): Bacteria > Bacillota > Bacilli > Bacillales_A > Planococcaceae > Sporosarcina. The sequence continues at coordinate 27,540 of NZ_JARICI010000035.1, read as the reverse complement.
AGGTGTCCGCCATTATTATTTTCAAGCAATTCTCGGATTTCCATTACGTCTGAAGCACGGCGAACAAATGATGCTGCGATAAAGTCGACGCCTTGCTCAATACCAAAGAGAATATCTTTCTTATCTTTATCTGTAATACCCGGCAGCTGAACAGAAACATTTGGCACATTTACACCCTTATTATTCTTTAAAGGGCCGGCATTAATAACTTTTGTGTGAATTAAGCCTTTTTCTTCATCTTTACCCGTTACTTCCAATTCGATTAATCCATCATCAAGAAGTACAAACGATCCGCGATCAACGTCTTTGATCAATTCTTCATAGGTTACAGAAAATACCTCTTCTGTTCCAAGCACTTCTTTCATCGATATATCGATTGCCTGTCCTCTTACCAATTCAATCTGTTCGTCTTTCATTTTATGCGTCCGAATTTCAGGACCTTTTGTATCCAATAAAATACCGACGACTTTTCCTTTTTCTCTTGCCACTTTACGAATTCTTTCAATACGTACTCTATGTTCTTCTTGGGTGCCGTGGGAGAAGTTCAAACGCGCAACGTTCATCCCTGCGTCAATCAGTTTGCCCAGCAATTCATCCAATTCACTTGCCGGACCGATTGTACACACTATTTTTGTCTTTCTCACTAATTATCGCTCCTCTGCGTTGTGTTGACTCATGCAATTAAATGGATAGGGTTTCTGCTAAATCCAATAATGATAAGTCTAACTTCTCTCGTTTCGTAAAGACTTCTTCTAAATTATAGTCTACCACTTTATGATTTCTCATACCAATAGCAACATTAGTTTTTCCTTCCAGTAATGCTTCAACTGCTCTTGCACCATACTGACTCGCAATAACACGATCCCGCGCGGAAGGAGATCCCCCTCTTTGAATATGGCCTAAAATAGAAACCCGCGTGTCGACGTTCGCTTCTTTCTTGAGGATTTCAGCCAGTTCATTTGCAGGCATCATTCCTTCAGCGAGTACGATAATACTATGTTTTTTCCCACGGTTTGTACTTTGTTTTATTCGGTTAATAATGGAATCGACTTCAAATTCTTTTTCAGGTAATAAAATTGATTCCGCTCCGCCGCCTAAACCGGCCCACAATGCTAAATCGCCTGCGTCGCGTCCCATCACTTCAATGATGAATGACCGTTCATGCGAAGTTGCCGTATCCCGAATTTTATCAATTGCTTCCACAACCGTGTTCAATGCAGTATCAAATCCTATTGTAAACTCGGTACCGTTAATATCGTTATCAATCGTAGCGGGTACACAGGCACATGGTACGCCAAGCTTCACCAGTTCATTCGCTCCTCTGAATGAGCCGTCACCACCAATCACAACTACACCTTCTATACCATGCAGTTTAATTTGGTTCAGCGCTTTTTCCCGGCCTTCAACTGTGGTAAATTCAGGGCATCTGGCTGAACGTAATATCGTTCCGCCTCTTTGGATAATATCCCCTACCGAACCCAATTGAAACTGTTCGATTTTGCCATCAATTAATCCCTGATAACCATTAAATACCCCTGCCACTTGCAGCTCTTCGAAAATCGCTTTTCTGACGACGGAACGAATAGCTGCATTCATTCCAGGAGCATCTCCGCCACTTGTCAACACGGCAATCTTCTTCATTTCGCACTCCCCTTTCCTCGTTAACTGTTATGTAATGAGCAAAAGATGCGGTTGCCCGCACCTTTTATTCGGAAAATACACCAATATTACGGAATTTCTCATAACGCTGGTCAATTAATTCATCAGCAGAGAGTTCACATAATACATTCAAAGATCTGCGCAGAGTTTCCCGCATTTCTATTGCTTGCTGCGCTGCGTCCCGATGCGCTCCTCCAAGTACTTCCGGAATAATCTCATCGATAATCTTCATGTCTTTTAAATTCGGAGCAGTAATCTTCATCGCTTCAGCCGCCTGTTTAGCAAGTGACGGATCTTTCCACAAAATTGACGCAGCACCTTCTGGTGAGATAACAGAATATGTGGAGTTTTCAAGCATGTGAATATGGTTCGCGACACCTAAAGCTAAAGCACCGCCGCTTCCGCCTTCACCAATAACAACGGAGATTACGGGAACCTTTAAACCTGCCATTTCCACTAAATTACGGGCAATCGCCTCACTCTGTCCGCGTTCTTCCGCTGCCTTCCCCGGATACGCACCTTTTGTATCAATGAAGCAGACAATTGGGCGATTAAATTTTTCGGCCTGTTTCATTAAACGCAACGCTTTGCGGTACCCTTCAGGATGTGGCATGCCGAAATTCCGTCTGACATTCTCTTTCGTATCTTTCCCTCTTTGGTGTCCAATAATCGTAATTGGCATGTTTTCAAATGAAGCGATGCCCCCGATGATTGCCTCATCGTCCGCAAAATTTCGGTCACCGTGTAGCTCAATAAAATTTTCAAAAAGACGTTCAATATAATCAATTGTGGTAGGTCTTGCCGGATGTCTTGCCACCTGTACACGATCCCACGGTTCCATCTTTTCGTATATATCTATTTCTAATTTCGCTAAACGGTTTTTCAAATTAATGATCTCAGAAGAAAGATCCACATCATTGACAGCGGTATATTCTTCTAACTCATTAATTTTTTCACGCAGTTTCACAATTGGTTCTTCAAAAGCTAATGTTTTACTCATGCCAGTTCTGTCTCCTTCCCTGCGTGAAGTTGAATGATTTTACTCATCACGTCCACCATATCATTTCGATGAACTACTGCATCTACCTGTCCATGACTAAGTAGAAATTCAGCTGTTTGGAAGTCTTCCGGCAATTTTTCACGGACGGTTTGTTCAATGACACGTCTTCCCGCAAATCCAATCAGCGCTTTAGGTTCAGCAAGATTAATATCACCCACTGATGCAAAGCTTGCTGATACGCCGCCTGTTGTCGGATAAGTCATAATGGATACATACAGCAAGCCTTTATTGGAATGACGCTTTAACGCAACACTCACTTTTGCCATTTGCATTAAACTCAGTACCCCCTCCTGCATTCGGGCGCCGCCGCTCGCTGAGAAAATCAACATCGGAATACCAAGTTCTGTAGCTTTTTCTACAGTTCGTGTGATTTTTTCACCTACGACTGACCCCATAGAACCCATACGGAAATGTGCATCCATGACAGCAATTGCAACTGGTCGACCCTGGATCTTCCCAACGCCTGTCAACACCGCTTCATTCAAACCCGTGGCAGCCGCATCTGCTTTGATTTTCTCTGTGTATGAAGGGAAATCCAGAGGGTTTTCAGTTATCAGATGATCATCCATCGATGTAAAACTCTCAGCATCCAGTAACTGTTCAATCCTTTCGTGAGCAGTCATTTTATAATGATGCTGACATTCAGGACAGACCTTGCAATTTTTCATCAGATCTTTTGTCAGGATTACATGTTTACATTCCGGACATTTTGTCATGATACCTTCCGGTACATCGCTTTTTCCTTTTGCAGAAGGCATCGTAGTGTTTTCTTCTTTTGATTTCTTTTTAAACAATTCTCGGATACTCATTCTATTTCCCCTCTTTCTACTTCAACTCGGTTCATCCATTGTGTATAGCTGTTAATTGCCTGTTCTGTGTTTCCTGCCATCATTTCATCCAGCAGTGCGCTTACTGTTTCCACTTCATCGTATTCCATGATAGCCACGTCAAAAGCCACTCCGCTATATTGTTTTAATAAAAACCAAATTTTTAAAGACAGGCGATTTTCAGTTGCAACAATTGTTTCGCGAATTAAATCTTCTCTCAGGAAAACTGAATCTGCCTCACGCAGTTTCGTCTGCATGCCATGCCATACTGGCAAAGCACGTAATTCCTCATCCTCTGTCACAGTGATAATGGCTGCCCGTTCATGTATCATTCTGGTCTCTGTCACGTCTTGTACTGACCGAGACTGCTGCATAATGAAACTGGACAGCACCTCAACTAACTGATGCTTTTTAAAATCAGACAAATAGGTTCCTTCACCGCGCCTTGTCTCGATTAATCCAAGCAGTTCCATACTTCGCAGGGCTTCACGGACTGCCGACCTTCCAACCTGCAAATGTTCAGCAAGATGGCGTTCAGAAGGCAGTTTATCGCCATATTGAATGCCTTTTTCTTTAATCAGTAATTGCAGTTCTCCGATAATATCCAAAAATCTTTTGGATGAAGATTGTGAATTTTGCATAGAAGAACTCCTTTAATGTTCTGTCGGCAAAGTGGTCAGACCACCTTGTTTACTAGCATACAAAAAAGATTACACTCCGTAAAGGAAAAACCTGAAATTTCATCAGTTTTTTTCATCCTGACTGAACGCTCGCTTTGTAATAGATGGAGTTGTAGCCAGTAACAGCATGAGCTACTGGCTATCACAATCTAAATGATTGATTATTATTTCGCTTCTGGAGATAACGGAATGCACCGATCTACAATCAGCTGTACCGATTGATTGCGATATTCTATGGAGCCGGCGACTTGAACAAATTGATTTTCTGTCAAATGAATACTGATTTTCGCATACAGTTTCGGAAATACGGTACAGGAAATTTCTTCTGATTCATCTTGCAGTGTAAAAAAGGCCATTGCCTCTCCTTTTTTCGTTCGGATTCTTTTCACTGATAAAATCAATCCCATACAATTGACTTTCGTGCCAGATCGCATAGTAACTGCAGAATCGATGGAGTGAATGTTGTCAGACGAATGCTGTTTCAGCTGCTGAATCGGATGTTCCGATAAATAAAATCCTAAAGTATCCCGTTCAAACCGCAGCATTGTCATACGGTCCATCGTTCCTCCAGGCGTGTACTTCGGCCGTGAATTAAATTGAAACTGGTCACTGAATGCGTCATCCCCAATAAATAATGCATGAGAATGCGCCGCCTCAAACGAAGCAAGAAGAACAGATCTCGTCTCCCCAAATTCATCTAAAGCACCAGCTTTAATTAGAGGGATGAGTGCTTTTTCAGTGAAATGATCTGCGCCCATCGCTATAGCCATATCAAACATGGAATTCCAGTGATTTTTTTCACGCGCCTCAGCCAGCTGCTGATAGAAATTATAGGTTACTCCTTTAATCGCTCCCAGCCCCAGACGTATGACGTCACCTTCTACCGTGTGCCCGAAACGGCTTCTCTGAACGGAAGGAGGAGCAATCTTTATTCCTTTGGCTTGAATTTCGCGGATCAGTTCCATCGTCTTTTCTTTACTGCCAGTAAGAGAAGATAGATAAGCTGCATAAAAATACAGTGGTTCATTTGCTTTAAAAAAGGCCAGCCGATAAGAAATTAGCGTATATGCCACTGCATGACTCTTCGGAAATCCATAATCTGCAAATTTGACGATTAAGTTATAAACATTATTCGCTTTGAACTGGTCAAATCCTTTTTTTGTTGCACCGGCAATAAAATGCTGACGCTCTTCTTCCAATATTTGCTGATTCTTTTTACTAATGGCGCGACGCAGCAAATCTGCCTCCGCCATGGAGAACCCAGCAATTTCGACAGCAATTTTCATAATCTGTTCCTGATAAATGATAATGCCGTATGTATCCGACAAAATCGGCTGAAGTTCAGGAATTTCATAAACTGTCGGTTCCTGACCTTTTTTGCGTCGGCTATACAGTGGAATGAATTCCATTGGTCCTGGCCTGTACAGCGCATTCACAGAATATAAGTCCTTGAAATCATCCGGCTGAATAGTCTTTAGCGCCTGACGCATGCCAGGAGACTCAAACTGAAAAATCCCTGTCGTATCCCCAGTCTTAAATAAGCGGTACGCAGCCTCATCGTCTAATGGGATTTTTTCAAAATCGATATCCTGCTTTTTATTATATTGAATCATGGAACGGATACGGTCGAGCAGCGTAAGATTTCTCAAACCTAAGAAATCCATCTTCAATAAGCCAACTTCTTCTACATCTTCCATTGCCCATTGTGTTAAAAACACTTCCTCCGTACCTAGCTGAAGCGGGACAAAATGGACCAGTGGTTTTGATGACAGCACTACTCCTGCTGCGTGGGTTGAAGCGTTCCTTGGTAAATCCTCTAGCTTTTCAGCCGCTTGCTGCCATAGTGCTCTGCGAGGATCTACCGCTATCCAATCCTGCAATTTTTGCGATTGCTGAACGGAATCCTTAAATGACAGACCCCTATTGAGTGCGTTAGATATAAAGCGTACTTCTTCAGAGGTAAAATCCAAGACTCTTCCTACATTCCGCGCAACAGCCTTGGTCGACAGAGTGCCGAATGTAATGATTTGTGCAGAATATTGTTTACCGTATGTCTCCGCTACATAGTTTACGACTTCAGTCCGGCGATTATCTGCAAAATCAATATCGATATCAGGCATTGTTACCCGCTGAGGATTTAAGAATCGCTCAAACAGCAAGCCGTAATGAATGGGATCTACTTCTGTTATTCCCAATGAAAATGCCACCAGCGAGCCAGCAGATGATCCTCGACCCGGCCCTACAAGAATTTTTTGGCTTTTTGCGAATTGAACATAATCCTCAACGATCAAAAAGTAATCGGTAAAGCCCATTTCTTCAATTATAGATATTTCGTAATGCAATCGATCCATATATTCTTCCGGTATTTGCTGAAAACGTTTCTGAAGCCCTTGCAGACACTTTTCTGCAAGCAAAGAAGCGGGTGTTTGTCCGTCAAGAACCGGGAATACAGGCATCTGAAAAGGCCCTTTTGAAAGCTCTACATGACAGGAACCAAGAAGTTCTTCCATTGTCTGAAGCCACTGAGGTACATCGCGGAACCATTTCAACAGTTCATTCTGTTCTGGTAAATAGGCCTGCCGATAGCGGTTCGGCGGCTTTTGTGGATCATTTAGTTTATAGCCGTTGCGGATGGCAGAAGCTACTTCATACGCAGGAAAATCTTCAAGATGGAGAAACCGCGTCTCCTGACAAGCCGCAATACGCAGGCCACAGTCTTCGGCAAGTTGAATAATTGCTTCCTCTTCCGGATGGCAAACACCTGCGGGACGTGCAATCCCAATGAAAGCAGATGTTGAGTCTCCCCTACTTATGATCTGACGAATCACTTCATCTGAACGATAATTAGCCCAAGAGGAATCGGTTACCGCGCAAACTATGGAGCACGATTCTCTGTACGCATTCAGCCAAGCCAGCGGCAAGTTTTCTTCCTCACGTGTAGAAATGGCGCTGCTCATTTTCATCAGATTAGAAAAGCCTAGCTGATTGTGGGCATAGACATATACCAGCAGATCTTTTTCTTCCACTGTGACATATACCGAGAGACCAATGACAGGTTGGATACCATATTTCAACAACATCTTACTAAACGAGCGTACCCCGTATAATCTACTATTTACGATTGCAGCAGAACGGGCCCCTCTTTTTTGTAAAAGAGGAGCCAGTTCGTCTAATTTAACTATTCCACGCAGCAGATCTGCGCCTGTAATGATTTGCGGGTACACCAGGTCCATAGCAATCCCCTCAGCTCTGCTTAGTAATTTCGGCAAAGTTCCTGTAACTTCCCAATGACTTCATCTGCTTCTTCCCATGAATAAACGGTTGCTCCGGACGCGAGCGGGTGTCCTCCACCGTTGTATTGCATTGCAAGTTTATTGATTACTGGTCCTTTTGAACGCAGACGTACTCGAATCTGATCGTCTTCCTCAACGAAAATAATCCAAGCACAAATTCCTTTTACATTCCCTAGAGATCCGACTAATTCAGATGTTTCAGCGACTGTCACATCAAATTGCTTCAAAATTTCCTGTGTTAATTTGATATAGGCAGCTCCGTTTTCATCAATCGTAAAGTTTTGATAAATATACCCCTGCAAATGTAGAATTTTACGGTCCACTTCATACATATCAGCAAATAATTGTGTACGGTCAAAGTTTTGTTTAATTAAAGAACTTGCCACTTCAAAAGTTTTTTCAGTCGCACTTTGGAACATGAAGCGACCAGTGTCACCGACAATTCCCGCGAATAAAAAACGGGCGGCTTCTGGTGACATGTCCCAGCCGAACGAAGCCTTACCTTCTTCATATAGGGTATAAATCATTTCAGAACAAGAGCTGGCATCTGTATTCACCCAGCGTTCATCACCATACGGGTCTTCGTTCGGATGATGGTCAATCTTCAATAGCAAAGCGCCCCGATCAAAGTAAGATCCGTCAATTCTATCCGTATTTGCTGTATCTGTAACAATGACAAGCGCTCCATTATAATCTTCTTCTGTTACTTCATCAGGTTTAGATAAATAATTTAACAGCACATCATGTGTGCCTGCTGCCAACACACGCTTCTCTGGATAGTTGTTTTCCAATAAAGCTTTTAATCCCATCTGAGAACCGTAGGCATCCGGATCTGGACGGACATGTCGATGGATGATGATCGTCTCATACTGTTCAATTGTGTCAATGATTTGTCGTTTCATGCGGATTCCCCCAAGTTCTTGTACTAGTATTCGCAATTGCTGTGAAAAGCCGCTACAATATATAATGACTAAAAGTTAGAAACCAATAGATTATTTTTATGTAATGGAGGCTTTTTTGATGGAAATGGTCAATTTTCTGTTTGTATTTGGTATCGTCGCTTCCGGCGTTTTTTATTTCGTGTTTAAGACACGGCAATTTCGCACGAGCCATATGTTTCCTATTCGTAAGAAGATGTATGCCAGCATGGCAGGAACTGCACTTGGTGCCCTACTAATCTTTTTCGGTATCAATCAAATGCTGCTGTTTGATGGAATTCTGACATACATCGTAGTTGCGATTTTCATTTTATTCGGCGGCTATGTTGCGATCTTCAACTTTAAAGCAATGAAGCACTACAAGCAGTTCGTAGCAGAAGAACGTGCAATTAATGAAAACTGATGTCAATAGACATCAGTTTTTTGTAATTTATTTATCAAATAGCTGGAACATACCCATCGCTTTTGCGACGATGCTTCCGTTTGAAAACAATTCGATTTCGAGTTTAATAAAACGCCGGCTCAGATGCAATAGTTTAGGCTCCACTTTTACCGTTGCCCCCAACTGAACTTGTTTAATGAAATAGATCGTAATGTTTTCAGGAACACTTTCCCCTTTTTTCTGAATACGGATAGCCCGGCTGCCCGCCTCATTCAAAATAGTCAGCATCGCGCCATATGACAGAGAACCGAATTGATTCGTCATTTGCGGCACGACAGAGAATTCGATATTTTCCGGTTCATTCGGAATCGCCTTCATTTGATTTTTGATAATATCATCTATTGTTTCTCCTTGCTGAGGCTGACGCTGAGTCATTTGCAAGGCCTTTAATACGTCCTGACGGCTGATAATGCCCTCTAGAATGCCTGCATCTGATACAACAGGCATGAGATCAATTCCTTCCCAAATCATACTGTGACCAGCAGAAGCAACACTCACTTTCCCGCTGACCGTTATAGGATTCGGTGTCATCACTTTTCTGATAATATCTACGTTGGGCTTGCTCACTACATCACGCGAAGTTAGAATACCCACCAATTTCCCGTTAGATTCCACTACTGGATAGGCAGAGTGCGAAGTTTGATGATTGACCTCAAAAAATTGATCCACCGAGTCTTCAGGAGACAAAGTCACCGTTTGCGCGATCGGCGTTAAAATATCTTCTACCAATAAAATTTCCTTTTCAATTAACTGGTCATAAATTGCACGATTGAGCATGGTGGCCACCGTAAATGTATCATAGCTTGTCGAAATGACAGGCAAATTCATTTCATCCGCCAGCTGTTTCACTTCATCCGTTGCATCAAAACCTCCAGTTACGAGGACTGCAGCACCCGCTTTTATAGCAATTTCATGTGCTTTCAGTCGATTCCCTACAATGAGAAGACTTCCTGCGTCTATGTAGCGGATCATATCATCAAGCTGCATTGCGCCTATTACAAACTTTGTTAATGTCTTATGTAATCCGTCACGACCGCCCAGCACTACTCCATCTACAATATTAATGACTTCCGCAAATGTCAGGCGTTCTATATTTTCTTTTTTCTTTTTCTCTATCCGAATGGTACCGACGCGTTCAATCGTGTTGACAAGTTTTTGGTTTTCGGCTTCTTTTATAGCACGATATGCAGTTCCGTCACTTACTTCCAGTGCTTTGGCTACTTGACGGACGGAGATTTTTTCTCCAACTGCTAAACTTTCAATATAACGCAAGATCTGTTCGTGTTTTGTTGACATGGCTTCACCTTTTTCTTCAAGCTGTTTTGAACGATTTAGGCTTTTTGCTAATCATACCATAAATTAATCAAAAAGCGGTCAAAGACGACAGCAAAGCGTCTCGACCACCATTTTGCTTTTGGCAAATAATTTATAATTCGATAGTATCTCCGGCCTGCATGATTTTGACTTCATAGGGGGTTACAAGAGATGTAAAATCTTCCGGGTCCTGCTCGATCGGAGGAAACGTATTATAGTGGACAGGCACTGTTAACTTCGGTTTTAGAATTTCTACAGCCTTCGCCGCGTCTGCCGGCCCCATTGTGAAATTATCGCCGATTGGAAGGAAAGCAATGTCAATTGGATTTTCTGCGTACAATTTCATATCACTGAACAATGAAGTGTCTCCTGCGTGATAAATAACTTTCCCTTCAATCGTCAGCAGCAATCCTGCTGGCATGCCAGTATAAATGATTTCATTATCTTCCGTTGTATAAGAGGAACTATGGAACGCCTGTGTATACTTAACAGTACCAAAATCAAACTCCTTAGATCCTCCAATATTCATACCATGCGTCTGCAATCCTTGGAATCCTAAATAAACAGCCAACTCGTTTGGTGCTACCACAAGAATATTTTCTCTTTTAGCAATGTCCAATGTATCTCCGACATGATCATTATGTCCATGCGTCAATAAAATCACATCTGGCTTTTCATCTGCCGCATTAAGATCTGTTAACTTATTGCCTGTAATAAATGGATCAATAAGTATTGTTTTTCCTTTCGTCTCAATTTTCACGATTGAGTGGCCGTGATACGAGATTTTCACAAAGATCACTCTCCTAATTATAATGACTCGCTATACCTATTACCTTCTCTAAAACAGCATAAAACCCTCTTTTTTGTTATACTGACAGAAACAAAGGAGGCAACATCATGTCAAACTTGAAGAAAATTCAGGATTTTTTGGTTGAACGTCAAATTGACGCGGCATTAATCACAAATCCTGATAATATATTTTATCTGTCCAATTTCCGCAGCGATCCACATGAGCGGTTACTTGGCGTCATTATTTTTAAAGAAAAAGAACCGTTTATCATCTGTCCTTCAATGGAAGTATCCGATGTCAAGGCTATCGGCTGGCCGCATGATGTCATCGGTTATAAAGATACTGATAACGCCTTTGAGTTTTTGGAGAAAGCAATCATGGAACGTATTGCCGAGCTGACATTACTGGCGATTGAAAAAGACCATTTGACAGTCGATCGATTTGAAATTCTTCAGGAGCGTTTCCCTGCCCTGCTGTTTGCAAAGATAGATGATGCACTTGCAAAAAACCGTTTAATTAAAGACGAGAGAGAAATCGAACACCTACGAAAAGCCGCGCAATTGGCCGACTATGCAATTAAGGTAGGCTGCAGCGAAATAGCTGAAGGCAAGACGGAACTGGAAATCGTTCAAGCTGTCGAGCAGGCTGTGAAGCAAAAAGGTGCAGAAAAGATGTCATTTGAAACGATTGTTATTTCGGGTAAAAAAACAGCTTCTCCTCACGGCATACCCGGAGACCGCAAAATCGAAAAAGGTGATTTCATTCTTTTTGATCTAGGTGTGGTTTATAAAGGGTATTGCTCGGATATTACGCGGACTGTCTCATTTGGTGCACCAACTGAAGATAAGCTAAAAATTTATGAAACTGTTAAAAAAGCACAGCAGGCAGCCATCGACACTGTGCGTCCAGGAGCTCTTGCAAAAGAAGTCGACTTAGCTGCACGCACTATTATTGATGAAGCTGGCTATGGCGAACTTTTCCCTCATCGAATCGGGCACGGACTGGGTATTTCCGTCCATGAATATCCATCCATTACTGAACGCAATGAAATGCCGCTCGAAGAAGGTATGGTATTCACGATCGAGCCGGGGATTTATGATCCAGAAATTACAGGTGTTCGAATTGAAGATGATGTACTCGTCACCAAGGACGGTGTGGAAGTGTTAACGAAATTCCCTAAAGACCTTATAATCATTGAATGAACAAAAACAGTCCAACACGCATTTACGTGTTGGACTGTTTTTAGCTTATATTGTTTCTAAAACGTTATTTACATCAGTATGCTCGAGCTCTTGAGCTTCCGCCACTGCTTTATACGTAATTTTACCAGCTAGTGTGTTGATGCCTTTACGCAAAGCTTCATTATCTAAACATGCTTGCTTGACGCCTTTATTAGCAATTTGCAATGCGTATGGAATCGTCACGTTTGTTAAAGCCACAGTAGAAGTCTGCGGAACTGCACCTGGCATATTTGCAACTGCGTAATGGACGATGCCATGCTTAACGTATGTCGGATCATCATGCGTTGTTACACGGTCAGACGTTTCGAAAATTCCGCCTTGATCGATCGCGATATCAATCACTACAGAACCAGGTTTCATAGATTTCACCATTTCTTCCGTAACCAATGTAGGAGCCTTCGCACCAGGAATCAGTACGCATCCAATAACCAAATCTGCGTCTTTCACAGAATTCGCAATATTATACGGATTAGAAACGAGTGTTTGAATATCTTTTCCGAACTGCTCGTCCAGGTGGCGAACGCGCTCTACAGAAAGATCAAGGATCGTGACGTGTGCACCGATTCCGATAGCCACACGCGCAGCATTCGTTCCAGCTTGTCCTCCGCCGATAATAGTAATCTTACCGCGTGAAACACCAGGTACGCCTGCAAGCAGGATTCCTTTTCCGCCTTTAGTTTTTTCAAGATACTGTGCACCAATTTGAGTCGCCATCCGGCCGGCAACTTCACTCATCGGCGCCAATAATGGTAACGCACCGCTTGGTAATTGCACTGTTTCATAGCCAATTGCTGTTACTTCATTTTCAAGCAGCGCTTGGGTTAAGTTCACTTCTGGAGCTAAATGTAAATAAGTGAATAAAATTAATCCTTTACGGAAGTATTGGTATTCAGATGAATCAGGTTCTTTTACCTTCAATACCATATCAACATTCCAGGCTTCTGCAGCAGTTGCAACAATTATCGCTCCTGCTTCCTTGTATTCTTCATCCTGAAAGCTTGAACCCAATCCTGCACCCGTTTCGATTACTACTTCATGTCCGGCAGTTTTTAATGTTAATACACTTGCAGGGGCTATTGCCACTCGATTTTCATTGTTTTTAACTTCTTTTGGAACACCTATACGCATGCAAAATCCTCCTCAATTGAAAGTTACGTTAATCGCCCATGTAATCTTGCCGATTAATGTCAATTTAATCTTATCAGAAAATAAAAGTTTTTTCCTCTTTTTTTTTCAATGTACTCCACCGTTTTCAAATTAGAAAATTTTGAGAAATAATTTCGACAAAAAAGAAGGAATCTCATAAGCTATGACGAATAGAGTAGGTGTAGAAACAATTTAATTTTAAGGATGGAGTGGGTATTTATGGCACTAACGTACAAAAACATCATCGTAGCTGTAGATGGTTCTGATGAAGCAAAATGGGCTTTCAAAAAAGCTATGGCGATTGCAGATCGTAACGATGCAATTCTTCACTTAATTAACATCATCGATACACGTTCGTATGCAGCAGTTGAAGCATATGATCGTTCAATCGCTGAAAGAGCTCAAAAGTATGCAGAAGAACTTCTGACTGAGTATCGCGACGAAGCAACTAAAGCTGGAATTACTAATACTCAAATTCACGTGGAATATGGTTCACCAAAGACTTTAATCCCTCGTGATATTGCGAAAAAATTAGATGCAGACCTAATTATTTGTGGTGCTACCGGTCTTAACCGTGTGGAACGCTTCCTAATCGGAAGTGTTTCAGAAAACATCGTTCGTTCTGCAAAATGTGATGTACTTGTAGTCCGTACGCCAGAACACTTAGCTTAATCGAAAAACTCGTTCTCCATAACGGAGAACGAGTTTTTTATATCATGTTATTTTGCAGTTTCAAGTGACATAGACTCTACTAAAATATTTGCGATACGTATCGTATCACGAGCCAGCATGATTTCTTCATTTGTCGGGATTATTAATACTTTAACAGGAGAATGCGGGAAGCTGATATAAGCTTCTTGTCCTCTAACATTATTAAGGCTCGGATCAAAATAAACACCCATGAATTCTAATCCGTTCATTACTTTTTCACGCACAATCGTACTATTCTCACCTATTCCAGCTGTGAAAATAATCGCATCGACCCCGCCCATTCCAGCTGCGTACTGACCGATATGCTGGTGAATCCGATCGGTAAATACATCAAGCGCTAATTGCGCACGTTCGTTTCCTTGTTCAGCCGCTTCCGTAATATCACGTAAATCACTCGAAAATCCGCTTAAGCCAAGCAGTCCGGATTTTTTATTCAGCACGTTGACGACTTCGTCAGCTGACTGCTCTGTACGTTCCATCATATATGGAATTAGAGCTGGGTCTATATTTCCTGAGCGAGTGCCCATGATGACGCCTGCTAATGGAGTAAAGCCCATCGACGTATCGACTGACTTGCCTCCCTTTACTGCTGCTATACTTGCACCGTTTCCTAAGTGACAGGAAATGAGACGTGTGTCTTCAAGCGGACGGTTCAAAATCTTCGCCGCACGTTCAGTTACATATTTATGACTTGTACCATGGAACCCATATTTACGAATACCGTATTTCTCATAATATTCATATGGCAGTGCATATAAAAATGCTTTTTCAGGCATTGTCTGGTGGAATGCAGTGTCAAAGATCGCAACGGCCGGCACGTTTGGCAGCGCTTTCTTAAAGGCTTTAATTCCAACGATATTAGCCGGATTATGCAATGGCGCGAAACTGGAAATTTCCTCAAGCCTCTCAATAACTTCCTCATCAATTAAAACTGAATCACTGAATAGCTCTCCCCCATGAACTACCCTGTGGCCTATTCCGTCAATTTCAGCGTAAGATTCGACAACACCTTCACTCAGCAAATGCGCAAGCAGCATACTGACTGCCTGGGAATGATCAGTGATATCAGAAACCTTTTCAATTTTCTTTTCATTTGTGGACATTGAAAAAATAGAATTGTTCAAACCGATTCTTTCGAATAACCCCTTTGTAATCTCTTCTTCTGTCGTCATCTCGATCAACTGAAACTTTAAAGATGAACTTCCTGCATTAATCGATAAAATTTTCGGCAAATTTACCCACCCCTTGATCACTATTACGTTATTGAACGTTTTAAATAAGTATAATGCCTACTAATTTGAAACGCAATTGGAAAAATGAAATTTGCGTTATTTTTCTGAGAATAGTTTTGTAATGTAAAAAAAGAGAGAGAGAGCGACTGCTCAGTCACTCTCCCTCTTTCTCCATCCAAAGACTTACTTTAGCAAAAAAGCTTTGCATTGCACGCGCGTCACCTAATTCAGGAATCTTCGCAAGCAACACTTCCGGTATTACCATCTGTTCTTCTGGTTGCTGTAAAAGTAAAATACTTTTCGCAAAACGCTGATCAGCGAATAATGAATCCGGAAGTTCTAATAACCCCCTCAGCAGCTGGTGTTCTTTCAGAAACGTCAAAAGAGGTTCAGCGCCTTCCGCTGTCAGAATTCTGGACGGTACGACAAAAAATCCATAGCCTCCCGGTTTGACATAGCGCATTGACTGTTCAATATATAAGTAATGTGAAAAAGCGTGTCCTTCTTCAGGCATAAGTTCATAGTCCAATGCAACTTCATCATCTGGATAATATCCGACTGGAATATCACTGACAACCGCATCTACCAAATCCATCGGCAGCGGACGCATAGCATCCTGCAGATAAAATGATACGGGCAGCTCCAGTAAATTTGCAGTTGCGGCAGCAATTTGAATCAGTACATCGTCAATTTCCACTGCGCTTGCCGTGGCGTTTCCTTCGAATTGATTCAACACGGTAAAGAGCAGATTACCTGTTCCAGCAGCCGGATCTAAAAAGGTTGCGTCTTTTGCCTGCTTCAGAAATTTGTTAACCAAATAGCCAATCAAATAACCAATAGAATCAGGTGTCATTTGGTGATGCGCTTGAGCTGACTGCTTCATTCCTTTCAATAAAGCCAGCTGTATGCCTTTTCGTATTTCTTCAGGTTTTACGGGACTCTCCAATTCGACGGCACTTGGATCATCAAGCCACTTTTCACTGGCTGCCAGTACCGCATCTACATACAACCCATCTGCATTAGCTGCATATTCGTCATAATAGGTAAAAACTTTTTCCATATTGTTCATTGCATTTCCTCCATGAAGAAACCCACCTCATAAGGTGGGTCGCATTTTAATTCAGTTCTTTTACCGCTTTAATTGCTGCATCATAGTCAGGATGATCTGTTGCTTCACTGACATATTCCACGTATGTTACCTTGTCGTCACGATCCACGACAAAAATGGAACGTGTCAATAAACGAAGCTCTGTAATCGCTGTACCGAATGCCTTTCCGAATGAAAGATCGCGGTGATCGGAGTATAGATTCAGATTTTCTACCCCTTCAGTCTCTTTCCATCTCGCCTGCGCAAAAGGAAGATCAACTGAAATGGTCATGACTTCTACATCGTCCCCTAAAGACGTTGCTTCGTCATTGAAACGCTTTGTCTGCAGAGAACAAACACCCGTATCTACAGATGGCACAACACTAATCAGACGAACCTTGCCTTTTGAATCCGCCAGTGTAACAGGCTGTAAACCATTAGAAAGAACTGTAAACTCAGGTGCTTTGTCTCCAACCCTTACTTCTGAGCCTTCCAAATGAATAGGATTGTTTTTAAATGTAACATTTACCAAATCAATCACTCCTTTTAAGCTAGTGTACTAAATGCCGGGGTCTTCTTGCAACTGATGCTGTTCAGGGGCAGAGTTTTCAACCATTTTCATTTCTTCATAGACTCGTTCATGTACTACCGCTGTATCTGCAAAAATATCGTGCAGTGCAGCTTTTTTCGGAGTAAAAAGCACTAACAGGTAGGGAATCCACAACATTTGCGAAATAAAACGTCCAATTCCTTCTCTGAATAACACCGTGCTCCAGTCCAGGTTTTCCCCGTTCAGCTTAACAACCCGAATGCCCATGATCATTTTGCCTACAGTCTGACCCGCCAATTTGGTCATCAGGATAAAGTAGAGTAGCAATAATAAAAGTACTGCAATTTTATACGGACTGAATAAAAAGGCGAATGGTTTATTGATGGCAATATCAACCAGGCGGAATACAGGCTTGATAAAGATGCCACTGATTGCTGAAACCATTAAAAAGTCAATCACAAAGGCCCAAAATCTGATCCAGAATCCCGCATACTTCTGCTGGAAAAGAGATGGCTGTTCTGAATTCAGCATTTCATTCGTCATCATACATACCCTCCTCCTTACTCACCATATAGATACATCATCCGCGGCGCTGTATTTTCCGAAAGCAGCTTTTTCATGATTTGAGATTCAACATCTCCACCGAATACATCATGTGCTTTTAATGATAAAAGTGATGCTAAATTGTCAGTGGCACCATATTCAAAAACGGATGCATTTTCCAAATGATAGTCTTCCTTCATTGCAGAAATCACAGTAGGTAACTTTCCATAGTCATCCGCTAGACCTGCTTCTATCGCCTGACGTCCATTCATCACGCGGCCGTCCGCTACTTTTCGTACGTCTTTTTCATCCATTCCGCGCCCTTTCGCAATGATATCCACGAAACGATTATATGAATCATCAATCATTTCCTGAAGCATTTTTCGCTCTTCAGGTTTCATCTCTCTCGTCGGACTCATCATATCTTTATATGGGCCAGATTTAATTGTCGGGAAGTCGACACCGTATTTTTCAGCCAGTTTTCCATAATTGATTGATTGCATGATCACACCAATCGATCCAGTCAATGTTTCTGGATGAACGAAAATCTTTTCCGCTGGAGCTGAAATATAATAGCCGCCTGAAGCCGCCATTCCGCCCATGGCTACATAGATAGGAATATCTTTTGATTCTTGCATTTCAATGAACGCATCATAGATATCAGATGATTCCAATACACCGCCACCCGGCGAATTTACGGATAGTACAATACCTTTCACCGAAGGGTCCTCATTCAATTGAGATAACTGTGTCATAAACCGTTGGTGGTTATATTCTGTACCGCTGAATATAGAAGCCTCACCCGTATCTTGAATCACGCCGTCAACTGAGAGTACCGCAATTCGTTCATTCAAACTTCCATCTTCCACTACCGTCTCTTGCAGTTCCTGATCAATAGCCGTAATTTCATTAAGAAGATTATTCCAATCTCTTGTAAAGAACCATGACATTGTATTAATTCCAATCGATACAAATATCAAAGTTGCTGCTACTGCCACTGCAATCCATCTTTTCACTGTCATTCGTTAATTTCCTCCTTTGTCCACAACTTACTGTACGTTTCTAATCGTTCAAATGTTTCATTCATGCTACACTTAATCTATTAACTGAAAAAGGAGACGATTTCCAATGGCTACCGAACAGACAATCTATTTATTCAGCCGGCTTGACGAAGATATGATTCACAAGAAACTCTATGTCGAAAAGCAACTGACAAAAGAAGGTTTCTCTCTTACTCATGATCATGCGCAAGCTACTATTATTATCAGTATCGGCAGTGACGGCACATTTCTTCAAGCAGTGAGGAAAACGGATTTCCGACAGGACTGCCTGTATATTGGCCTTTCTGTAAAAGGTGAGCACGGCGTGTACTGTGACTTCAAATATGATGATATCAGTTTATTAGTGCAAACATTAAAACAGCCGAATGTAGAAGTGCGTCATTACCCGCTGCTTGAAATAACGATCAATCAACATAAACCCTTCCTTTGTTTAAATGAATTTAGCATCCGATCAACAATTATCCGCACATTCGTAATGGATATTTTCATTGATGAGTTGCTGTTCGAGACATTTTTAGGAGACGGATTGATCATTTCCACACCGACGGGCAGCACAGCTTATAACAAATCTGTCCGCGGTGCAGTGATTGACCCGCTGCTTCCTTGCTTCCAAGTTTCTGAACTGGCATCGGTCAATAATAACCGCTACCGAACACTTGGTACTTCATTCATTTTAAGCGGCAATCGAAAGCTGACGCTTGATATACAGCAGGAAGGTAATGAATTTCCATCCACTGCCGCCGATAATGAAGCACTCGGCGTGAAGCAAGTGGAAAAGGTGGAAGCTGTGCTCAGCGATAAGGTTATTCTTACAGCTAAATTGTCCAATAACTCCTTTTTCGAAAAGGTTCAGCGCACATTTTTCTGATTCAGAAAGCAAAGGACTGTTCAGAAGTCGGATAAAAACGACTTTTGGACAGCCCTTTCCATTTTTAATCTATTGGAGTCTGTTCTTTTTTACGAAGTTCTACACGCATAATTTTTCCTGAACTCGTCTTAGGTAATTCCTCCAAAAACTCAATTTTACGCGGATACTTATAAGGCGCAGTCATTTGTTTCACATGATTTTGCAAATCTTTGATCAGCTGTTCTGATGCCGTATCTGCATCACGCAGCACGACGAATGCTTTTACTACATTGCCGCGTTCTGGATCCGGACTGCCGACTACCGCGCATTCGCGTACAGCAGGATGCTTTATCAGCGCATCTTCTACTTCAAACGGTCCGATTGTATAGCCAGAGCTGACTATGATATCGTCTCCGCGTCCTTCAAACCAGAAGTAGCCCTCTGCGTCTCTCCTTGCCCGGTCGCCTGTTACATAATATTCGCCCCTAAACTGCATTTTTGTCCGTTCAGGATCATTCAGGTATTCTCGGAACAAGGCAGGCGTTGATCGATGTACTGCAATATCTCCTACTTCATCTATAGCCGCGATTGTACCTTCATCGGTAATGATCTCCACCTGATTTCCGGGTGTCGGTGTCCCCATGGAACCTGGTTTCGCTTCCATACCGATCATCGTGCCCACAAGAAGCGTATTTTCCGTCTGACCATAGCCGTCACGTACAGAAAGTGAAAATTGCTTATCAAAAATATCGATGACTTCACGATTCAGAGGCTCCCCCGCGGATACGGCGCTTTTAATAGAAGCTAATGAATAGTCACTGAGGTTTTCTGCTTTTGCCATGAAACGATACTCTGTTGGTGTACAACAAAGTACTTTGATTTGATATTCATCTAGGAAATTCAAATATTTATCTACATTAAATTTACCGTTATAGACAAACCCTGTTGCCCCACTTCCAAGTACAGATAGGAAAGGCGTCCAAATCCACTTTTGCCAGCCCGGAGCCGCAGTAGCCCATACACGATCGCCTTCCTCAATGCCCAGCCAATTCGGTGCAGTCGTACGCAAATGGGCATATCCCCAAGCATGCGTATGAATCACGCCTTTTGGTTTGCCTGTAGTTCCAGATGTATAGGACAGGAACGCGGTATCCATACCTTCTGTATCGCTCGCCGTAAACTCGTCTGAAGCATTTTTCTGCTGTTCAGTCAGAGGGATTTCTCCTTCCTCCGCTTTACCAATAATAAAAATTTTCACTTCATCAATATTGCTGACATGTTCCAACTGGTCATTGAAAGCATCGAACGCAATAATCGCTTTGGCTCCACTATGCTCGATTCGATATTCAATATCAGAAGAACGGAGCATTTCTGAACTAGGGATGACCACTAGACCTGCTTTAAGCGCACCAATATATGTAACATACGCTTCAATCATACGAGGTACCATAACTAATACCACATCACCTTTTGCCAAGCCATTTTCAGTCAGCACATTGGCTGTGCGATTGGCAGCTTTCATGAGTTCATCATAGGTAACTTCCTGCTTCTCATGTTGAGAATCTACGTAAATTAACGCTTTTCTACCGTCGCCCGTGGCATATTTTTCGAATTCGGAAACGATGTTGTAACGAGCTGGTGCGAGTAATTCTTCTCGGTTCATGTTCATTCCCCCTTTACATAATAGTATAAGTATACAAATACCATGAGTACATTTCAAAATTTTAGGGTCATTTTCTTCAATGAAAATATAATGATTCATTTAAACATACAATTAATACAATCCGCATTGGAACAGACTGACTGGAACATTTCTGCGGCAGCTCGTAAACTTAATATTTTAACATCCTACCTAACCTTCCAACAGGACCAGTAAAAT
This sequence comes from Sporosarcina sp., assembly GCF_029257255.1. Classification (GTDB taxonomy): domain Bacteria; phylum Bacillota; class Bacilli; order Bacillales_A; family Planococcaceae; genus Sporosarcina. The sequence goes on along the minus strand of NZ_JARICI010000035.1, from coordinate 6,240 downwards.
ATAGAAGATGTTTATAGGAATCGCGGTTTATTATGTTATGATGAAATCATCAGAATGTAAGCGCCATCATTTATTATAATTTGTATAACTTAATTATAGGGAGGTTTGAACTATGGAAATGATTCTACAACAAAAACAAGAGTTACGTTTGCGGATGACGCCTGAGTTACGTCATGCCATTGAGTTATTACAATTATCCACCTATGATTTAGAACAATATATTAGGGAACAGGAATTAGAAAACCCTCTGATTGAGTTACACGAAGCAGATAGAGGCGATACTTTTCAAGAAACTGCGACCAGTAAAACAGCCGCTCAAGGAATGGAGCAGCCGGATTGGATAAAACAGCATGAAGATAGTCGACGTGATCAACTGATCAAGCAAGTGAATTTGACTTTCGCTGACTACGACACACAACAGTTGCTGAAGACTTTAATTGATAATCTTGACGATAATGGATATCTATCTGGAAACATACACGTTCCAGACGAATCCAAATTAGAGTCAGGAATAGAACTACTACAGCAAATTGGACCTCCTGGCATCGGAGCACGCAATTTACAGGAGTGTCTAATACTGCAGGCAAAACAAAGTGAAAACTGCCCAGAATTGGCAGAAATCTTTATTCGGGATTATCTTATACTTGTTGCAGAACACAAATGGACCGAGATTGCTAAGGGTATGGAACTATCATTACATCATGTAAAAGAATTGCATGAGTACGTATTGACATTGAATCCCAGACCCTGTCCTGATCTCTCCATTTCTTCTACGGAATTCATGGTCCCCGACATCATCATCGAAGAGAAGGAAGGTAAGTTGTCATTCCGTTTAAATGATAGAGGGCTTCCAAAGATTGGATTACAAAGGGATTATGTATCTACTATGCAAGGGAAGTCAGAGTTATCCTCTTACCTTCGGGATTATCATAAAAAAGCTCAATGGTTGCTGTCGAGCATTGAACAACGTCGAAACACAATCATCCGTATCGTTACCAGCTTAATTCAATTACAGGAGGAATTTTTCAGGAGAGGTGCAGAGGCACTGAAGCCAATGACATTGAAAGATATTGCAGACAGCATTGGGATGCATGAATCAACAGTGAGTCGTGCGGTGTCTAATAAGATTATGCAAACACCTGTCGGTTCATTTGAAATGCGAACATTATTCACTTCTAAATTACCTGCACTGGATGGAAACAATATTTCACAATCAGCTGTTAAGTCTTTAATGCAAAAATTAATTGGAAAGGAAGATAAACGCAAGCCATTATCTGATCAAAAGATTGCTGATTCATTTTTAGAGGAACAAGGAATTTCGATATCAAGGAGAACTATTAGTAAATATCGTGAAGAACTTCTAATTCCATCATCCAGTAAGCGAAAATTGATTTTATAATGAAAGCAATCACAAAATAAAATCCATCGAATACACATAATTTGTGAATTCTAATGCAAAATAAAAAGACCGTTCTGCGTGAGCAGAACGGCCGACTTACAATTACTTAGAATATCCGTTCATTTGTGATTGAGCCTGACGCACTAATCGCTTAGTAATTTCTCCGCCGACGGAACCGTTGGCACGCGATGAAGCATCTGGTCCTAGTTGTACACCGAATTCAGAAGCGATCTCTTCTTTCATCTGGTTTAGTGCTTGTTGTACTCCTGGTACTAAAAGCTGGTTTGAGTTGTTGTTGTTGCTGTTTGCCATGTCGTTCACCTCCTTGTGACTATAGAATGGTCACTTTTGAAAAAATCATGCAGGAGATGTAACAGGAAATATTTTCTTAAAGTAAATCATCGAATTCCTCTTCAGTCAGCTTGCTCGGAATGACTGTCACACGGCCGTTTACCGCATCTTCAATCATCTCATTAAAGTCCTGGAAGCTCTCATAATAACGGACTTTTTCTACTTGAGGCTTCGTTTTTGAACTGGATGGCGTGAATACCGTACAACAATCTTCATACGGTCGAATAGAGATCGAATAGGTACCGATCTTTTCTGCGATTTGAATGATCTCTAATTTGTCCATTGCGATCAAGGGACGAAGTATTGGTGTATTCGTTACTTCATTGATTGCAGTTAGGCTGTCGAGAGTCTGACTTGCTACCTGCCCAAGACTTTCCCCTGTAATCAAACCAAGCGAGTTGGTCTCTTCACGTACACGATCTGCAATTTGCATCATCATCCGTCTAGTTGTCGTCATCGATAAATTGCTCGGAACTTGTTTGACGATCGCTTGCTGCAGTTCCGTAAACGGTATGATATGCAAACGGATCGTTGCGCCAAATTTCGACAGTTGCTTAATAATATCTTCGACTTTTTGTTTTGCAAGCTCACTCGTAAACGGCGGACTGGCAAAATGAATTGCATCAAACGACACGCCCCGCTTCATCATTAAATAACCTGCCACCGGACTGTCGATTCCTCCGGATAACAATAGAAGAGAATGACCATTTGAACCGACCGGCATTCCGCCAGCACCTTTATATATGTGCGATGAGATATACGCACCTTGTTTCTGGATTTCTACATATAATAAAATTTCAGGTTTCTTCATTTGCACAATCAATTCGGGAAACGAGCGAAGGACATGTCCACCAAGCTCCTGTTGCAGTTCACCTGTTACAAGCGGAAATCTTTTATCGGTACGCTTCACTTCCACTTTAAATGTTTTGCCAGCTGTTTCGGTTTTACTTAATACTTCAAGTGAAGTCGACTTAATCGCTTCAAGTGTTGGCTCACAAATTGCAATCGGACTGAACGACTGAATTCCGAATACGCTCGGTAATATTTCTATCGCTCTTTCCAATTCTTCGGGATGGTCTGAATATAAAAACATTCGGTCGCGTTCTGCGCGCATCGTAATGCCAGCAAGTTCCTGCAGAGCAGCTTTAATATTCTCTTTTAACTTACGTACAAATTTACTTTTATTTTTTCCTTTGAGAGACATTTCGCCATATCTAATTAAGATAGTATTCCAATTCATTTTCCAGTTCCCCTTTTCAATAGCTGCATCAATTGATGGATTGCATCCTTCAGCTGCTGAATTTCTTCTATAGTCTGATCTTTCCCGAGACTGATACGGATTACACCTTTTTCAAAATTTTTCGGAACTCCGATTGCTTCTATTACATGACTGACGCCTTCTGTTTTTGAAGAACAGGCGCTTGAAGTCGAAACATAAATTCCTTTTTCCTGCAAAAAATTAACTGCAACTTCCCCTGTAATATTTTTAAATGCAACGGCCAATATATATGGTACGCTCGCATTCGGAGCAAGTACCCTGCAATCTTCAATCTCTGAAAAAAACTGAATTAATTCATTTCGCCACTGAGCAAACTTTTCGAGATTATTTTCTTCCTTCATTAAACGGGCTGCTTTTGCCAAGGCAGCAGCGTGCGGTACAGAAACCGTGCCATTTCGCAGTCCACCTTCCTGTCCCCCGCCAAATGAAATCGGCTGGATCCGCAGGTTTTTCCGATAAGCCAAAAATCCGCTGCCTTTGATTCCATAAATTTTATGTCCGGACAGCGTTAGAAGATCCGGTGCGTCCTGAAAATCACCAGGTACTAATTTGCCAAAACTCTGAACACAATCCGAATGAAACACTGCACGTGATTCCCTATGAATAACTTTTGCACACTCAGCAATCGGCTGAATTGTCCCTATTTCATTATTCACATGAATAATACTGACTAAAAGGGTATCCCGTCGTAAACGCGACCTGAGCTCCTCGATAGAAATCCGCCCTTCATTATCTACAGTCAGGTATTCGACGTCAAAACCTTGTGTTTCTAAGTACTGAAATGTGTTCAGAACAGATGAATGTTCGATTTGAGTGGTGATCAGATGACGGCCTTTATGCTGATTAGTCATTGCATATCCAATGATGGCAAGGTTATTCGCTTCCGTACCTCCCGAAGTGAATATCCCTTCAGTCAGCCCCATTCCAATAATTTCGAGCAACTGAAAACGCGCCCGTTCCAATAATTTTTCCGACTGCTTGCCAGCTGCATGCAAGGAAGCGGGATTTGCGTAATACGCAGACGATACTTCCACGAAAGTCTGAAGTACCCTTTCATCCGCTTTAGTCGTTGCACTGTGATCAAAGTACATATTTATAACCTGCCTTTTTTTCAGAATGAGCGAAACAAAGCCACCGGGCAAACCGGTGGCTTTGTCGGAATATAATTACACGTTATGATGTAGCATTTCCTGTATCTTTTTCATTGCGCCCGGTTCAACATCTTCAACAGCAGTTGCAGCTTCTTCCAATGCCTTCATATATCGGAACTGCATAAAGGAATCCTCTGCCTGTAATAGCTTCTGATGAACTTGTGGATGAGAAGCACGATAACGGTTACCATACTGAATGATTCGCTCCACCAGCATTGCATTCTCAATCATATCTTCCGTTTTTCCACATACATCATCGACGACAGCTGTCGCCTTTTGAACATATGATTCTACTAAGCCCATATTCAGCGGCACTTCTTCCAGACTTTGCTTTACCAGGAAGATCTGTTCATCCGCTTCTTCCAGTTGAATCTCCATTTCATCTGGAATCCCAGGAATATTCGCACGATGCAGATTGCGATCTGCTGTCTGAAGCTGCTGAGATAGTCCAAGAAGTCGTGAGCGAACCTGATTTTCATCAATCCGAAGATTTTTGATTCGGTTGCTGAAGCTTTCTTGCTCTTCCACTAATGTATCCAATTCTTCCGCAATTTCCTGAAGCTCCGTCTGAAGCCCGGAATACGCAGATTCGTGATTATTTTGGCGTTCAATGAACAATTCTATACGTTTCGCTAAGGCATTCAGTTTCTTCATTGCATTTTGAGGAATTTGGGATTCTTTTTCATCCAGTCGATAGCTTTGCTGAACAAAATCCACTTCCCGTATCGATTCTTTAATAGTTTGCTGCAGTTCTTCAAACAAATCGAGCACATCATCCCAGCGTTCTTCTACATAATGACGCGAGCTTACTTCTTCCTCTAAAAGATCGTAGAAAGATTCGATGCGATCATGCAAGCAGGCTACTTCTTGTCCTACTTCAGCTACTTCCAGTAGTACAAGCTGCTGTTTCAATTCCAGTAACCGCTCTTCCATCTCATTAAATTGGGCAGGGAGGTTAAGATGGCCTAAATAGTAAGACTGCTCTTCCATTTCTGTGATTCCGTTACGCATTTCACGTAAAGAAGAGGGGATTTTCGATTGTATTTCCGTCAGCAACGAAGGTATCTCATGAATGATATGCGAAAGTCGGTCTCCTTTTGATGCCAATGAAATCACAATTTCTCTCGCCTGAAGATAATTTCCGTTTTCAATCAATGCATCATACTCTTCAAACCTCGGCATAAATGATTCCCACTCTGCCTCCAAAGGCTCCACGGCAGGTCCGAATGAATGTTGGTGCGCTAATATCGCTTTGCGTGCAGCACGATGCTGCTCTTTAATCGTTTCCATTTCAATACGATTTTTTTCTTCACTGCCGATTAATTCATTCAGTTCATCCAAAATAACGTGCATTTCTTTTTCGCATTGAGACAGAATTTCTTGAATGTGCTTTTCCGTTTCACTCGCTTTTTTAAAATGGAAGCGGTCTACTTGATCTTCTACATCAAACAGTAGCGAATCAACTTTCGGAATACGGTCATCAATTACTTCTGTCCATACGCTGCGCCAACGCTCAAATTTCTCTTCCGTCTGACCTGTCATATTCAATTGTTTAACTTTCGTCATTTCTTCAAATATCGGTTTATGTTGAATTTGTAGTTTTTCTTGTTCCAGTTTCCCAATTTCTTGTAAATGCTTTCGCCTAAACAGAAATGCGATTACTGTCAGTACGATGACAATAATTAATGGAATGATGAAATATTTCATCGTAATATGATCCCCCTATCCCACACTTCGCACACTAAGTCATTATATTAGATATTATAGTATATCGTAACACGTTTAAAGTATTTTCGTCTTGAAATCACATATTTTTTGAGAAATAACAGATATTTTATCAATTAGGCATATATTTTGGAGAAAAATAGATGCTTTCGTCTCTTTTTTTCTGATTTTTACCGTTGCTGTACAACGTCCTCTACTGTTTGGATATTCAAAACCGCTTCCCAAGATCAATTCACCAATGTATGCGTTACCTTTTGGTATCACATAAACTTTGGCAATTAATCGTTTTCTACTAACTGTATAACGAACTGTGCAGCTAAATGTTCCGTGACAGA
>NZ_JARICI010000018.1 GCF_029257255.1 Sporosarcina sp. | reverse complement strand
ACACACCAGCCAACTAGCTGCGTAATATAAAACTCTAACTTTTAGGGGTCACTACAGATGTGATCGAGTACTTTTTTTATTCTACAGAGTGAATTCTTCCCTATTCATCTTTATAAACGCATGATACCGTTCAAATCTTGTCGGCGAATCCAAACCGGCCGCTGCAGCTACACGGAACAATCCTTCGCGCATCGTCAGAATATAGTTCGTAACACGAAACTTCTTCTCTTCCACAACAAGTGCCCGCTGAAGATGTTTATCCGTTGTGACACACCTGTAGGATATGTATCGCTCTGCGATGATACAGTCTTCTGATATCATAAATCCTCTGGCAACTTGTATGAGATCTGCCCCCACTACCAATGCAATTGTTGCTTTATCAGGCGTAATAATTTTACCTGAAGCAATGATTTTTACTCAATCCCGCACTCCATACTTCCTCAATTCATCATCCAATAAAATTAATGCTGAACGTAACGGCAAGCCTACACTGTCAGCTAAATCCTGATAAGTAGCGCCAGAGCCGCCTTCCGCCCTATCTAGTGAAATGAAGTCAGGATAAACCAGATCCAATCTGCACAATAATATCCGCACCGCCTCCTAAATGATGATCAGACAAACCGCCTTCATATGCACTCATCCATGCCCCCTGTGCCATAGCGATACCTTTTGACAGCGTAGCAATCGTACGTTCCCCGAATGCACCGTAACTCATGCCAGATTATCCTAACAGGCTGCGTACAACAAATGGCTGTTCACAGTCAGGACCTAAGACAATTGCATCTTCTGGAAGCAGCCAGGGAAGCGTGGTTACTTCTTCGCAATGTTCTTTCCGAAAAAATAAATTATCTGAATCTCCCTCGTAACGCATCGTCTTTTACAAGTTTTCATTATCCACACGCATTTCTTCATTTTGCATAGTGAACATAGAATTTCGGATATAGTGTCCAGGCTCCTAAAAATCTCTTTTAGATCCAAAACCTATGACACTACTCAGATACTTACCCGGCATGACCATATGTAAATACTCTTCCCGGCTGAACGGTTTACCGATATTATCATCATTAAATAAATACTGCCTGACCTCAGGACCTGCCTTCTCAAACATATAACGCATACGGCCTAATATAGGATAGTTACGTAAAATAGCATGTCGCTTCTGACTGCGGACAAAAAAGTACATGAATATTACGATACTGATCGACACAGCCATTATCAGTAAAATAACCAATGAAGTCGTAAAATTAATTCCTTCCAACCAACTCATAGGTCCGCTCCTCTCTAACTCTTAAATACTCTACTTTACCTGCACCCTTGGTAAGTAGCTCGGTAAACGTAAAAAAGCCCGATTCCTTGAACGTCTTCAAGGAATCGAGCTTTGGTGTTGCTAGTTTACATGTACATGAATTGTGTTAATTATTTATTGGGTACATTTACTTCGATTTGACTAGTGGCAACTGGTGTTGTTTCTTTGTCACGATTTACTTTTACAACAATTGTTCCTTTATCTCCAGCTGTCGCAGTACCTGTGATACTACCATTGATGACATTTAGATTTATCGCATTCGCTGAACCTGAGTAGCTTGTAGCAATTGTACCAAGCTTGATATCATCAGCTGATGTATATCCGTTTTTCCCGTCTAGGTCAATGTAAATCGTTCCATTTTTCGAGATTTTAGCAGAGTGCTCTTTAGAAGTAAGCGAAATACCTTCTTCTTTTATGACAGATTGGATAAAGTCGCCAACTTTAGTAACCGGCTCAGTCTTTTCAAATTTCACAGCGGAGATAGAAGGTGTAGTATCGACTACCTTAACTTCAGCAGTCGCTCTAGTTACGCTGCCTTCTTTAATTATAATAGTCGCTGTACCTTCTTTAATTCCTTTAACAATAATTTCATTATTTTCGCCTTCAAAGGAAACAGTCGCTATATTATCATTTGAAGATGTTGCAGTATATGATCCATTGCTGACGTTTTCATTTCCGATATAGAAGCCCTGCTCATTAAACTGTTTCCAAGCTAATTTCACTGAATTGTCAGTAGAGCCTTTCATAACATCTAACTGTAAATCATCTGATTTAGATATAGTTTCAAGCTTTCTAGTTGCTGTCTTTTCGTCATTAGAAACATTCACAGTCATCGTTAATAGAACTTTATCGCCTGATTTAATAGAAAGATCAGTTGTTCCTGTTTTCAAACTTTCTACGTTTACTTTAGATTTACCTTCGTCTGATGAACTAATAGTGGCTTTAGCTATATTTTCATCTTTACTTTCAATCGTTAAACTACCAGTATAAAGATCATTGAATTGATCTTTAACAACTACATCAACAATTGTATTCTTATTAGCCAATACGTTTAACGAATTTGACTCAGTTGTCACTGCCGTTGCTTTTCTTTCGCCGGCCACAACTGTCAGCGGTATCGTTTTAGAAGCACTACCTGATTTTACGATAATATCTGTTTGCCCGGTGCTGATTAGTTCAACTTTGCCCGTGGCAGCATTCACTGTAGCTACGCTTGGATTTGAAGATGTATATGTTGAAGTCGGATTATCTACAACTTTTCCATCAGCAGCAGTACCTTTAACAGCTTTTACAAATACATCACCAGCCTGGTCAATTGCTAATTTACCACTTTCTGCTGCAACTTCTCCTTGCTTTACTGTCACTTCATCTAACGAAGAAATATACTCTTTATAATCAACTACCTCTACTTTCTTTAAATCTGATTCGAACTTTTGATCTCCTTTGGTAACAATTACTTTGTAGGAGAAGTCAGTGTTGATTAATAAACTAGTTGGATTTAATTCACCAGTCGCTTTATCTATTAAAATTCCGTTTTTAGTTGTTTGGAATTCCACGGTATAACCTGCAGCTTTCAGTTTGTCATAGTCGACAGGGTCGTTATTAATAAGGAAACTGAGCATCTGACCCCCAGTTGCTGCATTTACTATTGCTGTGCCAGCAGTAACCGTCTCAACTTTCATTTCATAAGTAAACTTGAATGACATATCAAGTTCAGGCTTGCTTGAATTAATTGTCAAATTCACTTCTTTTCCGGAAACCAGTTCATTTTTTAATTCGACTGTGGCCTTCGTTCCGTCCGAATTCACTTTATATGAAACAGGCTCATTGCCTTCAATAGAAATTTGTTCTGCTTTTAAGACTTGCAAATTTGTTCCTTTTAATTCAATTGCGCTGTCGCTAATCGCTTCTACGGATGTTACCTCAGCAATAACCGGTTCTTCAACTTCTGGTTTAACTACATTGCTAGTTTTATATAAGAATGAAGCAAATTGCGCGCGAGTTGTTGTTTCTTTTGGTCTGAAGTTTGGTGCTTCTGGATTTGTAATATCGAAATAATCAAGAACATCTATATAAGGATGTGATTCCTCTTTGGCTTTTGCTATATCTACAACATCTTTATTAAATTCTTGACCCTTCACGTAGCTAACTAGATCAGTATTATTCACAGCGTCATACGCACGGACGAGAACTAGTGCCATATTTTCACGTGTGATGTTTCCAGCAGCATTCAATGTGCCGTCTTCATATCCTTTGAAGACATTATTGTCTTTAACAATAGCAGCATATTTTAATAGTTCAACATCACTTTTTCCTGTCATATCTTTAAAACGGAGATTAGTCTGATAGTCTTTAGGAATTTCATATCCCTTAGAAACTAGCCACTTCCCCATTAGTTTCACAACATCAGAACGGGTTAGAGTTCTACTTGGTTTAAATGAACCATCAGGGTAGCCAGTAATAATCTGAGCTTTTGATAGTGCGTCAATTGCTTCTTTATGGGAGCTGTCTTTATTAACATCATTAAAGTCTGCTGCACTGACAACTGGTGCCACCGCTGATGCGACTAATGCAGCTGACGCTACACCTGTTAAGTATTTAGAATATTTCTTCGATTGAACCTTCATGAAAAACTTCCTCCTTTAATGCTTTTACTGTTGGTTGAAGCGCTGAGCAGTATCAAACATACGTTGGCATGTTTGTACCTGGATTTTATATTGAACCAGATAAAAACGCTCTTTTACTTTTATACCCTCTTCACAATTTAATAATCATTTACTTTATCCCAAAATAATTATGTCTTGGTGAAAGAAAATAAGAAGATGTTTTTAACCACTCGAGTTAAATTCTAGCATATCCTTTCACAATTGGTAATGGGAATTTTAGGTTTAAGTTGTTGTGAAATAGTATCTATCATTCTATAAATACTGTCGGTATTATGGTTGCAAACAATTATAGTATTATATAGAACAAAGGTTGTTTGATAGATTGTTGTCGTTAAGGTTCCATGCCTAGTTTTCTCGGATGTTCTTGATTGCTGAAAGAGACTCCATGTATTCCTATAGTAGAATCTAAACCTTCTAAACAAAGATTAAAAAACTCCTATCATATATAGATTCAAATAAACGTTTGCTAACCTTAAGTTTATCTATAGTCCAATTATGTAAAGACATACGTTCTTGAGTCCTTTCTAACAGACTAAACTAATTCAAAATACTATAATAAAAAGGTCTTCAGTTGCATATTTTAACTGAAGACTTATCTGCCCAAAAATTTATGCATTTAACCTTTTATGATACAATCCAAGTATGAAAAAATTACTCGCCTTTCTATTACTGCTTTCACTGCTAATCGGATTGGCTGTTTCATCAAGCCAGACGTATGAGCAGCAATCCCTGGTAACGACCCTTGAAAAGCTGCTTCCCGGTGAGCCCGGGAAAAATCAGTTAGCACAATTAGAGCTTTCTTATTGGGACCGCTCTATTACCGTTGAAGAACGCGGTTACTATTATTTTGTGGAGTTCTTAATCCGCAAGTCTGCTCACTTTTTAACATTCGGCTTTTTAGCTCTCGTGATTTACTGGTTGCTTCCAAAACGTAAAGGCCGCTTATTAGGAGCTGTTCTTATCACCTTGATTTTAGCCTGTGCTGATGAATTGCATCAATCATTAACAGGCGGACGCACAGCTACGATACAAGATGTTTACTTAGATATGACAGGAGCTATTGTTTTCCTTCTGTTCGCAGGCACAGTTCAGCTTATTCTCTCCATTCGGCGCGCTTAGTTCTATTGCAGGGCTATCGTTTCCCGACATTTGATTGTTATCAAAAAACAGCTGATTTATGATATGATACTGCGAACAGGAGGTTTTCATATGAGGCATTCGTCAGAACAGCTTATTCAGTCCCTTTCATATATCTCAATCCAGCGAGTCGTTGACCGTTTGGAACAAACCTATCAAAAATCTTTTCATTCCATTAGCTTATTTCATGATCGCATAACTACTTCTCACCGTACTTTTCCTCTTGAGAATGTATTTGATGTGTCTTACCGCCCTTTCTCCGGTCAAACAGGACTCTTTTATCTTCATACACACGAGGGTGTTTTCACCTTCGAAATTGTAGATGAGCCTGAAATATTCATTCAGCACTTCAAAAATATACAACATAAATAATATGTGCCTTACTACCTAAAGATCTTATCTTTTAAACTCATAATAGGACGTTTGTCTTCTTTTGGGTTAGGGTATAAAAAACCAGAGCGATGTGATTCAGATCTAATTATTTACAAATAACTGTATTCCATTGTCATATTTATGGTAAGATGTGTTATAATAATAGCAAATAAGACTTCCATCTACAGAGACTTTAGTCCTAATTTATAACAAAGAGATTATGGGGGGAGGGACTAATATGCTTATTGAACATGAGATTTCTTCTCTGCAACGTTCAATTATTCAGTATAGAAGTGAAGGTCACTATGACAAAGTAACGGAAGCCGCTGCGGAGTTATTGGAGAAAGGAATTTTACTTTCTGATGCAGAAGCAATTTTATCAGCGCATTATATTAGTGCTCTTGCAAATTACTATGTAGGCAACTTCGAAAAAGTACTCTTTCATATTGAAGCACACCATGAAAGTTGCCTGTCATTTGGAACAAAATCAGATTGGATGCGTTCCTTCTACTTACAATATTTCGTGAGTACATTCGCTTCTGACTATGAGCATGGTAGAAAATTGATTGAGGATGTTCTGTCCATCGCTTTGGAAATTGAAGACTTTATCTATGTTGGTATCGCTTACAGCAATCTTAGCTATGCATTAAACAAACTAGGGAAGTTTCCTGAAGCGATGAAAGCAGCACAACAAGCTGTGAAGTTTGCCAACTTGTATTCAGGTGATCGATTGATTCTTTCTGTTAGGGCACATTTGCATTTGATACAGTCTTCTCTTAACCTGGAGCGCTGTGATGTTGCGTTAACAAGCATAAACTGTTTGAACCAGCTGTCTGAGTTAGATGATTTTCCACGTGAGAAAGCTTTTCTAACAATCTTAAAAGGCCGTCTTCATGAATTGCTCGAACACCCTACAGAAGCATTTCGATTTTACACGCTCGCGAAGGAGAAAGAAGAACTGCTTCACGATTATGTATTCTTGAAAGAAATCCAGCAAAAACGGATTGCTCTGGCAGAAAAGTTATGTAGCTTTGATGAATTGGCACTCATACAAAAAGAATACATTGATTTACTGCACGAGGTCGAAAATCAAAACTGGATAAAAGCTTCGCTGGAATTAAAACTTCGTTTACAAAATTCTGCTATAAAGACAAATGAACATATCGACTTTTTGACAGGTGTATATAATCGTAAGTATCTAGAAGAAACCACTGATAAATGGCTGGCAGATTCTGTTATTACGAAAGATTCGATCGTATGTATTGCGTTTGATCTGGATAACTTAAAGGTCATTAATGATGCACACGGCCATTTAGCCGGTGACGAAGCCATTAAATTAGTGGCAAAGATCTGCTCTTCTGAAATACGCAAAGATGACCTATTGGGACGCTTCGGCGGAGATGAATTTGTCTTAGTCATGAAAAGTATCACTTTAGAGAATGCCAAGAAAAAAGCCTTAGAGATTGCCAAGAAGGTGAAAGCGCTATCACTGGGACACCCTGATATTTCCGATCAAATTACAATTAGTATCGGACTTGCTGATAATCATATGCGCGATGTAAAAAGTTTTAAGGATTTATTCCACTTAGCCGATTTAGCCTTGTATAGAGCAAAACGAAACGGAAAAAATCAATTAGTGTCATTCGTATAATCCAAGCATGAATTCTTTTAGTAAAGAATTCATGCTTTTTTGCTGTATTCCTATCCTGCTTAACATAAAAACCTGACTCAGCTATATAAAGCTGGGTCAGGTTTTTAATCAATCAAGAATTTTTATTGTCACGTTTTTACGGCCCCATTGGTACGCACGTGTTTTATTTGGAATAAACACATCAATCTTATTGCCTTTAATTGCGCTGCCAATATCACCGGCAATCGCATAGCCATAACCTTCGACATGTACTTTCGTTCCTAATTTGATAATACTCGGATCCACAGCAATTACTTTCAAGTCAGGATTCTTACGTAAGTTTAGGCCAGTTTTTGTTACCCCGGTACAGCCGTTACAGTGAGCAGTGTACGCCGTTGCGCTAACCGTAAACTCTTTTACTACCCCATCATCATTACGTGAAGGTAACTTACTTTTTTTTGAAGAGGTACTGGATGCAACTTTAGCTGGCTTTACTAGACGTAGCTTTTGATTCGGCTTAATCAATGAGGATTTCAAGTTATTCCATTTCATTATATTCGTTACAGACACTTTATGCATCTGTGAAATTTTATATAATGTATCACCTTTTTTAACTGTGTGTACAGAAGCTGCCGCGGACGTCTCGTTCATCCCGCTCGTAAAAATCGTAATCATCATGGCTACTGCTAACGAAAATAAAACTTTCTTCAATATGCCACCCCTAATTTTTTTGATAGGTATAGCTTACCAACGCACTGTTACAGTTTCATTACAGTAATCAGTCGAATCGGTTACAAAGAAAAGTCTAATGTTACAAGCATGGTGTACTGACAGAAGATTTCATTAAGTTTTGTCGAGTTTCTCTACTATCCCCCTATCCATGTCGAACCTCCATTATTTATACAACGTTTTATGTTATTGGAAACAGGGTAGATTTTTAGTAGCAAGAAAATAGACAACAAAATCTAGAGGAGGAACTATTTTATGGTGAAACGACATGTAGTAGGAACTTACGATACAGACAGAGAAGCGATTGCAGCGATTGAAAACTTAAAACGTCAAGGATATACAGCAGATGAAATTTCGGTCATCAGTAAAGATGCCGCTGAAGTAGATCATGTAGTAGAAGAAACAGATACCCACGCAGGTGAAGGTGCCGCAACCGGTGCAGCTACCGGCGGATTACTTGGCGGACTCGGCGGTGTATTAACCGGATTAGGCGCACTGGCGATTCCTGGTGTCGGACCGATCATCGCTGCCGGCCCGATTATTGCGGGTATTACCGGTGCAGCAGCCGGTGCCGGTATAGGCGGCTTGGCTGGTGCTTTAATTGGAATGGGGATCCCTGACGAAGAAGCACACCGCTATAATGAACATTTTGAACATGGAAAAATCTTAGTTTTAGTCGATTCTGAGCTGTATGATCCATTAATATAAACAAACCGGGCGGGTACACGTATGCAGATCCGCGAGCTAGAGATACCTATGTCGATACAGAACAGAGCCCGTTAATCGTTCCCACCACCGTGGCAGAGAACCTTTTATCTGATAAACTTACGAAAGAGCTTCCTTAAACGGAAGCTCTTTTTTTATTGCCTATTCCCCTGGTTCTCATTTATTTCTTGTTTCTTTTCTAGGTATTCGGGGGATAAGTACATAGACAACAACTATTTACACGTAAACGAGGTGCTGAACATGCCATTGACTAAAAATAGAGATGATATTTCAAGAGCGATAATCCAGCTGATTAAAGACGGAAACCTGGAATCCTTGAATAAAGCGATTCAAGAACTGGAGCCTACAGAAGTGGCTGCTCAATATCGGCGCCTTTCAAGAAAACGCCATACACTCTTTCTTGAAGTACTCGAAACAGAAAATTTCATTCAAATGTTAGGATTTTTATCGAGAAATGAACAATTACGCGCATTAGAACTCGTCGGACCGACCCGCTCTACCGAATTACTCGACAAAATGAAGAGCGAAGACTTGTCTTTTTTACTATCAGACCTTCCTGATAAACAAGTAGAGAAATTGATCGCAGAAATGCGTCAGGAAGAAAAAAGAAATATCCGACAGCGGAGAAAGTTTCCAAAAGATTCTGCCGGTCGTATTATGACCACACGCTATGTGTGGGTTCACCAATCCTACTCCGTGGGGAAAGCAGTTGAAAAGTTAAAACATTATGAAGCCTTTGCCCACTATCTGAACTATGTTTATATTATTAATGATGAAAAACAGCTTGTCGGTGTATTATCTTACAGAGATTTACTGCTCGCAGAGGAAGATACATGCGTGAAGGACATTATGCAAACGTCTATCGCCAAGGTGCTGGATACGACAGAGCAAGGAGAAGTCGCCAAATTAATCGGACGTTTCGACTTCGTCTCTCTTCCTGTTGTAAATGAAGAGGGTATCCTTGTGGGGATTATCAGAGCCGATGAAGTGCTCGATATCGTTGTACGGGAAGCAAATAAAGACATCGAGATGCTATTTGCTTCCGGTAAATCGATCGACTTCCATACCCCTCCCCTGACTGCTGCTTATCGCCGGCTTCCCTGGCTTATTCTGTTGCTCTTCATTGGACTCGTGTCAGGAAGTATCATCTCCCGGTTTGAAGAAACACTGGAGGCAGTCGTCGCACTTGCCTTCTTTATGCCGATGATCGCAGGGATGACGGGTAATACCGGTACACAATCACTCGCTGTTGTCGTCCGCGGTTTAGTTTCTGAAGATATGACGATGAAAAAGTCGCTTCATTTGGTATTACGCGAATTAATTGTCGGTATTATACTCGGTGTGGTCTGTGGTGCGGTGATTTCTGTTATTGCATATGTATGGCAAGGCAGTTTCACGCTCGGACTAGTTGTCGGTTCCTCACTAGTCGCTACGCTGATCATTGGTACAATTGCGGGTACTTTCATCCCGCTGATCCTTAATAAATTTAATGTAGACCCGGCCGTTGCTTCCGGCCCACTCATTACGACGATTAACGACATTCTATCACTGTTGATCTATTTCGGTATCGCGACAATATTTATTTCAAAATTAATGTAAGAGAACCTCCTAACTTTCTATGCATAAAGTTAGGAGGTTTTTCATATTCTAACGTAATGAAAGGTTCCTGTAATTTATCTCATTCTCATGCCAAACACTACAGTAACATGACATTCATCACAGTTCGATGATTTGTGTTTATTCTTTTCCCTCACAGGTTATACTATTAGTAACACCAATTGCACAAACGGATTTGGGTTGAAGTTTAGTGCAGCTGGGTTTGTGATAGCGAAGAAACTAAAACGTCTAATAATATCGTACCGCTTAGTCGAAGAGCGGATACATACCAAAAACACTGCGATCTTTGGTTGATCGCGGTGTTTTTGGTTTATTTATTGTATAAACGGGAACTTGTGAAATAGGAGGAGGCCGCACATGCCATGGAGCAAAAATGATTATCCCGCTTCAATGAAGAATCTTGATTCAAAGGTACGTGATAAAGCGATTGAAATTGCCAACGCTCTTTTGCGAGAGAATTACGAAGAAGGACGCGTGATCTCTATTGCTACTTCTCAAGCACATGAATATGTAGAAGGTAAAAGTGACAGCCGCCCTCATTATGAAGTGAAGCCGGGAAATGACGAATGGGTATTCAAAAAGCCAAATAGTGATCACGTCATTTACAAAGACGATACGAAGTACGGACTGCTTGAAAAAGCAAAAAAATATGCCAATGAACAGGATGGTATTTTATCTGTATTCCACGCAGATGGATCACATGAAAAAACTCTTTATGAATAACTGGACGCCCTTTTCAGTTACAAAAGGCTTTCAGTTATTTTCCTTCTTCATGGGGATATGTGACTGAACCATCTTCAGACAGTTCTACATCATGCGGTCCCCACTTCCCTATTTCATGATTTTCAATGAGGGTCTGCTCTTTTAGTCCGTCAATAATATGTTTCACATTCCAGCCATGCTCTGCAAGCCAATTGCTTATGACCAGCCGATGACATCTGGCCGGATGCCGTTCCGAACAGCAAATTGCGATTTTCTCATCTTTTGCTTCTTTCATAAGCTGTTCAATACCTTCCAGGAATTCATCTGTCAGCGTGTAGTCCGCATAGTTATGGAAGGATTGATTATTCCAGCCGTCATTAATCTCAGAATCAACTGTCTTAGATTTTCTTCTGCGGCCGCCAAGCTTCCCAAAATGCTCGTACGCAATCTGATGCTCAGGAAGCCATTCTTTCATTCGATCCTTATGAAAGTGCGGAAACTTCCGGCTGCCCGGGAAAGCCCTCACATCCGCCAGTTTTTCTATGCCAGCATCATCAAGCAATTTTAGAAATTCTTCCTTTGTATGTGTAGAATGTCCGACTGTATATATCTCCAACTGTTATCACTCCTCTACACTTATCGTTCCCTTCTTGGCTGTATGGGTAAACTTTTTCTATATATTATAGGCTGGCTACAGTTAGACATTTATATTGCAGTTTAAACCCGCTTCAGCGCTGGAAAATTGCCTTTCGCTATGAGCCAGCTGGACAAAGTGCATCACTGCCTAAACGTCTGTAAAGAACGCAGAAATAAGGCAAAGCGAACCCCTCGCTGTCCGCTTGACTCACCGCGGTCCAGCAAGATAATCGTCCGCCTGAAACGCAAGGAAACGGTATCCTTACCCTAGTTTAAGCAAAAATAACTGATTCAAACTAAAAAGCCCTCCAGCAAAATTTCACTGAAGGGCCTACTTATTAATCCATTTGCTCCGTCAACCAAAGCGACAGCTGCGGGAACAGTACCACAAGAACCAATACCAGAATCATTAAAACGACAAATGGTATGACCCCTTTTACGACATCTCCAAGCTTCTCTTTTGCTATACCGCTCACAACAAATAAATTCAGACCAACAGGCGGTGTAATCATACCCAGCTCCATGTTGATTGTCATAATGATCGCGAAGTGCAGCAAATTGATATCAAAGTGGATTAGCATAGGTAATAGGATTGGCAGTGTAATTAAAATAATGGATACAGCTTCTAAGAACATACCAAGCACAAATAACAGCAAGTTTACAATTAAAATGAATACCCATTTATTCAGATTACTTTCTGCTATCCAGGCACCGATGTGATGTGGAATCTGAGCGTTCGTCAAGTACAGACCAAACAAACTTGCAGCTCCGATAATCAAGAAAATCATCGCAGTAATATTAATAGATTCAATAATAATCGGGCGAATATCCCGGAAATGAAGTTCGCGGTAAATAAATGCGGAAACTACAATACCATAGAATACTGCGATAACAGCGGATTCAGTCGGCGTTACGACTCCACTGTAAATACTTCCTAAAATCAAGAATGGAAGGAATGCTCCCCAAATTGCTTTAAGTGAGCTCTTTCTTCTTTCTTCCCAAGTTGCTTTCGTCTCACTCTTATAACCGTTTTTCTTCGCATAGAAAATAGCAGAAGCAATCAAGACTCCTCCTAAAAGGATTCCCGGGATAATCCCTGCCATAAATAGTTTACCAATCGATACCTCTGCAGTAATGCCGTAGATAATCAATGGAATACTTGGTGGAATCAAGATACCTAACGTACCTGCTGCTGCAATAAGTCCCATAGAATACTTTTTGTCATATCCTGCATTCACCATCGCAGGAATCATGATGGAACCAATAGCTGCTGCAGTTGCAGGACTTGACCCTGAGATAGCAGCGAAAATCATACAAGCTAAAATGGTTACAACGGATAGTCCGCCCGGTAAATGACCGACCCAAGATTTCAGTGCTTCGATGAGATACTTCGATATCCCACCGCGTGCAAGCAGTACCCCTGCTAGTACGAAACCTGGAATGGCCATCATCGGGAATGAATCCAGCGCCGTAAAGATACGCTGAGGAACCATTGTCATATTAAAGTCAATTTGCCAAAGTACAACCATTGTAGACAGCGCCAGACTGATTGCAATAGGTACACGTAAAAGAAGTAAAATAAAGAAAATACTAAGTAAGAGGATTATCATATTTTACATCCTTTCCGCGTATCAGATGAACGAGTCTCTCGATAAAACGCAATGTAAATAGTAAGCCGGAAATCGGCAGAATCAAGTAGACGATCCACATAGGAATCCCTACATCAAGTGATACCATACCGGAATGGAATCGTGCTTCTACTAGCACATAACCATAATACGTATACGCCAGACAGAAAAAAATACTGACACTTGTAGCGAATAAATCAATAACCTTCTGTACTTTCTGAGGCATCTTATCATACAGCAAATCAACCTGGATATGCTGGTTATGACGCAACGCAATTGCAAAGCCTAAGAAAACTCCCCAAATAATTACATAACGTACGACTTCTTCTACCCATGCTTTTGGTGAGTTGAAACCGTATCGCATAATAACACCATAAAAAATGAGTGTAATACCGCCGAAGAAAAATGTTCCTGCTGAAATTTCTTCAATGCCTCTCCAAATCTTGTGAACTGTTTTCAATGTCTAGCACACCCCTTCTTTACCTATTCAACCGCTGTAAGTGCAGTACTGGTCGTCCTTCCAACTTTAACTGCCAGTTTGGAAAACACATTCAAAAGACGACAAGTAATGCACTGTGCCAATGAAAAGAGAAATGCCGATCCGGTTATCAGATCGGCATACATATCCCTGTTTAAAACAGGCACTATGATTTCCGCTTCCCCACTTAGATGTCAATACTTCTTATTTCAAGTCACGGATTCCATCAAGCAATTCAGGTGTGATGTCATCAGAGAACTCATCGTATACCGGCTGCAGTGCATCAACAAACTTCTGACGCTCTTCTTCAGTCAACTCAGTAACTTCAACTTTTCCAGAGTTCTTGATGTTTTCAAAGCTTGCTTCATTCTCGTCGTTAGCCAGCTGCCACTCAAGCTCAGTTGCTTCTTTCAAAGCTTCTTCCACTTGTGCACGGATGTCTTCTGGCATGCCTTCCCAGAATGTTTTGTTAACGAAGATTCCGTAATCCAAACGGCCGTGCTCACTTACTGTCAAGTATTTTTGTACTTCAGAGTATTTCTGTGTATCAAAGTTATTGAATGTATTTTCCTGTCCGTCAACAGTCCCCTGTTGAAGAGCTGCATACGTTTCACCGAATGAAATCGTTGCGCTTCCTGCTTTTAATGCATTGAACTGAGACTCAAGAACTTTTCCTGCCTGTGCACGGAATTTTAATCCTTTAAGATCTTCAGGTGCTTTCATTTCGTGCTTATTATTTGAGAAGTGTTTGAAGCCATTCTCCCAGAATGCTAATCCCATAATGTCGTTATTTTTCAGCTGATCACTGTTTAAAATTGTTTGTGCTACGTCACTTTCGAAGAACTTGTGAGCGTGCTCTTGATTTTCAAACAAGAAAGGCATATCAACATACTGCCAGCGAGGATCTAGTTTCACCATTTTAGTAACAGAAGGTGCGATCATATGAACGTTACCTGAAACTAATGCATCTAACTCATCCGCATCTCCGTATAACTGTGAAGACGGGTATACTTCTACTTTCGCTTTTCCATCAGTCTTTTCTGCAACTAACTCAGCAAAGCGATCTGCTGCTTTCCCCTTAACACTGTCAATTGCTGTAACGTGTGAAAACTTGATGATGATTGGCTTATCAGAAGATGTATCTTTTTCGCCGTCGCTTGAACCTGATGAAGAGTCTTTATCAGATGAACAAGCTGCTGCCACGATAGCAAACATACTGATTAACGCTAGTAATAGAAATTTCTTCATTCCTTATTTCCCCCTTTTATTTTTGGAAGTGAATTTATATTTTTAGCTCCAAACCGTCCCCGATAAAAATCGTAAACTGGACTGAAAGCTTCTTCCCACTGCTGTTTCTCTTCATCGGAGAGATGATATATCTCGATGCAATTGCATTCTTCCAATTTGGAGAGTTCCTGATCATTTAACTTATGGGCAATTTCCTGCTGCCAATCACTTACCTCGGTTAATGTGTCTTCAATTAATGAACGTACTTCGTCGGGAAGACCTTCCCAAAATTCTTTGTTCATCAGCAGCACATATCCTAAGTACCCATGATTGCTGACAGTCATGTACTCCTGCCTGTAATGCAAACTCTTACTCGTAATATTGGACATCGTATTTTCCTGTGCATCAATCAAACCTTCGTCCAATGACTGAAATACGTTATTAAAGTCCAACTTCATAGCTGATGCACCGAACAGCTCAAATTGCTGCTCAATAATATCACTGGGCATGATCCTCATATTCAGACCTTTAATATCTACTGGCTTATTAATAGGAAAGTCACGGTTTGTCAGCTGTTTGAAACCGTTATCCCACATTCCCAGCATGACTAAACCCTGTCGGTCCAGTTTTCCAATCAGTTCTTGACCGGTCCTGCCTTTCATATAAGCATGAACTTCTTCATAGCTGTCAAAGGCAAAAGGTAAGTCAAATACAGACCATTCCGGTACAATCGAAGTCACTTTCGACGTGGCAGGGGCGATCATTTGGATATCGTCATTCGAAAGCGCTTCCAATTCCTCACCATCTTTATACAAGATACTGTTTGGAAAAACTTGCACCTCTATATATCCATTACTTCGTTCCTTCATCAGTCTGGCAAATTTTCTTGCTGCCAGACCTTTAGGCGTGTCTTCGCCTACTACATGTGAAAAGCGAATAACTAAACGCTCTTCCTTGCTTAACTGTTCATGATCGTCGGGATAAGCAGTTTGCTGACAGCCTGACAGTAAAATAAGCAATCCGAGCGAGCCCATCATCACGATAATAGTTCTTGTAAGAGCATACATCGAAACTCATGCTCCTTCCTCAATCAGTAGTAGACTGATAATTTATATTTTAAGTAATCTTCGCCGAAATACAACATTATGAAGTTAATGGACATTATGGTCTTTATGGTATATACCTTTCCCACCCTTACATCCTATTTAACGGAATAATAACGTGTCGGACGTCCTATATTCCCATACTGAAGCTCGATATGTACTTTCCCATCAATCGAAAGGAAATCTAGATACTTTCGCACAGTTACTCTCGCCATTCCAACTTTCTGTGCCAACTGTTCGGCAGTTAGCGGTACTCCCTCATTTTTCAGCCCTGAGTGAACCTGCTCCATCGTAAATTCATTTAGTCCTTTTGGCAGTTCAGACACTTTCCTAGTACTGCCCATCCACACATCGATATCTTCTTGCTTCAATTTATCAACCGAATGAAATTTCCAATGATTTTTACTAAATTTCAGAAGCGCTTCTTGAAATCGTTCGAAACGGAATGGCTTCACCAAATAATCGACGGCGCCAAACCGCAGCGCTTCCTGAATGGTAAGGGCATCCCGGGCTGCCGTAATCATGATTACATCGCAAGAAACACCTTCCATTCGGATCAACTTCAGCAATTCCATTCCTGTCATATCAGGCAAGTACATGTCCAATAAAATTAAATCAGGCTGCAGTTCGCGAATTTGTTCGATTGCCGGCTTTCCTTCCATTGATTCGCCAATTAATTTAAAACCGCCTAACTTCCGTAAAAATCCTTTATTCACTTCCAGCACCATCGGATCATCTTCTACGATGTATACAGCTAATTCAGCCATGATTTCGTTCACCTGCTTTCAAAGTAATGATTGATCCTGCGGCTGATTGCGAGCGCGCAGAAATCGTTCCTTTATTGGAATCCATGATTTGCTTAACTAATGCCAAACCGATTCCTCTGCCTTCTTTCTCTTTCATACTAAAACCGTAATCAAACATCTTTTCCGCTTCAGGAGGTAAACCGCATCCGCTATCTTCTATTTCAATAAAGAGAAAATCACGATTCCCTTCTATCAACAGAGTAACTTCCTTCTCTTCTTCCAATAAACACGCTTCCATTGCATTATCAATTAAATTCCCAATTATTGTAACGATATCACCACTCGAAAATCCAGTCATTACTTCAAACAAATAGGATTCATCGTCTATCGTAAACAACACACCCAGCTCTTTTGCACGAGAACGCTTGCCGATCAGAATACCCAAAATCGAATAGTCCGAAATACGTTCTTTCAAAAACTGCATGACTTCCTGTTCATCTGACGTTTCATCGATGATCAGATTCAGCGCTTCTTGTGAGCGATCCAGCTGAATCATCCCCGCTATACTGTGCAGCTTGTTCATATATTCATGATTTTGCGAGCGCAGCGAATCAACGAGTGACTTGATTCCTGTCAGTTCTTCCGCCAGGCTGTGTGCTTCTTTTTGATTTGTCATCATGATTACAGAACCTACGCGCTGTTCATTGACAATGATCGGAAAAGTTCTTACGAGCATCATCGTGTCATGAAGCAGTAACGGGCGATACGCAATTTCCTCTTCATTTCGCAAGGATTCATTGGTCAGCCACGTATCTGGGAACGCTTCTTCGACCGGTATCACTTCATTTTCTAGGCCCGTATACTGCTGGGCGAGCCGATTCATGAAAACAATCCGTTCTTTTTCATCGGTAGCCAAAATACCAATATCCATTGACTGCATCATACCGGACCGCTCTTCTACTAGACGAGCGATCTCATAAGGCTCCATATCTAATGTCTGCTTTTTCAGATGATTGGCAATGAACAAGGAACCAATCAGCCCAATAAGCAGACCGCTCATCAGTGAAAATAGAATATCATTTTTATAGTCATATAATAAACTTTGCCAAGTCGGTGAAAGTATCCCTACAGATACCACACCTACCTGTTTCACACCATCCTCATCCATGATGGGAACAAACGCACGGATTGCAAACCCCATGACTCCCTGCGCTTTTGATACATATTCATGCTCCGACAGCGAAGCCTGCTCATCACCGCCTTCAAAAACAGTGCCAAGCTTACTCTCTGATGGATGAGAAAAACGGATCTTGTCCATATCAAACACTACGATGTAATCGACATCTGTCGCGAGCCTGACCCGCTCCGCGATCGGCTGAATAACGGAAGCGCCGTCTGCCTTTCCGACCTGCTGCTTAATATCTGGCAGCTGAGCGACCGTACGGGCTATCGCAATGGCGCGTGAACCGAGTTCCTTTTCAAACGCACCAGATATATTATGAATCATAATGGCGCCACTCGTGACAACAGAGAAGAACACAAGAATAAATGAAAAAATGAACATTTTCATTCGCAATGATATTCGGTTCATTCGGGGATCTTCCTCTCCTTGTGTTCTATGGTTATCTTATATTTTAACAGAAGATTGCGGCGTCTGGCTCAGTAATCTTATTCTGGTATGTAAATGTTCTTAGTTTCCTACCTATCATTACAGGGAATAACCTTGTTAAAAAGGAAGTGTAGAGCATGCTTCATTTCAATCGTGCGCTTTTTGTGTATAACCGCAGTGCAGGCGATGCTGATAGCGAGAAAAAACTGGCTGACACGCTCCCGGTGCTTACGCAGGCTGTGGATGAGCTGATATTGATGAATACGAAATCTAAAGAAGAGCTGCAGAAAGCTTGCGTTCATTATAGTAATCAAGTGGATCTGCTGATCATTCTAGGTGGTGACGGCACGGTGCATACTTGTCTCAACAGCATCGCTCCCCTTCCAGTCAGACCAATCGTCGCGATATTGCCGGGTGGAACTTCGAATGATTTCAGCAGAACACTGGGCCTGCCGCAAGATCTGCGGGGGGCAGCAGAATCTCTGATGAATGGTACTATTTTCGATACCGACGTCGGCAGGATGGACGACCGGTACTTCATGAATTTTTGGGGAATCGGACTCGTTACCGAGACGTCTGAGAACATCAATGACGGCGAAAAAGCTAAATTAGGTCCGATTAGTTATTTTCTCAGCACATTGCGCACCATCAATCAGGCTGAATCTTTCACCTATAAAATTTCAGTTAACGGCGAGTTAATTGAAGGTGAAACCATATTACTCTTCGTATTAAATGGTCGCTTCATCGGCACAACTGAACTGCCGATTTCATCACTTTCTCCAATGGATGGAAAACTGGATGTCTTGCTTGTGCGCGACTCAAACTTTTCTTCACTACGCGAACTGTTTAAACTTCAAAATCCAGCTACAGATAGTAATCAGCTCGATCAGCTTGAGTATTTTCAAACGGATGAACTGGAGATTGTACAGCCCACAAATAAAAAAATCGACATGGACGGCGAAATCTATGACGACCACATTCAGCATATCAAGATTCTACCGGGGCATATACGGATGATTTATGCGAATAACTAAGTGAAAACAGCAGGCCATGATGATCAAACTCATCATGGCCCGCTGTTTTTATCGCTCCAATTCTACTATTGTCTCATTGGGGTTTAGTTTCCCTTTCATTTCATCGCGAATCAAATGGGCACCGAGCATGCTATATACGGTTCCGTTACCTCCTAATCCAATTAGATAATACACATGCGGCTCTTCGGGATGACGTCCGATGACAGGCAACTCATCTGTCGATTCTCCGAACAATGCGGTCCACTCATAATCTAACTGAATAGCTTGATCAGGGAAGAGTTTCTCTAATTCCTGTTTCAGTTCTGCAAATTTATTCACGACTTCCTCTTCAGTTTTCGACAGGTGATCCGTATCCTGATCAAGCCCGCCCGCCACAATCCGCTGATCATCTGTCAAACGCATATATAAATACGGCCGCTCGGTTTCCCAAATCAACATACGGTTGTGCCAGAAAGAAAGATCTTCAAAAGGCTGTGTAGCCGCAGCATATGTAACTTTCAACTCTTTTTGGGCAATAGTCGCTTCGGGTGCCGGCGAATAACCCGTTGTGACGACAACGTTCCGCGCCCGAAAATCTCCATCAGTTGTTCTGACCACAGTGTAGCGCTCCGCTTCTCGAATCTCTAAAACTTCCACATGTTCAAGAACATCCATACCATTTTCAACGGCATAGTGAATAGCCCCCGCACATAAACGAAGTGGATTGACTTCCGCATCACCTGCCGTCACAATCGCGGCAGGCTTTGAAAAAGGAAAGTGCGTTTCAATATCTTCACGCTCCCAAAACTCTACGGGAAAATCATGCTTCTTTAATGCCTCATACTCTCTTCGCAACTTCGGCACGTCTTCTTCCGTACTGGCATAATACAAACTGTCCCGCGTATGAAATTGAACATCAAACGGTGCATCATCCGCCACTTTCTTCAGCTGCTGGAGTGCCCGTTTGCATGAATAATAAAACTCCACTGCCTGTTTTTCCCCAATCTGCTCTATTAATTCATGCAGCATAATATCATTGGAAAATTGCAGTAAACCAGTGTTCGCCGCAGTGCTTCCCGAGCCGATTTCATTCTGCTCGAGCAACAAAATTGAATAGTTTTCCTGTGACAGCACATACGAACAAAGTGCGCCGGACATTCCGCCGCCTATAATTATCACATCATATATATCTTCACTCTCACTGGAACCAGAACCAAGTAATTCTCTTTCAAACGTCGTTTCCCAATATAAAGACCCTGTATACAGTTTCTTCATCCGCTATCCCCCGCCTGTTCTTTTTCCATATAGATACCCCATATAGAATGATAGAAAACATACAGCTTGGCGAAGAAAACCTGAGTATAAGTGTGAAAATGAGCGCGCTGATAGCGGGTATGAGCGCTGACAAGTTATGATTATTTGAAAGGTGTGTATGAGCGAATTTCCTGCGGCTATGAGCGGCTGACAGAATGTATGAGCGTTGGCGACCATCATATGAGCATCGCCCAATAAAAAAAGGGCTGCCCGCGAAATTTCCGGTCAGCCCTCTTCTCATTTTATGCAACATCTACTAATGTACGTTGCTGTTTAGCTTGGAAGACTTTCAATGCATAGAATACGCCAATCCCTCCTGAGACGACAATTCCTGTTCCTACGGATAGTCCGTAACCTAAGTGAAGGCCTTCTGGTGCATACATCCAATACGTAACAACGACTGCAGTCATAAAGAGTGCAGGGATTCCTGCAATCCAATGGGCTTTGTTTTCTCTCAGTAAATAAGAAGTAGCTGTCCACAGCATAACCGCGGCAACTAACTGATTAGTACCGCCCACATAGCGCCATAAGAATGAATAATCAATTGTTGACAAGTAAAACATGGGAACACCTAATAACAGCGTGACAACTAGAATGACCCACCTTTTATTCGGGTCCCACCACTTCGATGTGGCCTCCATGAAGATCATCCTTGCAGAACGGAGTGCCGTATCGCCCGTTGTAATAGGTAAAATAATGACACCCAATATAGCCAATAATCCGCCGAATGAACCTAGCAGTGTACTGGAAATTTCATTCACCGCTCCAGCTGGACCGCCTGCAGCCAAAGCAGCCTGTAAGCCCGACGTGCTGCCGAAAAACGTCATTCCTGCCGCAGCCCAAACCATTGCAATGACCCCTTCTGCAATCATCGCACCGTAAAAAACTTTACGGCCTTCCGATTCCTTCTTCATTGTTCTTGAAACAATTGGGCTTTGTGTGCAATGGAAACCGGAGATTGCTCCACATGAAATGGTCACCATCAAGAGTGGCCAAATCGGTAATTCACCAGGATGCAAGTTCTGCATTGTCAAATTCGGTATTTTCTCTGGGCCGAACAGTAAAGCGACACCAATCCCCACAGCCATTATAATCAACACAATGCCAAACACCGGATACAGTCGTCCGATAATTTTATTGATTGGTAAAATAGCAGCTAACACAAAGTATCCAAAAATCAGAATAAGTGAGACCATGAATGTCAATGGCGTGATGGAAGATATGAGCTGTGCCGGTCCTGCTGTAAAAGCCGCCGCTACTAGCACCATCAGCACTACTGAAATCACATTTATAAATCGTCGGGCAATATCACCTAAATATTCCCCCACTATTTTAGGGAATTGTGCACCTCCGTGCTTCAAAGACAACATTCCCGAAAAATAGTCATGAACTGCACCGGCAAAAATACTGCCGAACACGATCCAAATAAACGCCACTGGACCATATAACGCTCCAGCAATCGCTCCGAAAATCGGCCCTAATCCAGCGATATTCAATAATTGGATAAGCCAGCCTCTCCACCAGCTCATCGGTACGTAATCCATACCATCTGCTTTCGTATAGGCAGGTGTTTTTCGTGAATCGTCAATAACGAAAACGCGTTCAACCACTTTTGAATATACTAAATACCCTACGATTAGCAAGACGATGGATGATAAAAATGTAAGCATAGAACCCCTTCTTTCTCGTCTTCTGTTCTATAAGTTTATGTGACTGACAAACAGTCAGATAAATCGTGAATTCAGTATATAATAGTTTGAAAATTATATCAAGACAGATTTTTAACAATATATAAATTACTATAGATCTTTACTAAAATATTTCCTTGACAGTGTACTAAGCATTTTGGGATTTGCGCTTCAGACAGTACGCTTTCCGAAGGACCTGTGATGAGCCAAGCGAGTAGCTCACATCAACCCCTTTAATTTTTGTAATACCTCACGAAATGGCTGCCGCTCTCCTTCCTCTCTAAAATTCCTGAACAAATCACCGGTTGTTTCTAATCGTTCTAAAACAGAGTTGATTGAAAACAGGCTTGGCTTTAATGACTGATTGACTTCATCCCAATGAAGCGGGGTCGCAACTAATGCGTCTTGATTTCCTCTTGGTGAATAAGGGGCGATTATCGTTTTACCTTCGTGATGCTGTACATAATCTAAATACAATTTCTTTCCTCTGTTTTTCTTCATCCGCTCCGTTGTGAACCACTGAGGCTCTTGTTCACATAGAAAATCACAAATAAACTTTGTAAACACACGGGTATCGTCATAACTGAACTGATCGTACGGTAATGGAATGTATAGCTGGAGCCCCTTATTTCCCGACGTTTTGACAAATGCACGTAATTGAAATTGATCAAATATTGCTTTCATCCGCACTGCCGCTTCCACTGCCAATGAAAAGTATTCAACAGAAGGCGGATCTAAATCAAAAACAATTTCTGTTGGGTACTCAGTCTGGACTGTCTGGAACGGGATATGAAATTCCAACGCAAGCTGATTACCCAGCCACAGCAACGTTTCGATATTATTGCACACAATATAATCTATTTCGTCGTTCTGAACTATCTGTACAAATGACGGAGTGTAATCTGGTGCGTTCTTTTGAAAGAAACGCTCATCTGATACCGTTCCATGCGGAAAACGAATGACCGTCAGCAACCGGTCGCGTAAAAAAGGAAGTAGATAAGGCGCGGCCCGCTGGAGATACACTACATAATCGTTTTTTGTGATTTCAGGGTGCTTCCATAGCAATTTTTCCGGGTGAGTCACTTCAACTTTTTCCAGCGGAGACTGATAGAGCTCACGATACATTCGCTGCCAAGTACAATCTACAGGTTGCACATCAAAAGCAAACGACTCGAAACGAGGTTCTCTTAGATGCTTTCCATCAAAATCAATGCATTTGATCACCACACAAATAGAAGGCTCCATTCCCCATTGAGTACTTTCGCCTGTTCGTTTTCCATTGGAATAAAAAAAGCTTTGAAGAGTATCCTCTTCTTCCTCCGATAAACCATGACGAAACGTGACCACTTCCATCAACTGCTCTTCTCGATATACAGCACCGGTAAAAAAACCATTCTGCTTATCAAACGAAGTAAGAACCACATGAATTCTTCGCCAATTTTTGTACTTCATCCATTGGTCTGTCCGCTTGCCTTCCAACCATTTACTCGTTCTTTTTTTCGCAATCACCCCTTCTCCGCCTGCCAATAAAACCTGATCCCAACATTCATCCGCCTCGTCAAACACGAGGATCGCCTGTATCTTAGCCGGATGCCTGTATTTCACTTCCACAGGCAATCGCTGCTGTGCAAAAAGCTTGTTCAGCTCCTTTTTACGCTGTTCATATGTTTTCTCCGTCAACTTTTTTCCTGCATGCTTCAGTAAATCAAACACAATATAATTACAAGGAAATGATTGTACATGCTGCTGAATGACTTCTAAATTACGCATTCGTCCTCTCGTTTGTACTATGCGAAATTCACTTCTGTATCATTCAGCAAATGAACAATCTCTCCATCCAAAAGCAAAGGCAAATGTGGAGAAACGTTTTCGCGAATGGATTCACAAAACTCCATGATTTCAGGAAAACGATCATTCAGAATTCGTTCATTCCGGCTATATATAAGAATTTCTGTCTCCGTCCAATGAAGTAGACACCGAAATCCATCGTATTTAACTTCATACAACCAATCGCTGCCCTCGGGTAATTCGGTTATTTCCGTCAGTAACATCGGTTTCAAAGTTGCTCACTCCTTTTTGATATATGTATAGGATGAACGTAAATTTCCATACTACCCTCAAAGAATTATTTTGAAGGAGGTTCGCGCCATGCATACCGTCTGGAAAGGCAGCATCAGCTTTGGACTGGTAAATATCCCAATCAAACTCCATGCTGCCACAGATAATAACGACATCAAACTGCGTCAATTACACAAAGAATGTAACTCTCCTATTAACTATAAAAAAGTGTGTCCAATCTGCGATAAAGAAGTAGATGGTGAAGAACTGGTAAAAGCCTATGAATACTCAAAAAACAAATTTGTCGTTTTAGATGCAGATGATCTTGAAAAACTAAAGAAAGAAAATGAAGATAAAGCAGTGGAAATCGTAGACTTCGTGAAGTTGGAAGAAATTGATCCTATTTATTTTGAGAAAAGCTATTTTATAGCGCCTGATGCCAATGGAGGAAAAGCCTACGCTCTCCTTAGAAAAGCGCTGCAAGAATCCGGCAAGATTGGAGTCGCTAAAATTATCATCCGTTCCAAAGAACAGTTGGCGGTCGTTCGTGTCTATCAAGACTCGCTGTTAATGGAAACGATTCACTTTCCTGACGAAGTTCGAAGTATCCAGGACGTCCCGAATATCCCTGGCGAAGATCTGGTCGTAAAAAAAGAACTGGATACGGCTTTATTACTGGTAGATCAACTGACAACGACTTTTGAACCCACTAAATACACAGATGATTACCGAAACGCCTTAATGGAACTCATCGAAGCAAAAAAATCTGGGAACGACACCGTTTCCGCAAGCGAAAAACGGACAGCCCCTTCAAATGTCACAGATTTGATGACGGCTTTGCAGGCATCCCTGGACAGAACTCAGAAAAAACCGGCTCCGCGAAAAAGAGCCGCTGCAAAGAAAAGAGCATAACAATAAGGCCGTCCGGGAATCTCTCCGGACGGCCTTGTTTATTAATGATGTTACCCTCTGAACGGCCACCAAACACCCTTGCCGAATGAAATCGTAATCGCCGGAATCAACAGCGG
Organism: Sporosarcina sp.; assembly: GCF_029257255.1. Classification (GTDB taxonomy): domain Bacteria; phylum Bacillota; class Bacilli; order Bacillales_A; family Planococcaceae; genus Sporosarcina. The sequence goes on along the minus strand of NZ_JARICI010000018.1, from coordinate 74,546 downwards.
CAAGATAATCAAACCGTACAGCAGTAATCCCGAAATAACAATTGTCGCAATCTGCACTAGACTCAATACACCCGAAGGCATCATAGCCCCAAACGTACCGGCCAAAATGACTGCCGCTGTAATAATGACCGTACCCATCTTCGCCATTGAACGCATCAGCGCTTCCTTCACTTTCAGACCACTGATGCTCTCTTCGCGGAACCGGTCCAGCAGGAAGATCGAATAATCTACCCCGAGTGCAATCAGCATGATGAAACCAAAGAATGGAACCGCCCAGCTGATACCGTCATAGCCAAGCCCATTGACGAAAATCAGCTCTGTAATTGAAATGGCTGTGTAATATGTCAACAGCAGCGAACCAATCATATAAAGTGGCATGATAGCCGAACGGAATAAGATGAACAATACGATGAATAAACCAACAAGCATGATTGTTACAGTTCGTGTAAAATCAGCCGATGAAATATCATGTAAATCTGAGTTCATACTTGAAATACCGTTGAATGCGAGTTCCGCATCTTCAAACGGCGTATCGATTACCGATCGTTTTACCGTATCTTTAATATCATGTACCGTAGAAATCGCATCACGCGAATACGGATTCTCTGTTAGAATCACTTCCATCAGAATCCCTGTTTCATCGTCAAATGTATAACGATCAATCACTGGTTTAAATTCTTTATTGTCCAGCGTGCCTGCAGGGATAAATAATCCCGTATCGCGTACGCTTTTCGTATCACCCATATCATTCAGCATGTCGGACAACTCTTTCAAGCCTTTACCTACTTCATTCAGACCTTCATTAGCAGCTTTCACTCCGCCGGACAATTCCTTCAGACCTCCGCTGAGTGCGCCAATCTGCGAACCGCTTTGGTCGATTTGTGAAGCTGCGCCTGCAATGCCGTTACCTACTTTACTTAATTCAGCACTGAGTGCGTTCAGTCCGCCAGCTGCTTGTGCGGCAGGCATTCCCTGTTGAAGTCCACCCGCAATTTGTGTCAGTTGGCCGTTGATCTGCTTAATACCGTTCGCAGCTTGGCGCAATCCATCGCCGCCTGCAGATCCTGCCGGCAGCTGTCCGGTGATTTGATTCAGACCACCCTGAACACCGACGAGACCTTTATTGATTTCATCCAGTCCGTCAGTCGCTTCATTCAGTCCTTCAGCCATCAAAGCAATTTGATGGTCGACATAAAGATCCTCAAGCAATTCACCTGTCGGACGTGTCACAGTACGGACGCTCTTCACACCTTCCACTTTTTCCAAATCACGTGCGATCGCTTCAAGATACGTCACGTCGCCTTCTTTAACAATCGGCAAATCTTTCTTCAGCAACACTTGAACCGGCAATGAATCTCCCTCGCCAAATGCGTCGGAAATGAGGTTCAATCCTTTTACGGAATCCTTGCTACTGTCGATTTCATCCACTGTATTGAATGATAGGTCATTGTCATACGTCAATAACAACGGAATCGTAATCACAGCTACAATCAGCATCGAAACGAGCGGGCGCATAACAGAAACTTTACTGAATGCAATCCACAATTTACTATCTTTATGAGATGCGGCCCCTTTAGACGGCCAGAACAATTTGTCTTTTAACAACGCCATTAATAACGGTACAATCGTGTAGAGAATGACCATTAATACCGCAATACCCACAGCTACCGCCACTGCCGACTTGAAGATCGGGAAGTCCGCAAAACCTATAGCCGCGAATCCGATAAAAACGGCAAGCGCACTGATGAACAGCGTGCGTCCGGCAGTTTTATACGTATTGATAATCGCTTCTTCCACTTCATGTCCTTCAAGCAATTCTTCTTTATAACGACTTAACAGCAAGATACAGTAATCCGTACCTAATCCGAATAAAATGGCCACAAGGAATATCTGCGTATAGTTGGATACCGGGAACCCGAACCAGTCTATGAAGAATGCTACGAGTGACTGGCTGAGCAAATACGTAATCCCAACCGCCACTAACGGAACGAACGGTGTAACAATCGAACGGAATACGATCAACAATAAAGCGAAGATCAAGACGACTGTGATGACTTCTGTCTTTTTCAATCCCTCTTGCGCACTTTCATTGACGTCATCATTAATGATTGCTTCGCCAGTCAGGTAGATTTTTTCACCTGTAGGCAATATTTCTTCTTTGATTTGCTTTGCCAGTTGTATAATTTCTTCTTGTGTTCCGTCGACAGTAATCGGCAGCAAGACTGTCTTCTTATCTTCAGACACAAGCTGAGTTTCTAACTCTTCACTTTCAAACGGATCGAGTACATCCGTTACGATCTTGCTGAGTTCTTTAATTTCTTTGGCAGTGGCGGAGATTTCTTTCTTCTTCGCTTTATCTGCCGCCTTTTCAAGTGGATACACGAGCGAGATCGTCTCTTCCGCTTCTCCTGCTTTCTCCAGCATTTCCGCCGCTTTCTGTGAGTCTGCCGAATCCAGAAGCTGGAACGATCCGGCATCCTCTGCCTGCTTCGCCAGATCTGGAGCAAGCAGGAATAGGACAACTGTTAATAGGACGAGACCAATCGCAATCGGCCATTTCAATTTTAAGACGGTTTTCAAACGTTACATCTCCTTCATTAATAAAATCGTTTTGAGCTTACGGAATGTCTCGATAAATTGTTCTAGTTCCTGCTCATCAATACGGTCTTTGAAAATCTTTTCAACATTTTCATAGACCGCTTCATTTGAAATTGACAGCACTTCTTTTCCTTTTGCCGTCAATGAAATACGATTGCTGCGCTGGTCATTCGGATCTTTCTCCGATTGAACCAGTTCCTTCTCGACCAATTTTTTCAGCCTTGTAGAAATCGCACTTTTATGTACACCTTGTATTTCCGCAAGCTTGCCGCTGGATAGATCCCCATAGGTTGATAGAATCTTCAGGACTTGTATTTGCTCCGGCGAATACTCTTTCCATATAGGTACGTCAAGGTTCTTGACGACATGCTCTGTACCGTAAATAATAACTTCCTCAAATAATTCCACTGCTTCTTGAAGCTGCTCTTTCAAAATAGTCCACCCCCTAAACCAATAATAGTAGTTTAGGGGGTGGACTAATAAAAGTCAACTATAAAATTTAATAAATACTGAAAAACAATCCAGTGTACCGGAGTGGAAGGCAACCTAATTACGCCCCGTCAAAGTGCCTTAATTTCTGAGAGACACAGAAATTAAGGCACATCGAATCCTTCGCTGTTCGCTCGGCTCACCGAGGGGCCTCCGGAACGCATCCGCCTGCAACGCAGGGAAACGGTATTCTTATTCATTACACAATAAAATACACAATAACTGACAGCAAAATAGATGTAACTGTCATCGCAGCCAGCGGGCGCATTGCACGATCACGCACATCGCGGAGGCTGACATTCAGACCTAATCCGACCATCGCTGCGGTTAACAACCATGTAGTCAATGTGAAAACACCCTCCATCACATTGTCTGAAACCGGAATAGAATGGCCGAAAACGTAACTTCCAAGCACACTTAACATAATAAAGCCTACTAAGAACCATGGGAACTCTATTTTCGCATCCGTTTCTTCGGTTCCCTTACTCTTCCGTTTCATCAAATAGATAAAGATGAAACATACCGGCACTAATAGGAATACCCGTCCAAGTTTCGCTAGCAACGCGATAGCCAGCCCGTCTTCTCCAGCCGGTGCTCCTGCCAGCGCAACATGCGCCACTTCATGCAGACTGATACCCGCCCACATACCGTATTGAATGGAATCCAGCGGCAATATCGGTCGTAAAATGGTATAGCCAATCGCGAAGATAGTACCCATCAGCGCAATAATGCCGACACCGATTGCCGTATCTTCCTCTTTTGCTTTAACAATCGGCGCAACTGCTGCGATTGCCGCCGCGCCGCAAATTCCCGTTCCCACGCCAAGCAATAAGGAAATGTCTTTATCTGCTTTAAATACTTTTGCGAGCCAGATCGTCATGAAGATGGCGAAAATAACGACACCCGCGTCTCTAGCCAATAGACCCAGCCCATCACTCAACACGGTATCGATATTCAATTTTAAACCGTATAAAATAATAGCCGTTCGAAGCAGGCGCTTGGATGAAAATGCGATTCCGCTTCTGATTGCTTCTGGATAACCAAAAAAATGCCGGTACGCGACCGCAATAATGATGGCACATGCCAACTGCCCGATATGGTCAAAACCAGGTACTTTTGCTAATAAAAATCCTAAAAATGCAATAAGAAATGTAAAAGCGATTCCACCAATCCAAGACATCCATTTAGACGGCTGTTTTGGTGTTTGCTGTGTTGGAGCCACATTTTTAGAAGTCATGATGACAACACCTCCTGTTTTCAGTATAAGGAAATACTGGCTATAAGAAAAATAACTATTTATAATAGGGATGATAAGTAAAAGCCATACATATAAAGGGGTGCGTTCCTATCGATCAGCAACTACAAGTCTTCATCGCAGTAGCCGAACGCAAAAACTTCTCGAGAGCTGCGGAAGAGCTTCATATGACACAGCCTGCAGTCAGTCAATATATCCGTTCATTCGAGGAAACGATTGGCGTCCGGCTGCTCGAACGCACGAATAAATATGTACGACTCAACCAAGCAGGCGAAATCGTCTACCATCATGCCAAAGAAATTGTCGGCCTTTATTCGAAAATGCAGAACTTGGTCGATGATCTGGCGAATAAAGCGAGCGGACCACTGGCAATCGGTGCGAGCTATACATTCGGTGAATATGTTCTACCGCATATCCTGTCCAAACTCGCAGAAGACTATCCTTCGGTCGAGCCGAAAGTTACAATTGGCAACACGGCAGAAATTGCAGAACTCGTCATTAGCCATCAGCTTGATATCGGATTAATTGAAGGTCATTTTAAAGAAGCTGTGCCGCTGCAAAATGAAATCTTTGCCGAAGATGCGATGTATATCGTCGTGCCTCCCAATCATCCGCTTGTCAGTCAAGATAGACGAATTTCCCTTGACGAACTGGCAAATGATCTGTGGCTCCTTCGTGAAGAAGGTTCCGGCACTCGTGAAGCTGCCGAGAAATTCTTTAATCAATCAGGGTTTTGGCCATCCCGTATCATGCAGTTCAGCAGTACACAACCTATCAAAGAATGCGTGGAAGCCGGGCTTGGTATCAGTCTGCTTTCACAGTGGGCGATTCAAAAAGAACTGCAGCATCATGAACTGCAGACATTGTCTGTCAAAGGCACTCCATTCAAACGCCATTTTTCCATCGTCACCAATTCCCCTTTTCAAACAAAAGCACTGCAGGTGTTTATCGACTTACTAAAAAACAGTGAAGAACTAACAGACTTAACGCAAAAAAATACCGCTAACAACTCCTAATCGTGTCAGCGGTATTCTATATTTAGACATTTGCAGGCACACCCGACTTCAATTTCAGGACGACCAGTTGATCACCGGAATCCAATGAAATTTTCTTTTGTAATGTCGAAAATACAAGCGTATCATTCTTTTTCTTGACGAATAAAGGGGTAGCTGTTTCCGGTAGAATATCTTTAAATACCAAATCGGTATCCGTGCCTTCCCAGCTGAATAATCCAATTTCATAATCTGTATTGATTTTACGGTTTAATTCTGGGAACGTCGCATCTTCCTGAAACAATAGGTGCGCTTTAAGAGAAATGGGCAGCTCCGATTTGCTCATCTGATGACTCGACGCGGCAGTCAAGGAGAAGGTGTTATTGTAACCGAATTCCGGCGCAAACGATTGCGTGATGAGCGCATTATAGGAAGCGTCTCCTGTCATTGACAGAATGGTATCATATGGTGCTAAGTCAATTGAGAAACGTGACCGCTCTGACAGTATCTGCCCTTCGAATGTGTCAATTCCCTTTTCAATCGCGGGACGCAGACGGCCTTGTGATGGATCGACAATTAACACTGGAATATTCATTTCCTTAAGTTGTGCAGCTAAACTGATGGAAAAGCTGCTCGCGCCTACAATCAGCACGCCCGGCGGTTCATTGCTCGCTAAATTAAGTTTTTTAGCAAGCGGGCCGAGGGTGAAACCATGCGCACATACAGTGATGAACACAAGCGCAAAGGTCAGTGCAGTAAGTAAGGAAGCTTCTTCATAGCCATCCTCCGCGAGCGTTGCGGCAAAGTAACCCGCAACTGTCAAAGCTACGATTCCACGTGGGGCGATCCATCCAATCAGCAATTTCTCCCGCCACACCAGTTCCGTTCCGATAGTGGACAGCCAGATGGATAAAGGTCTGACAACAAATAGCATGACAATAACGAAACCGATGATCGGCAGCGTGAAAATCTGCGCAATCGTTTCGCGGGCCAGTGATGCTGTTAATAATATAAAGACAGTTGAAGTCAACATGACCGAAACGTTTTCAACAAAGTGACCGACGTTACCGATCGATGAAACGTAGCGCTTCGTACGTCCAAGCACAAGTCCCATGACCGTTACGGCAAGCATCCCTGTTTCATGCATAATGACTTCCGCCATCGTAAAGCATAGCAGTACAAACGCTAGTATGACAGGCGATTTCAGGTATTCAGGAAACTGTCCTCTGCTGGCCATAATGCTGATCAGCGAACCCATTATCACGCCAAGTACGACAGCAAGTGCCGCGCCACCAAAGAAGTTCAGTAAGTAATTCATGGATAAATGCTCGTTCGTCAATACTTTAATGACTTCGTAGGCAAAGAGTGCAAGCAGCGGGCCCGCAGGATCGACGATGATGCCTTCCCACTTCAACACCGCTGCGGTTCGGGCTTTTAATTTAGCATTCCGCAGCAACGGAATAATGACGGTCGGTCCGGTGACAACAAACAGTCCCCCGATAATGAATGACACTTCCCACGTCAGTCCCGCGATGAAGTGTGCAGTGAGTGAACCGAAAATCCACGCCAGAAATGCACCGAGCGTGACAACCCGGAAGACCGACTTCGATATATCTTTAATTTCGCGGACATCCAAATTTGAACTGCCTTCAAATAAAATAATGGCAACAGCCAGTGAAATCAGTGGACTGTACAACTCGTCCAATGCAGCTTCGGGGTTTACGAGACCTAACAATGGACCAATTAGCAGACCGGCAATGGACATGATAAAAATAGAAGGCCATTGGATTTTCCACGCAAGCCATTGTGAAAATATACCGAGCGCCAAGATGGAAACCACGCTAATCAGTGCAATTTCTTGCATACACGCACCTACCTTTCAAACTCATTATTAGTTATTTTTTCAGTGTATCAAATCACAGGCAGGATGCATAACAGAATATGACAAAAAGCTGTACAATACGTCACCAAAGATGAGGTATTGTACAGCTTGTCCCAAGTTATTCTATCGGTAATCCTATAAATTCTCAGAAAGCTGCATTAAACCATCAGACGTGTGAGCGATGGTTTCTACTGCTTCGTTGATCTCCTGGAGAATTCTCACTGTATTTTCAATCGAAGTCTTTGAGTGCTCGCTTTGCTCTTTCATACCCGAAACAGCTTGGACTATTTCATTATATGAACTCGCGACTTGCTCATTTCCGCTCGCACTTTCCTGAATCAACTGTTCCATCTGCTTCACGGAGTTTGCCATATCACGTATAGTTGTATTCGTTTTTTCTGTCATAACGCTTACGTTGCTAATTGCTTTTTTTGTTTCGACAGATAAATTACGTACTTCTGTTGCAACTACTGCAAAACCTTTACCATGCTGACCCGCTCTAGCTGCCTCGATCGCTGCATTCAATGACAGTAGATTCGTCTGATCTGCAATTGAAGTAATCAGTGTGACAACTTCCCCGATTTGATCAGTGGAAGAATACAGATCTTCCATACGCTTCATCAGTTCTTTCATATGATCGACCATCTCTGAAAACTGCTTGGACTGCTGAGCCACTAGCTCTTTATTTTGAAATGAACTGCGTTCTGTATCGGTAATGAAGGATAAGTTATCAGCCGTCATTTGTTCAAGCACAGAAGACTTTGCCGAAAGTTCTTCTGTGGAAGCACTCGTCTGCTCACTAATCGCCGCCAGCTCCTGCGCTGTACCGCCAATCTTTTCTCTCACACTTGCTTTCGCTCGCTCCACTTTCAGCTGTTTTTCTTTATTTATATCTTCATAAGCTTCTAACACTAATTGCTGTTCTAAATTCAGAACGCGGAAAAACGCACGCAGTATTTTGAATTGCAGACCTTTTTCCATATTTGACTGCTCAATGAAAGTTAGGAATTCATCCTGAATCGTTTCAAATGCAGCTAAATACCATTTAGACTCAAGTCCTATATAGACGTGTATTTTCGCAATGGTTTTCCGCTGTTGCAGATAGTTATCGTCAATCACTCCATCGAACATCGATTGTAAGTGTTCCGTAAGCGATCCTTTTAAACGTTCCATACTGCTATATTCAGTAATGATTTTGCCTAAGTTAGGTTCTGCTTCCATTGCTTGATAAAATGCATCCACCATTATAGGTATCGCCGGTTTGACATAATGCTGTATTTGCAGAAGATATCCAAGATCTTCTTCCGTCAGATGAATCATCGCCAATTGTTTTTTCACAGAAGGATGATCGTTCAGTTGAATGCCCCCCCTAATCCCCCGAACATTAATAAAATCACTTGGTACTTCAGTCTCATTTCTATCCTTCTTTAAAAAAACAAACATGTCTTCTATCTCTCCTATTTCAAAATTCAATACTATATACAATTAACCAGTAAAATTTTAATACTATCATATACCAAATAATTTCACTACTATCGCCATCTTATTCATATAAAAAGAGACGGTTTTTCACCGTCTCTGCCTTCATGAAAGTTTGAATCGTTCTACAACATCTTGGAGTTCTTCAGCAATTTACACAATGTACCTTTAGACTTCATTAAAAGAAAGAGATTAGTAGTTATTTTCTCACAAAAAAACCTTGCCGTGAAGACAAGGTAACACTTAGTGCTCTCAGTTATTTTTTTCTATAGTAGCTGCAGTCGTATGCAAGCACTTTTTATTATCAGTTATTGTGTCTTGTCTAACTGAGATTTCATGTTCAAATTGTTCCGCATACATTAATTTTGCTGCTTTTGGTGCTGCCCAGAATGTCGGCAGTAACAGTAAAGAAACAGGAATTGCAGTAACTACGATGAAGGATTGAATTGCATTGATACCGCCTTCGCTGATCATCAGTAGAACAACTGCCACCGCGCCCATGATAACCGCCCAAAAGACACGCATAACTTTTGGCGGATGGCCATCACCTGTGATTGCGACCGAAATCGTATAAGCCATTGAATCTGCAGTCGTCACGACAAATAAAATCGTCACTAATAAAAATAATGGAGCAATTAATGAATTAAGCGGCAGCTGTTGTGTAATGGCTACCATCGCTGCCGGCATGCCAGCGGAATTCAATGCATCTGAAATCACTCCTGGCTGACCGAGCTCATAAAAGACCCCTGTACCGCCTACTACGGTAAACCAAAAAGCAGTGACAACAGGCGCAGTAATGGAAACAGCCAACACCAGTTCACGAATTGTCCGGCCGCGCGTGATCGTTGCGATAAAGATTGCCATCATCGGACCGTACCCTAAGAACCAGCCCCAGAAAAAGATTGTCCATGAACCAAGCCAAGCTGAATCGCCACGAAATGTGCTCATGGCGAAAAACTGCTGGATATGAATACCGCTTGCCGAAATAAAGGTATTTATAATAAAACCGCCAGGACCCAACAACAAAATGGCAACCATCAAAATTAGCGTGATGATGACATTCAAATTACTGAGGAATTGGATACCTTTACGCAAGCCTGTCACCGCGGAAATCATGGCCACGACAACGACACAGACGATAATAACGATTTGTGTCATCAAATTGTTTGGCACACCGTACAGCGCTTCCATTCCATAAGCTGCCTGCAAACCAAGGAAACCAATCGGGCCGATTGTTCCCGCGGCTACTGCTATAACCGAGAACGCATCAATAAAAGTACCAAACGCACTCTTTCGCATGATTTTTTCTCCAAGCAACGGATAAAGCAATGTACGAGGTTTCAGCGGCATTCCTTTTTGGTAATGCGCATACATCAAAACGATCGTTCCTAATGTCCCGAGAATTGACCATGCGAGAAAGCCCCAATGCAGATAAGACTGGGCGAACGCAGGAATAACTGCGCTCTCTGTTGCTGACTCTACCCCCGTGAATAAAGGTGGGCGGTCCAAGAAATGATACATAGGCTCCGCAGCAGCCCAAAACACACCACCCCCCGCAAGCAATGTCGTCATGATCATGGCAAGCCATTTAAAGTAGCCGACTTCCGGCTTCTCAACAGCGCCCAGCCGGATCTTGCCGTATTTTGAGAATGCCAGAAATAAAGCAATTAGAAACGTCCCAAGCAATAGTATTTGCCAAAAAGCCCCGAAATATTTTACAGAGAAAGCAAAGGATTGATTAACCAGATTCGAAACAAAATCTAAATTGATAAAGGAAGCGATAACAAATGCTACGAGTATCCCTCCACTGATTAGCAATACGGGGCGGTCCGTTTTCGATTCATATTTATTCAATGTCTAACCTCCTAATAAGCCATTTGTAAACGCTTACTTTTCCTACGAAGCGGAAGTCTTACTCCACTTCCACAATGACATCAATCTCTACCGCCGCGCCGCGTGGCAGCATCATACCGACAGCAGTCCGTGCGTGAGTTCCCACATCTTCTCCAAAGACTTCTACTAATAAATCGGAAGCACCGTTCATGACTTTGGCTTGGCCTGTGAAATCAAATGCCGTATTGATCATACCGAGCAGTTTGACGAACTTTTTCACCTTAGAAAGTTCGCCTACTTCCTCTTTAATAGTAGACAGCGCGAATAAAATTGCCTGTCTTGACGCTGCATACCCTTCTTCAATCGTCAATGTATCGCCAACTTTACCGATCACATCATACGAGAGAGAGCCTGATAAAAACAATAAGTTTCCTGTTCGCACGCAAGATATGTAATTCCCCCCTTTTGTCCGCTTCTCAGGAAGTTCCAAACCTAATTCTTTCAATTTATCTTCTGGTTTCATTTATGTCACCTTACTCTCATTATAATGATTGCGTAATTTCTTTTGTCGCATCCAGCAATGTTTCTATATATGGTTCCATTGTTTTACGGTTCCATCTAAAAAGCGGTCCCGAGATAGATAATGAACCCATTACACGATTTTTTTGATCGAATACAGGTGCAGACAGCGCTGCAACATTTGAAGTGATTTCTTCTTCATTGGTAGCGTAGCCTTGCGCTCTAGTTTCTTCTAGATTGTGTTCCAAATCCGTTCTTTCTTCAGGTGGCAGTGTTGCAAGAATCCGTTCTTGCAATTCAGCCGATTGAAATGCAAGAATCGCCCGTCCGCTTGCTCCGGCATGAATAGGTAGCCGCTTGCCGATCCCGACTGAGCGTCTGATTTCTTGCTGGCTTTCATACTCGAGTACACAGATTCGCATCTGGCCTGTCGGCATATAGAAGCCGACTGTTTCCCCTGTATCGTTCCGCAGTGACATCAACCACGGTTCAATGACCGGCGCGATCGGCATTTCTGTAAGGATTTTATTGGCATAGTCCAAAAAAACGGTGCCTAATGTGTAAAGTTTAGAGCGGGGATCTTGGAATACCATTCCTTCTAGTTTAAGTGTGGTCAGCAGCCTGTGGACAATCGTAGTTGAAAGTCCAAGTCCTTTGCTGATATCGCTGACGCCCTGAGGTCCGGACACTTCATTTAAGTAGTTAATAACGGATATGGCGCGTACGACAGTGGATGATACTTCTGGTGTTTTTTTCAATGTAATTGGCTCCCTACTATAATGAGTAATTACACTCAATTAGTCGTGGATTAGTATAGCATAATAAGAGTAGAGGAAAGGAAGGCTGTCTCCCTTCCTCTACTCGCTTATTGCCTCTCAGTTGCTGTTGATATAGCGAGTTTTATTCTGGCAATAAAACTCGACTGCTTCGCTGCCCAGCTCTTTATATGTGCCTGTGCTCGATGCCTTATAGCCTCCGAACGGTGCTTGGAAGAACGTTCCTGTCGTTGTCATATTCACTTTGACGATACCTGCCTGGATTTCACTTAGCGCACGGTTCATGTACGTCAGATTCTTTGTACAGATTGCAGCAGATAAACCGAATGCCACATCGTTCGCCACTTCGATTGCTTCATCGATCGACTCAATTTCGATAATGCTGATGACCGGACCGAATACTTCTTCCTGTGCGATCGTCATCTCCGACTTCACTCCGCCAATTACTGTCGGTTCAACAAAGTACCCTTTATCAGAGCCTTCAAATTCCGGAATTCCTCCGCCCGTCAGGATTTCGCCACCTTCGTCTTTCGCTTTCTGAATCAAATCAAGCGTAGACTTGCGCTCACCTTCACTCACATGAGGCCCCATCGTAACGCCTTCATCCATGCCGTTGCCGATTTTAATCTTCTTCGATGCTGCGACAAGCTTATCCGTGAATTCTTGACGGATATCCTTATGAACAAGCACACGGCTCGTTGCTGTACATGCCTGGCCTGTCTGACCGTAACCGCCAGCTACTGCCAATTGGACTGCTGCATCAACATCTGCATCCTCCATGACGAGCAATGGGTTTTTCCCGCCCATTTCCAACAGGACACGCTTCATATCTTTTGCTGCTTCTTGATAGATTAAGTTCCCTACACGGTTGGATCCTGTGAATGTGATGGCTTTTACAGCCGGGTGATTAATCATATCCGTTACTAAACGTCCAGGTCCGACAAGTTGATTCACAACACCTGCAGGCACTCCCGCTCTTTCCACGATCTCAACTAATTTCTGAGCAGTCAACGGCGTTTCAGAAGAAGCTTTTAATACAACTGTATTTCCGCTAAGGATTGCCGGTGCAATCTTCCATGCTGGAATAGACAGCGGGAAATTCCAAGGTGTGACAACGAGTACTACACCGAGTGCTTCTTTATGCAGTTCAATTTGAACACCCGGCACATCAGATTCAATTATTCTGCCTGTCATGCGGCGTCCTTCGCCTGCGTAGAATTTCACAATTCCTGCAGCATAGTTCACTTCTTTAAATGCGTCTGCGTACGTTTTGCCTTCTTCTTGTACGATGACTTTGGCAATTTCATCCGCTTCTTCTTCCATTAGTGCTGCAATTTTGTACAGATACTCGCCTCTTACTGGTGAAGATGTTTTGCTCCATTCTGGGAATGCGTTTGCAGCCGCTTCAATTGCTGCCTGTGCGTCTCTTTCATTGGACTGCTGAACTTTTACGACGATTTCATCCGTGTTGGCGGGGTTACGGATTTCGAGCATATCTGTTCCGGAAGTTTCGACCCATTCACCGTTAATGTAATTCTTCAATACGTGTACGTCCTGTTTAACTGTCATCATGTATAATCTCCTCCAGCTTTTAAGTAATAATAAGTAACTCATTAGCAAGACATATAACCAAACTTAGCAAGCAGCTTGGATCTGCGCTTCAGACGGTACGCTTTCCGGAGTCGACCGTCTTCCGCTTCAATCTTACTCACTATGCATAAAGAACTTGCTGTCCGTTTTATAACTCTTCTTCCTTATCGATATCTCTCATTAACAAAAGAAAGCCATAAACTTATTTCTGCTAAAATTCATATGAGTAAACAAGTTTCGTAATAAAATAATCAAATTCTACTCATTTAGTCTTTACGCCATTTCACCAGCGCCGCGTTCGCGTGATTGGTCTGTTGATTCTACTAGCATGCGTTTTCCTGTTTCGTTGAGGTCCAGCCATAGTTCGCGGCTGATTTCTGCTCCGTAGTCCCAGGAATTTTCCCATCTTTGTTCGAAATCTTCAGTTGTTGTCATGAGATAGGATGGGTCACTGATGTTGTGAAATGCATCCATTACAGCGTCTATTTCGTCTATTTTCGTTGTGCCGAATATGCAGAATCGATTGGTTTCTGTGGGCAGTGTCAGCATATCTTCTCCTGTTAAGCCGAGTTCTTTATTGATTCCTTCCATGACATCTTCATTGTTTCGTTTATGCACCATGATAGGAAATGCGAAATTTGGTGACGAAATAATTAATGAAGAGTGGCTGGGCTTTTGATAGAGAATAATACTGCCCAGTCCTTTTCTCGACAAATACATCGCCTGCTGCGTAAGCACCCGCGACGGCTGGGTGTCACGCACACAAACCGCTGCCGAAGGCTGGTCCTGCAAGCGTGCGATCACATAATCTGCACAGGCTTTGCCGAGCAGCATCCCGCTTTGCTTGCCGCCGTTAATAATTGTCACCCGTTCATTTTCATGAAGTATTTCAAGTTCATCGACCTGGCTTTGCAAATTGGGCAGTTCATCGGAAAGTTGCTGCAGTCCGTAAAGTCCAAGAAACTCTGCATTGGCTACTGTTTCTGCCCCTTCTTCTGCATAGCCGTATGGAACTCCACAGGCTTGAAAGATTTTTTTGCAATGAGTATATAATTCTAAGTGAGAGACACGCATTTCTCCAACTCCTTCTTTGCCTTAAATCCTTCCGTAAAGAAACGGTACCAGTTCCCTCCCATGATTTTCGAAACTTCTTCGTATGTCATACCGCGTGCAGCTAGGCAGTTTGCGATATTCGGGAAATCTGCTGGAGTCCGGAACCATTCCGGCCAATCCGGCCATCCGGGCTTTGCTTTCGATCCTGCACCGTAATCAATCTCATGTGTCCATCTTCCCATCCGCATCCAAGCGAGGAAATCAACCGACATATTATGTGTCAGGTCTGTTCCGATACCGACATGGTCAATGCCCATGAAATCAGCCGTGCGCGCAATCATATCACAAAACTCTTCCAATGTAGTATCCGCTCCGTTGATCAGATGAGGATACGCACAGACACCCAAAACTCCTTTATTATCGCGTAATGCGGAGAGGACTTCTTCCGACTTATTACGTTTTGTCGGATAGATCCAGTCTGGATTTGCATGTGTGATCGCGACAGGTCGTTCGGAAATTGCTAATGTATCTAATGAGGTTTTATTGCCTACGTGCGATAAATCAATCACCATTCCCACCCGGTTCATCTCTACGATGACGTTTTTGCCGAAACGGGAAAGTCCTGGATCCGTCTCTTCATAGCAGCTGCTGCCGACTAAGTTTTGATTGTTATAAGTTAATTGCATGATTTTCACGCCAAGTTCGTTGAATACAGAGACCAGGCCAAGCTCATCTTCTAATGCAGAAGTGTTCTGCGCACCGAGAATGATACCGATTTTCCCGGTTTGTTTAGCCGTTTCCATATCATTCCCTGTTTTTACAGGCATCACTAAATCACTGTGCTCTTTAAAAAAACGATGCCACCCCGCCACTTTGGTCAACGTTTCCCGTGCGTTTTCCCATAATCCTACACAGGCATGAACACACGTCACTCCGCCTTTTTGCAGCATTATCACAAAATCACGGTCCCAGTTGCTTAATTCCAGCGCGTCAATTACCATCATATCTTTTGTATCGATTGTCATTTGATCTCCTCCGAACTTGGTAGTAATGGATAGAACCAATCATCATGAAATGAAGAGGTCCCGATTTCTTCAACCAGCGGTGCTCCCTGGAACAGCGTAATACGAACCCAGCGATTTGATTTCGGGTCAAAACGTTCCGCTCCGAAAATGGCAAGCTTGCATTGCAACAAGTAGACCGGCAATAAATCTGAACCAGTCAAATTCGCCTGGACTTCACCATACTGCAACCCGTCAAGCGACTGAATCCTTCTGACAATACCGCGCAACTCCGGCTTTTTCAGCAGGAACGATGCAACAGTGTGTTCGCCGGGGCATGTTTCCAGTTCAGCCGCAAGTTGCTGGACCTGTTCCGCTATATTCATTGGCATCGCAATTTCGTCTCCGGGATCTACTCCCCGTTCTCCAATGCGCGGCTCTTCTTTCTCAACTGACCGGTACCAGAAATAATGTCTAGCCTCAGGCGTAGTAAAGTCATACTGGAATACCCACTCATACTGCTCTTTAATAATTGCACGCAAGTCGCTGATTGGCATTTCTGGAACCAGATGAATTCGGTCATCTGCATTCGTCTGATGTTCCAGGTCGGTTATGACTTCGGGATACAATTCAATCAACTGCGAGTTTACAAGTTCCTGCTCTTCCACAGTAAAATGTTCTTTTACAGTATCGGTAAACAGAGTCCAGCTGATTTCAAATATGTTGTCAGTGCTTTGAATAGCGTTGTTCATCTTTTCTGCCAGCTTACTAATTTCCTCAATTTCATTCGCTAAGTCCCTTGGATTTTCAAACAGTTGCATATTCGGTATTGGTGCATCTTCAAAGAACACACGCACACGTTGTAGATTTTCTATAAACAGATTGCATATTTCATTGGTCGGCTGCTGCTGTTTTGCACGTGCCAGTGCAATTTCACGAATCCATACCCACTGATGCAGCAGTTTCGGATGCGATATTAAGTACGGCACCATTCCTAAGCCTGTTGCATTACCCGTGCCCAAAAGTTTCTTAACTTCAGGCTTCAGTGCAGCTGCCTGTGGATTTCGTTTTCGCGCGATATGTTCAACCATATCGAAGCTAAAATGCCGCAGCATATAAACCGCAAACATCTGCGCTTGGAATGCGCCGCTGAATGTATGGTTATCTTTCACTTTTTCATAAGGTGCAATCCCGAACTTGCCGTTTCCATAAACAGCAGTTGTTCTGAATAAATAACCGATGTCATAGACAATCTCCAAATCAGGCTGCATGCCTTTTGACAGCGCTTCCACAACATGCGTAAAAACACGCTGACTCTTATTCGCTCTGGACCAGACGAGATCCGTAACATCTCCTCTGCCCATTTCCTGCTTGGGAAGTTCCTGTCTCATTCTTTTTAATTTCTTCTCGGAAATATCTCCTTCGCAAAGCGCAAATGTAACATCCCATCTCTCTGAAATCACGCGATCGCTTCTATTTTCATTTCTGATTTCACGGGACAAAGCAACAAATGTGTACTGTCCTTGTGGGGTAGTAATACTGTATAGAGCTTCTCCATAGCCTTCATCGTCTAAATTAAAAGTAGTCTGCTCAATCTTCCAAGCTTCCTTCATGACCTTGCGAAACAAGATACGTAGAAAGCTGAGACTCGTCGAGCGCATGACCCCAAGTCTTTGGATTTGCATTACTTCAGATGCTGGTCTGAGCGCATCTGAATGTTCAATAGCTTGGTTGACTAACATATACATCCTCCTTCTTCTACTCCCACAAAGATACATTTACGAATAACGGAAACCTATTCCGAATATCTACTTTTATAATAAACTCGTTTTAATAGTCTGTCAATGAATAACAATCAAAATAGAGTGATTTCTTCAATGAATTTACTACTAAGTTTTATTCATTTAGGAGTGACAGGGCAGGCTGTCCATGTAAAAACAACAAAATCACCATCCACCCCAACTTGCTATGAGCGCCAGAGGAAGCGATATGAGCAAGTCCGCAGTCTTTATGAGCGCTTGGCAGGCCGGTATGAGCGATTGACGGTTGAATAGGGGCGGTCAAGCTGCCGCTATGAGCGCTTACCGAAGTGTAATGATCATCCGGCGGCACAGCCAACAAAAAAGCCGTCCAGGAATCACTTGATATGATTTCCCAAACAGCTAACTGATTTATCTTCTATTAAGTTCTTTCCGTCATCTGACGCCATATAGATCCTTTGGCTTCTTCGCCTTCTTCAATACGGGCAATCGCCATACGTACTTGCAGCTTCACTTCGAATTCCGGATCATTTTCCGCTTCGTGCAAAGCAGGCAGTGCATGTTCTGTTCCCGTTTCATAGAGGAACATCGCAGCGCGCCAGCGGACCAGTTTGTTTTTATCCTGCAACAGACGAATAGCCGCAGGTTCGAATCCTACATAGCCGAGATCACTCATGCAGTCTGCTGCGGTACGCCGAACTGCCCAGCTTTTATCTTCCATCGCTTTTTCGATAAACGGAATGACCGATTCATCTTCAATCATTCCTAAATAGACGGTAGCCAATCTACGAATCGACATCTTCTCATCTTCCAGTGCAATTGACAGCACTGGATAATCTGAAGCATCAGGATCGGGCATCTGGTCGAGTAGCTGGAACCGTTTCTCCCATTCAGGCACTGTAAACTCTGCTAGTGTCACTTTTTGACCGCGCAGTTTTGTTTCATTGTCTGCCTGGTCAGCTTTTTCCACTAAATCCTGCAGTCGCGATGGCGGGTAGGCCGCATCCAATTCCTGAACGACCTGCTCGCCTACTTCCTGCAATTCGCCGTATCGGATTCCGTAATCTGCCCATTTTCTCAATAAAATATAGTTTTCTACTTCAGAATGATGGACAGATTGCATCGCGTTGACAAATCGTTCGCTCAATCCAAAGCGTTTTTCCTCATCACTATTGAATACTTTGACCTGCAACGGAATTTCTTTATAGGTTTGCACATGAACATATACTTCTCCGTAGTGCTCATCAATTTCCGCTGCTGCTGATTGTTCCGCGGTTTCTCCTTCTTCATTCAATACAGCACGCACTTCTGCCAAAATCGTTTCCCACGGTACATTACCGATCCGTTCTACTGCCATGAAATCCAGCACATGATAAATTCCTTTTATTCCATGAATAGCAAGCAATGAACGAATCGGTTCAGGCGCCTGTGCTTCGTCTTTCTTTTTATAGTTATGGCTCGTCCCATCAGGAAGCGGCGTATCCATAACAATTTTCATTGAATTCGGGCTTGGTGTCGGTTCTATTGTTTTGATCTTCAAGAAAATCTCCTCCAGTTGATTAGTCGGCTAATTCCTGTAAATAAGACCAGCGTTCGATGAGTTCTTCATATTGCCCATTCAGCTCTGATAGCTTTTCATCAAGCTCACGAAGCCGGTCGTATTCAGAACCCGAGGCCGCCATTTCGGATTCGGTCTCTGAAATTTTCTGTTCTAATGCTTCTATATCCTGCTCAATGGTTTCCCATTGTTTTCTCTCTGCAAATGTCATCTTTTTCTTTGCCTTCGGTTGCTCTTTTGGCTCGGGCTCTGCTTTTGGTGCTGCTTTTTCTTTCTTAGCAGGCACTTCCGTCAAATAATCCGAATAAAGTCCAAGCCATACATCCACGTCGGCTGAGCCGTCGAGCACCCACAATTTCCGCGAGGTGCGGTCCAGGAAGAAGCGGTCGTGAGAAATCGTGATGACTACTCCTGTAAATGTATCAATGAAAGATTCCAGCACAGAAAGCGTCTCTAAATCCAGATCATTCGTCGGCTCATCCAACAGCAGAACATTTGGCTGCTCCATTAAGAGCTTTAGCAGATAAAGGCGTTTTCGTTCGCCGCCTGAAAGTTTTCCAATCGGCGTTCCATGTGCGGATGAAGGGAATAAAAATCGCTCTAGCATTTGCGTTGCCGAGAGCCTTGCCCCCGTTCCGTCTTCCACATCATTTGACGTTTCCCGAATATATTCGATGATGCGCTGATCTTCAGGCATGGAAGGAATGTGCTGATGGAAGTGTGCGATTTTCACAGTTGTACCGCGATCAATTTCACCGGTATCCGGCATAATTGTTCCATCTAGTATTTGTAGAAGCGTCGTCTTCCCGACTCCGTTCGGTCCGACAATTGCAATCCGGTCCTTCGCCTGTAAAATAGCCGAAAATGGATGCAAAATGACCTTTTCGCCAAATTGCTTCGTAATATCATTGATTTCCAGCACTTTCTTACCGAGACGCGATGTCTGCAAGTCCATTTCGAGATCCAATGAAGAATCTGATTGCTTAACCTTTTCTTCCAGTTCTTCAAAACGTCCGATTCGGGCTTTTTGTTTCGTTGAGCGCGCTTTGGCCCCGCGCCGTATCCATTTTAATTCATTGCGGTAACGATTGCGGTCTTTCTGCTCAGAAGCCGCACCCATTTCTTCGCGCAGTGCTTTCGATTCCAAATAATCCGCATAGTTTCCAGTATGCGAATAAAGGGTTTTATCGGCTAACTCATATATATGTGTTGCCACTTGATCTAAAAAGTATCGGTCATGTGTGATGAACAATACGGCTCCTGAGACATTCTGCAGGAAACTCTGCAGCCATTGAATTGATTCGACATCTAAATGGTTCGTCGGTTCATCCAGCAACAATAAATCTGCCGGTTCAATAAGAACTTTGGCGAGTGCTACACGCTTTTTCTGACCGCCTGACAACTCACCCATCTTTTTATCAAACGTATCAATTCCGAGCTTCATCAGAATCGTCCGAGCCTGTGCATTCAGGTCCCATCCCCCTGTTGAATCCATTTCATTTTGCAAACGGGAAAAACGCTCTTGGCATTCAGGATTTGCCGAATCAACCGTAAGTTCCTGCAATGCATGTTCATACTGAAGGTTCAATTGAATGATCGGTGCATCGCTTTCGAAAACGGTTTCCATAACCGTTGATTCAGGATTCACTTCAGGTTCCTGAGGGAGCCATGCAATCCGATATTTATTCGGATGATCCGACGAAATGGAGTCCGCTTCTTCTTTTCCGGCGAGGATAGATAATAAAGTAGATTTACCTGTCCCGTTAATTCCAATCAAACCTGTTTTTTCTCCACTTGATATAGTGAACTCTATATTGTTAAACAGGGTTTTGTCCCCCACTGTTTTGGTTAGTTTTTCTATCGATAATTGACTCATTTTCGCACATCCATTCTTTAAGCTACTACTGTACTTAGTATAGCTGAAAACGTCAAAAGTTGAAAATGATGAGAAAAAGGAAGCCCCTTCTCGACTAGTCAGTTCGAATTATAGACAAACGTCGATGTTTATTTATAATTTCCGTTCTATTCCAATAGACTCTATGGTTTAATGGATATAATAACTTTTTTACAATAATAATAGTCCGTTTGAATTATAAGGAGGAGTAACTATGTTGCAGTCATTCGACCAACAAGCAACAGATCAGCTCGTTGTAAAGGCAATGGAAGAACATTTAGCTATGATTCGTTTTACGATGGACCGCCGAATTGCGTACGTCAATAAAAACTTCGCCGAAACGCTTGGATACAGGCCTGAAGAAATGGTTGGAATGAAACACGAAAATTTGTGCTTCCCAAACTTTTCACGAACACCGGCTTACGAAAAGCACTGGAAAGACTTATCAAACGGGGTTAGCTATCAGGGGAAAATTCAGCGTAAAGCAAAAGATGGCTCAAATGTTTGGCTCGAAGCTACCTATATGCCGGTTTATGATGAAGATAACCGCCACATTATCGGCGTTTCAAAAATCGCTACAAACATTACAGAACGTCATAATTCCCTAGCTGAAGTCGTGGATGAAATGCATAAAATGGCCGAAGCATTGTCTGAAAGAGCGACAATCGGCATGAACCGCAGTAATGAACTGCTTTCTATGATTGAAGGAATTGCAGAAGTTTCTGTACAGAACATTACCTCTCTTCAAAATTTAGAAACGCATTCTACAGATATCCAAGGCATTGTCACGACGATCCGTAAGATTGCCAGCCAGACCAATCTGCTTGCGCTTAACGCAGCCATAGAGGCAGCCCGCGCAGGAGAATACGGCAGAGGATTCGATGTAGTGGCGAAAGAAGTACGAAAACTATCTGGCAACGTGGACGACTCCATAATTGAAGTACGAAAAGGCATTGAGACAATCACTACCGATATCGGAGTGATGTCAGAAGGCACTTCATTAGCTCAGCAGAGTATTGAACAGTGCCAGCAGGAAATCGAAATTACGATGAAAGGCTTCCAGTCCATCGCCGCTTCCGCTTTAGAATTAGAAAATCAATCGCAGGAAGTCGGACGCATTATTTAACAGTCTGTCAGTAAATGCAAAAAGGACTCTTGCCATAAGGGCTGAGTCCTTTTCTCTATATTATTTAGTTGACTGATAGAACTTGCCGGAGTCCATTTTAATTAACTCCACTGCACGTTTCAGCTGCTTTAGATGACGTCTTTCGTGAAATCCTACTAAACGGAACCATTGAATCAGCGGAACGTTGCCAAACACCGGGTGCTTAAACGATTTGGCGCGTAATTCTTCAACTGTAGAAGATTCATAAATATCCAATAAAAAGTTCCTGGATTCGTGCAGTTGTTCTTTTATTTCTGAAATAGACAGATACCTATCAGAAGGCCGTGTAAATTCCAGCAAATCAGATTTGAGAAGAGGACTCGCCGATACACTGATCGGCTTTTTGAATACACGGATACTGTCAGGATTTTTCAATTCTTTTGCGATGTCTGTAGCGACCCTGCATTCCATTAACGCCAAGTGTTCCACAATCTGCTTAGGAGACCAGCCGCCGCATGATGGTGTTCCGTTAAATTCGTCATCTGTCAAGCTATCAATCAACTGTAAGATGCGTTTACGGACTTTGATGTTTTCTCCAAAAACCACCAACATCCTCCTCCATTTCTTCGTCTTAGTCTTAACTATTGGAATAGCATACGCTCTTTTTAACGAAATTTAAAGTGGAAAGTTTGATTTTCATATATTCGACATCATGAGTGCTGACAGTAATGTGACGAGTCACGTATACGACGTTTTTCACGCGAGGTTTTATGCATTATTCATTTCCTCAATTTTCCTCAGTACTTCCTGTCGGCTCGGCATCCCGCCTTGTGCTCCGAACTTTTCTATAGATAATGAAGCCGCAGCATTTGCAAATTGGATGGCCTGCTGTAAGTCACACTGACGGACGAGCTGGCTAGCAAGCGCTCCATTAAATGTGTCACCCGCTCCTGTCGTATCAATAACTTTTGCTGGAACAGCATCCACGTGAATCAGCCGCTCGCCATCATGATAGCAAACCCCTTTACTGCCGAGAGTCACAAGCAATTGATTCGGATATTTCTCTGCGGCTTCCTCCATTGATGCACCAAAAATCGCAGCACATTCTGTTTCATTCGGCGTCAAATAAGTTAGGTAGGGCATGAAATCCAATTGAAAACTGCCGGACGGTGCGGGATCCATCACAACCGGAACTTGAAATTGTTTACATAGCTTCAGAACTTGCCAAACGACTGATTTCGGAAGTTCCAGCTGAATCATGACGAGTTGGCTGTTGCGAATCACGTCCAGGAGTTCTTTGATCCGCTCGGGCTTTAAGGCGTGATTGGCACCCGGTATTGAGATAATTCGATTGTCTTCTTCCGTGAGCAGAATCACTGCAACACCAGAAGGCCCATCCGTTTGATATATATACGCTGTACCCACTTTTTGATTCCGTAAATTCGCTAAGATGGTCTGACCGAATTCATCCGAACCAATGGAACCAATCAGTTGGACGGTTTCCCCCAGCTTTGCGCAAGCTACCGCCTGATTCGCACCCTTCCCCCCTGGTGCCGTCTGAAAGCTCTTACCTCTCACTGTCTCCCCTTGAACAGGGAATATTTCCGCTTCTGCAATTACATCCACATTCGCACTGCCGACAACCGTTATCATTCCACATTCCCCATCTCACCACATATTTTCGATTGCTGATTTCGATGTATTATATAGTAGAAGTATAGACTATTCTCTGACTGAAAAGTTCAACTTTGTGTTAAAGTATTTACAATGCGAGATTACACAGTATAATGTATAATTATACATCAAAATGATTAATGACAGGGAGAGATACACCTTGAAAAAACATACTGCTAGTACATGGTTCATATTTCTGATCCCTTCACTGCTCGGGATTATCTTATTCATGATCCCCCTGCCGTTCGCAAGCGGCTGGAAAGTACCGATTGCGAAACTGGCTGATATGCTGGCCGGCTCACTCGAACCGATCATCCCTCAGCTGATGATGGTATTAATTACACTTTCTGCACTAGGTTCCATTTTATTTTTATTCGTAAAAAATGATCCGAACCGTCCATCATTCCTCGTCAATCTATTTAAAGTGACGCCATTTTGGACAATTACACGTATCCTAGGTGCGATATTCTCCATCATGGTCGTTTATAAAATCGGCCCAGAAGCAATCTGGAGCGAAAATACCGGTGGCTTGCTGCTTGCGAGTGACGGACTTGTTTCATTCTTATTCAGTATTTTCTTATTTGCAGGACTTCTACTTCCATTATTGTTGAACTTCGGATTGCTTGAATTTTTCGGAACGCTCATGGTCAAGGTCATGCGCCCGCTATTCAACCTTCCGGGCCGCTCTTCCATCGATGCGCTTGCTTCATGGATTGGTGACGGTACAATCGGAGTGTTATTAACTAGCAAACAGTATGAAGAAGGACATTATACTCAGCGTGAGGCTGCGATTATTGCAACAACATTCTCTGTTGTATCTATTACGTTTTCATTGGTCATCATTGACTACGTCGGACTTGGAGATTACTTCCTTCCTTTTTACGGCACTGTCATCATAACAGGAATTATTTTGGCACTGATCATGCCTCGTATCTATCCTTTACGCTCAATTAAAAATACGTATATTGACGAAAGAGAGTTTTCTCCAGACGATGAAAAACTTCCTGAAGGAACGAATGTTTTTTCATCGGGCCTGTCCAATGCATTGAATACAGCTTCCAAGCAGAAATCAGTCAGTAAAACATTCCGTTCCGGCATGCAGAACGTACTCGATATGTGGGTCGGCGTGACGCCGGTCGTTATGGCGTTCGGTACAGTGGCACTGATGCTTGCAGAATTCACTACCGTCTTCCGTATTCTTGGTAAGCCGTTTGAATACATTCTGAACTTCCTGCAGATTCCGGAAGCTGCAGATGCTGCACAAACAATGGTTGTCGGTTTCGCTGATATGTTCTTGCCTGTTATTCTGGCAGAAGGCGTCATCACTTCACCGGTTACTCTGTTTACAATCGCAGCTATTTCAGTCATTCAGCTGATCTATATGTCAGAAGTCGGTGGATTAATTCTCGGAACCAAAATCCCATTAAACATTTTCCACCTGCTCGTTATTTTCTTATTGCGTACAATTATTGCCCTGCCGATCATTGCAGGTGCAGCACACTTATTATTCAAGATCGTCGGACTGCCGTAACCTCTTTAGGTTATAGCAGTTTTTTTTACAAAAAGAAGCTGCTTTTCAATTTAGAAAAGCAGCCAAATGAACAGCATGAAAGTTTTGGAATTCAGTGAATGTCCGCAAGTTTGGGAGGGTTGCGATGAGCAGATTTCCGACAAATCACTTTCAACTGTTACGCGATATACCGTAATGCTTTCAAATTCCGAAAGCCATCTATACATCCGAAAAGATGCATAGATCACATTCGGAAATTTCAGGACAGCAGATTCGTATGTACGAACCTGCCTCAACACTGGTTACTTGGCTTTCTCAGCCTCAGCCGGAAGATGCTGTACTTTCACAGCAAATGTCGTCAATTCATTACCGAGAATCGGGCTCTTCTCCGCAGACGGAGATTTGGCGTTATGAGATTTTTCATTTTCCCGGCTGTGCAGCCAGTTGTCGAAATACTTTCGGTCTTCCCAAGTCGTACAGACTTTCACTTCATCCCGGTCTTCTGCATCTTCACTGAGCAAAACTTCCATGCGAATAAAGCCCTCAAATGTGTGCACTGCTTTCGCTTTTTCAAATCTTGCAGTTATCTGCTCTCCTTTGCCTTTTTCCACAAATATCGTATTAATTGCTGTCATCTTCTGCATTATACGGCCTCCAATTTCATTGTTTGTAAGTATTCTAGGACAGATGCCGCCTGTTCGCCGCCTGCTGCTGCATGACGCAACAACGGTATGCCATGCGGTCCTTTTAATTCGTTCCAGTTTGGATACCATTTCAGCATCGACTTTACGATTTCCACTTCACCGAGCATCGCCGCCGCAAAAATATCCATGCGTGCACCCCGTGCCAATAAAAACTCCACTATATCACGATTCCCTGTGTGTGCGGCCGCCCCTAAACCACTCTCCCAGTCATCGCCGCCCCAATTCATCACGGCATGCACCAAATCAGGTTCCTGACCGACCAGTTTTTCTACTTCTACAAAATTCCCGTGTGCTGCAATTACATATTGCCTTACTAACGCCTGATCAATCGGTTGTTTCTTTTCCCCCTCAGCTCTCATAACATTCTCCCTTTCGCAATTTGCTTGGTGTGAAAAAGCATTTGCCATTCTTCATGAAAATTTCCGCATCAATTTCAAATATCGAATGAAACATATCTTTGCACAAAACGCATTGCGGGATTCCGTCAAACCGAACAGTACCGTCTTTCAATACAATCAACCGGTCACTGTAGCTCGCTGCCTGATTGATATCATGCAGCACCATGACGACTGTCATCCCGTACGTTTCATTCAGCTCCGTCACCAGCTCCATTACTTCCAGCTGATGGGAAATATCTAAGTACGTCGTCGGTTCATCCAGCAATAAAATTTTAGGCCGCTGGGCAATCGCCATGGCAATCCACGCACGCTGCCGTTCCCCGCCTGACAGCGACTGCAGCATCCGATTCTTGTAGTCACCGAGTTTCGTTACGTCGATTGCCCAGTCGATAATGTCCTGATCTTCGGAACTGATTCTGCCGTATCCTGAACGATGCGGATGTCTGCCGAATTCCACAAGCTCGCCTACTGTGACATCGAGCTGATGATCCTGCATCTGCGGCAGCATCGCCAAATTCCTGGCTACTTCCTGAGATTTCATTCGCTTCAATTGTTCGCCATTCAGTAAAACGCCGCCACTTCCAGGCGTAATGAGCCGTGATATCAGCCGAAGGAACGTGGACTTGCCTGAACCATTCGGACCGAGTAGACTGACGATTTCCCCCTGCTTAATATGAAGATTAATAGAAGATAATTCGAAAGAAGCGGAATGTCGATAGGAAAGTTCCTTAGTTATCAGCAAATGAATCCCTCCGTTTTTGAATTAAATACAAGAAGAACGGTCCGCCTAGGAATGACAGTAAGATACCGACAGGCAGTTCAATCGGATTGAATGCTGTCCGGGCAATCGTATCTGCTACGATGACAAGCAACCCTCCGCCAAGCGCAGAAGCGGGCAGAAGAAATCGGTAATCTCCCCCGACAATCGTCCGCATAATGTGCGGAACCACAAGTCCCACGAACCCTATCAGACCCGATACACTGACCGCCATACCGGCAAGCAGCGTACTGAGCACAATCAGAAAGAACCGGCTGCGCTCCACATTATGCCCAAGCAGTTTCGCTACTTCATCTCCAAGGCGTAAAATTCGGATATGCTTGACCGAAAAGACAGCGAGCACAAATGCGGCAATGGCATAATAAATGATCATCTCAAACTGCACCCAGCCGACACCTGCGATGCCTCCCGCAAGCCAAGGTAAAACAGCTTGCACACGATCGCTGTAAAGCAGCATCAACGCACTCATAAACGCACCGATGACGGCATTAATTGCGACACCAACGAGAATAATCCGCAAAGGAGAAGCGCCGCCTCTCCATGACAGAGCGTAAACGACCAGCGCCGTGATCAATGCGCCTAAAAATGCGGCGAGCGGCAGGAACATGATGTATGCCGGAAAAATGATCATGATGGCGGTAGCCGAGAGTCCTGCCCCTGAAGAGACACCGATGATTCCGGGATCCGCCAGCGGATTGCGCATAATTCCCTGAAGAATCGCACCCGACACGGCCAGGCTGATTCCTACAATCATACCGACCAATACACGCGGAAACCGCAGTTCCCAGACAATCCGTCGTTCCATCGTGTCATTCGCTTGAAAAATGCCATTCCAGATTTCCTGCATGGAGAATGACACAGGACCGATTATTAAACTGACCATCGCTGCGATCACCAGCAAACTGCTGCAAGTCACAAGTACGATGAAGCGCTTTCTGGCAAGTGGATGGCGTTCTGTCTGCGTTTTTTCTGAAGCAGCAATCATCTTATTTAACCTGTCCTAAGCTGTCTTTCATTACATTTAGTGCTTCCACTACTTTTGTTCCTGGATTCGTTCCAAATAAGTGAGAAGGCAAAACAATCACATTGCCTGCTTTTACTGCGTCCAGGCTTTTCCACGCCGGATTCTTCAACATTTCCCCTTCAAAAGCTGCTTTCACCGCTTCCGGCTCACCGTGTGTAATCAACATCACCATTTCTGGATTGCGCTCAATGATTTTTTCTACACTTAAGCTGGCATACTGCGGATATTTTTCTTCATTCGGGAAGTCACTGGCGATATTTTCTCCCCCCGCCAATTCCAATAAATTGCCTGACAGCGAGTTCGGTAGTGCCACCATATAAGTTCCCGGAGCTCCGTAAACGAGCAATGTCTTCACAGCTTCTGCTTTTTGCTCTGTGCTCTGCTCAATCTCTTTTGAAATTTTATCTTGAATAGCTTTTGCTTCATTTTCTTTATTAAATAACTGGCCAAACAACTCAATCGTCTGTGTAATGTCTTCCACGGAATTAGCAGCTGTGTAAACAATTTCTGTACCCTGACGCTTCATGTTCTCCTCATGCTGCTTGAAACTTGGAGCTGCAATTAATACTTCCGGATTAATCTCTGCAATCTTCTCGAAATTCGGCTGATGCGGATTTCCGATTTCAGCAATCCCTTCCAACTCTTTAATTGGTGCTCCCTGTACTGTAGGACGGCCCGCTACTTTTACTCCAAGTGCCAGTAGCATATCGAGATCTCCTGAGCTCAATGTGGCAACAGATGAAGGCGTTTTCTCAAATGTCAACGTCTGCCCCGTCATATCAGTCACTTCTACCGCAGATTCATTTGCAGCAGGCTCTTCCGCTTTTACAGCAGTTGCGGCTGCTTTATCATCTGCTTTATCTTTTTCTGTACCGCATGCACTTAAGACAAACAGCAGCATGAGCACACTACATACACTTGCTAGTTTTTTCATTTCTCTCTTTACCCCCTTGTTTTAATGAGAACGTTTCTCATTGGTAATCATCTTAATTGATAATGAGAATCGTTGTCAACTAGAATTCACATTATGATTCAATAAGACTATAGATGATGAGTGCATGCAGCGAGAGACAAAAACGTGCTCCAGGTGACTTACCGCGGGCCGCCCGGAACGGAAATCAACGTACTGGAAGATGCAAACTTTGTTTTTGACAATGATGAGCAGGGAAAGAGAACACTAGAGAGATTAAAGAAATATACAGAGAGGAGTGAAGTACGGATGGATGTTATTCAAGTGTTGGTATTACTTTCAATAGGTTATATTGCAATGACAATTGACCGAAAACAGAAGAACTTTCCGCTTCCTGTTTTCTTGACAGCAATTGGTTTTGATCTGTCCTTCCTCCCCTTTTTTTCTACTATTTCCGTATCAAAAGAAGTCATTTATGATATTTTTCTGCCCGGATTATTATTTGTATCAGCCTATCATTATTCAGCAAAATCACTGAAGAAACACGCAGTGATCATCGGGACGTTAAGTACTGTAGGCCTTCTTGCTACAGCCATTATATTAGGAGTGGTCATCTACTGGATCAGCTCTCCATTGATCAACCTCTCTCTCGTCGGCGCTTTATTGATCGCATCGATTTTGACACCGACTGATCCTGTTTCCGTTGTCTCCATCTTAGAAAAATCATTGGATGATCCTTCTGTTTCTGAAATCGTGGATGGCGAATCCATGATCAATAACGGGACGAGTGTCGTGCTGTTTACTGTCTTGTTGACGATGTTTACTGAGCAGCAGGATTTTATTTTCTGGTCATTTGTTGGGAAGTTTTTTTCTGTTTCGATTGGAGGAATTGGTACGTGTCTGGCAGCGGGGTGGCTAATCAGTAAGGCCATTCACATTTCTGCTGAGCGAGAGAATCAAGTGCTGCTGAGTATTGTGATTGCATATGGCGCATTTCATCTGGCGGAAGCTTTGGGGTTTTCTGGAGTGCTTGCGACTGTTGCTGCGGGAATCATGCTTTCTGCTGAGTTGGAACGTACTTCACGTGAAGAGGAGTATCGTGGTTCGCTAAATGGTTTTTGGGAAGTGGCAGAACCGGCGCTGCTCTCCGTTTTATTTCTTGTTATTGGCATGACGGCAACCGGTTATTTGATGCCGTATACTAATTGGCTGCTGGCAACAGGAATATTCGTCATTTCTCTGCTCATCCGATTTGCTGTCATCTCGGGAACGATGCAGATTTTCTCCGGATACCGCAAACTGCTGGATTTCAAAAAAGCTACACTCTTATCCTGGGCAGGCATACGGGGAACTATGTCCATTTTCCTGCTTCTGAGTTTAGCAGACAGCGCAGATGAACAAGCAAATATGCTGGTCTCGCTCGGATTCGCTGTAGTATTTCTTTCACTTGTCGTTCAAAGCATCGGGATTTATCCGCTTTCAAAACTGCTGACCAAATGATTTCATTTGTCAGCAGGTTCTTTTTGAATCATCTGCATGCGTTCATTGAATAGTGTTGGATAAGATAATAAGCCTAAACAAACACTAGTTAAGGCAGCTGTTGTCAATAAAAGAAAGACGACAAGCAATTGAAATTGCACTGCTTCTAAAGGGTCTGCCCCTGCGATAATCTGTCCGCTCATCATACCTGGCAGCTGTACAAGACCAATCGTTTTTTGACTTTCTATCGTCGGGATCATACTTGCTTGTATAGATCGGATCAACTGACGGTGGATCGCTTGTTTCGGTGTGCCTCCTAAAGAGAGGATCAGTTCACTTTCCGCACGGTGCGTCTCTACTTCCGCTACAAAACGGTTGAGAAACAGAATGGCCAATACCATGGAGTTTCCAATCACCATGCCTGTCAATGAAATAATGTACTGTGCTGTTGCAGGAACTATAGCAAAGCCAAGCAAAATCCCCTGTGTCAGCACCTCCAGAAAAATGAACGTAACAGCCAGCTTCCAAGTAATCCCCCTGATTTGCTGACCTTTTTTGCGGGCATTTTGGACAGCAGCTGCGATCATAAGCGCAACCATCAAAAAGATGAACAGATAACTTTCTGAATCAAAGACAAATTTCAAGACAAAGCCAACAAGCAGCAACTGAACAGTGGAGCGAACAGTAGCGACGATCGTATCTTTTTCGAGCTGCAGCCCGAGTGTTTTCGACAAAATAATCGGTATGAATACAAAAACCAGCGTCAGCAATAAGGCAGTAGTTGTCATTAATAATCTCCTCTCAAAAAGCTTTGAACTTCAGGCTTTTCGGAATGCTCTAAAACGGAGATTTCGCCAGTCTCTTTCACTTTTCCGTCCATCATAATCCACGCATAATGCCCCATTCGCCTTGCCTGTTCTAAATTATGTGTAATCCAAACAACCGTAATCCCATAAACTTTATGTAAATTCCGAATCAATTCCTCCACTTCATGCAATGAAGAAGGATCAAGGGCTGAAGTAATTTCATCAAGCAATAAAATTTCGGATTTATTCAACAGCGTACGGGCAATCGACACTTTCTGACGCTGTCCCCCAGAGAGACTGTCACTGTCACTCTGCAAATATTTACGTTCAAGTCCTACTTGATCCAAAATATCGTAAGCTTCTTCTTGGCTTAATTCCTTTCCTTGAAGACGCAAAGTTAGCGCTAAATTATCATACACACTACCGTCAATCATAGGTGTTTGCTGCAGAACTATTCCCGCCCGGCGACGCAAGTCTGTAGGTGCCATCTCTTTAATGGGCTTACCTTCCAAATAAATTTCTCCGCTTGTGGGATTTAATAACCCATTGCATAACTTCAACAATGTCGTTTTACCTGCACCGGAAGGACCGACCAAGACCGTAATTTGCTGTTTTGGGAAAGAACCCGTCACTTCATCAATTATTTTTGTAGTTGCCGTTCCAAAAGAAACGCGCTGAAAATGAAGCGCAGGTTCGTAAAGTGAAGCTGTCCATTCGGTATTCATACTGTTCACCTTTTCTCATTCAATCTATCTTCAACAAATCAATTGGCGTCACAATGCCTATCAGTTTTTCATCTTTTCCACCTTGCTCAGTAATCAGTAAAGCTTCCAGTCGATTACCGGAAATAATAGATTTCCTGAAATATTCTTCAGCTTCATAGACAGATAATGTACTTTTTATAAACCTAAACGTATTTTTACGTTTTTCATGAGTAAGGATGTCAAATAATGTCGGTATTTCCCGGGAAATGTTTTCATTTTCCTGATCTGCCAGCCAGTTCATTATGCCCTCTGCAGTAATCAATCCAACAAATTCATTTTTCAGATAAACGGGCAGCTGATTAAACTTCTTTTCTCTTACTAATTTCAGACCCGCAGCCAATGACTCTGTCGACTGTAATGTATGTACTTTCCTTTTAAATAAATCTTCTACAGTCAGTGGATTCGATAATTTTTCTTCAATCGTTTCAATCATCTCCACGATGGTATCGTGGGGCTCCGCAATTGCATAATCCAGTCCGGTTCGATTATGTACGATTGCATTCCGCAGACTGCCAAACTCATGCAGTTCATCCTCATAATTTCTAATAAGTACATTCTTTACTTTCGCTTTGTCGATTTTCCTCGAAAATGAAAAATGACTCGGCATATCAGTAATTTTAGCTAAAGATTTGTCTATTCGATTATACGCTACAATAAAACGGTCTGAGTTTTTTGGTGCCATCTTCACTCCACCCTTCAAATATAGGTAGAGTATATCATATATTCGTTTATACTTAGTTGTGTAAACGAGAGCAATGATCTGCAGCTTGTTGTCAGTAAAAATGCTAAAAACCCTCTCATCAAGTGATGAAAGGGTTTTCATATTACAGTACTAAAAAAGCAATTGGGGTCACGATAATAATTGTCAAAATAACACGTTGCACCCAAATGATGATTAGCTTCGGAATAGAAATCGGAATCTCCGTTGCGACAATACAAGGAACGAGCGCAGAGAAGAATATGATACCTGAAACCGAAACTACCGCTATGATGAATTTGGAAACCAATACAGATTTCGTAACAAGCAAAGCTGGTAAGAATACCTCCGCAATACCAAGAGCACTGGCTTTTGCTACCAGCATTGGCTCGGGCACTTGCATCAAGTATGTAAATGGATAGAAAATATAGCCTATCCAGTCAAATACCGGCGTAAATTCAGCCAACACTAAACCAAGTAAGCCGATTGACAAAATAGAAGGCAGAATAGCCATCGTCATCATCAATCCGTCTTTTACGTTGATCCCTATATTTCTTACAATACCGGGAGCAGTTGAAACTGTTTCCATCGCTTCATTCCAGGCAGCAGCAAAACGGCTGCCTTCCGGTTTCATTTCCGGCTGAGGTTCAGAACCTTCGTAATAATCGTCCTTCATTGAAGCGAGCGGCCAAATACGGACTGTTACTCCTGTTACGATGAACGTCACAACTAATGCAATCCAGAAATACAGATTCCATATACTCATGATATCCAGCGTTTTTGCAATGACGACCATAAATGTGGCAGAAACAGTGGAAAAGCCTGTTGCAATGATTGCGGCTTCTTTCTCTGTGTACTTCCCTTCTTTATAAACACGATTGGTGATCAGAAGGCCAAGTGAATAGGAACCGACGAAAGATGCGACTGCATCAACGGCCGAGCGTCCCGGGGTTTTCCATATAGGACGCATAACAGGCTGCATCAGCACTCCAATAAACTCCAGCAACCCATAGCTGACCAGCAGTGCAAGGAAAATCGCACCGATTGGAACCAACAGGCTAACAGGAATTACTAATTTTTCGAGGAGAAATGGCCCCATATCCGCTTCAAATAACCAGGCTGGCCCGATATTGAAAATCAGAAGAATCCCTACTCCTAATCCAAGCACTTTAAAAATGGAGAACACTATATCTACTGATGATTTTTTCCACGTGCCCGAAATAAATGGATAGACTGCACCCGCCAATAAAATAAGTAGCGCATAATACGGCAGGACAGCGCTTACATTCGTCTGAAACCAAGTTACGATGTGATCTAGCATAATCGAGTCTTTACCATCAATGGTGACGGGCACGAAAAACATAAAGGCACCAATTGCACTGTATACGAAAAACTTCCACATGCCCGGGGTCACTTTACTCGATGTATGTTCTTTCACTTGTTGCATTTCTCTTCACCCCTCTTAGTTGTCTGGATCCAAATAGGAAAATACTGTGCAAAGACGTTTTTTTACGCCTTTGCACAGTTTATTCATTGATCAACCGACGATTTTGCGGCCTTCTTTCCAAACCTTATCTACATGATTGACACCGAATAGGTACTGCAATTCCTGATAGCTTCCAATGTCCCACATCACGACATCTCCTTGCTTTCCAACTTCCAATGAACCTGCGCGGTCTTCTACTTTAATCGCGCTGGCTGCGTTGATCGTTGCGGCAACTAACGCTTCTGCAGGCGTCATGCGCATCGAAATGCAAGCCAAGTTCATGACAAGCGGCATAGAAGTTGTCGGAGAAGAACCCGGGTTGCAGTCAGTAGAAATTGCCACTGCCATTCCTGAATCAATCATATGACGTCCCTGCGCTGCTTCTTCACGTAAATACAGTGCAGTCGCAGGCAACAGGCAGGCAATTACGCCGGCTTCCGCCATATCTTTAATGCCTTGTTCAGATGCTTTCAATAAATGTTCTGCTGAAATTGCGCCTACTTTAGCAGCCAGCTCAGCGCCGCCGTATGAAGCAATTTCATCCGCATGGATTTTCGGGATTAAGCCAAGCTTTTTCCCTGCTTCCAAAATACGTTCAGATTGTTCAGGTGTGAATACATCCAATTCACAGAACACATCATTGAAGATTGCCAGTTTTTCTTCTGCTACGACCGGCAACATTTCATTGACAACCAGGTCAACAAATTCATCTTCTTTACCTTTATAATCCGTCGGTACCGCGTGAGCGCCCATGAATGTAGGAACAATCTCGACTGCATGCTGTTCATTCAAACGTTTCGCCGCGCGCAATTGCTTTAGCTCCGTCTCCAAATCAAGTCCGTAGCCGCTCTTCCCTTCTACTGTTGTAACACCGTGTTTAGCAAATGAATCCAAACGGCGTGAGGCCTGCTCGACCAATTCGTCTTCCGTTGCTTCGCGTGTCATGCGGGACGTCGCGTGAATTCCACCGCCTGCATTCATAATATCCATATAAGTGGAACCTTCCAAACGCATTTCAAACTCGCGTTCGCGGCTTCCGCCATATACGACATGTGTGTGTGGATCGACGAGGCCCGGTGTTACCAGGCGTCCTGTCGCATCCACTACTTCTGCTTCATTTGCACGATCAGCATATTGTGCTTCCAGTTCTGCTGTTGTACCTACCGCAGCAATTTTCCCGTTTTCCATCCAAACACTGCCGTCCTCAATAATCGCTAAGTCAGACATTTCCTTGCCTTTACGCGGTCCATTGAATCCGGCAATTGTTGCCAATTCTTTTGCATGTTTAATCCATACAGGTTTCAATTATTTTCCACCTTCCAACATCGGCATTTTAATTCCTTTTTCCTTTGCTGTTTGAATTGCAATATCATAGCCTGCATCTGCGTGACGAACAACACCCATTCCCGGATCCGTTGTCAATACGCGCTCTAGACGTGCTTCTGCTTCTTTTGTTCCGTCTGCGACAATAACCATACCGGCGTGCTGGGAATACCCCATGCCGACACCGCCACCGTGGTGAAGAGACACCCAAGTTGCTCCTCCTACTGCATTAATCATTGCATTGAGGATTGGCCAGTCAGATACTACGTCTGATCCGTCTTTCATTGATTCTGTCTCACGGTTTGGTGATGCAACAGAACCTGAATCCAAGTGGTCGCGTCCGATAACGATCGGTGCGCTTAGCTCGCCGCTTGCTACCATATCATTGATGATTTTACCGAAACGAGCACGCTCGCCGTAACCTAACCAGCAAATACGGGAAGGCAGGCCTTGGAACTGAATTTTCTCCTGCGCCATTTCTATCCAGTTGCAAAGGTGCTTGTTATAGCTGAATTCACGAAGGATCACTTCATCTGTTTTGCGGATATCTTCCGGATCTCCTGAAAGTGCTACCCAGCGGAAAGGTCCTTTACCTTCACAGAACTGTGGACGGATGTACGCCGGAACGAATCCAGGGAAATCGAATGCGCGCTCTACGCCTTCGTCTTTCGCTACTTGACGGATGTTGTTTCCGTAGTCAAATGTGATTGCGCCTTTATCCATCATCTCCACCATTGCTGAAACGTGCTGTGCCATTGATTTCTTAGCTAATGCTACATACTCTTCAGGATTTGATTCGCGAAGTTTTGCTCCCTCTTCCATTGTCATCTTAGATGGAAGGTAGCCGTTCAACGGATCGTGTGCAGATGTTTGGTCAGTCAATACATCTGGAATAAATCCTTTTTCGATCATTTCAGGCAGAATATCAGCCGCATTTCCTACAAGTCCAATAGACAATGCTTTGCCTTCTGCTTTTGCTTCTTCTGCAATACGGATTGCTTCGTCCAATGAATCAGTCTTAACGTCTGTGTAACGAGTCTCGATTCGACGGTCAATACGTGTCTCGTCTACATCAATTCCGATACATACACCGCCAGCCATTGTTACGGACAGTGGCTGAGCGCCACCCATTCCGCCTAGGCCTGCTGTTACGGTAATTGTTCCTTTTAATGAACCGTTGAAGTGCTGGTTTGCAAGCTCTGCGAAAGTTTCATAAGTACCTTGTACGATTCCTTGAGAACCGATGTAGATCCAGCTTCCTGCTGTCATCTGGCCGTACATCATTAGTCCTTTTTTATCTAGCTCATGGAACGTATCCCAATTAGCATACGCTGGCACGATATTTGAATTTGCGATCAATACGCGAGGTGCATTTTCATGAGTTTTGAACACTACAACAGGCTTCCCTGACTGCACAAGCAATGTCTCGTCATTTTCTAATTCTTTCAATGAACGAACAATCGCGTCAAAACTTTCCCAGTTACGTGCCGCTTTACCGATTCCACCGTATACAACTAGTTTATCCGGGTGTTCTGCTACGTCAGGGTGTAAGTTATTCATAAGCATACGAAGTGCTGCTTCCTGCTGCCAGCCTTTTGTATGAAGCTCTGTACCTGTATATTGAATTACTTTTTCTGCTGCGATATTAGTCGATTTACTTGTCATGTAAAATACCTCCTCATAAGTTACTCTTAGTATACTATGAAGAAACCGCTTGCATTTTTATAATATATTGTTCATTTTATATTTTGTTTACCGAAATTAAAGGAAAACGTTTTCAATTATACTTTAACAATACTTATTTATTTGTATTATCAATCAAGTGTGCATTTTCTTACGATTGCCTATATTCATAAGCTGTACAATGTATTGTTTCCTTAAAACGTTTGCTGAAATAGGCAGGATGCGAGAAACCAGATGTCTCCGCAACTTCTGCAATGGATAAATCGGTTTCCTTCAATAAACGTTTGGCCTGTTCAATACGAATTCCAAGCAATGTTTCACTGAAAGGCTCCCCTGCTTCTTTTGCATACTTCCGGCTCAATGTACTTTTATGAAGCTTCATTTCATCTGCACAGTCAGCCAGGTTCCAGGCAGAGTCCCAATAATTCATCAGCATTCGCTCCTTCACTTTTCCAGCAAAGTCTTGGGATATGGATAAATCTTTCGATGTACGGATTAATTCACCGCTGAATGCAATGAATGACTGAACGATGTCATAGACGACAGGTTCACGGACCGTTTTGTAGAACAGCGCATGGTATGCCTGCTCCAGTTTATTTGACTGTAAAGAGTTCGCCGTCATGTAACGTCTGATTTGCGCAAGAATACTTGTCAGTCTGACACGCACCATCTCAGGATTAGGAAATGGCGGCTCAAGCGTCAAGAAATCGTACTCTAGCCATTCACGAATCTTGACCAATTGCTGTTTCTCAAGCATTTCAATCCACTTTTGCTGATCAATTGGCGACAGGAACGGGTCAAGCTCCTTCCATTGAAAGTCTTCTTCAATTTGCGTGAGGATATCATATCCGTCATAAAAGATGCGTTCATGGAACAACCGCATCTTCTTATAGAACTCGCGGTAGCTCAATCGTTCATCTGCAGCATATAGATAAATTGTCAGCAACGGTTCATATTGTAGCTTCCACTGTGAAAAAAACACGCGGTACGCTTCGTTTAGCGGCTGCATGTCTTCCAGCTGATGAATGACGAGCACGTGATCTGAAAACAGGAACACTTGAAATA
This sequence comes from Sporosarcina sp., assembly GCF_029257255.1. Lineage (GTDB taxonomy): Bacteria > Bacillota > Bacilli > Bacillales_A > Planococcaceae > Sporosarcina. The sequence continues at coordinate 36,461 of NZ_JARICI010000018.1, read as the reverse complement.
TTCCCGGAAAATCATAACTTTTAAGCTTCTCCACAAGTATGTCCAGCGCTTCCAGGTTCGAAATCGCCAACAGACTCATGACCACCGGCCGCTCCGTTATTGTCTCTCGAATCAGCAGATCCTCATAAGAAATCGGATTCTTTTCCTGCGAAGAAGGCTCAGCCAAAGCTGTTTTTTCATTACGCCAAAGAAAACGGATCTGCTGTACTTGTTTCATCAGACGTTCCGGGGGAAACGGCCGAAACAAGACATCTTCCGCTTTAAGAGAAAGCGCCTTGTACACAGTTTGAAATGTTCGTTCCGAGGAAATACCAAGCCACACAGCATGCGAAGGCAGCTCAACCTCTTCTTTCATAATAAAATCCATATCGATAATGTACAAATAGGCATCCTGAAATGTTCGAAGTGCTTCGGGATGATCCCTGACTTCGACTGTAATATCATTCCACTGAGAAGTCAGCAGCCATTTCAAGCCCTGTGCTTCGAGCGGATCTTTGATGAGCAGCAATATATTCACGGTTCATTCACCTCGCGCAGTTGTTGTTATGTATTGTAGCATCTGGTCTGATAACTTGGAACTAAGTCAACGAAAGAAGCTGCCCGGAAAGTTATTTTCCTGGCAGCTTCGCTTCATCATTGATTTACTATTTTCATGATTTGGTAGTGTCCATATTCATCCACTACGATTGTATAGATCTTTCTTTTCTCGATGTAATCTGTGTTTCCGCTGATATCTGTAAAATTAAATGTTTCGTACGTATACGCTTCAAATGAAGTATCATAGTACATTACATCAGTTAAGGTGCTTTCAATGAAATCAAAGTAGACGTTCTGGCCGGACATCTCATCCAAGTAGCTCGATAATTCATTGGCGGCGGAGCTTCCTCCTGCTACAAAGTCTTCAATATACGCGTAATTTTCATTCGCAAGCGCCACTTCATACTGGCTTCTGAACTCTTGAATGAAATGAGCAACGTCCTCATCATAGACTTCTGTATCTTCGGGATAGTATTCCTCTTCTGCACCGTCATCATAGTAACTATCGTAATCATCATAGTTATAGTCATCTTCGTAATTATAGTAACGCTCAGGAACATAATCTTCGTAGACACCGAATAACGAAGCGACCTGCTTGCCGCTCATCGGCTGATTAATCCATTTGTCGACTAAAGCCTGCATGCTGTACATCGGAATGGAGAAACCAAACACGGTATTCTCCTTATATAGAAGGGAGTTGATACCGATGACCTTTCCGGTATTTGCATCCAAAAGCGGCCCCCCGCTGCTGCCATGGTCAATTTGCGCATCAATTTGATATATCTTTTCATAGGTGAAGTCTTTTTGGACATTCCGGTTCAATCCAGTCAAATAACCGATTGAAGCAGTGTTTTCAAACCCTTTCGGACTGCCTATTGCAATGACTTCCGTACCGATGGGCGTTTCTTTTTGTTCCGTAACGAATGCTCTTACATTTTTATTGGCATCTGATTTAATTAAGGCCACGTCATATTTATCAGAAATCCCGACCACTCTTCCACTCATATCTTCGCCTTTGGAATTTCGGACAACGACGTCGGTGAATCCAGCTACCACATGGGCATTGGTAACAATATATCCGCCCTTTTTATAAAGGAAACCAGATCCTGATCCCGAACCGGTAACGATTGTGAAAACACTCGGCAGTGATTCTTTGATCAGCACTGTTTTGTCTTTCGTCTGTTCCTTTGATTGTTTCGCAGCTGCCGGGGTAGTTTTTATTTTAATACCGCTTTCGTCTTCAGTATCTGCCAGCTCCTCTGTAACAGGCGAAGCGATCGTTTTCTTTGGAATTTTAAAACTCCAGTCCGTCGCGTAACCATACCCCGCACCCGTCCCCGCTAAAACAATGATGCATGTAAGAAAAATTGCTGGAATCCATTTACTTTTAACAGGTTGACCCATTTCAGCGCCACAGCCAGCACAGAACTTCGCCTCTTTACTATTTTCATGGCCGCATTTCAAACAAAACATCATCTTCACACCCTTCCCCATGTACCCTTATACTGTTAATTACCTGCAACTATATATATGCCAATTATATCATAAGACACACTCCAAAAGACACAGCTATTTTAGAGAAACATATGGTTCCTATTGTCCTTTAACACGTATAAAGGATGCAGTACCGCGCCAATATCTTGATTATCCGCACCAAAAATCAACGGCACCGAACCAATGTTCTGAGTTGCCGCACCTTACTGTTGCCTCGCCGCACCAAAGTCTACGCGCAACGAACCAAAGCAGTCATTCACCGCACCTTTCCCAACCTGCCTTTCTAAATAATGAGAAAAACCATCTAAAAAGTCAGACGCACATGACTTTTCGGATGGCTTCTTCAAATAGTTCACTTTTACACAGACAAAATTAAATTTGCTTCTGTCGCCTGGATCACATCTTCTGCCGTAAACCCTTCAAACACTTCTTTCAGCACTAAACCATCTGAGGTAACCTCAATCAACGCACGTTCTGTAATAATCTTATTCACGACACTTTTACCTGTCAGTGGCAGTGAACATTGCTTTTTAATTTTGGGGTCTCCATTTTTTGACACATGATCCATGATCACAATAACTTTTTTCGCGCCATGCACCAAATCCATCGCACCCCCCATGCCTTTGATGACTTTTCCAGGAATCATCCAATTCGCCAGGTCGCCCGTTTCCGATACTTCCATCGCACCGAGAATCGCCACATCAATATGTCCCCCGCGAATCATCGCGAATGACTCAGCACTGGAGAAAAAAGCTGACCCCGGAATCGTCGTCACTGTTTCTTTCCCCGCGTTAATCAAATCCGGATCGACTTCTTCTTCGAAAGGATACGGTCCAATGCCAAGTAATCCATTCTCCGACTGCAGAATCACTGTTTTGTCCGGTGAAATATAATTCGCCACTAGCGTCGGCATACCGATTCCTAAATTGACGTAATCGCCGTCACGGATTTCCTGCTCAGCACGTTTCGCAATTCGCTCACGAAATTGTATCGGTTTCATTACGCATCCCATCCTTTCGCGCGGGTAGTCAGACGCTCTATTCGTTTTTCCTGCTTTGCCTGTAGCAATCCCTGGACATAAATGCTCGGTGTATGGATCATCGCGGGATCAAGCACGCCGGCTTCCACGATTTCTTCTGCTTCTGCAATCGTTACAGAAGCGGCCGCTGCCATCAGCGGATTAAAGTTCTGCGCGGTTTTGTTATAAATTAAATTTCCAAAACGATCGGCTTTATGGGCTCTGATCAGCGCAAAGTCTGCATGAAGGGCGTGCTCCAATAAATACTCCTTGCCATTAAAAACACGTACCTCTTTCCCTTCCGCAATCTGCGTCCCCACTCCTGCAGGTGTATAAAAAGCCGGAATCCCTGCCCCGCCGGCACGAATCTTCTCCGCCAGTGTACCCTGCGGCGTTAGTTCGACTTCCAGTTCACCCGACAGCACCTGCCGTTCAAACTCTTTATTCTCCCCGACATAAGAACCGATCATTTTCTTAATTTGTTTTTCCTTTAATAGTAATCCAAGGCCCCAATCATCAACTCCACAGTTATTTGAAATAACCGTCAGATCCTTCACACCTTTTTCAGTCAGCGCCATAATCAGCTGCTCGGGTATGCCGACCAGCCCGAAACCTCCGACCATCAGTGTGGCACCGTCTTCAATACCAGAAACAGCTGCCAAAGCCGTTGAGTAGATCGTTTTCATTCGACTCTCCTCCAATTTTTAGATTTCATCCGATGATACGAATTTGCGGTTCACATAAGACCAATCTGCCGGCTCATTAACAACCCACCTACTAAAGCAGAATCTTCTCCATGTCGCGGCAGGATAATTAATTCTTCAATATTTTGTAACTCATCATAGAAATAATAGCCGCCCAGCTTCTCGTTTACTTTCTGATGAATCATTGGCAATAAATTCTTTTGCTTCATTACACCGCCACCTATAATAATCTGTGCAGGCGCAAGCGTATAAATGAACTGGCAGAGGCCTTGTGCAATATAATCTGCTTCCATTTCCCAAGCTGGATGATCCGGCGGGAGATTATTGCCTTTTTGCTTCCACCGTTTCTGAATGGCTGTACCGGATGCCAGACCTTCAAAACAATTCGAATGAAACGGGCACGCACTCTCCATATCATCACCTGCAACTCTCTGCAATGTCACATGACCCATTTCGGCATGATTGGGAGAACCCGGTACTTCATGATTCAGAATAATTCCACCGCCAACACCTGTTCCGATTGTGACGTAAAGTACTATGCCCTTTTTGTCTGACAAACTCATTTCACCTAATCCAGAAACCGTTACATCCGTATGCAATCGTATAGGTATATTAAGTGCGTGAAGAAGCTGTTTTAGGAAAGGATAATGCACCCAGGCCTTTTTAGGTGTATCCAGCAGCATACCGTAATCTGAACTGTTTTCATCCACGTTGACGGGTCCGAAACATCCAATTCCTATTGCTGCCGCTTGATTCTCTTGAAAGAAACTCACTATCTTTCTCACCGTGATATCAGGAGCTTCAGTCGGGAACTGAACTTTCTTTACTATCGTGCCATCCTGCAATCCGACAGCACAGTTACAATTTGTGCCTCCAAGTTCAATCGAACCATATAACATGGCAAACACTCCCATTCTCTTTAACTTCTTATCATAAGAATAACTTTTTAACTGAATCTATGCAAAATTCCGCACTTTTTCATTTAACAATACAAATAAATAAAAACCGCTCCTTTATAAGAAGCGGCCGCTCTAATTATCTTGTAAAGGCAGCTGCCACTCCGCCATCCACGGTAAGCATACAGCCAGTTGTTTTCAATGATTTCGAAGAGGTAAAGAACGCAATGGCCTCCGCAATATCTCTAGGATAAATATTGACTTTCAAAACCGTCCGTTGTTTATAATGATCTTCCAGTTCATCCGGATCAATATTATAGGCAGCCGCACGTTCTTCACGCCATTTTGAACCCCAAATAGCTGACCCCTGCAGCACCGCATCCGGTAATACTGAGTTAACGCGAATGCCGTAATCGCCACCCTCAGCAGCAATACATCTCGCCAGATGTGCTTCCAGTGCTTTAACAGAACTGTACGCAGAAGCATTCTTTCCTGCATAAATGGAGTTTTTAGAACCAATGAACACCATGCTTCCGCCAACCTGCTGTGCTTTCATGATTTTAAAAGCTTCTCTGGAAACGAGGAAATAGCCTGTTCCCAAGACTTCCATATTCAAATTCCATTCGCTCAGCGTAGTTTCTTCAAAGGGGCTGGACGTAGCAAGACCCGCGTTATTTACCAGAACGTCTACACCGCCATACGTTATAATCACTTCTTTGTATGCCTGAAGAATTTCTTCTTCCACTGTGACATTCATCTTAACAGCGATCGCCCGGCCAGCTCCGTATTGTTCATTTATTTCATCCGCAACTTTTTCTGCGCCTTCCATATTCAAATCAGCAATGACTACATGACCGCCCTGTGAGGCAAACAAACGGCATGTCTCGCTTCCAATCCCGCCTGCTCCGCCTGTTACGAAACATACTTTTCTGGAGAAATCACCTTCTTTTGGTGCAAGTGACAGTTTGTATAATTCCAGCGGCCAGTATTCAATTCGGAATGACTCTTCAGCATTCAATGAAATGAATCCACCGATTGCATCAGACCCTTTCATAACAGAAATAGCTCTATGATAAAGTTGCCTGCTGACATCCGCGTTTTTAATATCTTTACCGGTTGTGATCATGCCGACCCCCGAAATCAATATTACCCGCGGTGCCGGATTAAACATCTTATCGCCTGATTCCGCATATTTCTCAAAATAACTTTTATAGTCTTTCATATATTCGGCGATGCCAATTTCAAGCTTTTCTATCAACTCGGATTCACCTTCAGACACCGGATCAAACTCAATGTACAATGGTGTGCGCTTCGTATGAACCAGGTGATCCGGACATGCAGCACCTACCTGTGAAAGATCTTTTGCCTTTTCACTATTCACAAATTCCATCACATCATCTTCCACATCAACCTGCAAAATCATTCCTTCTTCCTGCGACACTAAGCCCCTGATAACCGGCAGCATCGTATGAAGAAGATTTTCCTTTTCCTCTGACGCAAGAGAGGTATACTTTTGTCCGCCAAAAGCCGCTGTCTGTTCCAACTTGTTATCAATATATGATTTTGCTTCATTAATAATATCAACAGTTTTATTATAGCTCTCTTCTGCGGTCTCTCCCCACACAACCAAACCGTGCTTTTCCATAAGAACCAGTTCCGCTTTAGGATTTTGCTCTACACCTTCTGCAATCATTTTGGACAACAGAAAGCCTGGACGGATATAAGGCACCCATACATAGCGGTCCTCAAAAATTTCATCAGCAATCTCCCGGCCGTTTGGCGCACAGCAAATACTAATTATGGAATCTGGATGTGTATGATCTACGTGCTTATATGGCAGAAACGCATGTAATAAGGTTTCAATGGAAGCTCTCGGGTTTGCGGGATTCACCATGCAATGTTCCAAATAGGCAACCATATCTTCATCACTCATATCTTCGCGCTCTTTTAGTGGCAGGATATCCTCTAATTTTAAAGCTGTAAAATGCTTTTCTTCCATATGACACAGGTCAGAACCGCTGCCCTTCACCCACATCACTTCAACATCATCACCTTTAAAGTCTTTTTCAGTCGTTTTGACAGACGTATTGCCGCCGCCCCAGTTACAAATTCTTCGGTCTGAACCAATTAAGTTTGAGCGGTATCGTAATTCTGCCAATGCGGAAGATTGATCTTTTGATTCCTCTGGATTCCACTTATTCTTTATCAATTAATTTCCTCCTTCAAATCTATTTTTCAGTTCAGTCAATCCGCTCATTACAGATGACTTGTCTGCAAAATAGTCACTGAGCTCTTTATAAGAATGAAACAGCTCGTCGTACACTTCTTTATATTTTTCATTCGGATAATAGATTTTTTGTTTTCTTGAACTCATCCTGCTGATCGCTTCCGATACATCGTCATAACCGCCTTTATCTGCTCCTGCCGTGGCAGCAGATAATATAGCAACGCCCAGCGCAGAAGCATTTTCACACGTATCCACAATGATCTCTTTTTGCAGGATATCTGCATAGATCTGCATGAGTAACGGATTCTTCTGTGGGATTCCTCCCGAAGTGATCAAGCGTTTCACATGTACTTGGTTGTCTTCAAACAGCTCAACAATTACCCGTGTCCCAAACGCTGTCGATTCAAGGTACGCTCTATAGATCTCAGCAGGTGTTGTAGAAAGTTTCATTCCAATAATCGCGCCGGACAGAGACATATTCACCCAAGGTGTTCTGCTGCCATGAATCCAATCCAACGCAAGTAATCCTGACTGGCCAGGTTCTAATTTCAATGCTTCCTTCGATAAATACTCATGAATCGACAGGCCCTGGTGCTGTGCTGCTTCATGAACAGAAGGCGGCACTTGCTCTTTCACAAACCAGGCGAATAAATCTCCAACAGCCGCCTGTCCCGCTTCATATGCAAAGAACCCCGGAATAATGCCATCTTCCACAACGCCGCTGATCCCCGGAACCTTTCTTTCGTGTTCATCCAAAATCAGATGACAGGATGAGGTTCCCATTACAACGACCATCTCTCCCGGACCCTTAACGCCCAGGCCGGGAAGTGCGGCGTGAGCATCAATCATTCCAACACTTACGTCAATACCTTCCTGTAACCCGAATGAATGCGCCATTTCCACTCGCAGAGTTCCGGCTTTTATGCCTACCGGCGATACCTCACCGCGTAACCTGCTTTCATAGATTCCATCTAATAAAGGATGTAACTCTTTCAGCCATTCATTAGATAAATAGCCTTCTCGCTTATGCCAGCATCCCTTATATCCCGCAGCACAACTATTCCGGACGAGTTCTCCTGTTAACTGAGCCACGATCCAATCAGATGCTTCCATGAATATAACTGTTTCCTTAAATACTTCCGGCGCTTCCTCTGCAATTTCGGATACTTTTGGCAGCATCCACTCTGCAGAAACTTTCCCTCCATAGCGTTTGATCCATTCTTCACCTTGAGCCAAGTCATTCATTCTAACCGCAAAACGCTCAGCATCATGGTGCTTCCAAAGCTTCACATATGCATGAGGGTGATCTTTGAACTTCTCAAGCTCACAAAGAGGCTGAAAGTTTTTTCCGACTGGAAGAATGGTGGACGCCGTAAAATCAATTCCTATTCCAATAATGTTCTCTTTCGTTATATCTGTTTCATTTAAAATTGAATGAATGCCCGCTGTTAATGCCTCTACGTAATCATTGGGTACTTGCAGTGCTGTGCGCTTCCCCGGCAAGGCAGCACCGCTTGGAAGATTTTCAGTCAATACACCATGCTCGTATGGCACGTCAACTGTTGAAATAATACTTCCGTCTCTTACATCAACGGCTATTGTTCTGCATGAAGTAGATCCAAAATCTGCACCAAGTGTAAATATTCTTTTCATATAAGCGATCCCTTTCTCACTTATATAATGGTCCAAAATTTTCGCAGGCTCTGTAATCTGCCGCTTCTTTGCCTTCCGTACCAAACATATTCCATGCACTTGGTCTGAAGATTCGCTCGTTTTCCACATTATGCATAGTAACGGGGATCCGCAAAATGGATGCCATCGTAATCAGATCGTCTCCTATATGGCCGTAAGACATGGCACAGTGATTTGCGCCCCAGTTATTCATGACGGAATAGACGTCTGCAAATGCACCTTCACCTGTCAGATTCGGCACGAACCAGGTAGTCGGCCATGTCGGATCTGTTCTTGAATCCAATGCATCATGTACTTCATCTTCAAGCTCGACTGTATATCCTTCTGCAATTTGCAAAACAGGACCCAATCCGCTTACAATATTTAAACGGGCAATTGTAACAGGCATCTCACCTTTTGTGGTGAAATCCGATGAATATCCGCCGCCTCTGAAATATTCCGTAGAAGCCGGTCTCCAAAGTGTATTGTCTAAGCAGTCCTTCACTTCTTCATCAGTAATCTCCCAGTACGGCTTCATCACAGGCTGACCGTCCCGCATCTGTCTTCCAGTACCATCTAACGCAGCAGGACCCGAATTAATTAAATGAATGAACCCATTTTCAGCTTTCCCCGTCAGCTCTTTATTCGTTACTCTCTTAACGGCATCAGGGCTCCAATACGTTCGAACATCTGCGAATAATTGAGCAGTATTCGTCAACAAATGTCCCATCGCCATCGTTACGCCATTCAAGCTGTCATTCTCAGTGGCCAGTAAATAAGGTGCCCTTTTTCCATCCCAGTCAAATGAAGAATTCAGGATTGCTTCCATGAAATCTCCATTCGGGAAATAGTCAGTCCACTGACGCTGTCCCTGGAACCCGGCAATTAGTGCATTATGTCCCATTGATTCTTCAATGAATCCTTTTTCCACCAACTTCTCATTGCCGATCATTAAGTCTCTGGCAATGAGTGCCATCTTCACGGAAGTCTTCCAATCTTCCTCCAGCTGTACTGCTGTTCTTTTATTGTCATCGGCGTTCAGGTCTTCGCCTTCGTGAAGACTTTCTTTTACCCATTTCAACGCGCGCTCATATTCTTCTGTATCATATATTTCCAGATCAAATCGGCGGACAAACTCCGTCATGTCGATGTATTCATTTCTCATGCCAAGGTGTTTTTGGAAAAACTCTTCTTGAATCATACTGCCTGCTATCCCCATAGAAACAGTTCCCATGGACAGATAAGACTTTCCTTTTAACATCGCTGTTGCCATTCCCGCTTTTGCAAATCGAAGTAATTTCTTCCGAACATCTGCCGGTATTTCTTCGTCCCCTGCGTCTTGAACGTCTTGTCCATAGATACCGAATGTAGGCAGACCTTTTTGATTATAGCCAGCTAAAACAGCAGCTAAATATACAGCACCCGGACGTTCTGTTCCGTTAAAGCCCCATACCGCTTTAGGTAAAGTAGGATTCATATCCATTGTTTCAGAGCCATAACACCAGCACGGAGTGACAGTAATGGATACGCCTACACCTTCGCGTTCAAATTTAGCCGCCGCGGCAGCCGCTTCCGCCACACCGCCGATACAAGAATCTGCAATGACGCACTCTACCTGCTCACCATTGTAGTATTTCAAGTTTTCACTCAACAGCTTTGCTACAGCTTTCGCCATATCCATCGTTGTATCTTCCAATGATTCACGAACACCGTTTCTTCGTCCATCAATCGTCGGACGAATACCTATCTTAGGTAAATCACCAATATAACGGTCTTTTTTCATTTTCTAGAACCTCATTTCTTTTCTATGATTTCTTCGAAGCGGCTCAACGCATATGTCCAATGTTCCGAATCCATCGGTTTATATTCTTGTTGTTCAATAGAATTAGAGATCACTTCTCTACCTTCCTGTAAAGAAGAGATCAAACCAAGAGCCCGCAACTGTGATAATCCGTTTCCTAGAGAACTCGATTCAACCGGTCCAGTAACCACTTGTTTCATCGTTGCACTTGAAATAAATTGACATAAATACGTATTTTGAATTCCTCCGCCCGCAGCATAAATGGCTTGAGCTGAGTTGCCTATAATGTTCTCGAGCTGACGGATCGTACAGGCATAACTTAACGCCATACTTTCCAACACACAGCGTATGGTTTCGCTTATAGATTCAGGCTTTCTTTGATTCGTCTGAAGACAAAACAGCTCGATCGCTGCGATCATGGAGGATGGATTGAAAAACACATCTGCATTCGGATCAATGAACGTATTCGAAGGCTGACTGTTATAGACCATTTCGTTTTCTATTTCATAATCTAGCTCGTGGCCAGCTTCTTTCCACTCTCTCCTCAGTTCCTGCAAAATCCAAAACCCTATACTATTCTTTTGAAAACGATAGGTGCCCTCGCTGGTCCCTTCATTTGTAAAGCCTTTTTCAAATGACTCCGGCGTAACAACGGGGCACTCTGATTCCGTGCCGATAATGGTCCATGTACCGATACTCATAAAGAATGAGTTATCTATCAGCATAGGAAGAGCAGACAGCGCGCATGCTGTATCATGTCCTGGAGTTAGCACAACCTTCAAGGGATCGATATTTTCCTGTTGTTGAATTCTATTTGAAACAGGTCCAATTATTTGATGCGGCAACTGAATATCTGTCAGCGGAAGATTTGGATTCAGTACTTTATCGATTAGATCTGTATTCCATTCTTGTTTTCCTGTTTTTAGCATTTGAGTGGTCGAGCATATAGTAAATTCATTAATCGCGATTTCTGTTAACTGGTATTGCAAAAGTGTCGGCATCATTAACAGATGCGCTGCATTGTCGAATGATTCTTTCTCAGCTATTGCTAGCATTTGAAATAACGTATTAATAGAAGAAACTGCATTACCCGTTAACGTAAAAAGATCATATTCATCAATTTCTTTCAAAGTCTGAAGCATATACGGAACTGTGTGTTCATCTCTATAAGAGTAAGGCTCAAATAGTATATTTCCAGATTGATCTATTGCACCAAAGTCCACTCCCCACGTATCGAAACCAACGCTCTTAGCGGCATCGTCCGGTAAAGATTGGGCTTTTCTGATGGCTGTATAAATCTGATCCATTAGATAGGTAAAATCCCAATGATAACTATTATTTCGTATGACGGGACTATTATCGAAACGGTGAACAATCTCACTGGTAATACGTTTACCATCAAAGTGATGACGAACTAATCTTCCATTTGATGCGCCGATATCAAATGATAAAACCTGCGTCATGTTACTCCCTCTTTTCTTGCAACAGTTTTGAGCGATAGGTTTCAGCAGAAAGGTTTCTCAATTCATCACATTCTTGATCTGTTAAAATCCTGGGCGTGCCTACAGTCGAGCTGATATAATAAACCTTTGCCGCTTCTTCAATCAACTGCATGAAAAAGAACGTTTCTTTCATCGTTCTTCCAACTGTCAAGACTCCATGATTACGCATAATGATTGCATCTGCATCTTCAATAATTTCTGATACGGCGTCAGCAAGTACATGAGTTGTCGGAATGACATAATCAATATATTTTATTCTCTTCACCATTGCCGGAAAGTCAGGAAACATCGGCTGAATATCTTTACCGGCTGATGAAACACCTACCGAATATGTAGGATGCGCGTGTAAGACGGCCTTAATTTCATCATTTTTCCTGAAGCATTCCAGATGCATCAGTATTTCTGAGGACGGCTTTAAACTCCCATGAATTTCTCCTGTTTCAATATGCACTTTCACCCAGTGTTCATCCTTTATTTCTTTCAAATCAAATCCGCTTGGCGAAATATACATAAACTCTCCGTCACGCATACTTAAGTTTCCTCCAGCTCCGACGACTAAGCCTGAATCTACTAATTTCGCTGCATATTTATTAAGATCTTTCAGTACTTGAACTGACATAATTTCGCCCCTTTCCTCACATATTCAATTTGTCAAAGACTTTTTCTAATAGATCTACTTGCAGTAACATGTCATCTTGGCTGTAAAACAGCTTGCCGTTATTTTGAATAGTCTCTTGAAAACTACGGACTTGTTCGACATAAGACTTTGCTGTCAGCGAAACCTTTTCTTCTTTGCCTTGCTTGTTAATATAAACGTCTCCCACATCACCGTTTAAATCCGGCCTGAATGCATGCGGTAATTTAATAGATCCCAGCGTCCCTAGAATTTCAATTTCATTATTCATTGGAGTGTGGAAGCTGCAATCACTCAGAACGGTTTCACCTGAAGCGTAATACATCTGCATCGACACATGTGTGTCAACATCCGATTGATTTCGTTTTGAATTTAGCACTTGTATAGTTTGTGGTTCTTGTTTTAGGAGATACGACGCTGCATTAATGCAGTAACAGCCTAAGTCATTCAGTGATCCTCCACCTAATTGACTGCTAGTTCGGATGTTAGACTCCCAATTCTCCAGCTTAAAATGAAACCTGGAATGTATGGTGACTACATCTCCAATCACGCCCGACTCCAATAGATCCCGACAAGCTTCCATTTGCGGATGAAATCTGTACATCATTGCTTCCATCACATAGACGTTATGCTGATCGGCTAATTGAAAAATCTCCTCTAACTCTTCTCTTTTTAATACAATTGGTTTTTCACATAACACATGCTTACCTGCAAATACCGCTTTTTTGATTATTTCGCTATGCGTTGAGTTGGGTGTTGCTATGTATACCGCATCCACTGCATCCATAGAGAATAATTCTTCATAATTAGTTGTGGCAAAAGGGATTCCAAACTTTTTCTGCAGATTGTCCGCTTTACCACTGCGGCTTGCAATCGCTGTGATTATTCCAGATCCAGTCTCTAAAATAGCTGGAATCATTTGGCGCTCAGCTATATTAGCGGCACCGATAACACCCCATCTAAGCTGTTCCATAATCAACACTACTTTCTATTATTTTTATAGAAGAAGCTGGAAACCTCGCGAGTTCCAGCTTCTTCAGTATATTATTGATAAACAGCTGCTTGAATCTCTTCATCGTCAATATTGTCTTTGTCGTACCAGTAGAAACCAGTATCAATGACTTTATCTAATGTCTTACCGTCAAGTGCTTCAACTGCTGCTTTAACAGTTTCATATCCTATTCCAACCGGATTTTGAGTAACCGCACCTGTCATGACACCACTTTTAATTGCTTCAATTTGCTGTTTCCCTGAGTCAAATCCAATTATCGTAATTTTCCCATCTTTATTTAATTCGTTTACTGCGTTTACTACTCCAATAGCTGACCCTTCATTTGATCCGAAAATTCCTTTCAGGTCAGGATGCGCCTGCATAACCGCTTTTGCTAGGTCAGTAGACTTCAGATGGTCCCCACCTCCATATTGGATGTCTACGATTTCAATATTGGGATATTTTGATTCAATCTGCTCTTTGAAACCATCTCTTCGGTCTGTCCCTGTAACAGATGTCTGATCATGAACGATTAAAGCAATTTTACCTTCTTCACCAATTGCTTCAGCCATCTTGTCAGCCGCTAATGACGCAGCAGCTCTATTATCTGTAGATGCAGTTGCTAAAGGAATATCACTTTCTACCCCAGAGTCAAATGCAATAATTGGAATGTCCTTGCCGTCCGCGTCGCTTAATAATGGAGAAGCTGCTTTAGAATCCAGTGCTGCAAAACCAATAGCGTCCGGTTTCTTATCCAATGCCGCTTGAAGCATTTCAATTTGTTTATCTACTTGTGACTCACTTTCCGGTCCTTCAAATGTAATGCTTACATCGAACTCTTCAGCTGCTTCTTCCGCACCTTGTTTTACTGCCTGCCAAAATTGGTGCTGGAAACCTTTAGATACGATCGCAACGTATGGCTTGCCTTCTTCGACTTCCCCAGCGCCGTCACCGCTTGCTCCATCATCTGAACATGCTGCAAACAGTAATGATGTTGCAAGAATCCCACTTAATAACCCCATCTTCTTCTTCATAATTATTCCTCCCCTTTTTCTATTTCACTTTATAATCAGTCTGATTTCAGACATCCTACCATCCATTAGGCTTTCTTACGTAACGTATCTGCATAGACTGCGAGAATGATAACCAAACCAACAACCACAGTCTGCCATTCTTGTGGTATAGACATAATCCGCAGACCATTTGTTAAAACACTCATAATTAAAGCACCGATCACGGTTCCGACGATTGTACCTTTACCACCGCTTAGTGAAGTACCCCCTATGACAACAGCAGCTATCGCCTCCAATTCATAGCCTTGACCTAGTGCCGGCTGCGCTGAATTTAAACGAGCTGCCATCAACACACCCGCTACGCCTGTAAAAGCTCCTGCAAGTGTATAAATAGACATCTTCCAGAAATTCACGTTCACACCAGATAATCTTGTCGCTTCCTCATTACTGCCGATTGCAAAGTTGTATCTTCCAAGAATTGTTTTACTTAAAATAACGCCGCCGATAATCGCCATTATGAAAAAGATTAGAATAGCGTTCGGAACTTCAATAACAGGAGTAATAGAACCTAAAGAAATCTTTGTGAAACTAGGATGATCATTAAAGTAAATGGGGGCTGCACTTGAAATTACCAGCGCCAAACCTTTTGCAATCATCATCATAGCCAGCGTCGCTATAAACGGCGGAATATTTAATTTCGCAATCGCAAACCCGCTTAACAGACCACATAATGCACCCGTTAAAACACCACCGACAATACCCACCCAAATTGGCATACCGCCATCTACGACGATTACACCGATCATGACAGATGACAAAGTCATGACCGTTCCAACAGATAAATCAATACCTCCCGTAATGATGACAAATGTTGCACCTAACGCTAAAATCCCAATGACCGCAGTAGAAAGCAGAATCCCTATGATGTTGCTGTATTGAAGGAAACTTCCTGAAGCAATTGAGAAGAAAATAACTAAGGCAATCAAACTGGCAAACGCCAAAACTTGCTGAATTGCTCCCGATGGAATTCTATATCTGCCTGACTTCTTATTCTTTTCTTCGTTTATAACTGTATCTATACTCAAACCATCTCACTCCATTCTTTATTTGGCAGCTGTGGCAAACTCCATAATCTTTTCTTGAGTAGCTTCCGCAGATGATAGTTCGCCTGTTATTCTCCCTTCCGACATCACAATTACCCGGTGACTCATACGCAATACTTCAGGCAATTCGGACGAAATCATAATGACCGCCATCCCACTTTCAGCCAATTCATCTATCAACTTGTAAATTTCACCTTTCGCACCTACATCAATGCCCCGAGTAGGCTCATCAAAAATCAAAATATCACAATTCCGCAATAACCATTTTGCAATAACTACTTTCTGCTGATTGCCGCCCGAAAGAAATCGAATTTTCTGATGTACAGATGGAGTCTTGATTTTCAACTCTTTCACATACTTTTTTGCCACTTTCCCCATTTCTCTTTGACTCACTACTAATTTTCCTTTGGTAAAGTTTTTGATAGTGGCTAAGGCCATATTGGTTTTAACATCCATATCCACCAATAAACCTAAATGTTTGCGATCTTCAGACACATAACCTATTCCCATTTCCACTGCTTCTTTCGGAGACTTAATCTTTACTTCCTTACCATTCAAATAAATGGAACCGCTTTCAATTTTATCAGCACCAAAAATCGCTCTGGCTACTTCCGTACGTCCTGCACCCATTAATCCGGAAAACCCTAAAATTTCACCTTTTTTCAACTCAAATGAAACATTTCTCAAGTGATCTTTGGTCGAAACATTTTCTAATCTAAGAATTGTTTCATGATTTTCGTTGATTGAGGTTGGTTTCGATTCTATGTATACTTGTCTACCAACCATCAATTGTATAACTTTACTCATCTCAGTATCTTTCGTTTCTAACGTATCAATGTAAGTTCCATCCCGCATCACTGTGATTCGATCCGTAATTCTCTTAAGTTCATCCATTCTATGAGATATATAAATTACACCTACACCATCGTTGCGCAAACTCTCAACTGTCACAAACAACGAATCGATCTCTGTTTCAGTTAGCGCTGTTGTAGGCTCATCCATAATGATAATTTTAGAATTAAAAGAAAGGGCTTTCGCGATTTCCACCATTTGCTGCTTAGCAATCGTTAAATCTGCCACTTTCGTGTGTGGATCTAATTCTATATTCAACCTTCGGAATAAGTCGGCTGTTTTTTTATTTAGCTCTCTATCTTTTAAAAAGAAGTTAAAAGCACTTCTAGGTTCCCGCCCGATGAAAATATTTTCAGCGACTGTCAAGTCTCTCATTAAGTTCAGTTCTTGGTGAATGATAGAGATACCTAACTCTTGCGCTTGATTAATATTTTCAATGTTTACCTCTTTTCCTTCCAATAAAATTTTCCCCTCGTCTTTAGAATAGATCCCATTCAATATCTTCATCATAGTAGACTTGCCAGCCCCATTTTCACCAACCAAAGCAAGAACTTCGCCATGCCGTAATTCTAAATCTACATTTGATAGCGCTTTCACTCCAGGGAATGATTTAGATATGTTTCTCATAGAAAGCAAAACAGGCACCATGCACTCACTCCTAAACAGAATTTTCTTTCTTCTTTGGTAATGTTTGTTTTTCTTTGTTGTTGTTGATTATAGATGATAAATATTGTAAACGCAATACGAATTTTAACAATTCTAAAAAGAAGCTCTTTTAATGAGCTTCTTTTGCTAACCGGGGTAATAAGATTTCAGTTCCTTGGTCTTTCAAAAAACCTAGCTTATCAAGCTCTGTCTTTGAATCTACAATGATTGTGTTAATACAAGCGCAACTTGATATTCTAGCAAATGCTTTTTTCCCCAACTTCGAATGATCAAGTAATAAAATTCTCTTAGTTGCACGTTCAATTATTTTTTGTTTCACCAATGCCTGTAATTCATTCCCGTCACTTATTCCCCAATCTTCATCTAAGCCTTTGCAGGAGAAAAATAATTTATCTACATAATAAGAATCCAGTGTATTTAGCGCCACTTGCCCTACATAAGACATGGATCTGGCAGATAGGTTACCACCTGTTGAAATGACTTGGATCTTTGAATGTCCAGATAATACAACGCAAATTTGAATAGAATTTGTCAAAACAGTTAGCCGCATATCAGGAATTAAACGTGCTAAATAAAGAGCGGATGAGCTTGCATCAAGGAAAATAATATCTCCCTCTTCTATTAATTTAATTGCCTCTCTTGCCACGATGATTTTTTCTTCTTTATTAATCACTTCCCTCTGAAAATGAGGTACATCATCTTCTTCTTGTTTCGCACTTATTGCACCGCCATGTGTGCGATACAATTTACCTTGTCCTTCCAAGCGCTCTAAATCTCTTCTGATCGTTTCATCTGTCACACCAAGCAATTGACTAAGCTCTGTAACCCGAATAGTGCCTCGTTCATCTACCATTTCTTTAATTTTATGATGTCTTACTCCTGCCAACATAACGATTCATCTCCTATTCTAATTACACCTTTTCGTAGCATAATATTTGCGTACAATGCTTGCTCGCTCGTTGCAATAATTGCATAGGCTTTCTTAGCTTTTTCATAGAATGCAAAGCGTTCTAATTTCAAAATTGAAATGTGATCATTATCTGTTCGTTGTAAGATTTCTTTATAGTCGTTCCATATAATTGGAGTCTCTTCATTTTCTTTTGGTTTCATCAACATAACGCCACCTTCCTCATAATCATCCAACTCTAATAGAAAAAGGATACTTTGCAGAATCTCAGGTGCGTTTTGTCCATCTAAACGCAGTATGTTAGCTGTATGTGAAGCTGATGGAAAGTTACCATCAGCTATTAATATTTCATCTCCATGGCCCATTTCCATTAATACCTTGAGTATTTCAGGAGATAAATTGTTGGGAATATTTTTGAGCATGTGGTTTCTCCTTTGCTTTTCTTTATTTCATTCTAACAAACTTTCTGAAAAAGAAAACTTGTTTTTTATTTTGGTCGGAATTCCCCCTCTATTACAATAAGAATAAGTGTACGGTACCTATAAGGAATTCATGACTTACATATAAAATCACGGGGGTTCCAATTAGTATTGTCGAAGGAAATTGGTGTTATCAAAGTGCTAGAGAATTTCTGTTAACACTCGTTGTCATGCCTGCTTATTTTCCCCTGACTGAACAACGCACATGGTATGCTAAACCTATCGCTACTTACGGGGAGATGTCCGCTCATGATCCGCATTAATAAACAAGACTTGCATATTCATCATATAAAACCAAAATCCTTCATTAACTTACATATGAAAATGGTGGGGTTGATCGGAGCACTCGTTGTAACGATCACTTTACTGATCGGCGGATTCATGAGTTTTTTCGTTACGGATACGCTGGAAACACAGATTGGTGAGAGGGCGCTGAGCGTAGCAACTAGCGTGGCATTGATTCCAGAGGTTATTGATGCTTTCAATTCGGACGACCCTTCCTCCATTATCCAGCCAGTTGTACAAAAAATACAGGACCAGACAGATGCAGAGTTTATTGTCATAGGTAACCGTGAAGAAGTTCGTTATGCCCATCCGAATCCCGACCGCATCGGTGAGAAGATGGTGGGAGAGGATAATGAACGCGCACTTACTTTCGGCGAATCGTACACTTCTAAATCTACAGGGACCCTTGGCAGTTCCTTGCGTGCAAAAGTTCCGATTTATTCAGACGGAGAGATTGTCGGTGTTGTATCTGTCGGCTTTTTAGCAGAGTCGATTAATTCAGTTATATGGGATTACAGTAAAGAAATATGGCTTGTTCTACTTGGAATTAGTACCGCTGCCATCATCGGTGCTGTATTCATTGCAAACTATATTAAAAAGACTTTATACGGCCTTGAACCCGAGGAAATCTCCCATTTATTATTCCAAAATGAAACGATTCTCCATTCTATTCACGAAGGGATTGTCGCAATTAATAAAGAAGGACAGATCACGATGATTAACTCTGCCGCTTTGAAATTGTTGACAGACGATGATTTTCAGGCGGATAAATGGATTGGCAAATCGATTCAAGAGAGCTTCCCCACTTCTGATTTGCCGTACGTGCTGGAAACCGAGTTGGCTCTCTTTGATCAGGAAAAGATTCTTGGCACACACCGCGTGTACGTAAACAGCGTGCCCATCTTCTACGAAAATAACATATGGGGTGCAGTTGCGACTTTCCGAAATAAAACAGAAATCGAGAATCTGACAAAAAAACTGACGCATATCCAGCAATACGCCGATGCTCTTCGTTCTCAGACTCATGAGTTCTCCAACAAGCTTTATACGATCATGGGGTTGACCCGCTTGGGAAAAAAAGAAGAAGTTTTAGATTTTATTCAGGATGAAATGAATATTCAGCAGGAATGGATGGATGCATTGCTAGATGAAATTGAAGATCCTTATGTCAGCGGTTTGCTTGTCGGGAAATTAAACCAAGCGAGTGAAATACAGATCCACGTGACGATTCAGCCTGGCAGCCGCCTGCATTCACCTTTATCCGACCGTAATAGGCAGGCTCTGTTGACTGCTGTCGGAAATCTATTGGATAATGCGTTTGACGCAGTTTATGATGAAAAAGCAATTTCCCGGGAAATATCTGTCTTTTTTACGGATATTGGACAAGATTTGCTATTTGAAATAGACGATGCTGGACCTGGTATTGCAAGCTCGTTGCTGGACGATATTTTCAGAAAAGGTACTTCGACAAAAACAGGAATTGGCAGAGGCTTCGGCCTTGCACTGACGAAACAAGCAGTCGATGCAGTAAACGGCCAGCTGTCTATTGAACCGAGTGAACTTGGGGGCACCTGTTTTGTCGTGTCGATACCAAAAAATAATGAATAGAGGATGGTAGATATGGTACAGACAATAGGAGTATTGATTGTGGAAGATGATTTTCGTGTGGCGCAAATAAATCGGAAACTTATTGAAGAAATCACCGGCTTTCACATCCTTGCAGAAATGAAAACAGCAGAAGATACCATGGCTTTTTTACAGCAGACAGAGCAACTCCCTGAGCTAATTTTATTGGATGTATACATACCGGACAGCCCCGGACTTGAACTATTTTGGCGCATTCGGCATGACTTCCCAGCTATCGACATCATATTCGTGACTGCGGCAAAAGAGACGCTAACTGTAGAGGAAGCTTTACATGGAGGTGTTGTCGATTATTTACTTAAACCTGTAGACTTTGACCGCTTTCACAAAACATTTACACGCTATCGGGCACGCAAAATCTTACTGTCTTCAAAAGACGAAGTTAATCAGGAGGATTTGGACCGTCTGTTATATGGAATAGATCTAAGTCCTTCTTCCACCGCTACGTCGGAAGGCCTGCCAAAAGGAATTGATCAGTTAACACTGGAACGAATTGAAGAAGTTCTGACAAGCAGTTCAGCAGACGGCATGAACGCAATTGATGTCGGACAGGCTGCCGGGGTCAGCCGTTCCACCGCCAGACGCTATTTAGAATATCTGGTATCTGCGGATAAAGCGAAAGCACAGCTTCATTACGGCGATGTCGGAAGACCTGAGCGAACCTATTTGAAAATCTGACTACTCCAGCCGTGAGCAGAATGAACAAAATGCATAGAATAAACTCTATTGGACTTATCATCATAAGCTTTTTAGCACCTTTCCCCCATGTTACAGTATGAACAACTTAAGAAGGACTTATTGGATTGTTTCATTTGTATCCGCTTACATCCTTCTTTTCAAACTTATTCTTATAAGGGGGAAAAGCTATGTTAAGTATTATTGGTTTATTAACCATCTTTATTATTGTCGCTTTGCTGATCAGCGGTCGGATTACACCGATTGTTGGATTAGTTATTGTGCCGATCTTCGGTGCCTTCTTTGCCGGGTTTAACTTCAAAGAAATTGGGGAGTTCTTCGGAAGCGGGATCGACTCGGTCATCAGTGTCGTTATTATGTTCATTTTCGCTATTCTGTTTTTCGGAATCATGCAAGATGCCGGCGTTTTCGACCCTCTCATTAATACAATGATTCGTATTTCACGGGGAAATGTTGTTGCTGTTGCAATGGCAACTGTCGTTATTGCAGCAATTGCGCAGCTGGACGGTTCAGGTGCCTCGACGTTTTTAATTACGATTCCTGCATTATTACCTCTTTATAAACGTCTAAAGATGAGTCCTTATCTGCTTTTGCTGCTCGTAGGAACATCTGCAAGTATTGTCAATATGGTACCTTGGGGCGGTCCACTTGGCCGTGCAGCAGCAGTTCTCGGTATGGATGTCACAGAGCTATGGCGCCCATTGATTAAGATCCAGGTCATTGGTTTAGTGCTTCTGGTTGCGGTCGCATTCATTCTCGGTATGCGTGAGAACCGTCGTATTGCAAAGCGGGCAGCCGATGGAATGGAAGAAGAAGTTATAGAAGAGGAAGCAGTTGTAGAAGATGAATCTGCCAAAACTGTTAATTCGCTGCAGCGTCCTAAAATGCTTTGGCTAAACGTGATCATCGCAATAAGTGTCATAGGACTGCTCGTTTGGGGAGAAGTTCCGGCCGGCTTTATCTTCATGGTAGGATTCAGTATTGCACTGCCATTGAACTATCGCTCTGTGACTGAGCAGATGGAGCGGATCAAAGCGCACGCACCGAATGCGTTGCTGATGGCTGCAATCATCTTGGCTGCAGGTTCATTCTTGGGAATCTTGAACGGCGCGAACATGCTGGATTCCATCGCTACCGATCTAGTAAAAGTTCTTCCGGCATTCATCGTTCCCTACTTACACATCATCATCGGATTCTTCGGTGTACCATTCGATTTATTGCTGAGTACAGACGCTTATTACTTTGCTCTATTGCCAATCGTCGAACAAGTTGTTTCCGGATTCGGCATACCGTCGATCTCCGCTGCCTATGCGCTGATCGTCGGAAACATCATTGGAACATTCGTCAGCCCGTTCTCTCCTGCACTTTGGCTTGCACTTGGTCTGGCAGGTCTTGAGATGGGGAAACATATTCGCTACTCTTTCCTGATCATGTGGGGATTCAGTATCGTATTATTCCTAATCACTATGGCTCTAGGTGTTATCACATTTTAAGAGAGTTTCATCTAAACACAGAATATTACCATTATGCTATACTTACTAGACACATATATAACAAGATCACTAGGGGTGCCAATTGGCTGAGAGGAATTTATTCCGACCCTTTGAACCTGATTCGGTTAACACCGGCGTAGGGAAGTGGCGCTCTTAAAAGGCCGCTGACTCTCAGTGGTCTTTTTTGTGATGATAGGTAAAAGGGAGCTGTATTCATTGGAATTAAAAGATCAAGTTATACTGGTAACAGGAGCAAGCAGAGGATTAGGGGCGGCAACAGCAAAAGCATTCGGCGAAGCAGGAGCCAAAGTAGTTGTGAACTACTTCCAAAGCGAAGAGAAAGCGCAGGAAGTCGTCAATGAAATTGGAGCAGACCGTGCGATTGCACTGAAAGCGGATGTGCGCAATCCGGAAGAACTGCAGAAATTGGTGGAAGATGCTAAGAATTATTTCGGTCAGCCTATTACAACAGTCGTCAACAACGCGCTTATCGACTTTTCATTCAACGGAGATGACCGTGAAAAGCTAGATACAATTGACTGGCAGGATTACCTGAAGCAGCTCGAAGGCTCTGTCGGCGCGACATTACATACGCTGCAGGCAGTTAGAGAAGGAATGAAGGTTCAGAAATTCGGACGAATCATCAACATCGGAACGAATCTCGTACAAAATCCGGTAGTTCCCTATCACGACTACAACACAAGCAAAGCGGCACTTCTCGGCATGACACGCAGCATGGCAAAAGAACTCGGATCTGACGGCATCACAGTCAACATGGTATCGGGCGGCCTCTTATTGAAAACAGATGCAAGCGCTGCAACACCCGACGCAGTTTTCGACATCATCAAAGCCAGCACACCGATCGACCGCGTCGTGACACCGGAAGAAGTAGCAGACGTAGTCGTATTCTTCGCTTCCCCTGCAAGCCGCGCGATTACAGGTCAGAACCTGGTTGTTGATGGCGGATTGGTGATGGATTAATAGATTAGCAAGGTATTGCTCAGCTATTCGAAGAGTCATGTTTTCTAGACTCTTCGAATAGCTTTTTTGTTTATCGGAACTTCTCTGATAATATTTTCGGGCAATGGTGCGGCAGCCGGCCGGTTTGGTGCGTTCGAACAGTGGTTTGGTGCGGGGCAAAGCAGAAAATGTGCGGCAGTCCTTGTTTTTGGTTCGCAGTCGGAGTAGTTTGGTTCAGGAAACTGCTGTTTTGGCGCGCTGAGCGTAAGATACTCTTACCATTTTCTTAGTACATGCCATGTGCCGAAAAACCGCCGCCGTTTTCATTCGAATTTCCGGCTGATGCTCATTGCTGCTCCGCAAACGCTCATAAATCCCGCGAGCGTGATCATGACAATATGCCAAGTGATCATAGCCTCTTCAGATATGATCCATACGCCCCGTCAAATGATCATGAAATCGCCGTAAGTGCTCATAACCGGCAATTTACCTACCAAAACGGCACAGCTCCCCTTCAAATATCAACATAAGCTAGGAAAGAAGGAGGTGCATACTTTTATGTCATCTAGAAAATTCAGACCTTGCAGCGGCTGTGATTCTCCACGTATTCCTGAGCGAGAATCGAAATGTTACGAAGAACTGCATTTGGTCCATATCATCACTGATTTCGTGATGGGCACGCCTGTAGTACTCACGCTAATTAATTCGAAAGACACAAAACTAACCGGCTATTATTTGGATTTCAACCGAAGTACCCGTACCGTTCATTTCCAGCCCTTCGGAGATACCACCGTGAAGGAATTCTCTCTATCAGAAATCTGTACGATCAAATATCAAACCTAACGCTCTTCATTCAGACCAGCATAAAGGAAAGACAGCCAGGCATAAAACTGCCCCGCTGTCTTTCTTTACATTATATCTTCAAAGTACTCTACAGTCTTCATTCGATCACCTGAATGCCGTAGATTCCACGTATCTTCCATAAAAACATCCGCCAACTTCTCATACTTTTCACCATATTTATCTGCCCACTCAAGCGTCACAACACTTTCATAGAGATCGGACATACGCTTCATCCACTTCTTTGCTTCGAATGTCTGCAGTGCATGATCATATCCGGAAAATGCTGTGAGACCCTCGTTTTGATTAGCGAGCTCCGCTTCGAGCACCCGCTTTAATTGACTATCAACCAAGCCCGAAATTCGCAATTTCATTTCATCAATAAACAATTCATGCGCGTTGAATTTGGAAACGAGACGGATCAGCTCCAGCGCTAAAATATTTGCTGTCCCCTCCCAAACTGTCAACACCTGCGCATCCCGCAGCAGACGCGGAGTGACAAAGTCTTCGATAAAGCCGTTGCCGCCATGCATCTCGATCGCTTCATGTGAAAAATGAATCGCCTGCTCAGCCGTTTCTTTCTTAATCAGCGCAATGAAAAGCCGGTTCAACACTTGCTCCCGTTCACTCGCCTTGCCATCCGTGACATTTTCATATAGCTTAATGAAATCGAACACCGTTACCGTTTCGGCATGCAACTTCGCACGCAGCTTACCTAGCGAATCACGTACCATCGGATAATCCGTCAGTGGCTGGCCGAATGCATTTCTGCGGCTGGCATACGTATCTGACTCCAATAGAGCTCTGCGCATAATTCCGAGTGACGCGACGGCATTACAAATACGCGATAAATTCAATGCCTCCAGCATATAGGCAAGTCCTCTCGTCGGATCTCCCACAATATACGCGACCGCCCCTTCGAACTCCACCTCGCCCGACGGCACAGCCCGTACACCAAGTTTATCTTTCAGGCGGCGTACACGGAGATTGTTTAGCTCTCCCTCTTCGTTCCGCCAAGGAACCGCAAACAATGTCAGCCCCCTCGAACCTTCCTGTGCCCCTTCTTTTCGCGCCAATACCATCGCAACGCCTGCCATGCCGGCATTTGAAGCAAAATACTTTTCTCCATACAATCGGTACTCGCCGTCTTCCTCTACTGCCCGCACAATGTTCGCACCGACATCAGATCCACCCTGACGCTCTGTCAAAAACGTGGCACCTTCGAATAAAGGAACATCACCCGTTGCGCAAACATGCGGCAGGAAGCGTTTTTTCACTTCATCATCAGCAAAATGATCAAGCAGATAAGCCGTCGCCATCGTCAGTGTGACCGGACAGTAAAATCCAGGCTCCGCATGCGACAACAAATACCCTTGCGCAAAGCTATAGGTGTAATTCCCCTTATGACCTAGCTCAGGAATTTCTTTATGGACGTAGCCGACTATTCCCGTGTCATACGATTGCTGAACCGTTTGCTTATAACCTTCATTGACCCATACTTCCGAAACTTCTTCACCGAATTTATTATAGCGAAGCAAACGCGGCTCGCCTTCTCGGTCGGTATGCGCTGCACGCTGATCAATTTCATTGGCACATGCCCTTCCGAACTCGTCAAGTTCCCGCAGTGCGTAATCGAGAAACGGCCCCTGCAGCCGCTCCCGTAAAATGAGTTCGAGCGTTTCATCCCCTATGAAAAAATTTTCCGCTTCATAATGATCGGTTTTCTGTAAAACTTTCATTGTACAAATTCTCCTTCCCGCAACGGCTGTTTAAGGATTTTACCGGAAGCATTTCGCGGCAGTGCTTCTACCTGCTCATAGATTCTCGGAATTTTGAATGAAGCTAAGTTCTCCTTTAAATAGGCTTGGAGATCGCCGACATCAATCGCACCCGACGCCGCATAGACTGCTTTCACCGTTTCACCCCACTCCGCATGTGGTACACCAACAACCGCCACTTCGGTCATTCCCGGGAATTGTACAATCGTTTCTTCGATTTCCTGCGGATAAATATTGACACCCCCGGATAAAATCACGTCCTTCTTACGTCCGACAATCCAATAAAATCCGTCTTCATCTTCCATCGCCATATCGCCGGTACGCAGCCAGCCGTCGTAATAGGAGTTTTTCGTCGCTTCTTCATTTTTATAATAGCCAAGCATATTCCCTTCACCGAGCAGCACAATTTCACCGACTTCTCCCGCTGCAACATCACTTCCGTTTTCATCAACGATGCGCAGTTCCGTGTGCAAAGGTGCACGCCGTCCAATACTGCCCGCTTTCGTATCATGTTCATCCGCCATCAATAATGAACCGCTCGGACCTGCTTCCGTCAGTCCATACACACAAACCAAATTATCGGTACGGAACGCCGCTTTCACCTTTTTCACTTCTTCAGCAGACAGCGGTGCTCCGCCGTAGACCCACCATTTCATTGAAGAAAGGTCGGCTTGTTGCAGCTTCGGATTTCCTGCAGAAAGCAGATAGGCAACCGGTGCTCCGAAGAAGTGTGTTGTCTTCTCTTTCTCGACTGTATCAATGAACAAGTCTGGTGTGAACATCGGTGTCAGCACAAGCGTTGCACCCATGTACACCCCGGCCATCATGAACAAATGAAGCGGTGCCGAGTGGCTGAGCGGCATCATCAGTAAAATGCGGCTTTCCGGTTTCATTTCCATTTCCACCGAAATCATCGAAGCAACCGTTAAAATATTGCGGTAGCTGAAGAGTACGCCTTTAGGGCTTCCAGTCGTTCCTGATGTATATAAAATGGTCGATTCATCATCTTCTTTTAACTCACATTCAATAGCAGTCTGATCGCCTTGCTCCAGTAACTCATGGAAATCCAGCCAGCCGTCAGCCGCTCCACCCGTCTTAATCCGCAATGAAGGCGCTTTCATTTCACTTGCTGCTTCAAATACTAATTCATGCGCGATCAGCACCTCGGCATCGGCATGCTCCAAAATAAATTCTAGTTCTTTGGCAGTCAGTTTCACATTGATCGGAACAACAATTGCACCGATACGCTGCGCCGCAAAATACGCGATGACAAACTCTGCAACGTTTGGTAAGAATAACGCGACTTTCGCTCCCGCTTTGACACCCTGATTTCGAAGCGCATGGCCGAATTGATTCACCTGTTGATCGAGCTCTTTATACGTCATTCTTTTCCCCATACTGACAACCGCCTCAGTATTTGGATACTTGCGTGCGTTGCGCGACAATAACTTTGAACTATTCATCTATTCATTCTCCCTTCGAATTTACAAGCTTATGTTGGAACATTTTGTGCAGCTGCTGCATTTCAGACTTCATTTCCTGCAGCTCCCGAATTTTCATTTCAATTTCTTCAATCCGCCGTTCACCATATTCAATCGTCCGCTCCAGCTGTTTTCGTCCCGTGCGATCCTTATCGAATAGCAACACCATTTCCTTAATCTCATCCAATGAAAAACCATACTTCTTGCCGCGTACAATTAATTTTATTTTGGCCAGTTCCGATGAAGTGTAGAGTCTTTGATTGCCTTCTGTACGAGTAGGTGACAATAAACCAATTTCCTCATAATAGCGGATGGTCCTCGTCGACACATCAAACAGCTCCGCGGTCTCCCGAATCGTCTTCACCTCGCATTCCCCTTTCTTCTATTTTTATAATGATAGCATTTACGTTAACGTAAAGGGCAAGCTGATATAAAAAAAAGAACCTCTCCATTATGGAAAAGTCCTGGTATTCATCTTTATTATTGCGCTGCCTTACTGCCAATCGATCTTGTCAATTCCTCAACCGTCTGTGGCACATAGTTTTTCATCATTGTATTAATCATAGAGCCCATCATACCTTT
Organism: Sporosarcina sp.; assembly: GCF_029257255.1. Taxonomy (GTDB): domain Bacteria; phylum Bacillota; class Bacilli; order Bacillales_A; family Planococcaceae; genus Sporosarcina. The sequence goes on along the minus strand of NZ_JARICI010000018.1, from coordinate 8,207 downwards.
GCCTTTTATATCAAGATAGCCTGTGAGATCAGTTGTTTGATCAGCTGCCTCATACAATTCAAAGTAGCCATTGCCGTCTAAACTTTCATTCAGGCCTTCTAAATTAAAACTAATCTTCGAGGCTTCCGTTTTCTCCATTACATCAACTCGCAGTACGATATTCTTTTGCATCATTCCTAAATCAGCGCGGAACTTCCATGTAAATTGATCATCGCTCAGTACTTCGTGCTCAATGTATCCAGGAATAAGCGGCGCCCAGTTATTAATATCTTGCAAAAACGTCCAAACATTTTCTTTCGGCTTTGAAATATGTTCTTTCTGCGTACCGTTAGGCATCTAAATTCCCCCAGTTTCTTCTATTATCATGTGTTCATTATACTACCATAGAAACACCTTTCATACAAATTATTCTGAATAAATAGACACCAGACTTTTTCATTTGAAATGATTCTCAAACTTTGTATGCCTTTTCTATTAATTTTCTAAAAACACTGCCGATATATAGATAGATTGTGTCATACTTTAGTCTATATAAGAGAACATTTTTTTGTTAATTAAGAATTGATTACCTCTAAATCAGTAGATTATAGTAAAATATAATTATAAATAGGTTATTAGTCATGAAAGGGGTTATCTTATGACCATAGGGAAAAAGATTTTTGGAGGATTTGGTGTCATGCTTGCTGTCTTGCTGATGTTTGCTTTCTTCAGTATTTCACAGTTGGCGAAGGTTACACAGGACTATGAAGGCATGCTGGACACACAAGTAGATCGTGCAAATACAGCAAATAACATTTTGAAGGAAATGGCCATGCAAGGTCTTTATATCCGCGCTTATATGAGCGAGCGTTCGGATATAACGTTAGAATCACTGCGCGAACACCAGCAGACACTGAAAGATGAAGTCAACCATCTATCTGATGTCGTACAGTCAGCACAGATGAAAGAACTCGTACAGCAAACAAACGATAACATTGCGATATTTGATGCGAATGCCGATAAAATCGTTGCTGCTGTGCAAGCAAAAAATTATGATTTAGCTGAAAAAATAATGGTGGAAGAAACGAGTCAAGCAAGTGTCGGCATTGAATCGGCTGCTGCAGAAATAGCCGCTTATCAGAACGAAGAACTCGATAAAAAACGTTCCGAAGCACAAGCAGATGCTGCTAAGTCCAAAAGCTCGTTAGTGAGTTCCATTATTACCGATACCATTCTAGCTATGTTAATTGCCTATTTCATTTATCGGACAATCTCAAGACCGATCAGACGTCTATCTGCTGCTTCCGCGGTCTTGGCGAGCGGTGATTTAACACAGGAAGATGTCCATGTGAAAGCGAAAGACGAACTTCGTGACCTGGCGAATTCCTTCAATACGATGAAACATAATCTGCGGAATGTCATTAGTACAATCAATGACAACGCACTGCACGTTACTGCCTCCGCAGAAGAATTATCCGCAAGTACGCAGGAAGTGACGAAAGCATCGCAGGAAGTGAGCCGTAATATGGATATGATTTCATCCGGTGCGCAAACCTCTGCTGCTTCCGCAAAAGAAAGTTCATTGGCAATGGAAGAGACGGCAATCGGTGTACAACGGATCGCAGAATCTGCGTTGCGTCTGAATACAAGCGCAGATGAAACAGAAAAACTGGCGGGCGACAGCGAACAGTCCGTACAGCTGGCGAAAGATCAGATGAGCATCATTTACGATTCTTCTCATCTGACAAGCGAATTGATTCAGCGTCTCAGCAAGCAAACGATCGAAATTGAAAATATTACAAAAGTTATCACAGAAATTACAGAGCAGACGAACCTTCTCGCTCTCAACGCCGCCATTGAAGCAGCCAGAGCAGGTGAACAAGGTAAAGGCTTTGCCGTCGTGGCCAATGAAGTACGAAACCTCGCAGAGCAGTCCAAAAACTCAGCGACCCAGATTGTCAAACTTACTGCCGATATTCAGACTGATACAAAAAATGTCGAAGCTTCTGTTGCAGATAGTTTGAAAAATGCCGAGCAAGGCGTGCAAGTCATTGAAGACGCCGGCAAAGCTTTCTCAACTATCGTTACAGCTATACAGGCAATGGGCGGTCAGATTGAAGATATTTCTGCCGCTACGGAGGAAATTTCGGCGAGTGCTGAAGAAGTATCTGCTTCCGTTCAAGAAATCGCTTGCCAAGCGGATGAAGCGTCTGCACAAACTGAGCAGAACTCCGGCGCTGTACAGGAGCAAATGGCTACGATTGAAGAAATTGATACAGTAGCCCGCGATCTCAGCGATCAAGCTATGAGGCTGCAGCACGTTATCCAGGAATTCAAGATATAACAGCATAAAGGACCATTCAACAAGTCATGTCTATCTGACTTTTGGATGGTCCTTTTTTTACATCAGCCACTTGTTGCGAGAATGTGTGGCAGATGGTGGTTTGTGCTCGATGTTTTGCACAGCAGATAACATTTTACCGAAAAACCGCAGTGTATGATCATTCAACCACGCTAAACGCTCATACACCCCCGCTGAGCGCTCATAGAAACATCAAACTCGATCATAGCAGCTCTTCGCGCGCTCATACCCAAATGAAGCCCGATCATACATCCCCGCCAGACGCTCATAGCCCGCCCAATTCATTCGCATGCGGCATCGCAGACAAAGCGCCCGGCTTGAGCGCACAGAGCGCACCCATTTGATTGCCGAACGAGATTATTTCAAGCCACTCATCCGTAGTCTCCGGTTTGCCGTTCATTTGAATTTCCCGCAACACGCCAGCGATGAACGCATCTCCTGCTCCCGTTGTGTCGACAGGTTCAATCGCCTTGACGCCGACATGCTGTTGCACACCGTCAATAATCGCCAGTGTGCCATGCGCCCCCAGCGTCAGCATGACAACCGGCACCCCGTAAGCCGCTAATTTAGCAAGGCCGACTTCCACTTCCTCCGTCTCCATCAAGAAACATAGCTCTTCCTCAGTCAGCTTTAGTAAATCCGTCTGCTCAATAAAAGGTAAGATCGTCTGCCGGCAGATTTCTTCACTTTCCCAGCGCAGCGGTCGTATATTCGGGTCGAATGAAAGCAACACATTTGCTGACTTCGCAAGCTCGACTGCACGCTTCGTCGTCTCTAAAGCAGTCGGCTGAAACATCGTGCCTGAGCAGATATGCAGAATCGAAGCATCAAGAAAAGCTGTTTCCTGCAAATCACTCGGCTCAACTTGTAAATCAGGCGTATCGTCGACATATTTCGCAAACACCCGGTCATGATCCGATGTCAAATGCACATACACCCCGTTCACTTTCTTATCGGACGAATGAACCGCATAAGTCAGATCGACGCCTTCCCGCTTCAATTCTTCAAAAGAAACCCGCGAACCTTCATCGTCTCCACTAATTGTAATGAGTGATGACTTTGCTCCAAGCCGTGAAACGCCTGCCGCCACATTCACTGTCGCGCCTCCAAGGAAAGTCGCGAATTCTGTATTCGTTTCATCTGTTGCAATATAATCTACAAAAACATCTCCATAGATCAGCACATGCTTCTCTGTTGGCTGTTTCATTCGAAAAGCCTCCCGTTACGTTTCTTTCTATCCTATCATTCTCTGGGGTTGAGTAAAAGTGGCGGTTTGGCGCGGCTACCACCGGCTTTGGTTCGCTCATGAAGCTTTTTCGTGCGACGCCCCCACTCCCGATCCATTTTCATTAGAAAAAGCTGATCTGAAAGACATGACATCTCTCAAATCAGCTTCATTCTCCGCATTTCAGCCATCCTGCAGCTGACGCCACAAGATCTTCCCGCTGCTTGTCGTTGGGAAACTGTCGCGGAATTCGACAATCCTTGGATACTTATAACTCGCCATCTGATCCTTCGACCATTCGATAATCTCGTCACCAGTCACTTTTCCTTTATACTCTTCATTCAAAATAAGTAGAGCTTTGACCGTCTCGCCGCGCACTTCATCTGGATGCCGTACAACACAAGCCTGTTGAATAGCAGGGTGCTTATAGAGAATCGACTCCACTTCTGTCGGCCACACTTTATAGCCCGCCGCATTGATCATCCGCTTGACGCGGTCCACGATAAAGAAGTAGCCTTCGTCATCCATGCGCACGATGTCACCTGTACGGAAAAACTCCTTACCGTCAATCACAAGCTGACTCGCTTTCGTCTCTTCTTCCTGATTATAGTAGCCTTTGAACATCTGCGGCGCGTTGACGACCAGCTCTCCTTCTTCCTCTACTCCTAGTTCCACGCCGGTTGCTGGATCAATAATGCGCACATCCACGCCGAACGCCGGAATGCCCAGACACTGCAGTTTCGGCCGATTCGGAGGATTAAAATGGGTATGTGACATCGTTTCAGATAAGCCGTACCCTTCGACATAATCAAGCCCCGTCCACTGACGTAGCTTTTCACCAACAGCAACGGGCAACGTGGCTCCCCCTCCTCCAACAACATCCAATGAAGAAATATCATAATCCGCAAGCTTCGGATTCGCCAGGAAATCAATCAGCATCGTACTAATATTGATCCAGTGACTGACTTTGAAATGTTCGATTGCTTTGATCGCATAATCACGGTCCCACCGAGTGAGAATAACCATTTTACTCCCTGCCAGGATAGGATTCAGCGCGCTGTGCGTCAATCCAGTCACATGAAATAAAGGCAGACTCGTCAGCGCCACAGTATCCGGACTCATTGTCATCCAGTGATAAGAACCTGTCGTATTCGCCTGAACAGTGCGGTTTGTATGAATGCATCCCTTCGGCGCGCCTGTCGTCCCGGATGTATAAGGAATCATTGCCATATCGTCACTTGCACCTGTGTAGGCGGAAGGCGTTTGATCAGCATTCAATGCTTTTGACCAAGAAACCGTTTTCGGCAGTTCCATTGCCGGCGTCTTCACTTCTTCAGGAATCACACCAAGAGCTTTCCCTTCATCAATACAGTCTGAATAGGCTGCAGCAATCACTGTTTTGAGTGTCGTTGTGCCGATCAGCGGCGCCAGTTTCGAATACAATTCCTGTCCCACAAATGCCATGTTAATTTCGCCGTCCTCCAGGAAAAACTGCAGATCTTCCGTCGTGCTCATCGGATTGATCGCGACAGCAACCGCACGGACTCGCAGGATCGCAAATAAACTGACGAGAAATTGCGGGGAGTTCTGCATAAGCAACAATACTCGATCGCCTTTTTTCACTTGGCATTCCTGCTCGAGATAGCCAGCCATTTTTTCAGTTTCATTCAGCAATTCACTGTATGTTGCCGATCCGCCGTAAAATTCATATGCGGTTTTATTCGGATATTTCTTCGCGGTAATCGCTAAATTATCATAGAGTGTCGTTTCAGGTACTGTCAGTGTTTTCGCAATCCGTGGCGGCCAAAACTCAAAATGAGCTGTATGTTTCATTCACTTCACTCCTCACGCTTTATATATGCTTACATTTTTATCACAGATTATTTGATTTCCTGATAGAGAAGGGGCTGTTTCCAGCTGATTCTTCTGACTAACGAAATAGAGGTCTTCACTTAAATCAAGATCCAGCAGAGATACACCGACTTTTGAGCCGGCCAATAAAATTTCACTGCGGTCTGCCTGACTCTCGTAAAACAACTTTGCACTGAGCGCACTATCGGTTAATTCTACCGACTCCTCTCCTACCTGCCGTATCAGCTCGGTCAGGAAGTAGCCTGCGCCATAGAAATCTTCCAGGCTGAATTGATTTGCTGATCCCGCACAAACAAGTAAAATCGTCTTGTCTTCATATTCCGCATATACTTTGCGAGCAACTGCCGGACTGTTGAGCAATGAAGCAATCCAGACTTTGCGGGCAGCCGCGGCTTTTCGAATGGCCACCGTACCGTTTGTCGTCGAGAGAATCAGTGTTTTATTCGCAACTTCCTGTTTAATTAATAGAGGCAGCGGATATGAAAAGTCATCAATCGGCAGACCGTTCCATTCACCCGCCACACAAATTTCTTCAGCTGGCCAATTCTTCGCCATCTCGCATGCTTCGTCTTCATCTGCCGTTGGAATCACTGCACGCGCTCCGAATGAAAGGCAGGCCGATATTGTGGAAGTAGCCAATAATATATCGAAGACCACGACTGTTTTGGAAGCATCTAGCTTTGTCTCGTCCAGCTCTTCTTTCTTGAATAGCAAGTGAATTTTCATCCTGTCACTCCTTACTTTCTCGAACTCATCAAGGCATACTGAATCAGATTCTCTACAAAAATATTGAAATGAGCAAAGCGCTGATCCTGCGTCTGCCCTTTTTTATAACGGTAATAAATCTGCTGACAAATGACCGCTAGTTTAAAGTAAGCAAACGTCAAATAATAATCAATTGAACTGACATCACGTCCGCTTTTTTCTGCATACAGCTTAATGAACTCATCTCTTGTGAAGAACCCGTCCATCACCGTCACAGGCGGTTTGCCGAGACCTTTTTTCAAGATTTCTGGATCATCCGCCTGAATCCAGTAGCTCATCGCTGCACCAACGTCCGCCAAGGGATCTCCGACCGTCGTCATTTCCCAATCAAACAGCCCCGTCACTTCCGAAAAGTCTTCTGAGAACATCGCGTTGTTCAATTTATAATCATAATGAATAATTGTTGGTTCCGCTGACTCCGGCACATGATTTTTCAAGTAATCGGTCAGTTCATCCACACCTTTTACTTCATCTGTTTTCGACCGTTCGTAGCGTCCGATCCAGCCAGCAACCTGCCGTTCCATAAAGCCTTCAGGTTTCACCATGTCCACAAGCTTTGTTTTCTTATAATCTACTTGATGCAGGCTCACAAGCTGCTCAACCAGCAACTCTGAAATCTTACGCCCAAGCTCCGGCGTATAGGTAATTTCTTCGGGAAACTCCGTATCCAGCACGATACCGTTCCGGCGCTCCATAATAAAAAATGGACTTCCGACAATTTCTTCATCATCAGAATACACATAGGATTTTGGAGCCGGTTTGAAATACGGATGCAAGCTCGATAAAATATGATATTCTCTTTCCATATCATGCGCTTTCGGTGCGACTGGCCCAAGCGGTGGTCTGCGCAATACCGCTTCCCACTCATTGATTTGCAGCGAATAGGTCAGATTAGAATGTCCTGCACTGAATTGGCGGATTTGCAGTTCTCCTTCAGGGGCTTCTGGAATGTACTCTCGAATAAACTTCTGCAGTTTTTCTTTATCGAGTTCTTCTCCAGTTCTTACTGTAATTGTCGTTGCATCTTTCATGCTAAATCCTCCTTTATACTAACCAGTAGGTATGTTGAACACAGACAAGCAGAACGATCAGCTTATCGTGGAACGATTCCTTCGAGCAACATACTGGAAAACAGTTCACTTAATTCATTAGCGGATATTTCACCCATCGGATTAAACCAGTTATAACTGTAGTTTACGATGCCTAATACGCCAAACGCAGCAATATCCGCACGCAGGTCTTTGCGGAATTCACCGGTTGCTATGCCGTCTGTAATAAGCTGTTCGATATGCAGACGGAACAGATCGCGCTGTTTCTCGATTGATTTGACGTTTTCTTCGATCAGATGGCGCATTTCCCGGAAAAACACACGTCCGCTCGGCCCTTTGTCCTGAATGTCATGGATGAGCAGTGAGATGATTCCTTCCAGTTTCTTGCGGTTTGACAGATTGCTTGATTCCAAAATAGTCTGTTGGCGATTGAGCAGATCCGAAATATAGTCGAGATGAATTTCCATTAGTAGTTGTTCTTTGCTGTTGAAGTAGTAATAGAATGTTCCTTTGGTTACGCCGAGTGCCTCGACTATGTCTTGGATTGAAGTTTCGCTGAATCCTTTTTCTTCAAACAATAAAATACTGGCTTTTGTAATTTTTTCTTTCATGATAAGTCCCCGATCCTCTTCGTGTTATTTATCCAATACTATATCACATTTTTAGCGGATCGAATCCTGCTTGTTGAAGTATTCTGAATGAATAAGTTAACAGTAAAAAATAGTATACTGATCATTTCCCATAGGCAGTTGCTTTCCGCTCCAGGCGGACGCGTTCTGGAGGGCCCGCGGTGAGCCAACTTGGTCGCTTCGCTCCCCTAAGTTGTCATCACCTGTCGGGCTGATCCTCCCAGAGCATTCCTGTTTGGTTAGTGGAGCCCTATTGAAATAGAAAAGTCCCCTTGGTATGATTCGGGGGTGTCAAGGCATCGACTACTTGACCCCTAATAATAACC